>JAFQEJ010000005.1 GCA_017399105.1 Clostridia bacterium
GCCTCGAGTTTGTCAAGTGGTTTTTTAAAAGTTTTTTATTTCTTTTTTCTTCCGCTCGCTCAGTCTCGGTTTGCACCGCTCTCTCGCTGACAGCTTTGTTAGTATACCACATCTACTCTTCTTTGTCAACACCTTTTTTCATTTTTCTTGCAATTTGTTCATAATCTTTAACAAAGCAACCGTTTTTCCACAGCTCTTGTGTATATTTTAACCATTCGCCATCGAATTATACCCAAAATCCCCACATTTTCATATACTGTATCGAGCGATCCCGTATTGAAATCTCCGTATCCTATATATTCCATGTTTAAATCACTTTGCAGGCTGTCAAAAATAAGAACACCGAAATAACGGACGCAATGGCGGCCATTCCCAAGACCGTCACAAAGAAATGGAGTGTGAATCTTTGAATATCAAACGAGGAGACATTTATTACGCTGATCTGTCGCCGGTTGTGGGCAGTGAACAGGGCGGGCTCCGTCCTGTGCTTATCATACAAAATGATGTAGGCAACCACTACAGCCCTACCGTCATCGCCGCTGCTATCACCAGCAAAATGAGCAAAGCACATCTTCCAACCCACATCGATGTCTGCCGCGATGCCTGTTCGCTCACCGACGATGCGCGCGGTCTTGCCCGTGATTCGATCATACTGCTCGAGCAGATCCGCACCATCGACAAAAAGCGGCTGAAAGAAAAGATCGGTCATCTCGACGATGCAGTCATGTCGAAAGTCAATCATGCCATCGGAGTCAGCTTCGGTCTTGCTTCCCCCGAACCCGAACAAACCGATCTTCCCTACACAGCCGACCACCCCATTGTCACCGCCTGAGCCACTCTACATGCCAATCGATTACTGCGGAGAGTATCTTGCTCTCCGCTTCTATATTATGTAGTAAAACTCTCCTTTCACGCTTGTAATTATTCGGTTTTTATGCTACAATGAATTCAGCCGTTTAACTTCATATATCACTGTGATCAATTCTTTATTTGGAGGAAAGTTTATGAACATGCAAGATCTTATCGGCTTCACCGTGATGGCACCGCGCTATTATTTCGGAGATCTCCCCTGTATGCTGGAGGGCGCTCGGCGCATTTATGAATTCGGCTCGCGCACCATCAAGCTTGTGCTCAGCCCCAACTACCGCGGCGAATATCCCCACAACCACGATTGGCCTGAGCTGGGCAGTCTGACCGAGCTGGTGTCCCATCCGCAGGTGAAGCCTGTTTTCGATATGAATTTCCATACCTTTGTCCTGGAAGCCTATCCCCTTTCTCCCGTAGCGCGGGATTGCCCCTTCATGCATCTTACCCCGCCGGTGAGCGACGACTGTGTTGTGCTCGATGAAAACACAGGCCTGGGAGAACCCATCAAGCGCGTATTCTGCTCCGAACAGCTGAAAGCCGAATATGAGGAAATCTATCGCTTCGCTTCCTATCTGCATGAGGAATATGCCGGCAGCGGAAAGACCTTCATCATTCAGAACTGGGAATCCGACTGGTCGGTGCGCGGCAAAGGAGATCCGAACATGGATCCGCCTCCCGAAAAGATGGAGCAGCTTGTCACATGGATCAATAACCGTCAGGATGCAGTGGATGCAGCCCGCCGTGATCATCCCGGAAGCGGCGTGAATGTCTGGAACTGCGCGGAAGTCAACCTGGTTGCCCACGCACTTGAAGGGCGTCCCACCGTGACCACCTGTGCGGTTCCGAAAATGCGCTGCGATATCTACTCCTATTCTTCCTATGACACCTCGATCGCGGGAACACAGCTTTCGGATGCCCTCGATCTGCTTTTGAAATACTGTCCGCCCAGTGAGACTGTGGGCGACAAGAATCTGTTCATCGGCGAATACGGGCTCCCTGAAAACGAGTTCCCCGTCGAACAGCAGCTGTCTTCTCTCGAAAACGTGGTTACTCTCGCAATGAAAAAGGGACTTCGTCATGTAATCTACTGGGAGCTTTACTGCAATGAAAAATCGCTGACCCATCCGTCGGGCTGCAGAGGCTTCTGGCTGATCCGCAAGGACGGTTCGCCCGCTCCCTGCTATCCGGTGTTCAAGCGCATGCTGGAGGAAAATGAAAAATAAACATCGAGGCATATCGGCAATTCTACAGGAGCAGGTTACGTCAGGTGTGATCTGCCCCTTTATATAATGTACAGAATCACGTTCAATTTCACACCTTTTATATACGAATCGTGACATTTTTTCAAAAGTGCTTGATTTAATCGCCAAGAAATAGTATAATAAGGAGTACGAATTCGATGGGAGGTTAACCTCATGCTGGACTTCACATTATATTCTCCCGAGAGCGTCGGCGTTTCATCCGACAGCATCGCGGAATTTCTCCTTCGCGGAAACGAGCTGGGACTTCATTCCTTTATTCTCTTCCGCCACGGAAAGTGCATCTCCGAAAGCTACTTTGCCCCCTATGCCAAGGACAAGCTTCATATGCTCTATTCGCTTTCCAAGAGCTTCACATCCATTGCCTGTGCCTTTGCGGTACAGGACGGACTGCTTGCTTATGAGGACAGAGTGGCAGGCTTCTTCCCCGACAAGATGATTTCGGCAGGCTTTGCCGAGCTGACGGTAGAGCATCTGCTCACCATGTCGGTTGGCACCGAAGAGGGTGACCGATTCTCAGGCTTTGACTGGATTCAGGACTTTCTTTCGGCCGAACCGGAGCACAAGCCGGGTAGCGTCTTCCGCTATGACACATCGGCAACCTTCATGGTTGCGGCAATCCTCGAAAGAGTGCTGGGACGTTCTATCGAATGTTATCTGACCGATAAACTCTTTTCAAAAATCAGCATCGACAATCATTGGTGGCAGCGCTCCCCCGACGGTATCTGCACCGGCGGCTACGGACTGAATCTGCGCACCCGCGACCTGGCGAGATTTGCTTCCTTTATTATGAACAGGGGAAGCTGGGAGGGTGAGCAGCTCCTTGATCCTGCGCTGATTGAGCGTGCCACATCCAAGCATATCGAAAACGGCGTGCCGGTAGCAGGTCAGCCCTGCGACTGGGCAATGGGCTACGGCTACCAGTTCTGGCGCTGTGAACCAGATGGCGTTTTCCGCGGCGACGGCGCCTTCGGTCAGTATATGATCTTTATGCCGAAGCAGGATGCTTTCATCGCCATCAACAGCGGAACCCCCGATATGCAGGCGATTCTCACCGCCATCTGGAAGATCATCCTTCCCGCAATGGCAGATATCCGCCCCGATAATCCCGAAGCTGAAGCAAAGCTTCGCGAGATTGAGACAACCCGTCATATAACCTACCCCGAAGGTACCCCTTATGAGAATGTGCCCGAAGGAGTTTTCACATTTAAAGACAAAAAAGTCAGCTTTACCATTGAAAATGACCTTCTCTGCATGTACCTGCATGAGGATGAGAAAAAGACAATCCGCCTTCGCGCAGGCTACAACCGCTTCGTCGACTGCGGCGGCAATTCCTATGCCTATGCAGTGAAAGACGGCGAGCTGATTTTCCGCGAGGTTCACAGCTATACCCCCTACGGCAATGACTGCATCCTCCGCTTTGAAGGAGAAACGGTCGCCGAGCGCACTGCCCCCTTCTCGGGCTGCGTGCATATGGATCACAGGATCCTCAATTAAACAATTTGTCAACAAATAATTTATTATATCAGGAGTGTGTAAACATGGCATTGGTAACAACTAAGGAAATGTTCAAGAAGGCATACGAAGGCCACTACGCAGTCGGCGCTTTCAACATCAACAACATGGAGATCATCCAGGCAATCACCGAGGCTGCTTCCGAGCTTCGTTCTCCTGTCGTTCTTCAGGTTTCGGCAGGCGCACGCAAGTATGCAAAGCATGAGTACCTCCTCGCTCTTGCAAATGCTGCTGTCAAGGATGCTGACATCGATCTCGCTCTCCACCTCGACCACGGCGCAGACTTTGAAATCTGCAAGTCCTGCATCGACGGCGGCTTCACATCGGTTATGATCGACGGCTCTCACCACAGCTTTGAGGAAAACATCGCTGTTACAAAGAAGGTTGTTGAGTACGCTCACGCTCACGGCGTAGTTGTCGAAGGTGAGCTTGGCGTGCTTGCAGGCATCGAGGATGATGTTGTTGCAGAAAAATCTTCCTACACCCGTCCCGAAGAGGTTCAGGAGTTTGTTGAGCGCACAGGCGTTGACTCTCTCGCAATCTCCATCGGTACCTCCCACGGTGCATACAAGTTCAAGCCCGAGCAGTGCACACGCAACGCTGACGGCGTTCTCGTTCCGCCCCCTCTCCGTTTCGACATCCTCGAAGAAGTAGAGAAGAGACTCCCCGGCTTCCCGATCGTTCTCCACGGTGCATCCTCTGTACCCCAGGAATTCGTTAAGGAAATCAACAGCATCGGCGGCAAGCTTCCCGACGCAGTCGGTATTCCCGAAGAGCAGCTCCGCAAGGCAGCTTCCATGGCAGTCTGCAAGATCAACATCGACTCGGATATCCGTCTTGCCATGACCGCAGGTATCCGCCGTGTGCTCACAGAAAAGCCCGACGTATTTGATCCCCGCGGCTACCTCACCGTTGCCCGCGACGAGGTTAAGAAGATGGTCGCTCACAAGATCGTCAACGTTCTCGGTTCCAACAACAAGCTTTAATTTCGCACAATCCTGAAAGGAAGGTTTTCCCCTCCCTCTCAAGACATCGTATCACACCACAGCGGACGGAGATCAACTTCGTCCGCTGTATTTACAATTCCATCCATCTTCAATTCACGAGGTATCCCCATGAAATGGCATGAAACCTATCGCGTCAACTCCCACGACACCGATGCAAACGGCATTGTCCGCGCTTCCGCCATGCTCCGCTATCATCAGGAGACAGCCAATCTCCAGCTTGAAAACTGTCATCCCACACCGAAGGAGCTGCTGGATGCGGGACTCGCCTTCATTCTGAGCCGCGTCACCATGACCCTCAAAGCGCCCGTCCGCTCCTTCGAAACAATCGAGGTCGACACCTGGGGCTGTCCCAGTCACGGCGCAACCTATAACCGCTGCGGTCAGATCTTCCGCGGCAGCGAACTCATCGCCGAGGTATCCTCGGTCTGGGGTCTGCTCAGTGCCGCCGATAAGCGCATCCTCCGTGTAGGCGAGGTCGAGATGGGATTCGGCACCGAGGAAGCCATTGATATCGGACTGCCTACCCGCTTCCGCATCCCCCGCGAGCTTGAGCTGCACGAGCTTGGTAAACGTACCGTCACCTACGGCGATATCGACACCAACATCCATATGAACAACACCAACTATCCCGACATGCTCTGCGGCTTCCTGCCCACCATGCAGGGAATCCGTGTCAGCGAAATGAGCCTCAATTTCGTGGGTGAAGCGCATCTTGGCGAAACCATCACCGTCATGGGCACCTCAGAGGGTGAGTACAACTACTTCCGAACCATCCGTGAAAACGGTGATACCGGCGTGGAGGCAATCCTCCGCACAATCCCCATCGAAGCATGAGCGTCCTGATTCTCTCCACAGACAAAATCCTCGCCGATGCCATAGGTTATGAGCTGAAGCTGGCAGGAATCCAAGTCTCCCCCGCCGTCGCCCCGGGCGAAGAGGAAGAACAGCTTGCAATCTGCGATCTTGACAGTATGCCTGCTCCCCAGAATTCGGTCACAATCACCCATGATCGGGCAAAGACCGCCGACTTTCACCGTCCATTCCTCATGTCAGAGCTTATTGACGAGGTAAAGCGCCGCCTGGCAGAAAGAGCTGCCGCCGCTAAGGCCGGCGATAAGGCTTCCAAGATCAAGGTGGACAGTCTCCGCATCACCGAAAACTGTGCCTGGCTGGGCGAAAAGCAAATCCCGCTGACAGCCACCGAAGCCGCCCTGCTCTCGCTTCTTGCATCCCGCCCCGATACGCCCTTCTCCCGCGAGGAGATCGGACGCGCCGTCTGGGGTGAGGATTCTCTCGATACCAACCGCTGCGAGGTCTACATCCGCTATCTCCGCGAAAAGCTGGAGCTGCCCGACGCCCCCAGACGCATCATCACCCTGCGCGGCAAAGGATACATGCTGAAATCCTTCACCTAAACCCAACCGATCACCATCGAAAAGGCATCATCATGAAAAAACTCATTCAATTTTTACGACGCATTGTCCCAAAGCCCCTGCTTCCCATCTATGACAAGCTCTTCATGACCGAGGGCGGACTCTATATCGTTTTCGGCGGGCTGACTACCGTGGTCTCCTATGTCTCCTATGTCCTCGCCGCCAAGCTTCTGGGCATCAACTTCATGGCATCCGAGCTCATCTCATGGGTCTGCGCCGTGCTCTTTGCCTATGTGACAAACAGACTCTATGTTTTCGAGAGTGACGAGCACACACCGCTGGGACTGCTGCGGGAATTTGTCAGCTTTGTTGCATCCCGACTCTTTTCACTGGGATGTGATCTTGTGATCATGTGGATTATGGTCGAGCTCTTCTCTATCAACGACATCGTTGCAAAGGTTGTCGCCAGCATCGTGGTGCTCATCGTCAACTACGTGGCAAGCAAGCTGCTGGTGTTTAAGAAAAAGAAATAATACGGTATAAGCGTACCGCAACAAAGGGACAGAGAAATTTCACCTTCTCTGTCCCTTTCGCATTACCCGTGCTGTAGAGCCTTACTTAAAACATTCGGCGTATTTGGGATTTTTACGAAGCTCTTCAAGAATATCTTTCTGAAACATTCGGAGTTCCTTTTTCCAGAAATCATCTCCAAACGGTGCGAGATCTCCTTTCTTTATCTTCGGCAATGCCGAAATCAGCGGGGCGGAATATTGATAGTCACCTTCCTTACAGATGCGTTCATACTCCTTGCAATGATCAAAGCCTTTGTCAAAATAATTCAGAATATTTTCCGGACAGCCATCGTTGCTCATTTCATATCCGGCCAAAGTCAAATATAAACTGCCGATATCCCAGTGCCATCTTCCACATCTGCCGTCAATAAAGACCGTTTCGTAAAGCTGAATAACCGATAAAAGTATTTGTCTTCCGTATTCAGAGGATGATACCGCAGGTCTCAGGGCTACAGATTCGGAAATAGCAAAATGAAGATTTGAAAGTAGCGCCATTATTCTTTCGCCTTGATATCTTGCTCTTTCTTCCCCTACGGTTGCCTTGGGTAACAAAACTTCTTTTGAGATAAGAATAGAATTTTGTTCGTTGGCAAGAGCCTTCGCTTTTTCATACTCCCCCATTCTGCAATAAAGCGGTACTATTTGACGAATGGCAATTTCACGCTCTTCGGAAGATAAATTTAATTTCAAAAGCTTTTCGGAAACTCTGACTGCTTCCTGCCAATAAATATTTTGAGAGTTATAATCAACATCATCTTCTATGATACCGGATGAATCGTCGCGATGTCCTTTGGCTCCGTATTTATTCCACCCCCACATCTGAAGCGCTTGTACAAGCTTCGATAGGATTTTCGGTTCATTCGGGAATTCTTCAGCGGCCGAGCGAAGCATAGTAATGCATTCTTCAACATCTTCTTTCAAACTTCCCTGATACATTGTGAATCCTTGTTTGGTGAGTATCTTGGCGGCATTTTCAAGAATACTTTTAATTTTTTCTTCTCTATCATCGTGATATCCGAATAGCTCGTCAATCGAAATGTGGAAATAATTCGCAATAGCCGGGATCATCTCCATATCGGGATAACTGCCGCCCGACTCCCAGCGCGATACCGCCTGAGCGGTTACTCCCAGGGCTTCCGCGAGATTGTCCTGCGTGCGTCCGTCACGTCGACGCAATTCTTTAATTTTAGCACCTAAGTTAAGTTGCATAAAAGCTCCTCCTTGAAATCGTTATCACCGGTGTGATTATAGTATAGCACATATTTCCGGGAAAGCAATTATCAAATAGTTGTTTATCTCTCAACCAATGTTTGACTTTGCAGACAAGAAACGAGGGAATGACGTTTTTCACGCGCCATTCCCTGATATTTTTTTTTATTTCATGTCAGCCGTACAGAGGCAGGTATAATATTCGCTTCCTCCGTAGTACATGTACAGCTTGTTCTCTACCTGCGTCATGCCGGTAAAGAAAATGGTGTCACAGAAATGAGAGCACTTTCTGTGGGGTGCATCCTTCAGCTTTCCGTCCTCCCAGGGGATGCTCGGATCTGCGGTGATCACCGGCCGGCGGAGCCATTCGATGGGAGAAGTACAGTCGGCAAGATCAAATAACACCTCGCCTACCGCATAGAAGTGACCGGTGTGATGTCCGCCCGTGAAAAAAATCACCGCGTCGGGATTGGCAGGATCATACTCTGCCAGCGCAAAGCATCCCTCACCACCGGGAAACAGCGAGGTCATTTCGCCCGACTCCCAATGAATCAGATCCTCCGAAAAAGCAATCAGGCCGTCGTTGATATACATGACAAAGCGTCCCTTTTTGTCGCGCACTGCCTCATTGTTGGGATTCTGCAGCACGCAGGGATTGCGGTGGATGCGGTCAGCCTCTGGAAAAACAAGCCCCTTGAACTCCCAGTTGTACAGATCGTCGGATACCGCCATACAGATGCCGCAGTCGGCAGGATCGTTCATTCTCGCCCAGTTCCACTGATTGAAGTAGGCGTAATATCTCCCCTCATGGGTGACAAGGCATACATCCTCATAGCTGTAGATGAAATGTGCATCGTCACGGAAGAAGGGACCCGCTACACGCTCAAAATGAATGCCGTCGCTGCTCCTTGCCAGACCGAGGTCGCAGTGATAGTCAATGCCGGTTGCCCGCTGTGCTTCGAGTCTGGGATCGTCGGGCGTGTAGAATTCGCCGCGGTAGATATAGTAGAAATAGCCGTCCTTCTTGATCACCGAGCCGTTGTGAACGCCGCCGCCGTAGTGACCGCAGTCCCAGCCGTTGGGATCGGGCGCAAAGATGGGATTTCCCGCATACTTTTCGATGCCGTGAAGTGACCACGCCGGGAAGGGAATGTCCTCTCTGCCGTCATCGGGAGCAAAGCCGCCCCAGTGCTTTTTCAGGTCAAATTTGTAGTCAGCCACAGCCGATGCGTCGCCGCCCAGCTGCCAGTTAAAAAAGCCGTCTCCGAAAAAATTCTTATCTTCTGCCATAATGATTTTCCTTTCTGCATATTTATATGCGATGCATAATATGTTGCGTTAATCATACCATTTTTCAGTCGCCACAAACAGAATAAAAATACACAATATTAGCACAAATGTGACCAATCGACAGAAGCCGTTAAAAATCAAGGCCTCCCGAAGTGAGAGGCTGCAAGGGAACATCACCGCCGCTCCGCTGATAGATGTCAGCGGGATCCGGAGAAAAGCTAAGGTCATCCGCCACAGCCGCACACATTTCACCGTACACATCAAGTGTCCATTTTCCGTCAAGCCCCAGCTCTTCCTTGAGCGTCGGTGTAAACAATGCTTCAGCCGAAGTATCAGGAGCAGTTTCCAAAACAGTTTCTGCGGCAGTTGTAACAGGCGCAGTCTCTGTATCTGCAGCAGGAGTCTCACCGCCGCAGGAGAATGTTCCCAACATGATGGCTGCAAGCAATAAGCCGGAAATCAGTTGCTTCTTTTTCATAATAAACTCCTTATCATTGTTTGCTGTTATTTTATCATACATCCGAGCAAAACAATAGCACTAAATCAGCAAATACCCATACCAAAACGTACACCGCATTGACTTTTTTTGCTCGGTGTGCTATCATTAATATAAGACGGCAGTAATAAATTGTTTAAACGCGGAGCCGGTCTCAATTTCAATAAGAAAGGAAGCTTTCGCTGATGCGAAAGACATGATTATTTTTATGTATGACATGCATCATAAGAAACGTTACCGAAAGCTTCAGGCGGCTGCGGTTCTGTATACATATAACTTTTCCGAAGAAACCCGTCGGGATGAGCCTGACACCTGGGCATACAGCTGGTATCCCAATCTGCACGATTCTCTGGAGCTGGTGCTCATACAGGATGGTGTTGTACACTGGACAATCGGCGGCAGAGAGTATCATCCGAAGCCCGGCGACATCCTTGTTGTCAACCCCTTTGAGCTGCACGCCAGCCGCATGACAGCATCCGAGGGAAGTGCTACTTATTATCTGCTCTACATGGAACTGTCTTCCTTCCGTCACAGTCTTGGCAGCGACGGAGCGGAGGTGCTCCAACATATCCTGTCGGGCGAAGAGAGCTTCTTAGAATATATCAAAGCGGGTGATGACACGGCACTTGCAGAGGAAATCCGCCTTTTTCACCGTCTGTTCATCATGCAGGATGATACCCCCGCCGGACTGTGCCGCATGCAGGCATCGCTATTCTCGATTCTCGGCCATCTGATGGATATGCGCCATCCTACCGAACGCTCCGGCTGTGATAAGCAACGCTATGTATTTATCAACGAAGTGGAGAAATATACCAGCCAACATTTTTCGGAGGATATCTCAACCGATCAGATCGCCGAAGCCATGAATTATTCGGCAGCCCACTTCAGGCGTGTATTTAAGGAATGCTTCGGCACCGGTTTTCAGCGTTATTTACGTTCCTGGCGCATCAGATATGCAGCTTGTGCACTCCATAATAACGGACTGTCCATCTCTGAAATCGCAGAACAGGCGGGATTCCGTGACTACAATTATTTTTCCCGTGCTTTCAAGCAGGAAACCGGTCTGAGACCCACCGAATGGTATGCACGCCGCCGCAGAGCGCAGGGACAGGTGCCCTTTACAACAGAATAAAAATGGAACCGACTCATTTACAAAGTCAGTTCCATTTTATATTTACAGCGTTATTTTAAATACGATTTCAATATCGGAAACCGAAATTCTTATTTCACCATGCCGAGGAATTTGAGAATGCAGAGCACAATACCGACGAGACTGTAGATCTCCATAAGAGAACCGATGATCGAGAAGATGATGCCGAGAATCGGAATAGCTGCCAGAATGCCGATGAGGAAGCCGACAACAGCACAGATCACAAGAAAGATGATCAGCTGAACAACCAGCGAAACGACGTCATGCTCCTTAATTTTAAAAGGAGTCGGCCAAAGTGATTTTAATAAGCCCATGATGAACCTCCGTATTATGTAATGTTGTACGCTATTATTATACACGATTTTCCCCGGGAGCGCAACAGTTTTTGTAACTTTTTGTCATGATATACCCTTCTTTTTCCATCTGTACAGCCGAAGTTTTTCCAACTTCGCATACTTTTTTTCTGTTTTTCATAAGATTATCACCTTGGCGTGGTATACTGCATGCTATGGAGGCGAAACATTTTATGAAACAATTTTTTACACTGATATTATGCATACTCCTTCTTGCATCCTGCAACGGTCCGGCTCCGGAGGACACATCATCCGACAGCAGCGCAGACGGCAGTGAAGGCACATCCACGGCGGCAGCGGCAGAATTTGCTGAGGATGATGCCGATATGTTCACCAACCGCGATCTCAGAGACGACATCAACGAGAACGGCAGCATTTTAATCACCCTCAACGGCAGCACAGCAGCCTGCTCGGACAGCTCGGTGAAGATCTCGGGGGGCAGAGTCACCATCACAAAGGAAGCGACCTATATCCTCGAGGGTAAGCTCGATGACGGCATGATCATCGTCGATGCCGAAGACACTGCCAAGCTTCAGCTTGTTTTCCGCGGTGTGGATATCACAAGCAGCAACTCGGCGCCCCTTTATATTCTCGAGGGAGACAAGATATTCCTCACCCTGGCACCGAACAGCACCAACACCCTCTCAAACGGCGGAAGCTTCACTGCTATCGATGAAAACAACATCGATGCGGCAATCTTTTCCAAGCAGGATCTCACCATCAACGGAAGCGGCGCTCTGACGGTCAATTCCCCTGTCGGTCACGGTATTGTCTCCAAGGACGATCTTGTAATCACAGGCGGCGATATCACAGTCAATTCCGCATCCCATGCCCTTGATGCCAACGACAGCGTGCGCATCACCAATGCCGGCATCACAGCGGCGGCAGGCAAGGACGGCATTCACGCCGAAAATTCGGACGACCCATCGCTGGGATTTGTCTATATTTCGGGCGGCAGCTTTGATATCGACGCCGAGGGGGACGGCATCAGTGCAGGCTCCTTCATGCAGATCACGGGCGGCAGCTTTGACATTCTCACAGGCGGCGGCAGTGTGAACGGCAGTAAGCAGACCTCGGACAACTGGGGCGGCTTTATGGGAGGTCGCGGCAGCGGCAGATGGTCTGTGTCCACCGCACCGACGACAAGCGATTCCTCCACCAGCATCAAGGGACTGAAATCCACCGGCGACATGCTTATCACAGGCGGCAGCTTCACCATCGATTCTGCCGACGACTCGGTTCATTCCAACGCTTCGGTCACGGTTAACGGCGGAACCTTTGAGATCGCCAGCGGCGATGATGCCTTCCATGCAGATGACACACTGACCGTAACCACAGGCAAAATTAATGTCACCAAAAGCTACGAAGGACTTGAAGGACTTCACATCGCGGTTTCGGGCGGCGATATCAAGCTCGTATCAAACGATGACGGACTCAATGCAGCAGGCGGTACCGACTCCAGCGGCACAGGAGGCAGAGGCGGCGATATGTTCGGCGGCATGGGCGGTCCGGGCGGCACCGGAGGTATGGGAGGTATGAGAGGTCCCGGAGGCATGGGCGGCATGTCAGCAAATTCGGACGGCAGCATCACCATTTCGGGAGGCAATCTCCATGTAAATTCCTCGGGCGACGGTATCGATGCCAACGGCACGCTCACCATCTCGGGCGGCTATACGGTTGTGGTCTGCCCCACGCAGGGCGATACGGCTACCCTCGATTATGACATCAGCGCAACAATCACCGGCGGCACCTTCATCGGTACAGGCGCATCGGGCATGGCGCAGACCTTCAGCGACTCGGAGCAGGGCGTCATCGCGGTCAGTGTGGGCAGTCAGTCCGCCGGCACGAAAATCACCCTAACCGACAAAGAAGGCAATACTTTGATTTCCTACACTCCCGAGCTTTCCTTCCAGGTAGTAATCCTCAGTTCTCCCGATATGGTGATCGGCGAGACCTACACCATCACGGTCGGCTCACAGTCGGGCGAATTTGCGGCAAGTTAAAAATCAATCCCCCGTCAGAATGGACGGGGGATTTCGCTTTTATATTGATATTAAGACCGATTATCCTCTCCCAGATAGGCAGTTACATTGGAGGAGAGAAGAATCTCGGGCGAGATCAGGTGCAGACCGGTGCTGCTGCCGCCCGTAATGTAGTTATAGAGGAATCTGACCACATTCTTTCCCTGGCGGAAGGGATTCTGGAAGATGACGGCACAGGCTGCCTTCTGCCGCAGAAGCTCGGGAGTATCGGTAAGCAGATCGGTAGTGATCACCGTCAGTCCTTTTTTCTCCATTTCGAGAATACAGCGGCATGCCAGCGCAGAGCTTGCTGTAGTCATATAAATGCCGCTGAGTCCGGGATTTTCAGTCAGCATCCGCTTGGTCGTCTCGATGACCATTTCTCTGTCATCATAATGCTCATAAATGCGAATTCCCGAGAAAACATGCTCCCCCGCAAAGGCTCTGAAGCCGCTGATATATTCCATATTAACCGGCGAGGTATTGCTTGTAACAAGCAGAGCAACATCCTTTCCGGTGCAGGTGAAGCTGAGCAGCTCTGCCGCCATGCTTCCTGCCATGCGGGCATCAACTCCCACATGAATCACCGAGCGGATGCCCGGAATATCGTTTGCCACAGTGGCGATGGGAATGTTTTTCTCAGCCAGCTCATCTGCCAGAGCCACCAGTTCTTCGGTCTCCTCCAGCATAGAGGAGAGGAAGAGGATGATGCCATGACAGCCCTCCTCGCAGATTTCACGGATGAGAGTACAGGCGGTGTGCAGGCACTCTCTGCTGGCGGTATAGGGAATTTTGTGAATATCCACCGAGACATTGTATTTTTCAAGCTCCGCGCCCGAGGCAGCAATCCCCTTGATAATAGCATCTACATATTCCTCCACCGGACAGAATAGGATAGCAGACAGCTTAATCTGCTGGCGGTGAAGTCCCTGTGCAGCGGGATTTGCCTTATAGCCCAGTTCTTTTGCGGTTTTGAGAATCAGCTCCTTGGTCTTGGGGCTGATTCTGCCTTTATTGCTCAGCGCGCGGTGAACGGTGACAGCCGAAAAACCGGTCGCCTTTGCGATATCATAAATTGTAGCTTTTGATTCCATTACGAACCTCCTGTTCCTATACCATTATATCATTTGTTGATTAATAAATCAATAAAGTTGGAAAATTTAAAAAAGCACCTTGACTTTGGAGCATAAATGATATATAATGATTATGGCGTAACCGATTACGCATTGTGTGACTGCACTTGCAGACATGCATCATTTTAAGAAAGGAATGTACCACTCATGATCAACCGGAATATAAATCTCACCTTTGCCGGTCAGGCAGGCTTTATTATCGAGAACAGCGCCGGCTTTCGCGTGGGCGTTGACCTCTATCTCTCGGACTGCTGCAGCCGTTATGTAGGCTTCAAAAGGTTGCTGCCCTACCTCTTCGATCCGCTGAAGCTGAATTTGGATCTGCTGATTGCGACCCATGCACACTATGACCACTTCGACCCCGACGCGGTTCCGCTCATCATGTCGGAACCTAAAACCCGTCTCATTGCCGCCTGTGATGTGGAGGAAGAAGCAAAGCGGCTGAATCTGGAGAGCGACCGCATCACCTATCTGAAGGAAAACGAATGCTTTGAAAACGAACAGACCCTCCTGCGTGCCATGCCCTGCGATCACGGCGAGGGGACTCCTCATGCCATCGGTCTGCTGATCGAAACCGAGGGGAAGCGCATTTATATCGCCGGCGACACCTGCTATCGCGAAGATTATTTCTTAAATCCCATCCTCAAGGGAGTCGATCTGATGATCATGCCCATCAACGGTGCCTTCGGCAATCTCAACGAATATGAGGGCGCAAAGGCTGCCGGTGTGGTCTCACCCAAGCTGACCATTCCCTGCCACTACTGGAATTTTGCCGAGCATGGTGGAAATCCCGGTCTTTTCGCCGCCGAAATGCAGGAAAAATACAGCGATATCCCCTACCTTCTCATGCGTCCCGGCGAGACGATCCTCCTTTAATCGCGGGGTAATGCGATGATACAACAGACTTTTTATAAAGACAGACCGGCAATCGCCCTCACCGGAAAGAGCCTTCGCGCCACATTCCTTCCCCTTGACGGTGCAAAGCTTGCCTCGCTGACAACTGCCGAGGGAATCGAGCTTCTGGCGCAGGCGCCGGGAGAGGTCTACAAGCGGCTGGGGCTTGACACAAGCTACGTCAAGAGCGAGTGCTCCGCCTTTGATGACATGTTCCCCACCATCGATCCCTGCATGATCGGCGGAATGGACTACCTGGATCACGGTGAGGTCTGCCGCCGCGAGCATGAAGTTGAAATTGCTGAGGATTCGGTGACCTTCCGCTGTATGCTCACAGGACTGAATGTGGAATACACCAAGCGCGTGTTTTTTGAAGGCGATGCGCTCTGTATCAGATACAGCCTGCAGAACCGCAATGACTTTGATTTCCCCTATGTCTGGGCGGCGCATATGATGCTGGCAGGCGAAGAAGGCGCCTATGCGGAGAGCGGCTTCACCGAAGCTTCTCCCATAAAGGTGATGTTCGGACAGCCTGCATCCGCAGCTCACATGCTTCCCGCCATCGGCGCATGCAGGGAATATAAATTCTACTACACCGAGAAAAAGGAGCCGATCTCCTGCACGGTGGTCTATCCCCATAAGAAGCTGCGCCTGACGGTGGACTTTGACAGTGTGGTGGGATATCTGGGGCTCTGGATGAATCCGGGTGATCTCAACGGCATGTACAATCTTGCCATCGAGCCCTGCACCGCCCTCTATGACTGCCCTCCCAAGGCAGAAGCAGCGGGTGCGGCATCCTTTATTCCGCGGCAGAATAAAATCGAATTTACAATGAAAATAGGAAAAGAATGATGAAAACCGAAATGAAAGTATTTTTAAGCGAAGGGAAAAGCAAAGGGGACATTGTAAGCCTGCCTGTTCCCGAGGTTACCGCAAATACGGTGCTTGTCAAGGTTTGCTACTGCGGCATCTGCGGCACCGATCAGGATCTCTTCTCGGGCGAATGCAGCTTTGCCGAAAACGGACAGGTCACCTATCCGGTCAGACTGGGTCATGAATGGTCGGGCATTGTGGAAGTGGTGGGCGAAGGTGTCACCGAATTCCAAAAGGGCGACCGTGTGGTCGGCGACAATGCAGTCACCTGCGGTGTCTGTGAAGCCTGCAGGAGAGAGGATTATCCCCACTGCGAGCACATGCTGAACGTGGGCACCATCGATCCCATCTGGGACGGTGCCTTCTCGGAATATTATCTCATCCCCAAGCATCATCTCCATAAGATTCCCGACGGCATCTCGCTGAAGGCGGCATCTCTTGCCGAGCCTCTTTCGGTTGCCTATGCGGGCATCAAGCGCATGAAGATTGACGAAAATTCCACCGTTGCTGTCATCGGCTCGGGCTGTATCGGCATGTCGGCGGTGGTGCTGGCAAAGTGTCTTGGCGCCAAGAAGGTCTTTATGATCGCAAAGAATCCCGCCAAGCTTGCTGTTGCCGCCGCCCTCGGTGCCGAGATCATCAATATCCACGAGGCAGACGCGGTGAAAACCATCTATGACGCCACCGACGGCAAGGGCGCCGATTATGTGCTCGAGTGCTCGGGGGCTGCCGGAACCTATCAGCAGGCCATTGAGATGGCGGCTTTCCGCGGTGTCATCGCTCTCATCGGCTTTTATGAGAGCAGAGAAAACGATGTCAACATCGACAGCATCGTATCCAAGGCGCTCCACATGTTCGGCGTCATGGGCGAAATGGAAAACATGGTGGGCGCGCTGAAGCTCCTCGAGGAGCACAAGCCCGATCTGCTCCCCATCATCACCGACGAGTTATCCTTTGATGACTGCATCCGGGGCTTCACCAGAAAAAATTATCCCAATGCTGTAAAAATTGTGGTGAAAATCTGCGAGGTGGATGAAAATGAATAAGGTCGCCATCATCGGACGCCAGCAGCCTATGGTGATCCGTTCACGCATCAAGGAATATCTGGAGGCAAACGGTCTTGCTGCCGATATTCTCAATATGGAAACCCGCAATGCTGCCGACTGGATCGATGAGCTGAAGGGCTACAATGCCATCATCTCGGCGGGTGAAAAATTTCCCGCACAGGTTTTCGATGCCCTGCGCGGCGACTTGAAGCTGCTCTCACGCTACGGTGTGGGTACAGACGAAATCGATAAGGAAGCAGCCGCGCAAAATGGCGTTGCCGTCTGCAATGCGGCAGGCTCGCTCTCCACCGCGGTGGCAGAATGTGCCATGGGCATCATCCTTTCGCTCATCCGCAACATTCCCACAGCCGACGACGAGGTCAGAGCCGGTGACTGGAGCCGCTTCTTCGAGAGCAAAACCGGAACGCAGCTGGAGGGCAAAACGGTGGGCATCATTGGCTTTGGCGACATCTCAAAGGCACTGGCGAAGATGCTCGGCGGCTTTGACTGCCGGGTGATTGCCTATGACATTCACTGGGACAGGGAGGCTGCAGAGCGTCTGCATGTGGAATATGCCGACATCGACACCATCCGCCGCGAAGCCGATGTGATCAGTCTGCACATTCCCTCCACCCCCCGGACCGACGGCATGATCAATAAAGAATTTCTTGCCGGCATGAAAAAGAGTGCGATTCTGGTCAACACCGCAAGAGGCAGACTGGTTGTGGCGGAGGATCTCGCCGATGCGCTGAACAGCGGAACCATCGCCGGCGCCGGTATGGATGTATTTTCCCCCGAGCCGCCCCTGCCCGACAATCCCCTTCTGACAGCGAAAAACACCGTCCTGCTTCCCCATTCGGGTGCCTGCACCATTGAAAGTCACGAAAAAGCAGGCATGATGGCAGCAAGAAACGTAGCAGACTTTTTCGCGGGCAGAGTGGTCAAAACCATTCTGAATCCCGCTTACATCGAGAATATCTGAGGAGGAATTCCCATGAATGACTGTATTGAACTGCGCCGGGATGTGATTGACACCTGCCGCTGGCTGAAGGCGCAGGGGTTGGTATTCTCCACCTGGGGCAACATCAGCGTGCGGCTGGATGACGGCAATATCCTTATCACCCCCTCGAAGGTGGATTATGACAGCATGACCCCCGAGGATCTGGTTGTCCTCGCCCCCGACGGAAGACAGCTGAAGGGCACAAGACTCTCCACCAGCGAGCGCGAAATTCACTGCGGCGTTATGAACAAGCGTCCCGATATAGGCGCAATTATCCACATGCACTCCCCTTATGCCATGGCGGCAGCGGCGCGAGACGAGGGTATTCCTGTGATCTCGGAAGAAATGTGCCAGCTCCTTGGCGGTGCCATCCCGATTTCCAGCGAATTCGTCCCCTCGGATATGCATGTGAAGCTGGGCGAGGTGGTGTCAAACTCGATCACAGAAGCGAACGCCATTCTCATCCGCAATCATGGCCCCATGTGCTTCGGTGCCACCCTGGCTGAGGCAAGAGTCTGCTGTCAGGTGGTCGAAAAAACCTGCAAAATGTACCTGCATCTGCTGGCTGCCGGCGGCATCGTCCCGATTAAAGACGAATATGTCGCCCGCGGCAGAGATTATTTCTTAAACAGCTACGGCAAATCATAATCGGAGGAATCACATAAATGAGAATTGTAACCATGGGCGAAATGATGATCCGTTTCATGCCCAAAAATAATCTGCGCTTTGAGCAGGCAACCGAATTTGAAGCTTACTACGGCGGCGACGAGTCGATAGTTGCGGTTTCGCTTGCCAGATTCGGCATGGACGCGCGCTATGTCACCAAGCTTCCGCTCAATCCCCTCGGACAGACTGCGGTCAACAAGCTGAGAGAGCAGGGGGTCGATACCTCCTACATCGTCCGCGGCGGTGAGCGCATGGGGCTCAACTTCTACGAAAACGGCGCGTCGGTGAGAGCCTCCAACGTGCTCTACGACAGAAAGCACTCGGCAATCTCGGAGGCAACCCCCGAGGAGTTCGACTTTGACGGCATCTTCTCGGACGCTGACTGGTTCCATGTGGCAGGCATTACCCCCGCCATCAGCGAAAAGGCGGCAGTTCTGGTGGAGGCTGCCATGAAGGCCGCGAAAAAGCATGGCGTGACCGTCAGCGTTGACCTGAACTACCGCAGCAAGCTCTGGTCACCCGAAAAGGCACAGAGCGTCATGATCCCCCTGATGCAGTATGTGGATGTCTGCATCGGAAACGAGGAGGATGCCGAAAAGGTGCTGGGCTTCAAGCCTGCCAACACCGACATCACCAAGGGTCAGCTCGATATCGAAGCCTACAAGGATGTATTCGTACAGCTCAAGGAACGCTTCGGCTTCAAATACATTGGCTCCACCCTGCGTGAGAGCTATTCGGCATCTGATAACGGCTGGTCCACCATGATCTATGACGGCAAAGAATTCTACCATTCGAGAAATTACAGCATCCATCTGGTTGACCGAGGCGGCGGAGGTGCGTCCTTTGCGGCGGGCATGATCTACGGTATTCTGAACGGCATGTCGCTGGCTGACACCTGCGAGTTTGCCACCGCAGCATCCGCCCTCAAGCAGACCATCACCGGCGACTTCAATCTGGCAACACTGGAGGAAGTCAAGAAGCTCATGGGCGGAGACGCTTCGGGTCGAGTCAGCAGATGATAGATGCATCAATGCATCGATGCATCTATGCGTTTTTCCAAGCGCAACTGAAACGGTAAATGCATATAAGCCTCTCCGCCATATATACCGTGGCGGAGAGGGTCACAGCGAAATTCCCATCAATCATCATAATTACACACCAATTTGGAGGATACATCCATGATTATCGACAACATCAAAAACGCAGCCAAATATTTCGGTCTCGGCAAGGGCTACGAGGAAGCACTCACCTTCCTCATGAACTACGATGGTAAGGCTGATGAAAAGGCTGATATCGAGGTCAGCGACCTTGTTATGGTCAAGTGCCGCCCCTATATGACCAAGCCCGAGGCTGACTGCAGCTTTGAAGCACACGAACAGTATGCAGACATTCACTTTGTCGTTTCGGGCTGCGAGTGCATCGGATACGCCCCCACCGACAGCATGACGATTGTTCGCAGAGACGAGGCAAAGGATATGATCTATCTCGCCGGCAAGGGCGTCATGATGCCTCTTGGCCCCGGTGATTTCATGATCACACTGCCCGACGATGCCCATATGCCCTGCGTCATGCAGGATGAGCCTGTCTTCTGCGCCAAGCTGGTCGCAAAAATCAAGCTTTGAACAATCAAACGTTAAATAAGGAGAGAAACAAGATGAACAGAAGCGATATTTCCCTGAAGGAACGAGTCATCAAATACACCAAGGATACCGGCATCCTGCCCTGCATCAAGCTGCACAAAAAGGACGACTATATTGCCTACGCACAGGCGATGTATGACGGAGGCGCAAGAGTCATCGAGGTTACCATGACTACCCCCGGCGTGCTCGAAGCCATTGAAGCCATCTCCTCCCACTTCGGCGACAAGCTTCTCGTTGCAGCAGGCACCGTTCTCGATCCCACATCGGCACGCGAGGTCATTCTCCACGGCGGAAGCATCATCGTCAATCCCTGCGTCATAGAGGATGTCATCGATGTGGCAAACCGCTACAATGTGCCTGTATTCAGCGGCGCATTTACAGCCACCGAGGTTTTCACCGCCATGAGAGCAGGCGCAACCATGGTCAAAATCTTCCCCGGCGCGCTGGGAGGTCCCAAGTACATGACCAATCTGAAGATGGTCTTCCCCGAGGTCAATCTGATCCCCTCGGGCGGCATCACTCCCGACAACGCGGCTGAGTTCATTAAGTGCGGCGCATGTGCGGTTTCGGGTGCACGCACCTTTATGGATTTTGAAAAGATCGAGCGCGAAGGTCTGATTTCGGTCACCAATCAGGTCAGAAAGTTCGTCGACCTCATCGCCGGAGCGAAGAAGGATCTGCCGATCATTCCCTAAGAAGTATAAAGATCATATAGCAAAGGAGCCTGAATGTACAAATGCATCAGGCTCCTGTTTTTATTGTAATTTGTTTAATATTTGAATTTTTATATTTTTCCATCAGTCAGAACTTTCGCAGAATATCAAACTTTATAACCGCATATTACCGCTTTATATCGATATTTTTTATTTTTTTCAAAAATCTATTGCATTTTCGCAAATTTATGATATACTCATATTAGTTCTTTCCTTGAACTTTAATCGAGCATATGATTGAAGTATGCCCCAAGGATCGCTGCAGTAACCGAAGCATTGGATTTCTCGGGGGGGAGGGTTGAAAAAGCCACCTCCACCTCATGTACCCGCCCGATGATCGACATGCCGCCGACCCGCTGACGTATTTTCTGCAGTAAAAGCTCATTGCGATAGGCAAAATCACCGCAGAGAATTACCCTGTCAAGGTCGAAGAAGTTGATGGCATTAACCATCGCCGCAGACAGACATTTTGCGATGAAGTCAATCACCTCAAGGGAGGTGCGGTCACCGATATAGGCATTGTCCACAAGCCGCTCGTAGCTGTCAAATTCAAAGCGCGCCTTCAAAGCCTTCATGGATACATACTGCTCAAGACAGCCCTGATTGCCGCATTCGCAGGGGATTCCCTCAAGATCAATGCTGGTATGGCCGATCTCGCCCGCATAGCCGCTGTGACCTCTGTAAACCTTCCCCCGTGTGATAATCGCCGAGCCGATACCATCCGAAACGATGATCACCATGGCATTCAAGCTCTGCTTTGTCAGCAAAATATATTCCTGCATGGCGAGGAGCACCGCGTTGTTGTCCACCATCACAGGCAGTCCCAGCTTCTTTTCCACATATTCCGCCACCGGGATATGGTGAAACATTTCAAAATTGGGCGGCGTCAGAATGACTCCCTCTTTGTAGTCCACAGGGCCGGGAGCACTGATCCCCACACCGATCAGCTTTTCTCTGGGGATTTGCTTCTCCTCTGCCAGCTTCAGCAGCATATTGCATGCCCAATCGAGCACCTGTATGGGGGTGTCAAACCGTTCGGTTCGGATGCTGCAGAAGGCGACGATATTCGATTTCAAATCGGTGATGTAAACGCCGGTCTGCTTGCGGTGAAGAGCGATGCCTCCCGCGTAGCGGTAATCGGCGACAATATCCAACAGGATAGGCTTTCTGCCGCAGGCCGAATCGCTCTGACCGATCTCACAGAGCTGTCCTTCCTCGATCAGCGCGTTGGTGATCATGGTCACCGCCGATTTGGACATTCCGCTCTGCTTGGAGATCTCGGCGCGGGAAATCGGCGCTTTTCTGATATAACGGAAGATCAGCGATCGGTTGCCGTTTTTGATTGTATTGACATTGCCTGCCTGGGATGTCATTTGCTTCACCTCGTGTTTGATTCATTTGTTCTCATTATATCATATTTTTTTAAAAAGTAAAGAGATAGTTCATTTTTCGCACAAACAGCATCCATTTTTCGTCATATGTTCCATTTGATAACAAATATCCAAACGATATTTGAATTTATATATTATATTAAGGAGGTTCATCATGAACAAACCCCAAAACAACCGCCGAGTACCGGCATTGATTCTGGCGGT
The DNA here is from genome assembly GCA_017399105.1 of Clostridia bacterium. Classification (GTDB taxonomy): domain Bacteria; phylum Bacillota; class Clostridia; order Oscillospirales; family CAG-272; genus RGIG1743. The sequence goes on from JAFQEJ010000005.1 coordinate 22,673, forward strand.
GCTGCTTCTTTTGAGCGCTACCGCCTGTTCGGCTGATACCGAAGGTAATACCGACATGGCTGAAACAACTGCTGTAACAACCGCAGAGGTAACCGAGAGCGAGGTAATACAAAATAACCTTCCCGAAGAATTATCCTTTGATCAGCAGACGGTCAAGATTTTAGCCCGCAGCGGACTTCTTGAAAAAGAGCTTTATGTGGAAGAGGACACCGGCGATGTAGTGGATTCGGCTGTCATCAAGCGTAATCAACTGGCCGAAGAGCGGCTTGACATTGTGCTGGAATATGTGCTTGACACAGCACCGCATGCCACCGCGTCCAAGTCGATTACTGCCATGGAGGACGAATATCAGATCGTTGCCGACTGGCAGCTTAGAATGGCGGTTCAGGGAGCACAGGGCGAATACCGGAATGTTCTTGACGATTCTCTTCCCTACATCGATATCGAACAGCCCTGGTGGTCACAGTATTATCTGGAAGAAGCACAAATCGGAGGCAAGCACTTCGCACTGACCGGAGATTTGGCTACTTCGCTGAAGCGAATGGCTTTTGTGACCTATTTCAACAAAAGCGTCGCCGAACGCTATAACATCACAAGTGTTTACAACGATGTGGTTTCGGGAAACTGGACGCTCGCAAGGCAAAACGAGCTGACAAAGGATGTATATGAGGATATCAACGGCAACAGCGAAGCAGATGCCGGCGATGTATTCGGCATCGGTGTGTCCAACATGCTGACCTTCGATATATTCTGGAGCGCATTTGATATTAATTCGGTCAATCGCGGAGAAGACGGAAGCATCACGCTGAATGAAAACATCGACAAGCTTTCTTCCTGCGTCGAGGCAATTTACGATCTTTTTTATAATAATACCAGCACCCTGAACATTCCCGTGGAAGATGCCAACTACGAGCAGAACCGTCTTGCCACATATTTCGCCGAAGATGAGCTGCTGTTCACCTATCTGCGCGTCATCCATTCCGAGAGCGAGCTGCGCCAGATGAAGAGTGACTACGGACTCATTCCTCTGCCCAAGTGGAGTGAAGAACAGGAAAATTATTATACTTATGTGCATGATATCTTCACTGCTTTCGGTGTTCCCGTAACCTGTCAGCATGTGGAGGCTGCATCTGCGGCTCTTGAAGCGCTGGGATATTATTCCTATCTTTATGTAACTCCCGCATATTACGATGTGGCACTCAACGGCAAATATCTGCGCGATGCCGAATCCTCCGAAATGCTTGAGATAGCCATGGACGGCATCAAGCTGGATTTCGGATGGCTGCACTGTCTGTCGCTGGGTGAGCTGCCCCAGAACCTTGTCCGCGCGCCGCTCCACAGTAAGAACACCAACATTGCATCGATTGTGAAGGCGAATACCAAACGCTTCAACAAGCTGATCGAAAAGCTTGTCGAGAATTATGATGCAGTTGAATAAGGAGGACACTTTCATGTTTGCAAATCATCTCACACATCACGGTGGTGCACGTTCCTTTTGCTTCTCCTCCGAAAATATGACCGGAGCCAGAGGCGGCGGAACACAGGGGGAGGGCTGTTATAAAAAGCACCCCAACGTCATAATCGAACCGGGCGAGACGGTAACCTTACTCGACACCGACGGTCCGGGCGAGCTGCGTTCCTTCTGGTTCGGAGGGCATGTCACAAACAGCTTTATTCTGCGCATTTATTATGACAACCAGCCCTATCCCTCGGTTGAGGTGCCCGAGGCTGCCTTCTTCGGCTATGCCTATGAGCATTCGCTGACCGATCTCGACGGCAATTATCCGGTTCTCAACTCGGCGATGGTGCTCGTTGCTCCCTACAAGGGCTGCAACTGTTACTGGCCGATGCCCTTTAAAAAGCACTGCCGCGTCACCATGGAAAACCGTTCAAGAAACCGCATGGATACTTACTACTGCATCTCGGGCTGTTATCGGGAGCTGCCCGAGGATACTCTCTGTTTTCATGCATCCTTCAGACAGGAGCGACCGATTACAAAGAATGTCCCCTACACAGTCATCGACGGCATCGAGGGAAAGGGACTGTTTGCCGGATGCAGCCTGTCCGCCGGAATCAACGGCTCGGATGCCTGCTGGGTTGAGGGCGAGCCGAAAATTTTCCTTGACGGTGACAGATGGCCTTCGATCAATTATACGGGACTGGAGGATTACTTCGGCGGTTCTCTTACATGGGGCAACGAGGCGCCTCTGCACCGTTATCAGACCTTCAATGGAGCGTATGTGGGCTTATGGGCGCGGCTCGGCGACAACAGACAGTACAACAGCGGCCAGCCTCGCTTCATGCTCTACCGCTGGCATCTGCCCGATCCCATTTACTTCGAGCATGATTTCCGCATGACCATCGACAATCTCGGGGGACGAGGACTGCGCCGCGACGATTTCATGACCTGCGCCTACTGGTATCAAACTCTGCCAAATGCGCCGCTGAAGCCGCTGCCCGAGGATTGTGAGCTGGATACCTTCTGAGAGCACGCACATTCCGATTGACTTCAGGTTGAAATTATGCTATTCTATTCGCAGTAAACAGAACGAGGAGAGCGCCATGACACTACGTATTTTACAAAAAGGCTTCAACTACATGCAGGACGGCCCCGGGAATCGGCTGATCTATCACCTCTGCGGCTGCAACATGCACTGCCCCTGGTGCTCCAATCCCGAGGGCATGGCGACCGATTCTGCCGCAGGGAAGGCTTATGAGGTGAGCGACCTTGCCGCCGAAGCGAAATCCTGCCTTCCCATGTTCTTTGACGGAGGAGGAGTGACCCTCACCGGCGGCGAAGTCTGCATGCAGCCTGACGGTGCGCTGGCTCTGCTCCGTGAACTCCATGAGGCGGGCATCTCCTGCGCCATCGAATCAAACGCATCCTCTCCCCGCTTTCCCGAGCTGCTGCCCTATGTCGATCATATTATGGTAGATTTCAAGCATTACGACAGCGACAGACTCCGCCGGGTCACCGGCATTGGAAATGAGCAGATCAAGCGAAATTTCACCGCTGCCATCAAGGGAGGCCATTACCTTCACATCCGCATTCCGCTGATCGGTCACTTCAATGCTTCGGAGGATGAAATCGCAGGCTTTACCGCCTATTTCAGCTCGCTTGACCGCTCCCGCTTTGATGTGGAACTGCTTCCCTATCATGCGTACGGCAAGGACAAATGGGCGAAGCTGGGACTGCCCTACAGAGTCACCCGGGCGGAGGTCTCGGAGGAGATTCAAGCCGCCTTTACCGCCGCATTTTCTGCCGCAGGCATCAAGACAGTCAAAACCTAAACAAAGTCGAGGTATTACATATGAATACAGAAAGAATCATCACCATGGCAAAGGATCTCTTCCGCGAGGAACGCGCCCTCATGCGTCTTGACGGCTGGTTTTTATCCAAAGAAATCCGCATGAAGCACGAGGGTGAGACGGTCGGCATGTCGGAATCCGAGGCGGCAGGCTGGCTGCTCAAAAAGGTTGCAGAAGAGCTTCCTCTGTCTGTATCCGACAACGCCATCTTCGTCGGCACCCAGCGCGATGCCTTTGCACGCAGCTATGCGCTGATCAATCCCTCCTTCAAGGTGGAATCCTTCGCAGGCTACTGCGATCCCACCGCGGTTTTCGGCGATATCGAACCAAACGAAGAGATCACCGCCGAGCGTATTCGGCTTGTTAAGGCGCATGATGCCGAAACACCCTACTGCAGGGCGCTTGCCGACACCTATGCCGCCTGCGAAGATCACACAGGCGAGGTTGCCTACTTCATCGAGCAGGTGACAGGTCATGTCATACCCGATGTGCGACCGCTTCTGAAGTTCGGCTCCTCTCATCTTCTTGTCGAAATCAGAGCAAAATCCCCCGAAAATGACAAGCAGAAGCAGACCTATACCGCCATGTGTTATGCCCTTGAAGCGCTGGAGATTTTTGCTTCCCGCTATCTTGCCATCGTCAACGGGATGAAGGCATCGGCTGAGGGTGAGCGGCTCTGTGAGCTTGAAAGGCTCTCCTCTGCCCTCTCCCGTGTACCGAGGGAGGGTGCACGCGATCTCTTTGAAGCCATTCAGTCCTTCATGCTCATCTGGCAGGTCATGTGCATCGAGCAGGCACCCAATCCCTTCGCCTTCTCGGTGGGCAATGCCGATCGCATCTTCGAGCCCTACCGCGGCGATGTTACAAGAGAGGAAGCATCCGCCCTCCTCCGTCACCTGCTGGTCTTCTTCAACGTGGGCGACCGCAGCTGGGCAATCTCCCAGAACCTTATCATCGGCGGCAGGGATGTTGATGGAAATGACCTGACAAACGAGACCTCCTACGCCCTCCTTGATGCCTACTACGATATGAATCTTCCCCAGCCCATCCTTTCGGTGAAACTTCACAAGAACACCCCCGAAAAGCTCTATCGGGAGCTGGGGCGCTTCCTCTTCTCGGCGGGCGTGCTCACTCCCTCCTTCTTCAACGACGATGCGCTCTTTGAGGTGCTGGAGAAGAGCGGCATCGAGACCTGCGATCTTCCCGACTATTCGGTGGCAGGCTGTCAGGAGCCGCTGATCATGGGCGAGGATAATGCCAACACCACCAACAGTTGGCTCAACCTGGGCAAGATTCTCGAGCTGACGCTGACAAACGGCGTCTCTGCCATCACAGGTAAGCGGATCATCCCCCCGTCGGGTCCCGAGGATTTCACCGAACGGCTGAAGAATATCCGCCCCCTCTTCTATGCGAATCTCCGCTATTTCGTCTCCGAGATGGCAAAGGCTGCAAACGGCGCAGCCTATGCGGTATCGAGACTTCCCGTTCCCTTCCTCAGTTGTATGATGGGCGGCATCGAATACGGCTATGACATGCGCGACACCGAGAATCAGGGCACGAAATACAACGGAAGCGGCTGTCTCATCCACGGTCTTTCCGCCGTTTCCGACTCCTTTATTGCCATCGATGCCCTGCTTGAAGAGCGTCCGCAGGATGCAGAAAAGCTCCGCACCGCGCTGCTCGGCAATTTCGAGGGGGAAGAGGAGCTGCTTGCCTTCCTCAAAGCCTGCCCCAAGTTCGGCAACAATCATCCCGCGGCGGATGATGAGGCGGCTGCCCTCGCAAACGAAACTGCAGACATTGTACGGGAAGAAAAGAACAGTCTGGGCAATCCCTTCCGTCCCGATTTCAGTACCCCCTCCACCCATCTGCTCTACGACTACTGGGTGGGCGCCCTTCCCAACGGCAGAGCTGCCCGCGAAATGCTCAACTACGGCACCGACCCGCTGGCAGGGGATGCCCATGACGGTCTGGGAATGCGTACCCTCTCTGCCTTCAGGCTGCCCTATGAAAAGATGTGCGGCGGTTATGCCTCTCACTTCGGCGTCGATCCCAACTATTTCCGCGCCGACAGCCTCGAGGGCAAGGGCATCGAGTTCCGCGACAAGGTGATGAAGCCTCTCTTCTTCAATCCCTACAACGAGGGAAAGATTTCGCCCTTCTATCTTTATGTCAATGTAACCACCCCCGACATTCTTCGCAAGGTGCTTGCCAATCCAAAGAAATATGCCCCCGGCGGCGTCTATATCATGCGCATCCACGGCACCTTCGTCAATTTCCTCGATCTCTCCTCTGCCATTCAGCAGGATATCATCAAGCGTCTCAATCTGAAATCGACCACGGGGGTGAGTTGCTGATGGAAAGATATGCAATCGGCCTTGACATCGGCACCACCGGCATCAGCGCGGTTTTAATCGATGCAGACAGCGGAAGACTTTGCCGCACGGTCAGCGAAGCAAACGGCAGCTTTATTGAAAGCGGGCATCCCCGGGAGTTCATTCAGGACACCGAGATCATCGCCTGCAGGGCACTCGGCATCATCGAGGATCTGATCTCCTCGATCAGCGGTGTCTGCTCCATCGGCGTCACCGGGCAGATGCACGGCATCCTCTATCTCAATGGCGATGGAAGGGCGATCAGTCCACTCTACACCTGGCAGGATCAGCGTGCCGAAAACAAACTCCTCTCGGGCAAAACCGCCTGTGAGGAAATCAGGGAGATCACCGGCTATACCGTTCACGCAGGCTACGGGCTTGCCACCCATTATGCCAATCTGAAGCTGGGACTTGTACCCAAGGGAGCGGTCTCCTTCTGCACCATTCACGACTATATTGTTATGCTTCTGACCGGACGAAAAACACCGCTGACCCACACAAGCGACGCGGCAAGCCTCGGCATATATAATCTGAAGCATCACCGCTTTGACATACAGGCAGTCGAATCGCTGGGAATCTCCCCCTCTATGCTGCCCGAGGTGACATCTGAAGAGATGACGGCAGGTTATTTCAACGGTATTCCTGTGAGTTGTGCCATCGGAGACAACCAGGCAGCCTTCCTCGGCTCGGTAGCCGACATGGAGCGGGGCATGCTCATCAACATCGGTACGGGAAGCCAGCTCTCCTATGTCACCGACTACTGCGAGGATCGGGGTGAGTGTGAACTTCGCCCCCTCGCAGGCGGCAAATACATCATGGCAGGCTCTGCCCTCTGCGGCGGACGGGCATATGCGATAATGGAGCGATTCATCCGCGCACTTTCAGCCGAATCCTGTCAGGAGAGCTCTGCTTATGCCCTGATGGAAAAGCTGGCAAGAGAAGCGCCCCCCGACTGCGGCGGTATTGCGGTCGACACCAGATTTGCCGGCTCCCGCTCGAATCCGAGTGTGAGAGGATCGGTGAGCGGCATCGATACCGCCAACTTCACCCCGGGAAATCTCATCCGTGCCACGCTCTGCGGCATGGTTGACGAGCTTCACGCCTACGCCAAGGACAAAATCGGAGCGGCTTTCCTTGTTGGCTCGGGCAACGCCATCCGCAGAAACGTTTTACTTGCCGAAATCATTGAGGAGCGGTTCGGATGCAGACTCATGATTCCGAAAAACACCGAAGAAGCATCGCTTGGTACGGCTCTCTTCGGCATGGTGGCAGGCGGCATCTGTGCATCCTTTGACGACTGCGCCAAATTCATCGATTATACCCGGGAGGATTAATATGAAGGATATAAACAGCATTCTCCGATCGCCGATTTTCTTTGAGTCCAACCGCGTCAGACGCATCTATCGGGGCGGCGCGCTCTTTGCCGGCTTCTTCGGTGATAGGTCAGAGGACGGCTTCTACCCCGAGGAGTGGATTGCTTCCTCTGTTCTGGCGCTCAACGACAACAGCGACGGCATTGAGGTTACGCATGAGGGAATCTCTGTTGTACGGGGATGCGACATTCTCTTCTCCGAGCTGGTGGAAAATTATCCCCGCGAGCTCTTCGGGGAGCGGAATGACGCGGGGATTCTGGTTAAGATGCTCGACAGCGCCATCCGTCTGCCGGTGCAGTCTCATCCCGACAAAGCCTTCGCCCGACAGCATTTCCACTCTTCCTACGGAAAAACCGAATCCTGGGTGATTCTCGGGACGCGGGAGGATGCCTGCATCTACTACGGCTTTAAGGATCATGTGACAAAAGAGCGGTTCCGCGCCGCCGTCAGGGAAAGTGCAACTAACCGCGATGCAATGGTTCCCCTGCTCAACCGCGTACCGGTCAAGGCGGGCGATGTTTTTCTCATTGCGCCCAAAACGGTGCATGCCATCGGTCCCGGCTGTCTGATTCTCGAAACCCAGGAGCCCACCGACTTCACCATTCAGCCCGAAGCCTGGTGCGGCGATCACATACTCAGCGAGAAGGAGATGTATCTCGGTCTTGACGAAGAAGCTGCCCTCGGCTGCTTCGATTATGATACCTTCGGCGCCGAAACGGTAAATATGGCAAGGCAGACGCCGCAGGTGGAGCTTTCGCGGGAGGGCATTCAGCTTGAGTGGCTGATCTCCTATGATTCCACCCCCTGCTTTGCGGTGAAGCAGCTAACGCTGGAAGGGGCATCCTACACTTCGCTGCCCCGCGCCTCGGTCTGCGTCATTGTTGAAGGTGAGGGCGAGGTAAGCGGCATGCATGGATCCGAGCGTGTCAAGAAGGGGGATTTCTTCTTCGTCCCCCACGCTGCCGCCGACAGCATCACGCTGACAGGCTCGATGACCGCCATCTTCTGCCTGCCGCCAAAGGGATGAGTTGAGTGAAATATGTTGCTTTGCAACACGTTAAGGAAAAAAAGGACTGTCGCATTTGCAATGCGACAGTCCTTAGATATTGATTTTGCCGGTCAAAGACCGCCATTTCAGGGCGTTTTACGCTCTGAAACCAATCAATAAACGCCCCAAAATCAAAGATTTTGGGGCTGGGCTGTTGCAAATGTTCCATATTGCAACAGCCCCTTTTTATTTTATTATTTTACCGTCCGATCAGTTCAATCTCGCTCATGCTGAATTCGCCGCCGTCTTCCTTTTCTGCGGTCAGGCGGAAGGAGGATGCCGATACCGGATCCTTCAGCGCGAAGGGCTTGATCATGCCGGAGAAGGGATATTCCACATGGCTTCGCTCGTCGATGATCTGCCAGCTGCCGTCGATCAGTGCTTCCAGTCTGATAACATCGGGAGCGAGAGAAGTCTCCTTACCGCACGCCACCGTGAACAGCGAGATCCTTTTCGCGGTATCAAAGACTGTTGTGATCTCGATTCTGCCCGCACCGCTCCACTCGGTCAGCAGGGAGTCATCGGTCAGCGCGCTGATATCGGTATCCGCTGTAACCGCTGCGCCGGGGAGCAGATCGCGCATGGGCGAGGGGGTGCTTCCCTCTGCTGTCAGTGAGAGCGGCTTGCTTCCCACACCGAAGCTTGAGGGGGTATTGCCCATGACAAAGCGGATTTCGACGGCTGAGATCAGCTTTTCGTGAGTGATGAAGCAGGAGCTGTAGGGCACGCCGTCGATTGTCATGCTCTGGATATAGACATTTTCTCTGCTGTTATTCTCCGCGATGACGGTGAGATCACCGGCAGGCAGATGGAGCGTCATTCTGTCAAAGAGCGGAGAGGTGATGGCATACTCGTCGCTTCCCGCAAAAAAGGGATAGAAGCCGAGAGCGGAGAGGAAATACCATGCCGACTGCTCGCCGTTGTCCTCGTCGCCGTAGATGCCCTGTCCGATTTCGGAGCCTGCATAGAGACGGGTGAGCACATCACGGGTGAGCTTTTGGGTCATATGCGGCATACCTGCGGCATTGCACATATAGAGGATATGATGCGCGGGCTGATTGGAGTGCTGATACTGACCGAGGCGGATATCCTGTGCCTCGAACATCTCATGCTGATAGGTTCGGTTGGTTCTGGTATGCACAGCAGGGGCGGCGAAGAAGTCATTCAGCTTTTTGGCAAGTCCCTCCATTCCGCCGTAGAGTGCGGCAAGACCGTTTGGATCCTGAGGCACCGAGAAGGCGGTTCCCCATGCGTTGGTCTCCACATAGCCCCAGTCCCAATTGGTGGGATTGAAGTCGGTCTTATCTGCCACAAATGCGCCCTCTCTGTTCCTCTGAACGAAGAAATCCAGCTCACGGTTGAAGACATTGATATAATTCAGCGCACGGTTTCTGAAGTAGAGAGCATCATCCCGTCTGCCCAGCTTCTCTGCCATGTTGGCAATGGCGGCATCCGAGAGCGCATTCTCCATGGTCCAGCATACGCCATTGGGAGTATATCCCAGAAACGGCGCCCTGTCATTGCCTGCTCTGCCGTAGTTGCCCTCAGCGGGACAGAGTGCAGAACGAATGGATGCCGCATAAGCACTCTCCATGTCGAACTTCACGCCCTTCATGGCAGCATCGGCAAAGACGATATCGTAGCTGGTGCCCACCATGGCATTGAGTGCGCCCGGATTGAGCCAGCGTCCCACCCAACCGGCGTCACGATAGTGCTCGATGATGCCGTCAAGCAGCTTTTCATCCCGGTCGGGAGTCAGAAGCGCATAGGCAGGCCATGCGGTGCGGTAGGTATCCCAAAATCCGTTCTGGGTGTAGAGCTGTCCTTCGCGAATTTCAGGAAGGTCATCCTTGATGCGATAGGGACTGGTATAGACAATATGCGGATCCTCGGCACTGCCGATATTCTCCGAATAGTTGACCGGATACATATACATGCGGTAGAAACCCGAGCGCAGGGTGATTCGCTGTGTTTCCGAAGCGCCTTCCACCTCCACCAGATTCAGAATGTCATCCCAGAGCGTTCTTGCCCGAGAGCGGATTTCCTCATAGGATGCGTTTCCCACCTCGAGGGCAAGATGATGCTTTGCCGTCTCGCAGTCGATGTTGGAGGAGGCAATCTTCATGGTGACAGTTCCCGCAGACTTGGGGAAGCGAAGCAGAGAGAGGTGATTTTTGCCCTCTGCACGCTCGATTTTTTCGGGAGCGATGCTGAATTCACTGTAGAAATACATGGGAGTTGCACCAAGGTTGGCAGGGGGATATTTATAATCGACCACAGCGGTGAAGGATGCGCCCTCAAAATGTATGCTTCCCTTGATGTCCACAAGACCGGTGGTATTGACCGAGTCGAAGATCAGATTACGGCAAGGGGCATCCTCGGGAAATTCGATCTTCATCACCGCCGCGTGATCGGTGGGAGTCATCGAGAAGGTGACACCGCCGGCGGGAGTATCCGCATCAAAGGTGACCGAATACTCATGCGCATGGGCGATTTCATTCTCATGATCGAAGGAGGATCGTCTCGCGTCAGCTCCGATGGAAGCTTCATCCGCAGTTTCAGCCGTTACATTGGGCATGAAATGCAGCACGCCGCGGTCAAGCAGATGAAAGCTCGACTGGTGCGTTGAGCCGAACTGCGCGATGGCAGATGCCTGATAGTCATAGAAGAAGCGGTCGGTAAAGGTAGAAGGTGCCCAGAAATTGAAGGGATTGGGCACACAGACCGCCGGAATGAGCAGACCGCGGCTCTTCTCCCAGTTGTTCATACAGCCGCGGGTGATAAGGATATCATCGGCAGGCGATTCGGGCAGTCTTGTCTCCTCTTCCGCAATGCGGATGTCATCGATATAGGTGAGAATATCCCCTGCGCTGTCGGGATTGTCATAGGTTATGCCGATGGAATCCACAACCTTGCCCGCAGCCTCAGCCAGTGATACGCGGACAAGATTCCACTCGCGGGTAAAGAGACCGCAGGATTCACCCTGTGCCCGTGCGTTAACGGGATATCCGTTCTGCTCGGCAAGTCTGAGCGAAGACAGCGTACTGCCGTCGGTAAAATGAAGATCAACAGCCATAAAGTGGCTCGCATAGGAGAAATCCACATCCTGTGTATGGCAGTCGGGGAAAATGAAGTAGGAGAGGACCGTATCGGCACTCACCGGAATTGCCAGCCGATCGTAAAGATTGATATGTGCCTTTGCGCCCTTCTCTGTCCTGCCGCTGACGAGAAGCGCGTGCTCACCCTTCCAGCCGCAGTCTGTGCATCTGCCGCCCCAGTTGCGCGAGGGTCCGACGGCAGTCTGTGCATCGATTGTAAGATTTTCCGCGGCAAGCAGCTCTGCGCGGTGTGTATGCGGATATTCATCCTTCAGAGGGGTATATGCCGCCTCGAACGAGGTATAAAAAAGACTCTTTTTAAGCATGGGATTGACTCCTTTTTGCTTTAATCAAACTCTGAATTTCAAAATATTATATCCATAAACATCCGTTTTGTCAAGAGCGGACAGAGAATCTTTCCGCAGCCGCGAAAACATTCTCTCGGGTGAGCCTTTATTTTTTCGCTGCTTATAATTACCGGTTTATATGATAATTATTCTATATTGTTTTTCTGAGGCACCTATGATATAATTCTAATATAAATGTGCAGAATAAAGATTAACATACAGAAGTGATATCATGACGGATTGTTATTTAAAAACATATATACAAAGCCTCGAACAGCATCTGACAGACCCCGATATCAGTGACAGAGACGATTTATCCGGCTTCCCGTATGAAGCTGTACAATGATTTTGTATCTGCGGTGGGATATACGCCCAACGAATATATACGCCGCCGCAGACTTTCGATTGCACTGTCACTGATTACCGCTTCCGAAAAAAGCATGACCGAAATATCACACATCTGCGGATATTCATCACAGCAGTCTTTTTGCCGTGAGATCAAGGCGATCCTTGGTATTACTGCGTCAGAATATAAAAAAAGGCAATATGCAGTATTTCTTTCCGCAATATGACGGAGCCGCTGTTCTGCCTGTCTCGGTCATACAGCACACCATCCCGAAAACGGTGGAGTTAATATACCTCAGTACACGTCTCAGCGACATTGAGACTCATGCGGTTGAGCTTTTTTTACAAAAAAATCCTGCATATACCGGCTGTCTGTTCGGCAGAAACGGGAAACAGCAGGGCACGCATTTTTCCTATCGGCTGTTTGTCGATCATGAATACATTGACCGGATTAACACAGACGGATTTATTGTATCATCGGTTCACGAGAGCTTTTCCGTGACTGCCGCTGTCACTTCAACCGTAAATCATGAGGAGCACATTTCCGATACGTGGGACTATCTGTATAACAAATGGCTCCCCGGCAGTATGTACAGATATGCCGGAGCCCATAACGAAGATTTCGAGCTGCAATATTATGAAGAATATCTCTATAAAAACCGAAGCACCGTCCCGTACCGCTTAAAGCTGTATCTGCCGGTCATCAGGCGGGATGATTACAGTAAATTGCTTCTTACACAGTATCATGCGAATTTTCTTGTTTGTCGTGAACATGGGCGGAATGCGGAAAAGACAGCAAGTGAGAAGATCATCCGATATATAAGCGAATACTTTCCATACGCAATGACTTCACCGACAGAGCTTCTCAGAATCAGAAACGGAGAATTCTGTACCTGCGGTGTCCGCATATCGGAGCAGCTTAGCATAAACAGTGAATCCTGTAATTGATGCTGCAAATCGACAACCTAATACAATATATCCGCTCAGGTCAATTCCCAAGCGGATATATTTATGCAGTATTGGATTATTTTGCTTTGTTGAATAAAAAAATAATTAACCCCATATCATGAAAAAATCACTTGCAGTCACAGGCAATATAGTAGCCAAAAGCATTTTCAGCTTCAACTTCAACCATGAAACGCCAGGACGCAGCAGTATATCCATCATGTTCGCTTACTGCCTGTTTGACAGCTGCTTCTTCGTTACCTTCTTCTTTGTCAAACCACCCTTTGGCGACATAGGTTTCCGGTATGTCAAAATAATCCATTCCCTCAGGAACAGGAGTGTCGGGCTTCATGAATCTGCCTACAGTATAACCAAGCAGTTTGCTGGGACCGCAGAAAATATCAAAGTGCGGAATTCCTTCACTGTTATACCATTCCCAGGTAAGGAGCGCAGAATTATGTTTTTCATCGGTTGAATATTCGCTTAACTTGTCGAGCTCTTCAAAAATCCATTTATTTGACCACATATAGCCGAATATATTGCCCGATTTACCGGCACGCGCATATACAGATTTTCCTATGAATCTGTATGGTCCGAACTTGCATAATTTAAATTGATTTAATGTACCCATTTGTTCCTCCAAATTTTTATATTATAACATAAATCTTATGACAGCACAATTGATTTAGTCGTTAATTATTAAAGGAAATTCAGATAATTCTTTAATAAGCTCACGAACCGCCTCCAGCACATCGCGGTCATTCTGCGCGAGCTGTCGGATGATGATTCTCGCACATTCACACATACCGGCTTCGACGGGGTCCATTTCCTTTTTGGTGAAATGGCGGCAGTCATAAAGTGAAATCACTGCCCACTGCAGTTCGTGGGATGAATGATATACTCTTTCAATATCTGCTCCGAGTTGTGCACAGCGGCGAAGTTTATCTTCTGAGAGATTCATTGTTCTGAGAGATTCACGGTAGGTCGGATGATTGATGAGGCAATCCATTGCAGATTTGAAATTATGACAGCGATCGAAGTTCCACGCGGCGGTCTTGACTCGCTCAAAACGCTTCTTAATTTCCTCGATCGGGAGCTTTTCGAGAACCTTCCAATAATCGAACATGGGAATGGATTGTGTCCATATACCGTTCGTATCGGCATCCACGAGAGCTTTTTCGATATTTTTCAGACCATCTGCGAGGGTGTAGGCAGGAGCAGTCTTTTTCGTGATAATGCAGAGAGATTTAATATCGTCTGCTGTAAGAGTAATTTCATCAGCACCTTGCTCCTGGGTGTATACGTCCCATAATCTTTTTTCATCGTCATATCCGATCAGTATGCGGTAAGGGCCATCGGAAGATTGCTCTTTCAGCTGTGCGAGTACGGGGATGCCGGCATCAAGCGACAGCTTCGCTTCCGCAAACATATTATCTGTTGCGACTCTGTAATCATACCCCGCATATTTCATGCAGAAATCGATTACATCGTCAAGTTTATCATCCTTGGGATTCTTTCGTGTGTTATCATAATCCTCAAGGAATGAAGCACAGCCTGTAACAGCACCGAAGATAAAGTAATAGTCATTCTGGATATTTCCGATTGAATTTTTGCAGTTACCGCAGTCATTGCAGCCCCTGCCCGCTTTTTCGGCACACACATAATCTTCATTGTGCGGCATATCAGCAAGATAAACGTGTACTGCGGCAAAGCAGTTGAGAAAATCCTGCCAGCAGAAATCACTGAACGGAATGTTGAAATTGAGTTTTTTCATGATGTTACTCCTTTTTGTTAATCTCATCGGGCATGTTATATATGCTCCGTGAGTTCATTATACAGTACGACCTAACGTCGGAGTCAATAGCTCAGTCAAATTTTTTTTGCCAAATTTCTATTTTTTTCACCGTCACTTCCGCACCGAAAGCAGTCGTCACACAGACAGGAAATTCGATTTCAAGTTCTTCGCCGTTCTTCAGTCTCTCCATGTAAGGAAAATCATCTTTATAAAATCTTGTTTCACCGTTTACGATTACTGCATTAAAATCCCGCTCGATGATCCATGTGATTTCTGCGTATTCGTTCGGCGGAATATAACCCGCGCCGTAGATCGGTGTGTGTCCGCCTTCGATCACATCATGCGTCAGCATGGCTGTGGGAATTACACCCCAGTTAAAAACCAGTCCGGCGTTACCGTAACTGAGACGGATGTTTCCGCTGTCGGTTTTCGCTGTCAGATCAATCCGAAGGGGCAGACTGCATTTCTCCTTTGTTTCCAGTGCGCCTTCCTGCCCGAGCTGATAAAGCACAGCTTCGTCGCTGCGGTATGAAACCGACAGGCCACCTGATTTTCTCATGCTTCGCAGATCAATTTTCCGGCGTACAAGTTCGGGATTGTACAGTGATTCCACAGGAATGTCCGTTGTTTTAATCGCAGCTTTCCATTCGCCTTTTCTGACGATCGGTATAAAATACTCCTCTTGCGGTATTTCGCTTCCCAGCGAGACAATCGGCCGCCACATGATAAACCGTGCATCTTCATCATCTTCGGTCAGATACAGCTCATAATCGGTACTCTCGCCGATCCATTTGTATAAATACCCACTGTTGATCTCCATGCTGAATGGATACGGATCGTTCAGAAAGGTCGCACAGGCATACAGTCCGCCCGGAAAGTCGAAGGTGTCAAAGGGACAATTTTCACCGGCAGGGTATAATGCTGCAACATGTCCGACAAACGCATTGTACCATTCAAAATATGGCGAGAAGATGGGTCTTGTCTTTTCTTCGGTCTCACGAATCCATTTGTGAAAAGCATCGTATCTGGTACGGTCATCGTCGTAGCAGATTGCCATTTTTACAGCAGGCAGGCGCTTTACGCTGACAACCGGCGATTTTTCCAGCTTTTTTGTGATCTCCATAAAGGATTCAGTGGGAGTTTCTGTTTTTTCGGAAACATTCGCCGCTGTTGTTTCATAAAGAAGCCGGACGTCGTTTTTATCCTCGAAATCGTATTGTTCAATACGGTCGATAAAATCAAGAACAATGTTTTTCAGCTCCCGAAGAAGATCGCTCTGCTGCTCAATTTCGTCAACCTTACCGCGCAGAAGTTCAAGAAGTGTATCGGATTTTGATGATGCGAATATTTTACCAATATCCTTTATGCTGATATCCAGTCTGCGCAGAATCAGGATTTGCTCAAGGCGCATGATCGCGGCTTCGTCATAACAGCGATAGGAATAATCGTCGATATGCGTGCTCTTGATCAGACCCATATCTTCGTAATATTTTAATGCGCGGGTGGATATATCGTATTTCAATGAAACATCATGGATTTTTGCAAGTTCTTTCATGTGTTCTCCGTTTCGGTTACCGTGGGCAAGCTGAAATAATATATACTGACAATATTATAAACTGCGACCTAACGTCGGAGTCAAGATAAATATATTACTTCACTTTAATTTAATCGGGAAGAAATATTCCGCTTGTGTATAGCCTAATAATTTCGCATCAGGGCCGTTTACATGAAACATTACATAATGTCCCGGACGATCATCATAAGAAAATCTGTCCTGTTCAGCAAGCCACTCTTTTAAATCGTTGAAAGCTTTCACAACGATTTTATCATCCCAATTATGCGTGACAGCCGTCGCATAAAGTCCGCCTTCAAAATTGATAATTTCAAACCCTTCGGTATCCTTCTCAGTTACCCAATCTTCGATTGCGTACCACCAAACGGGACCACCATTTTCAACCATAAAATCGCGAGGGGAAAATTTATCCTTTCTTTTTTCATCAAGCTTTGTCCACATTTTCTCGAATCTCTTAAAATTACCGTTCTTTTTTGGCCCTGAGGTCACCATTCTACAGGCTGGCAGTTCAACAATTCGTATATCCAGCTGCTTTTCAAGCTTCTCTGTTACCTCAAACAAACGGTTTACATTAGAAGAATTTCCGCTATATTCGACCTTCTCAAGCTGATTTTCGATTTTCATCGCTTTATTTAAGTAAAAATCAGCTTGCGATTTTATCGACATATCTTACCTCACTTCTCTGACTGCAATCAACAGGTCAAGCTGGATATTTTCGTCGTTGTGATCAGGATCGCGGTGGTAATTGATCCAGTTCAGATGTTCTTCAAATAAGCCGAAATGATATCCGTTTCCCTTATCGGTTATGTTGAAATCGTATTTTGAGCTTTCGCCTACCCATCTGCAGAGATATTCCCACTCTTCAAACGCGCCCATGGGGATCATGTGTGCGGCAAATAAACCGCCTTCAAAATGCTTTTTCACAAGCGGTGCGGAAATTTCGATATCATCGGGAACAGTAATCAGCCTTTCATAGCCATGGATTCCCGTTTCATCGGTAGGATTGGGCCAGTTGAAGCCAAAATGCCGGGACGCCGGAAAAATTCTCCGAAGATCAACGGCTTTGGCGAAATTATCGATCATTTCTCCTGTGACACATTCCGCCCCGTCACCGTAATAATGCGCGCTCGCCACTGTACAGGGCAGCAGATAAATTATGCGTACATCCCGGTCGGTCAGTTTGTTCAACTTTCGGCTCGCCTGATTCAGCTCTTCCATATTCTTTTCTTCCCTGAAGCTGATCTTTGTAACTGTAAGCGAATCGACAATATCGAGAAGGCTTTCGTCATCGGGAAGCATGAATTTCGATTCATCCAGCTCAAGCCTGTCGAGCAGAGTCCTAATGACGCTTCGGATCGTCGAAAGAGCAGTGATTTCACCTTCAATCTCGGCGAGATTTTCTTCGAAGATATCAATGGCAGCTTTTGCGCTGTCACTCTTCAGTATCTCCGCGATCTGCTTCAGCGGGATGCGAAGCTTACGCAGAATGATAATTTGCTGCAGGGTGCGCAGCGTGTCTTCATCGTAGATTCTGTAGGAATTTTCTTCGTCCCTGACCGGCGCGATAAGTCCCATCTGCTCGTAATAACGGAGCGTTCGTGCCGAAATATTGAACTGTTTTGATACCTGACTGATTGACTGAGTTTTCATGTTTGATCTCCTTTGTATGTGATAGATTCATTATAAGGCATGACGCGATGTCAAGGTCAAGTATTTTTTAAGTGGTCTGCCGCAATACTTTTCTATATCAGCCTGACGGTTTACCCTTTTTGAGGATAAATTTGCCGAATCAATGACACCAAATCTTCCACCGGATAACGGCTGAAATCAGGAACATAAAACACTTTGCCGTCACATTTAGCATATTGGGTTCCGTGGATGGTATACGCTTTTCGGTGAGAGCAGCTTCCGTCTGTTTTAACAGATCCGCCCACAGCGCAATGGGCGCAATTTCCTATATCGCTGGTAAAAATTTCGTGGATGTGTTTCGGCGCCGATTCAATATAGCTTTGGTGTTTCTGCACATTTCGGCAATTGGAATTGTCAATAACCGTGCAGTCGAAAAATACCCAAAACTTCACGCAGACATACCACCCGTGTCTCCTGTCCGCATCTTCGCCGGCGGCAGTCCGTGCGGGTTGAAGCTGTTCACCCGGATGGTATTGTAGTATCCGAA
>JAFQEJ010000052.1 GCA_017399105.1 Clostridia bacterium
TACAACAGCCCCGCCACAAAATTTTCGATTTTGTGGCGTATATTGATTGGTTTCAGGGCGTAAAACGCCCTGAAATGGCGGTCTTTGACCGGCAAAATCAATATTCAAGGGACTGTCGCATGCAAATGCGACAGTCCCTTTCCATTTCATCTGACTTAAATCCGCACATCCGCCACCTTCGTGGTATGCAGATTCGATTTTATATACCTAACGCCGATATTGCCCGTCGGCGCCGCCGACCTAGATTTCTACGACGCCGTCGTAAACCTTGGTGGCGTTGCCGGTCATGAATACCGCATCGTCTGTGTAGCGTACCACAAGATCGCCGCCCTTGAGCTTAACCGTGATGTCGGTGCCCTTGTCGGCGCGTCCGATCTCTACAGCCGCAACCGCAGCCGCACAGGCACCGGTGCCGCATGCCCAGGTCTCACCGCTTCCGCGCTCCCAGACACGCATCTTCAGCGTCGTCTTGTTGTGTACCTTTACAAATTCAACGTTCACACGCTCGGGGAAGAGCGGATCGGTCTCAATGGCGCGTCCGATCTCTTCAATGTCCATCTTCTCAAGGCTCTGTCCGTCCTCTACAAAGATGACACAGTGGGGATTGCCCATCGAAACACAGGTCACACGGCGCATCTCACCCGCAAGCATTACCTCACGGTCAATCACAGATTCGCCGTCCAGCTTCACCGGCACATCGGCGGGAGCCAGCTTCGCCTTGCCCAGATCAACCGTCGCCGAAAGAACCTTGCCATTCTGTACCGCAACACGAACCTTGCGGATACCGCTGGCTGTCTCAAGCGTCAGGAATTCCTTGCGTGCAATGCCGTTGTCGTAAATATACTTCGCAACGCATCTTGCCGCATTTCCGCACATCTTGCCCTCGCTGCCGTCGCGGTTGTACATCACCATCTTCGCGTCAGCCACGTCCGAAGGATAAATCATAACCACGCCGTCGCCGCCAATGCCGAGATGACGGTCGGAGAAGAGCACGCTCAGTCCGGCGGGATTTGCAATCTTCTGATCGAAGCAGTTGAAGTAAATATAGTCGTTGCCGCTGCCGTGCATCTTGGTGAAGTGTACGCCCAGACGGTCCTTTCTCATGTTGTTGATGTCAACAAGCTCGGTGCAGTCCTGAGAATAACGGCTGCGCAGACAGTCGGCAAGCGCATTTGCCGTGTCGAGCGATGTCAGACAGGGAACCGCATGCTCAACCGCATAGCGGCGGATCTTAACGCTGTCGCGCTCGGGGAGTCTGCCCTTGGCAGAGGTCGAAACAACATAGTCCACCTTGCCCGATTCGATCAGGGTCAGCGTGTTGTTGCCGTTGCGGTTCTCGTGAATCTTGTCAACCGTGTTCACCTCAATGCCGTATTCCTCCAGCACCGCGGCAGTACCCTTGGTGGCGTAAATCTTGAAGCCCAGATCGGCAAAGCGTCTTGCGGTGTCGCCAACCTCGCTCTTGTCGCTGTTGCGTACCGAGATGAAGACGCCGCCCTTGTGCTTCATCTTCAGTCCGGACGCTACCAGCGCCTTGTAAAGTGCCTCCTGAAGCGTGCTTGCCAGACCGAGAACCTCACCGGTGGACTTCATCTCCGGACCCAGATGGTTGTCAGCGCCTGCCAGCTTCTCAAAGGAGAATACCGGAGCCTTCACCGCAACATAAGCCGATGCCGGATAGAGTCCGGTGCCCCAGCCCATGTCGGCAATTTTCTCGCCAACCATTGCGCGGGTCGCCAGATCAACCAGCGGCACACCGGTAACCTTGCTGATGTAAGGCACCGTGCGGCTCGATCTCGGGTTTACCTCAATGATATAAAGCTCACCCTCGTAAATAATATACTGAATGTTCACCAGACCCTTGACCTTCATTGCCTCAGCCAGCTTCTTGGTCTGGTAAATGATCTTTTCCTTCAGCTGATCGTTTACATTCCATGCGGGATAAACTGCAATCGAGTCACCCGAGTGAATACCGGTGCGCTCTATATGCTCCATAATGCCCGAAACCAGAATGTCCTCGCCGTCGCAGACCGCGTCAACCTCGATCTCAACGCCCATCAGATACTTGTCAATCAGAACCGGATTCTCGATGTTCTGACGGAGAATGATCTCCATATATTCGGTCACGTCAGCGTCATTGTGTGCAATGATCATGTTCTGACCGCCAAGCACGTAGGAGGGACGGAGCAGTACGGGATAACCGATCTTATTCGCTGCCTCAAGTGCCTC
Organism: Clostridia bacterium; assembly: GCA_017399105.1. Taxonomy (GTDB): domain Bacteria; phylum Bacillota; class Clostridia; order Oscillospirales; family CAG-272; genus RGIG1743. Next base: position 2,230 of record JAFQEJ010000052.1, read on the forward strand.
GTCGGTGGTCATGATGGTCAGACCCTCGGCACGCTTGATGCCGGTGCGCTCAAGCAGCTCGTCAAAGCGCTCTCTGTCCTCAGCCATGTCAATGGAATCCCAGGAGGTTCCCAGAATGTTGATGCCGTTGTCGTAGAGGAACTTGGTCAGCTTGATGGCAGTCTGACCGCCGAAGGCAACCACAACGCCCCAGGGCTTCTCTGTCTCGATGATGTTCATGACATCCTCGGGGGTCAGCGGCTCAAAGTAAAGTCTGTCGGCAGTGTCAAAGTCTGTGGAAACCGTCTCGGGGTTGTTGTTGACAATGACAACGTCAAAGCCGGCACGCTTCAGCGCCCATACGCAGTGAACAGAGGCATAGTCGAACTCAATGCCCTGACCGATACGGATGGGACCTGCGCCGAATACGATGACAGTCTTCTTGCCCTCGCTGTGCTTTGCCTTGAACTCCGCTGCCTCATTTTCCCTGTCATAGGTGGAGTAGAAGTAGGGAGTCTGCGCCGCAAACTCAGCCGCACAGGTGTCAACCGTCTTGAATACCGCACGGCGGGGATTCTCAATCTTCGTGCCCGACAGCTTTTCGATGGTGGAGTCCAGGAATCCCATTCTCTTTGCCGCCAGATACTTGTCCTCGTCAAGTCCCTCTTCAAGCGCTCTCTCCATCTTGATCAGATTGAAAATCTTGTTTAAGAACCACTCGTCAATCTTGGTGATGCTGTAAATATATTCAATCGAAATGCCGCGCTTCAGCGCCTGATAAATGATGAACAGTCTCTCGTCATCGCAGTTTGCGATTCTTGCCTTGACCTCGCCGTCGGACAGCGCCTCGTACTTGGGATGCGAGAGAGTGGTCATGCCGATCTCGGCACCGCGTACCGCCTTCATCAGCGCCGCCTCAAAGCAGGTGCCGATGCTCATGACCTCGCCGGTCGCCTTCATCTGGGTGCCCAGCTCGCGCTTTGCATAGACAAATTTATCAAAGGGCCACTTGGGGAACTTGACCGCGCAGTAGTCGACCGTAGGCTCGCAGCAAGCCGAGGTCACGCCGGTAACCGCGTTTGCCAGCTCCTGGAGTCTGTAGCCGATGGCAATCTTTGCCGCCATCTTTGCAATCGGATAGCCTGTCGCCTTGGAAGCCAGCGCAGAGGAACGGGATACACGGGGGTTGACCTCGATGACCGCATACTCAAAGCTGTCGGGATGCAGCGCAAACTGACAGTTGCAGCCGCCCTCGATCTTCAGCTCGTTGACAATCGACAGAGCCGCATTGCGGAGCATGGAATATTCTCTGGGCGAGAGGGTAACGGCAGGCGCAATAACGATCGAGTCGCCTGTGTGAACGCCGACTGGGTCCATGTTCTCCATGGAGCAGACGGTGATGCAGTTGCCGTCGCCGTCGCGGATGACCTCAAATTCGATCTCCTTCCAGCCAGCAACCGACTTCTCAACCAGTACCTGACCGATAGGCGAGGAGCGCAGACCGTTTCTGGTGATCTCGTGCATCTCCTCATCGTTGTGAACGATACCGCCGCCCGAGCCGCCCAGTGTGAATGCGGGACGGATGATCAGCGGATAGCCGTTCTCTTTTGCGAATTCAAAGGCAGCCTCCTCATCGGTGACGATGGTGGAAGGAATACAGGGCTGACCGATGCCCTCCATGGTCTCCTTGAAGAGCTTTCTGTCCTCGGCGCGGTCGATGGTCTCGGGAACCGCACCAAGCAGCTTCACATTCATCTTGTCAAGGAAGCCTTCCTTTGCAAGCTGCATCGAAAGGGTAAGACCGGTCTGACCGCCCAGCGTCGAGAGCAGACTGTCGGGACGCTCCTTTTCAATGATGCGCTTGATGATCGGGAGAGTCAGCGGCTCCAGATAGATCTTGTCGGCAATGGCGCCGTCGGTCATGATGGTAGCCGGGTTGGAGTTGACAAGCACAACCTCAAGACCCTCTTCCTTGAGAGCACGGCATGCCTGTGTACCCGCATAGTCAAACTCAGCAGCCTGTCCGATGACGACAGGACCGCTGCCGATGACCATGACCTTCTTTATATCCTTGTTGATCGGCATCTTACTTTCCCTCCTTCATCATGGTAACAAAGCGGTCGAAAAGGAAACCGCTGTTCTGAGGTCCGTCGTTGGTGTCGGGTGTAAACTGCACGCCGAATGCGCCGTTTGCATACTCCGCACCCTCGCAGGACTTGTCGTTTGCATTGTAATAGGTGACCTTCGCACCCTCGGGGAGCGTGCTGCCGTCAACTGCAAAGTTGTGATTCTGGCTTGTGATATACACTCTGCTCGAGCCTGCAACCACCACAGGCTGGCTTGCGCCGTGGTGACCGAAGGGCAGCTTCACACATCCGGCTCCCTGGGAGAGCGCCATCATCTGATGACCCAGACCCACGCCGAAAACAGGCTTGCCTGCTGCCATCAGCTTGGCAATCTCGGCAATCATTCCGCCGTTGTCGGTGGGATCGCCCGGGCCGTCGGAGAGCATGATGCCGTCATGACCTGCCGCGATCACATCCTCAGCCGCAGTTCCCGCGGGATAAAGGGTCACTCTGCATCCGCGCGCGGTAAGCTGCTCGATGGAAGACTTCTTGGTGCCGTAATCCATCAGAGCCACGCTCACATCGCCCTCGCCGACCACACTCACCTCGGCAGAGGTAGCAGCCGCAACGCCGCCCTCCACACGGTAAGCCTTCAGCGTCTCGGGATCCACGGGAGCTGCAGCAATCGCGCAGTTCATGGTACCCTTTTTACGCAGGATACGGGTGATGGCACGGGTATCCACGCCGCAGATACCGGTGATGCCCTTTTCCTTTAAAAAAGTGTCAAGATCACCCTCACATCTGAAATTGGAAGGATCCTGACACAACTCACGAACAATATATGCTTTGCAATAGCAACGCTCGGAGGCTGCATCCTCCGAAATCACACCGTAATTACCGATCAGCGGGAATGTCTGCATAACGACCTGACCAAAATAGGACGGATCGGTAAGCGTCTCGAGATAACCGACCATAGCGGTGGAAAACACGAGCTCGCCAACGACAGCATCAGAACAGGCCGCACCGATGAATTCGCCCTCGAAAACATCGCCGCATGCAAGCGTCAAATATGCTTTGCTCATAAAAACTCCATTCTCCGGCACTCGGCTCGAAGCTGCACCGCTCTGCCGGTGAGCGGGTGGGATGCCCTTTGGGCATTCAAACCGAATTTTATTTATATCTGATTTATTATACCACAAAGTGCCCGCAAAGACAAGGGGGGATTTGATTTTCGCATGTAAATTTCACATGCAATATGGGGAAATAATTTTGTTTATATTCACGATTGGATAAAGTGACAAATCCCCCATATCCTCCCCCTCTAAATACTCATTCCCCCAATTCACCCCCAAATTTCCACTTCACCCACAATCTTTTTGTGAATTCTTACACCAAACGCGCAAAAAGTTTCAAATAACCCATTTACAATTCGCGTGAAAAGTGGTACAATGTATGGGTATATTAATGACAATATATTTAATATAAATCTCTACAGGAGGAATTCCAAAAATGGCAAGAAAGAAAATTTCCATGGATGGTAATACCGCCGCGGCGCACGTGTCTTATGCGTTCACCGAAGTGGCAGCCATCTACCCCATTACACCTTCCAGTGTTATGGCAGAGCTCACCGACTCCTGGTCTGCAACAGGCCTCAAGAACATCTTCGGAGAAGAAGTCAGAGTCGTTGAAATGCAGTCTGAGGCAGGTGCCGCAGGTGCCGTTCACGGTTCGCTTGCAGCCGGTGCTCTCACCACAACCTATACCGCATCTCAGGGTCTGCTTCTCATGATCCCGAATATGTATAAGATCGCGGGCGAGCTGCTTCCCAACGTTATCCACGTTTCGGCACGCTGCGTCGCTTCCCATGCCCTCAACATCTTCGGCGACCATTCCGACGTCTATGCATGCCGTCAGACCGGTTACGCTATGATGGCTGACTCCAACCCTCAGGAAGTTATGGACCTGGGCGCAGTTGCTCACCTGGCTACCATCAAGGGCAGAGTTCCCTTCCTCAACTTCTTTGACGGCTTCCGTACCTCCCACGAGATCCAGAAGATCGAGGCATGGGATTACGAAGATCTCGCAGAGATGGTTGATAAGGACGCTATCGCAGCCTTCCGTGCACGCGCCCTCAATCCCGAGCATCCCGTACTCCGCGGCTCGGCTGAAAACGGCGATATCTTCTTCCAGCACAGAGAAGCATGCAACAAGTACTATGATGCTCTTCCCGCAATCGTAGAAGAGTACATGGATAAGGTCAATGCCAAGATCGGCACCAACTACAAGCTCTTCAACTACTACGGCGCACCCGATGCAGAGCGCGTTATCATCGCAATGGGCTCCATCTGTGACGTTGCAGAGGAAGTTATCGACTATATGACCGCAGCAGGCGAAAAGGTCGGTCTTGTTAAGGTCAGACTCTACCGTCCCTTCTGCGCAGACAAGCTGGTTGAAGCTCTCCCCAAGACTGTTAAGAAGATCGCAGTCCTCGACAGAACCAAGGAACCCGGCTCCCTCGGCGAGCCCCTCTACCTCGACGTTGTTACCGCTCTCGCTCAGAACGGCGTAGCAGCCAAGATTGTCGGCGGTCGTTACGGTCTCGGCTCCAAGGATACTCCTCCTTCCTCCATCTTCGCAGTATATGAGAACCTCGCTCTTGATACCCCCAAGGCAAACTTCACCATCGGTATCGTAGACGATGTCACCGGCCTCTCCCTCGAGGAAAAGCCCGCTCCCGATACCGCAGCTCCCGGCACCATCGCATGCAAGTTCTGGGGTCTGGGCGGCGACGGTACTGTCGGTGCAAACAAGAACTCCATCAAGATCATCGGTGACCATACCGATAAGTATATCCAGGCATACTTCCAGTATGACTCCAAGAAGACCTCTGGTATCACCATCTCCCACCTCCGCTTCGGTGATAACCCCATCAAGTCTCCCTACTATATCAATAAGGCTGACTTCGTTGCATGCCACAACTCCTCCTACCTGAAGAAGTATGACATGATCTCGGATGTTAAGCCCGGCGGAACCTTCCTCCTTGACTGCGCATGGAACACCGTTGAAGAGCTGGATGCAAACCTTCCCGCAAAGGTTAAGGCTTACATCGCAAGCAATAACATCAAGTTCATCACCATCGACGCTACCACCATCGCTACCAAGCAGATCGGTAACGCAAAGGTTAAGAACACCGTTCTCCAGTCCGCATTCTTCTCTCTTGCCAACATCCTTCCCAAGGACGAAGCAATCGAGTACATGAAGAAGGCTGCATATAAGTCCTATATCAAGAAGGGCCAGGCAATGGTTGACCTCAACTATGCCGCAATCGACGCAGGCGCAGACGCTTATGTCGAAGTCGCTGTTCCCGAAGCATGGAAGAACTGCGCACCCGATGCTCCCAAGGCAGCCTTCAAGAGTGAGAGAGCTGACCTCGAAAAGTTCGTCAACACCGTTGTTGCTCCCACCAATGCAATGGCAGGCGACAGCCTCCCCGTTTCCGCATTCGAAGAGTATGTTGACGGTACCTTCCCCCAGGGCTCTTCCGCATCCGAAAAGCGCGGCGTAGCCGTTTACGTTCCCGTATGGCATGCTGAAAACTGCATCCAGTGTAACCAGTGTGCATTTGTATGTCCTCATGCCGCAATCCGTCCCTTCGCAATGACCGAAGAGGAAGCAGCAGCAGCTCCCGAGGCAACCAAGTTCACCGCAAAGCCGGTTATTAAGACCAACTATAAGTTCACCATGGCCATCTCGCCCTCCGACTGTATGGGTTGTACCCTCTGCGTAAAGGCATGCCCTGTTACTGCAAAGGCAGAGAAGGACGGCACCGACAAGAAGGCACTCGAAATGACCCTCGCTACCACTCAGAAGGATCAGCAGGCTCCCTTCGATTACGCCGTTGCAAAGGTTTCCGAGAAGACCGAGCTTATCAACACCACCGTTAAGGGCAGCCAGTTCAAGCAGCCCCTGCTTGAGTTCTCCGGCTCCTGCGCAGGCTGTGCAGAGACCTCTTACGCTCGTATCATCACCCAGCTCTTCGGTGAGAGAATGTATATCTCCAACGCAACCGGATGCTCCTCCATCTGGGGCGGCTCCGCACCTGCAACTCCCTACACCGTAAACCGTGAGAGCGGCAACGGTCCCGCATGGGGCAACTCCCTCTTCGAGGATAACGCTGAGCACGGTCTCGGTATGTACCTCGGTCAGGAAGCAGTCCGCGACAGACTCATCGGCAAGGTTGAGGCTATGATGAACTCCGAAAAGGCTTCCGACGAGTTCAAGGCAGCAGCTAAGGCATACCTCGACACCAAGGATAACGGCAAGGCAAACGCAGACGCTGCCAAGGCTCTCGTTGCAGAGCTTGAAAAGGCAGCAGCAGAAGGCTGCCCTGTAGCTCCCGAAATCCTCGCTGATAAGGATTACCTCGCTAAGAAGTCGGTATGGATCTTCGGCGGCGACGGCTGGGCATATGATATCGGCTTCGGCGGTCTCGACCATGTCCTCGCTTCCGGCAAGGATGTCAACGTCATGGTATTCGATACCGAGGTTTACTCCAACACCGGCGGACAGGCTTCCAAGGCTTCCCAGATCGGTCAGGTTGCACAGTTCGCAGCAGCAGGTAAGGCAATCGGCAAGAAGAACCTCGCTGAGATCGCTATGTCCTACGGCTACGTATATGTTGCACAGGTCGCAATGGGCGCAGACATGAACCAGCTCCTCAAGGCTCTTACCGAGGCTGAGGCATATCCCGGACCTTCGCTCATCATCGGCTATGCACCCTGCGAAATGCACGGTATCAAGGGCACCATGCAGAACTGCCAGCTCGAGATGAAGCGCGCAGTTGAGGCAGGCTACTGGCATATGTTCCGCTTCAACCCCGCAGCTAAGGCTGAGGGCAAGAATCCCTTCACCGTTGACAGCAAGGCTCCTACCGCAAGCTATGTAGACTTCATCAAGAGCGAAGTCCGCTACAGCCGCCTTGCACAGCAGTTCCCCGAGCGCTCCGAGCTCCTCTTCAACATGGCAGAAGAAAAAGCCAAGGAGAAGTACGCTCACATCCTCAAGCTCCAGCAGCTTTATGGTGTAGAGGAGTAATTGAGCTTCACCCGCTTGGCTTCAGCCAAGGAGAAGTACGCTCACATCCTCAAGCTCCAGGAACTCTACGGTACCGAAGAGAAGTAATCTCAAATTCCAATATAAAGAAAGCAGCTCCATACCGGAGCTGCTTTTTTTGTTTGCCTTACTTAATCACACCACGCTCATTCTCATAAAATCCCACGCGCCCCACAACCTCGCCGTCGTAGGTCAGCTTGTAATAATCCGCATTGTCCATGTAGAAGTAGCTGTCCACCTCCCGCGCCTCCTCGTCAATCCACTCCGCATCTGCGTAGGGGACGCAGTATGCAATGATGTACTTGTCGGTCAGCGCATTGATTTCGGACAGCAGAATGTCCCTTCCTTCAAACAATGCCTCATCCTTTCCCGAAGCAAGACTGTACCGCCTGATCGTGCTGTTGTTATAGTTATATAAATAAGCATATTCTTCCTCATCCGGCGGCATGGTGTAGCAGAAGGCAAGCTCATAATCAACAAAAGGAAAATAATAAATATAGCCGTCCCTGAAGGTGATGCGGTAATTTGCGTCACGGATTATACATTCGGCAGACTCAATTCCCTCGGTCAGTGGGAATCGATAGACATCCGCACGGTTGCTTTCCAGAATGCGGATGTTTTCTTCTTGGCTGTCACTTACCGTTATATCCCGACTGCTGTCGGTTGTATAGTATAAATATCCGTCATAAAGCTCAAAACTGAAGCGATAAACATTTCCCGGGATTTTGAAGTAGAATTCATCATTGCGATAGACATCGTCTCCTCGTATATTGTAAACATCACCGTCATATACCCTGAAGGTTTCAATATTCATGCTGTCGGAAAAGGTCACCTGCTCCGATTTTCTGCCATTTTTCGGTACACGGAATACATTCGGTACCTGCCCGATCTCGTCGCGCGTGATATAGTACAGGTAATCTCCCGATATGCACCAGTCATTTGTCAGACTCCGGTATTCGCCGCTCACCAAATCCTTGCGCTTCTGATTGGCAAAATCATACCGTATGATGATATCTTTATTTTCAAAGGTATTCGACATGATCGCATAAACGATCTGATCTTCTGCAATCAAAGAGTCGGGGAGAAGCTGAAATAAAACGCAGTCCTCATTCATATGATCGCAGATCGGATCATTGCAAAGCGACGACACACTGTCGCTTTTGGAATTGTAATACCGAATTCCGTTTGTCATACTCGGCACCGTACACCAAACATAAACCCCATCCGCATAGGTTGCCGAGGGATAGAGCGTTTCATCCTTCACATCTGTCCCAACACTCCTGCATCCGTATAAAACCATACTCAATCCCAATAGAATCGTGAAAATCCGTTTCATTATCCTTCTCTCCTTTCTTATATCTACAAAAATAGTATATCATGCATTCCTGCTTCTTGTCAACAAAAAATCCCCGAGAGCTGCCCCTCGAGGATTCTGTATTCCATTATGCCTTTTTCTTCCTCTTCCAGGGCAGCGCCACCACAACGCCGACCACCATCAAACCGAACCAAACGAGAATCAGATTGCCCCATCCAATCCCCTCCACAGCGTTTGCAAAAATGCTCGACGAAGCCGCCGCCGCCATGTAGCTCATAAAGTCGAGGAATCCCGTCGCTCCCGAAACCATGCCCGTGTCGCGCAGACTGGGGCAGTAGCGGCTCCATAACATCGAAGCCGCACAGTTGGAGGAGAGAATCGCCAAAACCATAAAGATAATGTTGGGCACCGGCGCCTTCAGCAGATACACCAGAAGGAAGGAAACCGACGAAACGCTGAAGGCAATCAGTATGGTCAGATCCATGTTGTTTCCCAGCTTCTCGTACATAAATACCGCAATAAACGCACTCAGCGAAATCACAAAGGTTGCCGCCGAGAAAATCCCCGCCGAAGCCTCGGAGGAAAAGTCCAAATACTGTGCAATGTAGGTGGGCAGCCAGAAAACCACCGTCGTTCTCACCACACCGGTCAGCACCGAAATAAAGGTGAACTTGATGATCCGATGCTCAATGAGCAGTCCGACCGACCCCTTGCCCTCGGGCTTTTTATACTCGCCGAACTTGATGGTGCCCCGCCTCTCCAGCAGATGGAAGAAGCTGAAGCAAACCACGCCCATCAGCACCAGCACGCCCGAGCTTACCGCAAATACTCCCTGCCAGGCAAGCAGTGCCGCCAGCACCCCCGCCAAAGGCGAGCCGAAGAAGGATGCAAAGGTGTAACCCAGACTGCATCTTGTCGCATAAACCGGCTCGGTGTTCTCAGCCACAACCTTTGTCATCGGCCCGTAAATCATCGAAAGGAAGAATCCGGTCAGTGCATAGGCAACATAAGCCACCGCCGCACTTCCCGCGCCCAGCGAAAAAATGAGATTGCTTACACCCGCCAGCGCAAGTCCCAGACTGATCATGTACTTGGCTTTGATCTTGTCACCGATGGCACCGTTGAAAAGCTGTCCCAGTGCATAGGATATAAAATAAATGGAAGAAAGTGTGCCGATCTGTTCGGTCGCAAATACCCCATCCTCGATCATCTGCGGTGAAACCGTGCCTAAAATATTCCGCGCCAGATAAACCGCCAGATAAGCCACCGAACACATGCCGCCAATGGCAACCGCCTTCTTAGCCGCAGGCGTCAAAGATACCCGTCCCATGATTGCCTCCGAAAAAACAGAATTTAACCTAACGAGTATAGCACAAATCCATGGCTAAGTCAAGATTTTTTGCAAAATCCCATCTATTCGGTGAAAGTCAAGGATTATTTACACAATTCTTATTGAAATTCCCTCCACCCCATGCTATCATGGAAAAAAACACTCACCTGTAAAGGAGTCTGCCATGTCCCGAAAACGCCTGCTCATTCTGACGCTTTTCTTCCTCTATGCCCTTTTTATGCTCTGGCTCCTCTTCGGTCAGCGCCTTTTCCATATGCTAAATTCTCCGCCGTCGGATACCCCCTACCTCGAAACCCTTGCAGAAAGCCTCAATCTCATCCCCTTCCGCACCGTTATCGCCTACCTTACCGATCTCACCGCCCACACCGCCACAGCCCGCCATGCCTTTATCAACCTCGGCGGCAATCTGCTTCTCTTCATCCCCCTCGGGATTTTCCTCCCCCTCCTTTCCGAAAAGCTTCGCTACCTGCCCCAATGTATGCTTACCGCCGCCCTGCTTCTCCTCGCCGTCGAGCTTATCCAGCTCCTCACCACCCTCGGCAGCTTTGATGTCGATGACCTCATCCTCAATCTGGCAGGCACCCTCATCGGAGCACTCATCATCAAATGTCTCCCCCATAAATCCTGAGCCGAAGTCTCAAACCACACTTCACCATCCGAAAGGAGCCCCCACCATGCGCTATATCCCCGACCACGACCTCCATATCCATACCCTCCTCTCGACCTGCTCTCGCGACCCGGAGCAGACGGTGCCTATGGAATAGCAAACGGAATCACACCCCTCTGCATCACCGACCATATGTGGGACAGCGCCGTTCCTTCCCCCTCCGCGTGGTATGCACCGCAGAATCTTGAGCATATCGTCGACCTGCTCTCGCTGAAAGAGGAGGACAAGTTTCTCCCTGCAGGAATAAAAGCATAATATTATCTAAAAAGACAAAAAAATCCTCCCGAAAAGTGCCCCAAAAGTACCCGAAAACGACCTGAAAATGCCCCAAAAACAGCTCAAAACCGGTAAAAAATCACCGCTTTTCGAGCTGTTTTTTTACCCCTCTTCCTGGAATTTCCCTTGACAAAAGCCCATTGATGTAGTATGATTTTATATGGCAAGCAATATAACGCGATATGGAAAAACATATTAACCGATACAAAGTTTTGCAATTGTTTCTGTACAATGTGCACATTTGTGTTAAATGGTGTTAAAAGTTCACATTGCGATGTCAATATCAAATAGCAATGCCATCGGATACAGTTATCTTTTTACATTCTGTCTCATATCAAAGACAAACAAATCCGAATTGCATCATTATTATAACCACGCATCCCCCAAATAAGGAGGTTATCTCTGTGAATACACTCTATCTGAAATATGCCGTGGAGGTCGAAAAAACCAAATCGATCACCCAGGCGGCGAAAAATCTATTCATGGCGCAGCCCAACCTGAGCAAAGCCATCCGCGAGCTGGAGGATACCCTGGGCTTCGCTATCTTTGAGCGCGCCTCCCGCGGTGTTACGCCGACGCCAAAGGGATCCGCCTTTCTGCGCTATGCAAAGAATATCCTCGTCCAGCTCGAGCTGATGGAGTCGCTCTACAGCCCGGGACATGCGGAAGGAGGGCGCTTTGAGCTGGATATGCCCGCAGCTCCTTACATAAAAGCCGCGCTCCGTGCCTTTTTCGGACACTTCCGGGGGGAGCAGGGACTGGATGCCCGTGTTACGGTTTGCTCTCCCGATGATGTGATTGCCCGCGTCTCGGCAAGGCAGAGCCGCCTCGGAATTCTGCGCTATCCCGAGCAGAATGAGCCGCGCGTCCAGGCTGCTCTCGCTGAAGGAGGTCTGCGCTGTGATGTGATTCTTTCCTTCACCCATCAGGTGCTCATGAGCAGGGGAAATCCCCTTGCAGATGCCGATTTTGTCAGCATGGAAGAGCTTTCGTCCTGCACACGCATCCTCGGTCCCGAGCCGGTCAGACTGGCATCCGATCCTGCCGAAGGAGAGGAAAATTCCTTCCTTTCGGAGGGAGAGTGCCGCATCAGCTATCCCGACAGTGCCGCAGCCTTTGAGCTCCTCTCCACGCTGGAGGATGCCTACATGTGGAGCTCACCCATGACAGACGGAGAACTGAAGAACCGTGCGCTTGTTCAGAAAAGCTGCTCGGAGGAAGCTGTCATCTGGCGCGATGCCCTCATCTATGCCCGCGGCACAACCTTCAGCGAAGCCGAAACCGCGTTCATCGATCGGCTCTATGAGGCGAAAAAAGAAATCGCGTATAAATAGAATGAAGTGCGACAGACTGCTCACCTTCCGACGTCCCGTTTCCGACGATTCGATATCGGATCATCTCTATCGTTATCTTCTTTACTTCTCCTAAAAATTGCTCCCTCACAGAATCGCGTGCCCTGTTGACATTCCACCAAAAATATGATAACATATATATGCATATATAATACCGTCGAATCGGGCGCAGAGTCATCCCCATCCGCATATGTGAAAATGAATGAATCCCCCCGAAAAGCGCACAATTTAAGCCAAAAAATCACCGAAAACAGGCACTTTCTCTCACGTTACTTCTAAAAAAACATCAAAACCCGCTGTGAGTGCAGTTTATATCAATATAAGAATATCGATATTCTTTTTTTAGATTTGTATTTTCTGTCGAAAAAATGTAAAATAGTATAAGGGAAAAGTTTTTTAATGGGTGAAGAGTGTCTACTTACAGAAATTCCCCGAAAAAGCAAATTCCGTAAAATGAACCGTAAACCAAAAACATATAATTAAAAGGAAAGAATTGCTATGATCAAAGTCACCATCATCGGAACCGGCAGCGTCGGCTCCACCATCGCTTACACTATGGCCGTGACCGGTCTCGCATCCGAGATCGTAATGATCGACGTGAACAACGAAAAGGCGCTGGGCGAGGCTCTTGACATCCGTCAGGGTACTCCCTTCTGCAGCCCCTGCTCCATTTATGCAGGCTCCTACAGAGATGCTACCGATTCGGATATCGTCATCATCACTTCGGGTATTGCCCGTAAGCCCGGTCAGTCGCGACTTGACCTTGCACAGACCAACGTGAACATCACCAAGAGTATCATTCCTCAGATCACGCTCTATGCACCGCTGGCTTATTATGTGATCGTCAGCAACCCTGTGGATATTCTGACCTACACCTTCTGTAAGTGTTCCGGTCTGCCCGAGAGCCACATCATCGGCTCGGGTACCATTCTCGATACGGCAAGACTGAGATCGAGACTGTCGGAATATTATCACATCAATCAGCGCAACGTACATGCCTATGTCATGGGTGAGCACGGCGATTCTTCCTTTGTTCCGTGGTCGCTTGCCAACATCTCCAACGTGCCGATTGAAGAATGCTCCGAGTCGCTTTCGGGCGGCGGCGAGGTATTTCCTCCGCTGAATTACGAGGATGTGGAAAATTATGTGCGCAAGTCGGGTGCCCGCGTGATTGAGCGCAAGGGTGCGACCTTCTATGCGGTATCGATTTCGGTATGTCACCTTGTGAAGTGTCTGCTGGACGGCATTGACACGACGATGACAGTATCGACCATGATGCACGGCGAGTACGGAATTGACGATGTATGTCTGTCTGTGCTGAATGTGATCGGCAACCGCGGCGCGTCGAGAAAGGTGCTGCCCGAGCTGACCGACAAGGAAGTGGAGCAGCTCAGACACAGCGCACAGTGCCTGAAGGATGTTATTAACAATCTTTCGATTTAAGTACTGCATAAAAATAATATCATAATCATACAGGAGAACAACATGGATTACCGCATTGAACACGATTCGATGGGCGAGGTGAAGGTGCCTTGTGATCGTCTTTGGGCAGCGCAGACACAGCGCAGTCACGAGAATTTTGAAATTGGTGTGGACATTGAGACAATGCCCCGTGAAATTACACATGCTTTCGGTATTCTGAAGAAGGCAGCGGCGATGGCAAACCATGCGCTCAAGCCCGAGAAGATGACTGCCGAAAAGCTGGATGCCATCAAGGCAGCCTGCGACGAGGTGATCTCGGGCAGTCTGAATGATCATTTCCCGCTGGTTGTATGGCAGACAGGCTCGGGTACACAGTCGAACATGAATGCAAACGAGGTTATCGCAAACCGCGGCAACCAGATTGCAGGCGCGAAGCTGCTGCACCCCAACGACGATATCAATATGAGCCAGTCCTCCAACGATACCTTCCCCACCGCAATGCACATTTCGGCTGTTATTGCGCTGGAGGATAAGCTGATTCCCGCAATCCGTGAGCTGATTGCTACCTTCCTGCGCCTTGAAGCTGAAAACGAGGGCATCGTCAAGAGCGGACGTACCCATCTGCAGGACGCGACCCCCATCCGATTCAGCCAGGAAATCAGCGGCTGGAGAAGCTCGCTTGAGCGCGATGTGGAGCTGCTTGAGCTTTCGGTCAAGCCTCTTTACGAGCTGGCACTGGGCGGTACTGCGGTCGGTACTGGTCTGAATGCACCCAAGGGCTTTGATACGCTGGTTGCAGAGAAGGTTGCTGAGCTGACAGGCAAGCCTTTTGTAACCGCAGTCAACAAGTTCCATGCGCTCACCAGCAAGGACGAGCTGGTCTTTGCTCACGGTGCCATCAAGGCAACCGCGGCTGATATGATGAAGATTGCAAACGACATCCGCTGGCTGGCATCCGGCCCCAGAGACGGACTTGGGGAGATCTACATTCCCGAAAATGAGCCCGGCTCCTCGATCATGCCCGGCAAGGTGAACCCCACCCAGTGCGAGGCTGTCACCATGGTTGCGGTACAGGTTATGGGCAATGATGTGGCTGTTGCAATGGCGGCATCCCAGGGCAACTTTGAGCTGAATGTCTTTATGCCGGTGGCGATCTATAACTTCCTCCAGTCGGCAAGACTGCTTGCTGAGGCGATTGTGTCGTTCAATAAGAACTGTGCTGTGGGAATCGTGGCGAATAAGGAGAAGATGCATCACAATCTGCACAATTCTCTGATGCTGGTTACCGCGCTGAATCCTTATATCGGATACGAGAACGCAGCGAAGGTTGCGAAGAAGGCGTATAAAGAGAATACATCGCTTAAGGAAGCGTGTGTAGCGCTTGGATTCCTCACAGCAGAGAAGTTCGATGAGGTCTTCCACCCGGAGGCAATGGCCGGCGGCGCCGGCGGGCAATAACGGCGTTAGGAAGATCGAGCCGTTTATGCATCCCCCGCGGGGGACGGAAGATCGGATTTAACAAAACAATCACTCTGTAGCTACAATTTGTTTTGCCCAGCTTGAAACTCAAATCCGCCTTCGCGGCTTTGAGTTCAAAGGTTGGACCGAAAACTTTATTTATTGGCTATCATTTTTCGTTATAATTATAAAAGGATGGATCATACATGAAAGTTAGCTATTTTCCCGGCTGCACGCTGAGAACTAAGGCTCGCGACCTCGATTTACTTTCCCGTCGCTGTGCTGAGGCTCTCGGTGTTACGCTCGAGGAGATCGATGACTGGCAGTGCTGCGGCGGTGTCTTTACAACCGCACGCGACGAAATCGCTACCAAGCTCTCCTCTGTTCGTGCGCTTAAGGCAGCCAAGGCAAAGGATCAGATGCTGGTCACCGTCTGCTCCGCCTGCCACAATGTGATCAAACAGACCAATCATGCCATGCAGACCGACTCTGACTTCGCTCTGCGCGTGAACAACTATATGAACATCGGTGATCCCGAAAATCAGCCCTACTACGGCGAGACAAAGGTGCTTCATTTCCTTGAGCTCCTGCGCGACGTGGTTGGATTTGAGCGCGTTCAGGCGGCGGTGAAGAATCCGCTTACCGGACGCAGGATCGGTGCTTACTACGGATGTCTGCTCCTTCGCCCGGGCAAGACCATGGCGATGGACGATGTGGAGAATCCCTCCATCATCGAGGACTTCCTGCGTGCACTGGGAGCAGAGCCTGTGATTTATGCCATGAGAAACGAGTGCTGCGGCGGCTACATAACGCTGGAGGACAAGGGACTTGCGGCAAAGAAGAGCAGCGCGGTGCTTGCCGATGCGAAGTCTGCGGGTGCGGAGGCTGTGATTACGGCATGTCCGCTCTGCAAGTACAATTTAGAGAAGAACGGCGGAGGCGAGGTTCCGGTGATTTACTTCACCGAGCTGCTTGCCGAGGCTTTGGGAATAAAGGAGGATTAACGTGGCTACAGAGAAACAGAATGAGATGCGTCGTGAGCAGATTCTACGGTCCAGCGGCGTGAATCCCCGCAAATGCATGAAGTGCGGCAAGTGCTCGGGCACCTGCCCTGCATATGACGAGATGGAGTGGCATCCTCAT
Organism: Clostridia bacterium; assembly: GCA_017399105.1. Lineage (GTDB taxonomy): Bacteria > Bacillota > Clostridia > Oscillospirales > CAG-272 > RGIG1743. The sequence goes on from JAFQEJ010000052.1 coordinate 18,371, forward strand.
CAGTTTGTTCAGATGGTTGCCGACGGTGACATTGAGCCGCTTCTGAAGTCGGATTCGATTTATAAGTGCCTTACCTGCTTTGCCTGTGTGGATCGCTGCCCCCGCGGCGTGGAGCCTGCCAAGCTGGTGGAGGCGGTGCGTCTTTCGGTGATCCGTGAGCAGGGCGCAAACCATATGAAGCCGGACGACATTCCCGCGATGCTGGATGAGGATCTTCCTCAGCAGCTTCTGGTGAGTGCGCTCCGCAAATACGCGAAATAAGGAGGAGACAGACTTATGCAGAGAATCGGAGTTTTTGTGTGCCATTGCGGTACCAATATCGCGGGCACAGTCGATGTCAAGGCGGTTGCCGAGGCATTGAAGAGCGAGCCCGGAGTCGTTGTCTCCCGTGAATATCAGTACATGTGCTCTCAGGCGGGTCAGGATCTGATCCGTGAGGACATCCGCGAAAATAAGCTGACCGGAATTGTGGTCTGCTCCTGCTCTCCCCGTATGCACGAGGCGACCTTCCGCAAGACGGCGGCATCGGCGGGCATCAACCCCTACATGGTGGAGATTGCAAACATCCGCGAGCAGGTATCCTGGGTACATAAGGACATGGCACAGGGCACCGAGAAGGCGATTATTCTCGGACGCGCCGCCATTGCGAAGGTAAATCTGAACACACCGCTCACCCCCGGTGAGACACCCGTGACCAAGCGTGCGCTTGTCATCGGCGGCGGTATTGCGGGTATTCAGACGGCACTTGACATTGCCGATGCCGGCTTTGAGGTGGACATTGTGGAGAAGCAGCCCACCATCGGCGGCAAGATGGCACAGCTTGACAAGACCTTCCCCACCCTCGACTGTGCGGCATGTATTCTGACACCCAAGATGGTGGATGTGGCGCAGCACGAGAAGATCCGCATTTTTTCCTACAGTGAGGTAGAGAGCATCGGCGGATTCGTGGGCAACTTTGAGGTGACCATTCGCAAGAAGGCGCGCTATGTCAAGGAAGAGATCTGCACGGGCTGCGGACTCTGCACCGAGATGTGCCCGCAGAAGAAGGTACCCAACGAATTCAATCTGGGCATGGACAACCGCCGCGCGGTATACATTCCCTTTGCACAGGCTGTACCGAAGGTTGCGACCATTGACGCCGACTACTGCACCATGCTGAAGTCTGGCAAGTGCGGTGTCTGCTCAAAGGTTTGCACGGCAGGTGCCATTGACTACAAGCAGAAGGATGAGCTGATCAGTGAGAAGTACGGCGCGATTGTTGCAGCAACAGGCTTCAATCCCATCAGCATGGATAAATTTGACGAGTTTGCTTATTCCCAGAGCAAGGATGTCATTACATCGCTGGAGTATGAGCGACTGATGAACGCTGCGGGCCCGACAGGCGGCAAGCTGCTTCGTCCCTCTGACGGAGAGCATCCCCACACCATCGTGTTCGTACAGTGCGTGGGCTCGAGATGCGAAGCATGTGCGGAGAAGGGCAAGGAATACTGCTCCAAGATCTGCTGCATGTACACGGCAAAGCACGCGATGCTCACCCGCGACAAGTATCCCGACACCGATGTGTATGTATTCTATATTGACGTCAGAACGCCGGGCAAGAACTTTGACGAGTTCTACCGCCGTGCGGTTGAGGAGTACGGTGTACATTATATCAAGGGCATGGTGGGCAAGGTTGTACCCGAGGGCGGCAAGCTGAAGGTACAGGCTTCGGATATGCTGGCGAACAAGCAGCTTCACATCGACGCTGATCTTGTGGTGCTGGCGGCTGCCATCGAGCCCGACAAGTCGGCGCGTCCGCTTGCTACGATGCTGACAGCCAGCATGGACACCAACGACTTCTTCACCGAGGCGCATCCCAAGCTTCGTCCTGTGGAATCACCCACAGCGGGTGTCTTCCTCTCGGGTGCATGCCAGGGACCCAAGGACATTCCCGAGACGGTATCTCAGGCAGGTGCGGCAGCGGCGAAGGTTATCGGACTGCTTGCCAAGGATAAGCTGACCGGCAACCCCTGTGTTGCAAGCTCGGACGAGCTGATGTGCAACGGCTGCTCCTCCTGCGAGAAGGTATGTCCCTACGGTGCGATTACCTACATTGACAAGGAATTCAGAATGCCCGACCGCAGCACACGGATTCGCCGTGTTGCTCAGGTCAATCCCGCGGTTTGCCAGGGCTGCGGCTGCTGTACAGTAGCATGCCCCTCCGGCGCGATGAACCTCCGCGGCTTCGCCAACGATCAGATCATGGCTGAGGTGGACGCAATTTGCAAGTAAATGACGGAGTCATTTACTTGCAAAAAGAAATTCGTCTTTGACGGCATTGCCGTTAATTTCGCTGGCCTTGATCGTGCAGATATAAAATAAGTAGTAAAAACACAGTGGAATGATTTAAGCGCACAAACTCTCCCCTGCGCACAAATATGGTATGATATTGGAATATCTCTATGAGGAGCCGCTCCCCTGCGCACAAACCCGGTAGGGGACGCCGCCCTCGGCGTACCGCTCCCTGACGGTTTTCGATCGGAAGGTTGCTGTTTGATACCTCTCCTGAACCGCCTCGCGGATTTGCGTTTGGATAAAAAGGAACCGAAAAAAGAGAGGGACACTCCCAGGCACGGGGCTTCGATGCTATGGCTTGACCGAAAACTTTGATTTGGTGTTTGTGCAGCTTGTGTTTTTACTTGAATTCTGAATTTGTTAGAAAGGAACTGTCTTATGCAGCCATATAAACCGCTTATCGTTGCTTTCTGCTGCAACTGGTGCTCCTATGCGGGTGCCGATCTTGCAGGAAACAACCGTCTTTCCTATCCCGCTGATGTCAAGATCATCCGCGTCCCCTGCTCCTGCCGCGTGAATCCCATGTTTATCCTTCGCGCGTTCCAGAGAGGTGCTGACGGTGTGATCCTCTGCGGCTGTCATCCGGGTGACTGTCATTACACCACCGGCAACTACTACACCAGACGCCGCATGTCGCTGCTCTTCTCGATGCTCGACTATCTGGGCATTGAGCGCGAGCGCACCCGCGTTGAGTGGGTTTCGGCGGCTGAGGGTGCCAAGTTTGCCGCCACCATGAACGATTTCGCCGAGACGGTTGCCGCCCTCGGTGAGAACAAGAGACTGGAGGATTTACGATGCAAAAAATAAATCGCGAAGCTCTGATCGAAAAGGCTGCTGCTCTTCTTGATGCGGGCACGGTTGACCGTGTGCTTGCCTGGAAGCGCGGTGAGTTCGATTACGACGTAACACCCGGTCTTTTCACAACCCGCGAGCAGATGGAGGCTGAGCTTGTATTTGGCGATTTCTGCGGCGCGAACATGTCGAAATATTTAATCAAGGAAACCCTGAAGGGTGAGGGAAAGGTGCTTGTTTTCCTGAAGCCCTGTGACACATACAGCTTCAATCAGCTGCTGACCGAGCACCGCTTTGACCGCGAAAAGGTTTACGCTGTCGGTATTCCCTGCGAGGGCATGCTGAGTGTGACTGCCATCAAGGCGGCGGCAGGTGACGGTATTTCGAAGATCGATGTGACCGAAGAGGGTGTCGTTGTTGAGACACTCTTTGACGGAACCAAGGTATTCGGTCATGATGAGATGCTGGCTGAGAGATGCAGAAACTGCAAGTCGAAGCGCCATGTGGCTTATGATGAGCTGATGGGCGAGGAGGGCGAGGTGCTCGACTCGGCACGCTTTGACGAGGTTGCAAAGATTGAGGCGATGTCCTCCGAGGAGCGTTTTGCCTTCTGGCAGGGCGAGCTTTCACGCTGCATCCGCTGCAATGCATGCCGCGATGTATGTCCTGCATGCACCTGTGAGAAGTGCGTCTTCGGCAATCCCGATTCGGGCATTGAGAACAAGGCGATTACAGACAGCTTTGAGGAGAAGATGTTCCACATCATCCGCGCTTTCCATGTAGCCGGACGCTGCACAGACTGCGGCGAGTGCTCGAGAGTTTGTCCGCAGCAGATCCCGCTTCACCTGCTGAACCGCAAGTTCATCAAGGATGCGAACAATCTCTGGGGCGACTATCAGGCGGGCGAAGAGGTTGGTTCCCGCGCGCCGCTGGTGGATTTTGACTTTGACGATATGGAGCCCGGCGAGGCTGTGATCAAAAACGGAGGTGAGCAGTGATGAGAGCGATTTCATATGCGAAGCTGGACACACTGTTTGCCAAGATCGCCGAGACACACGGTGTATATCTTCCCGTGGAGGGCAAGAAGGGCACCGATTACAAGAGATGGGAGCAGGGGGATGTTTATTCGACAGCACTCAACTCGAACCGCAGCCCCAAGGATATTTTCTTCCCTCAGTCGGAGAATCTGATGGATTTTAAGGTGGAGGGCAAGAGCATTGAGATTGTTGACACCCGCAGTGAGTCGGAGGATTTCGTGATCTTCGGCGTGCGTGCCTGCGATGTGAAGAGCATTGAGGTGCTTGATCGGGTGTTCTTAAAGGAGCCTGCAGACAGCTACTACGAGAACCGCCGCTCCCACGCGGTGATCATGTCGATGGCATGCACAAAGCCTGCCGAGACCTGCTTCTGCAAGACTTTCGGTATTGATCCTGCCGAGCCCATGGGTGATATTGCATGCTGGGTGGACGGCGAGGTGCTCTACATGAATGCCAACACCGAGAAGGGTGAGGCGCTGCTTGAGAAGTTGGAGGGCATTACCGAGGAGGCTTCGGCGGATGCGGCTGACACAGCGAAGGCGCTGATCACAGAGCGCATGGCAAAGCTTCCCCTTGCCGCCCTGAAGGCGGATGCTTTTGGCGCGGGAAAAACACAGAAGTATTTCGATCATCCCGCATGGGCAGAGCTTTCCGAGGCTTGTCTCGGATGCGGCACCTGCACCTATGTGTGCCCCACCTGCCAGTGCTATGATATCAAGGATTTCAACACCGGTCACGGTGTCAAGCGCTTCCGCTGCTGGGATTCCTGCATGTACTCCGACTTTACTCAGATGTCGGCAGGTCAGCCCAGACTGACACAGCTTGAACGCTTCCGTCAGAGATTCATGCACAAGCTGGTTTACTATCCCGAAAACAATGACGGCATGTTCTCCTGTGTGGGCTGCGGCAGATGTCTTGCAAAATGCCCCATCAAGATGAACATTGCGAAGGTTATGAAGACCATCGGAAAGGAGAATGACAATGATTAAGGAACCTCTTATGCCTGTAATCGGTGTGGTGACCGATATCCGCATCGACACGCCGGACGTCAGAACCTTCCGCGTGGTGACACCGAACGGCGAGAAGCCCTTCATTCACAAGCCCGGCCAGTGCGCGATGCTCTCGATGCCCGGTGTGGGTGAGGCGATGTTCTCGATCACATCCTCTCCGACCAATACAGAGTTTATGGAGTTCTCCATCAAGAAGTGCGGATGCCTCACCGACTGGCTCCACGCCATGGAGGTGGGTCAGCAGGTGACTGTCCGCGGTCCCTACGGCAACGCATTCCCTGTGGACACCGAGTTTACCGGCAAGGATATGCTCTTTATTGCCGGCGGTATCGGTCTTGCGCCGCTGCGCTCTGTTATCAACTACTGCAGACATTACCGCGACCGCTACGGCAGAATCGATATTGTCTACGGCTCGCGCACCAAGGACGATCTGGTGGACTACAACGAGATCATCACCGAGTGGATCGGCGATGACGATGTGCATGTGCATCTGACCATCGACCGCGAGCAGGAAGGCTGGGACGGTCATGTAGGCTTTGTTCCCAGCTATGTGAAGGAGCTTGGCTTCAGCACCGAGAACCGCATCGGCATTCTCTGCGGCCCTCCGATTATGATCAAGTTTACCCTGCAGGGACTTGTGGACATGGGCTTTGAGAAGTCGCAGATTTACACGACGCTGGAGATGCGCATGAAGTGCGGCATCGGCAAGTGCGGACGCTGCAACGTGGGCAGCAAGTACATCTGCAAGGACGGCCCGGTATTCAGATTCGACGAGCTGGATGAGCTGCCGGATGAGTACTGATAATGCATGAGATTTCATTGAGCCGAGGTGCCTCATCCACAACGTGAACAAGTTCACGTCAGGCGCGGTCCCCCTTCCCCATGCGTGGGGAAGGCTTAACAGTAGCTTGTATAACGCACAGCTTTTGGTATGGGGCTGTAATCGGCTTGATGATTTGACGAATGTTGATGATTTTATATAATATATAAGGAGAACCGAAACAAGATGGAAGCAATGGTTAATGTTTTCTTATTCGGCAAGCAGTATCGGGTTCCCGAGGAGCTGACGATCATGCGTGCCATGGAATATGCCGGCTACAAGCTGGTGCGCGGCTGCGGCTGCCGCAACGGTTTCTGCGGTGCCTGTGCTACGATCTACCGCATCAAGGGAGACCGTGAGCTGAAGGTTTGTCTCGCATGCCAGACCAAGGTTGAGGAAGGCATGTATGTGGCGACTCTGCCCTTCTTCCCGCTGGTGAAGGAGGTCTACAACATCGAGGAGGTAAAGCCCACCGAGCAGGTGATGATGCAGCTTTATCCCGAGATTTATGCCTGCGTAGGCTGCAACGCCTGCACCAAGGCATGCACACAGGGACTGAACGTTATGCAGTACATTGCATACGCGCAGCGCGGTGAGTATGAGAAGTGCGCAGAGGAGTCCTTTGACTGCGTCATGTGCGGCGTATGCTCCTCCCGCTGCCCTGCGGGCATTTCGCATCCGCAGGTTGCGATGCTGGCGCGCAGACTCAACGGTAAGTATCTGGCTCCCAAGACCGAGCATCTTGAGGATCGCGTGCGTGAAATCAAGGACGGCACCTTCAACGAGCTGATCGAAGCGCTGATGCAGAAGTCTGTTGAAGAGATGAAAGAGCTTTACAACACCCGCGAGATCGAGAAATAAGGAGGAGAGCCCATGTATTCCGAGAAATTTACAGAATCGATCAAGGCTGTGGAGGCTGCCCGTGAGGCGAACATCGCTTACGAGCCTGCCAGAATGACAGCAAAAGAAAAGGAAGATCTCCTTGCGGCTTATCATCCCGACTATCGCAAGGATCAGTTTACAAACCTCGTAATCGGCCCCAACAAGGGTGAGAAGGTTCCCCACGAGCTTGCCGAGATGCTTCAGGCAGGCAGCAGAATCAAGGCGGAGGATGTGGATCTGACATCTCCCGACTATGATGTGGACGTACTTGTGATCGGCGGCGGCGGAGCAGGCTCTTCTGCTGCGATTGAGGCGCACGAGGCAGGCGCAAAGGTTATGATCGTGACCAAGCTGCGCATTGGTGACGCCAACACCATGATGGCTGAGGGCGGTATTCAGGCTGCCGACAAGCCCAACGACTCGCCTGCAATTCACTTTCTTGACGCCTTCGGCGGCGGTCACTTCGCTGCAAAGCGTGAGCTGCTCTCCAAGCTGGTATGCGACGCGCCCGAGGCGATCCAGTGGCTGAATGAGCTGGGCGTGGAATTTGACAAGGCTGCAGACGGCACTATGATCACCACTCACGGCGGCGGAACCTCGAGAAAGAGAATGCACGCTGCCAAGGACTACTCGGGTGCCGAGATCATGAGAACCCTGCGCGACGAAGTGCTCAACCGTGGTATTCCGGTGGTGGATTTCACCTCTGCCATTGAGATTATTCTGGATGACAAGGGCAATGCGGCAGGTGCGGTGCTCATGAACATGGAGACAGGCGATCTGCTGGTTGCCAAGGCGAAGTGTGTTATTATCGCAACCGGCGGTGCGGGACGTATGCATTACCAGGGCTTCCCCACCTCCAATCACTATGGTGCGACGGCGGACGGTCTGGTGCTGGGCTATCGCGTAGGCGCGAAGCTGCTCTATGCTGACACCCTGCAGTATCATCCCACAGGGGCTGCTTTCCCCGAGCAGATTTTCGGTGCGCTGGTAACCGAGAAGGTACGCTCGCTGGGCGCGAAGCTGGTCAACCGCGACGGCAAGGTATTCATGCATCCCCTGGAGACCCGTGACGTGGCTGCGGCTTCGATCATTCGCGAGTGCTCCGATCGCGGCGAGGGTGTGGACACCGGCAACGGCGAGGCTGTATGGCTTGACACGCCCATGATCGAAAAGATCGGCGGCGAGGGAACCATTGAGAAGAGAATTCCCGCGATGATGAGAATGTTCGGCAAGTACGGCATTGACATCCGCAAGGAGCCGATTCTTGTATATCCGACGCTGCATTATCAGAACGGCGGTCTTGACATTTCTGCAGACTGCATGACCACCAATGTGGAGAATCTCTTTGTAGCCGGTGAGGCTGTCGGCGGTATTCACGGACGCAACCGTCTGATGGGCAACTCGCTGCTTGACATTATCGTATTCGGCCGCAGTGCAGGCAAGTCTGCCGCTGCCAAGGCAAAGGATGTTGAGGTTGGTGCGCTGACTCTCGGTCACATTGCAAAGTTTGAGGCTGAGCGCGCGGCGGCAGGCATCACAGGCGACGAGGTTTCGCCCAAGCTGCTGCCCGACTACACTCATCACAGAAGCGAGAGCTGAGAACAGCAATAGATGCTGTGCCGTTTTATTGGCAAGGGGGCACCGTTCTCGGTGTCCCGCTGCCTGACGGCGCTTAAGCGAAAACGTTGTTGCGGGCTACAGGACGTTTGTATGAAATTTTGATTGGAGACTTTATCATGACTTTATTCGGCGGAGTGATCTCGGTTACGGGCATTTCCTTCTTTTTAATGTGCCTGTTCGCGATCCTTTTCTTCGGCTACGCGCTCGGACGCATCACCATCAAGGGCGTTTCGCTCGGTGACGCGGGCGTATTCATCATTGCACTTCTTTTCGGCGCGATCTTCTGCAGCGACATGCTGCCTGCTCCCATTGAATTCAACCACGAATGGCTTGAAATTGTTGAGAGCTTCGGTTTGATTCTCTTTGTTACCTCGGTTGGCTTTATTGCCGGCCCCAAGTTCTTCGGAAATCTGAAGAAGAACTTCAAGAGCTATGTTCTGATCGGTCTGATCATCATCATTACAGGCGGTCTTTCGGCGGCGCTCTGTATTATGCTGGGAGAGCATGTTTTCGGTTACGGTGCCGAGACAATAACAAATATCGACGGCTTTGTAGCGATGATTGTCGGTCTGCTGTCCGGCTCGCTGACCTCGACTCCTGCATTCAGCGCGGCGAAGGCGACGGTTGATCCCGCATATCAGAGTCTTGTTTCGGTTGGTCACGGCATTGCCTACATCTTCGGTGTAGTTGGTGTTGTACTTTTTGTACAGCTGATTCCCAAGCTGACAAAGGCTGACATGGACATTGAGCGCAGCAGAATTTCTGCGGTTGGTGCTGCAGAGGACAAGGCTGCGAAGGTACTCAAGCTGCTGCACCTCGACCACATGGGTGTTGCTGCCTTCTCGCTGGCTGCGATTCTCGGCACGGTTGTGGGAAAGATTAAGATTCCCATGAGTAGTGCGGGACTTGACGGAACCTGCTTCTCGCTGACTACAACAGGCGGCTGTCTGCTTGTTTCGCTGATCATCGGTCATTTCGGCAGAGTGGGCAAGGTGAGTCTGATGCCCGAGACCTCGACGCTGAAGTTATTCCGTGAGCTGGGTCTGGTGCTCTTCCTTGTTGGTGCGGGCATTCCCGGCGGTGCAGACTTTGTGGCGAACTTCAACGCGATGTACTTTGTATACGGCATCATTATGACGGTCATTCCGATGGTTGTGGGCTATCTCTTCGCGAAGTATGTGCTGAAGCTGAGCCTGCTGAACAATCTCGGCTCGATCACAGGCGGCATGACCTCGACTCCCGCGCTTGGCACGCTGATCAACGTTGCCGGCACCGAGGATGTGGCGGCTGCATATGCTGCGACCTATCCGATTGCACTGATTGCAGTTGTTCTCGTCTCCCAGTTCCTCATCATCCTCTTCTAGTCGGTTGCACCGACAGGCAATATCGGCGGTCGGTTGCACCGACAGGCAATATCGGCGTCAGGTATACAAAAATGTATCCGCATACCCCGACGGTGGCGGTTGGTGAAAAACTGAGTTAGAATGAATTAAATAAGAGAGGGGCTGTCGCATTTGCATGCGTCAGCTCCTTTTTTGTTTGCGGAGGGTTAAGTTGAGGAAACATTTTTGGGGGTTCTGCGTCTTATAGTGCGGAGTGTTTGCGGATGAATTGCGAATGGATATATAACCGGAATGTTAATTTTTGCGATTTTGTTGCACATGCGCTAATTGTAGTGTATAATTGATTTGACTAAGTTTTATGATACAGGAGGATCAGGATGGGAATCGACAAGGAACGTTTTGATGCGGCGCGGAGAGTGGCGACGAATCTGGTGAATGAGATTGAGAAGGTTGTGGTCGGCAAGACGAGCGAAGTGACGCTGCTTGTAACGGCGCTGATTTCGGGCGGTCACGTGCTGATTGAGGATGTACCGGGTGTCGGTAAGACGACGCTGGCGGCGGCTCTGGCTCAGGCTGCAGGGCTTTCCTTCAAGCGTGCGCAGTTCACTCCCGATGTTATGGCAAGTGACATCACCGGCTTCAACATTTACAACCGTTCGGCTGAAAAGTTTGAATTCAAGGACGGTCTTGTGATGTGCAACATCATGCTTGCCGATGAGATCAACCGTGCGTCACCCAAGACTCAGTCGGCTCTGCTTGAGGCGATGGAGGAGAGACGGGTGACGGTGGACGGAAGCACCTATGACATTCCCGATCCTTTTATGGTTATTGCGACCCAGAATCCCACCGGATACATCGGTACATATCCGCTGCCCGAGGCTCAGCTTGACCGTTTTGCGCTGAAGCTTTCGATGGGATATCCCTCGGCAGCAGAAGAAATCTCGATTATGAAGGCGAGAAGAATCTCCAATCCCGCGGAGGGCGTAACGGCGGTTGCCAACGAGAAGGTGATCCGCGTGATTCGCAATCTGATCTCGGATGTGGACATTGACGAGAGCATTTACGAATACATTGTCAATCTGACGGCGGCGACGAGAACTCATTCGGCGCTGACACTGGGAGCCAGCCCCCGTGCTTCGCTGGCTCTGGCGAGAATGGGACAGGCTTATGCCTTCATGCGGGGCAGAGATTACGTTACCCCCGAGGACATTGCGGCGATTTATATTCAGACAACGGCGCATCGCGTAATTCTGAGACAGGAGTCAAGGCTGGGCAAGGTGACGCCCGAGAGTGTGCTGACCGGTATTCTGCGTGAGACGAGGACTCCTCTTGCGGGAACAAGAGGTAGACAATGAAGCGGAAAAAATCCGAGGCAAAGCCGAGAAGAATCTTTGCTCTGAGGCCGGGATTTTTTGTCTGGTTTTGTGTCTTCATCTTCTGCGTGATTTTCACGCAGTCGCTGAGATCGCCTTTATCGGCGGTCGCACTGACAGCGGCGATGCTACTGCCGGTGATATCGCTTCTGCATCTGGCGGTGGCCGCGGCTTCGCTGAAGCTGATGATTCACACCGACGAGATTGAATGTGTGAAGGGCACGCCTGTGAATTTCGATATTCATCTGACCAACGAGGGACCGCTTCCGCTGCCGTATCTCGAGCTGGATCTGGTACTGCCCGATGAGAAGGCGCTTCGCAATCTGCAGGAGAGGGTGCCTTTTTCGATTGCGCCCTTTTCGGGACTGAAGCTCTCAAGGGAGGTCGCCTTTCCCTTCCGCGGCTCCTACAGTGTGGGTGTTGAGGCGGCGTGGATCTATGATCTTTTCAAGATGTTCCGCGTAAAGCTGTCGCTGGAGGGCGGGGCGGATATTTTCGTCATGCCAAGAAGGCTTGTTTTCCGCAGCAGTGCCGAGCTTTCGGCGGCCGACACCGACACAGAGCTGACCAGAGCCAACCGAGGCAACGACCGATACGAGATCGGCGGCATCCGCGAGTACAAGAGCGGCGACAGCATGAAGCACATTCACTGGAAGCTGTCCTCCAAGACGCAGGATCTTCTGGTGCGCGAATATGATGTGAATGCAGATCGCAGAGCGGTGATTTTATGCGACACGACAGCGCATTTTGATGTGGGCATGACCTATGCAGAGGACGGTACTGAGGGGGAGACTTCTCCCTTTGCGGTGGATACCAATGAATTTGTGGCTGACGGTGTCTGTGAGACGGCTTTGGCGCTATGTCGGCGTGAGCTGGCTTCGGGGAATCGCTGTATTCTGGTCTGGCGGGATGCGCGTGCCGAGGGCGGCGTGATTGTGCGTTATATTGATGCGGTGGCTGAGCTTGACCGTATTCTGCGGGAGTTTGCCGCATTCCCGCTGATGGCGAAGTGTGAGGGATGTCTGACCTATCCCCTTGCCGATCTGAAGGAACTGTCGGGAGCCACACTGTCGATTGTCAGCGGCAATCTGGACGGCGACATCCGCGAACAGCTGGAGCGGCTCTACGGGCTTGTGATGGAGGGCAGCGGACGCGGGCTTCTGGAGTTCTATCTGATCAATCCTGCGGGACGGATCGAGAACAGAGAGAAGCGGGCTGCCTTTACAGCGGATTTGAAGCGTGCCAGGGATGCTGCCGCTGAGGTGGCGCGTGTGACGGAGGTGCGAAGATGAAAAAGAAGGAAAAGATCGGCGCACCGAAGAAGTCTGCGAAAAGGGCAGCCGCTCTGAACCGACCGAAGAATTTCTACACGCTCTCCGAAAAGCACAGCCGAATGGCAAAAATTGCGGCGATGGTTTCGCTGCCGCTGGTTCCTGCCATCGGTGCGACGGGGGTGGTGGCATTTTTATGCAACGCCTTTGGCATTGAGCAGAGTGCGGTACTGCTGCTTCCCTTCGGACTTGCGGTGATTTTCGCTGTGATGAGTCTTTCGGGAAAGCTTTTCCTTGGGGGAGCGGTGCTCCTTGCGGGTGCAGCCGGTGCTTGGGCTGCCATGTCGGGAAATCTGTCTGTGCGGCTGCTGATGGCTCTCAAGACGCTGACCGACACGATGGTGGCAAGACTGAGCGCGGCGGGCTTCAATGCTTTTTCTCCATTTGATTTCGGAATTTCGGGATCTTCCGGTCAGCCCGAGCGCGATCTCGGACTGGCACTGGCGTTGGTGGCGGTACTGCTGACGACTGTTTTTTCGGTATGTACGATGAAAAAGGTGCGGGTATTGCCGCCGCTGTTGATTTGTGCGGTGCTTTTCGGCTATGTGTTCGTTTACAATCTTTCCACATCGGCGATCCCCTTTGCGCTGGTGATCTGCTTCCTTGCGGCATTGATTGCAAAGAAGCTTTGCGCGAAGCTGCCCGAGGAGGAGAGCGATGAGAAGGCAAAGCTGATTCCGGCGGGGCGTGCGATGGCTGCGACAAGCAGTCTTGCGGCACTTCTGCTGACCGCGGTGGTGGCAATTCCCGCATCGCTTTCGATTACAAAGCCGGCGCCTGTGATCGAGCTGATCGACAGGCCGATGCAGTATGCGAGAGCGATTGTATCCTCCTTCATCATGGGCGATGTGCCCTCGGTGCTGGAGCTGGGCTTTTCGGGGTATATGGGCACCTTTACAGACCGCACCACAGAGGCTTCCGACCGCTATTTCACCGGCGAGGAGATTATGACGGTGGAGAGCGGCATTCCGCACACGCTATACATGAAAAGCTGGTCGGGCGTGGACTATAAAGAGAATGCCTGGAAGGCGGCGAGCGCAGATCAGCTCACCCATTACCGTGAGCTGTTTGAGGCATATGAAAATTTCACGCCCGAGCGGCTGATGTACAATTTCTTCTCGCTGATCGATCCGAGCATGGTTTCCATGTCGAGCATCTTCTCGGCGAGGGATTTCTCGGAGCACGGCTATATCACATCCTTTGTCGATGTAAAGCCGACTGAGATTTCGGGCAACCTGCTCTTTCTGCCTACCTTCCGCGATCCGGTAAACGGACCTTATGTGATCGGATCGAGGGATGATAGGCTCTACGAGGGGGCTGTGATGCCTTATTTCGACGGCATTACCACCACCGACTGGACCAACTTCGACCGAGGCATCCGTTATGCTGCCTATCTGCCCACCATGCGCTCGGCAGCCTATGAGAAAACCTTTGAGCGTGATCTGCTCTATGTGGAGACGCTGCGCGAGGTGATGGAGGATGCGGTGAGGGCTGAGAACGGCTACGGTGATCAGATCATCGAGGGGGGCATCGCCCGGCTGGACTATATGTTCGGTGAGGAGGGGCTGCCTTCGGATTACAGCTATCTGGAAGAGGCTTTTGCCGGTATGACCGACGAGGAGAAGCTTGAGGCTGTGAAGGAGCATGTGACGCTCTTTGATCTCTATGACGAGTGGGTTGCCGAGAGCTACCTGTCGCCGGGAGACGAGGATATTTCCTATCTGCTGCCCCATATGAATGCGATCAATGAGCGCATGGGAATGGGCGGCGATATTCGGATATCTGCCTCAGACGGAGAAGGACATGCAGTTGGCGGCTCGATCCGAATTGAGTCGGATTCTTCGGCAAAACGGAACGAGATTTACTACACAACCTCACTGGGCGGCATCCGCTATGTGGCAAATGAGTCGCGGCATGATCTGGCGATGGCTGTGATTGACTATGTATCCGAGCTTTGCGCCTATACGTTGACGCCGAGGGAGGCAACGCAGGAGGGCTATTCTGCGCTGCGGATCTTCCTCGACGACACGAGAGAGGGGTACTGCGTTCAGTATGCGACGGCGGCGGTACTGCTGCTGAGAGCCTATGGCGTGCCCTGCCGTTATGCGGAGGGATATTTAGCCTCCAACTTCGCGCGCAATGAGGCGGAGGACCGGAACAACTACTATAAGGCGACGGTGCGCGATTATGATGCCCATGCCTGGGTGGAGGTTTACATCGACGGTTACGGCTGGAGAGCATATGAGGCGACTCCCCCTTACATGGATGCATTCTATGCGGTGGATGAGGCTGTAAGCTCCGGCGGAACGGTCACCGAGCGTGAAGAGGAAGTGACAACGCCCATTGAGGAGGAGATCATCGAGGAAGAGGAAGAAGAGGAGGTTGGCTTCAGCCTTCCTTCGGCAGAAACGATGATCACGCTGGGCGTGATTCTGCTGGTGCTTCTGATGATCACGCTGCCCTTCATCTTTGCTTATCGCAGAAATGAGCGGCGGAAGCTGCTGCTGGACGAGATCCGCAATGCGCCGCTGACAAGAGACAGACTGCGTACAGCCGCCGCTGACTGCATGGAGCTGACGCTGACCTCTCTCGGTGCGCTGGGGCTGACGCGCGGAGGCTCTGAGCTGCCCATGGATTTTGCCGTCCGCTGTGATGCTTCGCTTGCCGGGATGGAATTTTCATCCGGGGTGAGCACAGTCTGTGTGATGGAATATTTTGAGAAGGAATGCTTCGGATCGGGACTGACACGGGAGGAGCTGCGCATTTGCGGAAGCTTTGCCGAGCGGATTTCTGCCTTTGCCTGGGAGAGAGCGGGATTTTTTAAAAAAATTTATCTGCGGCTTATCAAAAGGGCGTTGTAAATTTGAATGAAATATAGTATAATAGGGATATGCATGGGGGAGGAGGTTCTTTTCCCGGCAATATCCCTATTATGACATCACGGAGTTATTATGCATCTTTCTGTTTCTCCACAGCCCAACGGGGCTGAGCTTGCCTATCTGGGCGATGCGGTGCTCGAGCTGCTTGTGCGTGAGCGGCTGCTTTATTCGGGCATGCGAACGGCGGCAAAGCTGAATCGGGCAGCGCTGTCCTATGTGAAGGCAACGGCTCAGTCGGAGGCATTCTCGCGCATTGAGGGAATGCTTTTGGATGAGGAGCTTGATTTTTATCGGCGGGGAAGGAACGCCAACGGCATTTCGATTCCCAAGAGCGCCTCTGCTGTCGAATACAGGCGGGCGACCGGATTTGAAGCGCTTTTCGGTGCGCTTTATCTGGCGGGAGAGCATGAACGGATAAAGGTGCTATTTGAGGCTGCATTCCCTGTGGGGGGAGCGGCTCAGACTGAGACAAACAAAACGGAGGATCCTCAAAAATGAAGAAAATTAAAGTTATGTCGGTATTCGGTACACGTCCCGAGGCGGCGAAGATGTGTCCCCTGGTGCGTGTGATGGACGAGGATCCTGCCTTTGAATCGATCGTCTGTCTCACCGGTCAGCACAGAGAAATGCTGCATCAGGTGACCGATTTCTTCGGTGTGAAGGCTGACTATGACCTGGATATCATGAAGCCGGGGCAGACTATTACCTCGATTACAAGCGATATTCTGACCACCCTCGGCAGCGTGCTGGAGGAGGTTATGCCCGATCTGGTGCTTGTACACGGCGATACCACCACATCCTTTGCGGCGGCGCTGGCTGCCTTCTATCACAAGATCCCGGTGGGACATGTGGAGGCGGGTCTGCGTACCCATGACAAGTATTCGCCCTATCCCGAGGAGATGAATCGCTGCCTGACCGGTCGGATTGCCACCTATCACTATGCTCCGACGGTGAACAACCGCGAGAATCTCAACCGCGAGGGCATCAGAGACAACATTTATGTCACCGGCAACACGGTGCTCGATGCTTTTAAATATACGGTGCGCGACAATTACACCTTTATGAATCCTCAGCTTGCCCAGCTCGATTTCAGCAAGGGGCGCTATGTTCTGCTGACCGCCCACAGACGGGAGAATCTGGGCGAGGGAATCGAGAACATCTGCCGTGCGGTGCTGCAGGTGGTGGAGTCGCATCCCGATATTCATGTGATCTATCCGGTGCATCTCAATCCGGCGGTGAGAAATACCGTATTCCCCATTCTGGGAGGGCATCCGAGAATTTCGCTGACCGATCCGGTGGAGCTGACCGACATGCACAATCTGATGGGCAGAGTGGTGCTCTGTATGACCGATTCGGGCGGACTTCAGGAGGAGGTTCCCGCTTTCGGTGTGCCGGTGCTGGTGCTCAGAAGCGAGACCGAGCGTCCCGAGGCTGTGGATGCGGGCACGGTTCGCGTGGTCGGTACCGACATTGCGGGCATTGTCCGTGAGGCTGATAAGCTGCTGGGCGATCGGAACGCATACGATGCGATGGCGCATGCGGTGAATCCCTACGGCGACGGACATGCTTCCGAGCGGATTGCAGGTCACATCAAGAGATGCTTTGGCGTATAATTTCGGCTTCAATTTTATATTTTAATAAAGGAAGGACATTATTATGAAATTTTGGGAAGAATTCAAGAAATTTGCGGTTAAGGGCAATGTAATCGACATGGCAGTCGGTGTTGTTGTGGGCGGTGCTTTCAGCAAGATCGTGACCTCGCTGGTCAACGACATCATCATGCCTGCGGTGGGTCTGCTTACCGGAGGCGCAAGCTTCACCGATCTGAAGTATGTGATTACTGCGGCGGACGAGGCTGCGGGAATCGCCGAGAATGCTATCCGTTACGGTACATTTATCCAGAACATTGTGGATTTCCTCATCATTGCTTTCTCGATTTTCCTCTTTGTCAAGCTGGTCGGCAAGATGCGTGATAAGATGGAAGAAAAGAAGAAGGCAGCAGAAGCTGAGGTTGCAGCAGCTGCTGCGGCTGCGGAAGCGGCTAAGCCCAAGGCACCCACTCAGGAGGAGCTGCTGGCTGAGATCCGTGATCTGCTGAAGGAAAAGAAATAAACAGCGATAGAATTTTTGATTCCTGAATTTTGGAGGTTTATTATGTATTACATCGGTATTGATCTGGGCGGCACCAATATTGCCGTCGGTATTGTGGACGAAAACTGCAGGATCGTGAAGAAGGGCAGCGTGCCGACTCTGGCGCAGCGCGAGCCTGAAGCGATCATCAAGGATATGGCGGATCTCTGCGCGAAGCTGATCGAAGAGGCGGGACTGACCCTCGACGACATCGCTTACGCGGGCATTGCGGCTCCCGGCACGGCGAACTGCGACACCGGAACCATTGAGTATGCAAACAATCTGCCCTTCCGCAACTTCAAGATAGCCGAGATTCTGCAGGGCTTTATTCCCTTCAAGAAGGTTTATGTGGAGAACGATGCCAATGCGGCTGCGCTGGGTGAGGCTGTTGCGGGTGCGGCTAAGGGTACCCGTTATGCGATCATGATTACGCTGGGCACAGGTCTTGGCGGTGGTATTATCATTGATCACAAGGTATATTCGGGCTTCAATCATGCCGGCGGTGAGCTGGGTCACATGGTTATCGAGGTGGACGGCCGTCCCTGCACCTGCGGAAGAAAGGGCTGCTGGGAGGCATACAGCTCTGCGACAGCTCTGATCAGCATGACAAAGGAAAAGCTGATTGCAAACCCCGACAAGACCTCCACCATCATGTGGGATATGGTCGAGGGCGATGTGGAAAAGGTGAGCGGCAAGACTGCCTTTGCGGCGATGAAGAAGGGTGACAAGCTGGGCGCTGAGGTGGTTGACACCTATATCAAGTATCTGGCGTCGGGCATTACCAGCATCATCAACCTCTTCCAGCCCGAGATTCTCTGTATCGGCGGCGGCATCTGCAACGAGGGCGACTATCTGATCAAGCCTCTTGTGGCGCAGGTTAATGAGGAGCAGTATACACGCAGTGCGCTCAAGAAGACCGAGCTGAAGGTTGCGGCTCTGGGCAACGACGCGGGCATCATCGGCGCGGCGGTACTGGGACTGTAAGAGAAAAAATATGGAATCGCCATAGCTTCGGCTGTGGCGATTTTTCTATTTTTGTATATAATGTTGCTGAACTGTAAGTTTTTTGTGTGTAAAAATGGATAATTTGTGGTATTAATCGTTTTTATTATATTGACAGCCTGTTATATAACTGTTATAATGAATATACGGTTAGGATGAATAACCGATTATATTTAGGAGGTTTACACCATGAAAAAAACACTTTCCCTTGCACTTGTACTTATCCTTGCAGTTGTAATGTGTGTTCCCGCTGCAGCAGTAACTCCTGTTGACGGCATTGAGCATTGCTATTACAATTATGTCTGCAACAAGGCAGTTCTTCCTGTTGTCGCTGACGGCGTTGTTTCTGACGGCGAATGGGACGATGCTGTCGAGCTGACAATCAACAACGACACCATCGAAGATTACGGTCGTTGGCAGAGCGCAGGTTCTACACCTGCTTCCGAGTTCTCCTTTACCTACAAGATGAAGTGGGACGAGAAGAACTTCTATCTCCTTGAGCTCAGAACCGACGCTCACTATGTTGCTGACTTCGGCGATGAGGACTATACCAATGCCGCAAACCCCTGGTTCCTTGACGGTACCGCATTCTTCTTCTGCGACAACGAAGATCCCACAACCGCAAACCGCTGCGACCTGAAGTGGTATCCCTATGTTAAGCAGTGCAATGATCCTTCCACCTATGTGGGCGGTACAGATGCACAGGGTATCTACAGCCAGACTTCCGGCGCTGACGGATATGATTTCGCTTCTACCTTAAAGGGCGATTTGGTTACCTTTGAGCTGGTTCTTCCCTGGGAAGTAATCGATGATCTCGGTTACCTCGTTTCGGATATTCAGGAAGGTACCATCTTCAGATTCACTCCCATTCTCATGAACTATGACACCATTGATGACTATGCTTCTTTCGCAGGATCCTACACGCAGATTAACTTCCATGACTGCATCAATGTTGAAGGCGAGGATGCACAGGGTGCGGAGAATCCCGAATACTGGGCAGCTCTGACTCTCAGCCCCGCTAACTACACCGCTCCCGCTCCCGAGACCGAAGCTCCCGCTACCGCTGCTCCTGTAGTTGACGACGCTCCCGCAGCTCCCGCTACTCCCGCGGCTCCCGCAACCTCTGATATGGGCATCATCGCTGCTGCTGCAGTTCTCGCAGTTGCAGCAGGCGCTGTTCTCACTCTCAAGAAGAGATAATTGCCAATCCGACACCACGATACCGACGCTTGTCGGTACTTGCATGAGATGCAAAACACGACGGTAAAAATTCATTAAGCCGAATTTACATTTGCGAAAAACTTAGAAGAGGCTCCCGACCGAGAAATTGGTTGGGAGCCTTTTTGGCTGTACGGTTGGATTTTTTTACTGAACCATGACCTTTTGCTTTTCGATGACAAACTTTACGAAAAGGATGGCGGCAAGAGAGAGGATTGTTGAGATGAGGGAGAGAACCTGCTGACCGTAAACGGGGATGCCGAAGAGGGTGTTGCCGTTTTGCTGGATGTGGGCGAGAAGGCGGCCTGCAAGAATCGAGGCGCCAAAGCCGGCAATGCCGCTGATGCTGTTTTTGATGGCGGAGGCTTCGACGAAGTAGGCGCTGTCTACATAGTTATAGGTGATATTGATGAGATTCTGGACGGTGCCGGCGTAGCTGATTCGGTGGAAGAGAATGTGCAGAACGATCAGCCAGCGGCAGGAGGGGGTGACGAAGGTACAGACAAGGAAGGACAGCACGAGGAATACAAGAGCGAGCTTGATACCTGCGGTGAAGGAATGCCTGTCGGTATAAACGCCGAAGGGGCGTGAGAGGGCGAAGCGGCCAAGATTACCGATAATGTTGAGGAGCTGAACGGTGCCGACTGTGAGGGCGAGTTCGCTCATCTGATAGGTGCCGAGGAAGCCGATGGTGGTGTACTGAGCACAGTTGATCAGAACGCAGAGCAGCACAATATAGAGAAACTGCCGATTTCCGAGGGTGTTTCTCAGTACAGCACCGAGTGAGGCGGTCGGTGCGGTTGGCGGGGCAGGCGAGTCTTCCTTTTGAATCAGAAGGAGACAGATGAGGTCGCAGATACTGAAGATAAGAATGGCTGCCGCCGAAAAAATGAAGCCTCCGTGAAGGTTATCGGCAGCTTCGAAGGCATCCATGGCATAGCCGAGGGAGACGGTGACCACCATGCCCGAGATGAGTGAGATCATTTCCTTGCCTGCCGAGAAGCGTCCGCGGCGGCTGTGTTCTACGAAGGAATTTCCCCAGCGGTAGATGATGGTGGTGACGAAATAATTGCCGAAATAGGCGGCGAGGATACAGGCGATGACCAGGGGCTGTCTGTAGGGAGCGGCAAAGGGAAGGAAGGGAATGAGGTAGAGACTCATGAAGAGGAGATTGCCGGCGGTATGGAAGAGGATGCTGAAGCGCTTGGTGTTTTTGATGCGCTTTACTACAAAAACAGCGGCAAGCTGGAAGAGGAAGGAGAGCGAGATCAGCGAGGAGATGATGCCGATGACATCATCGCTGAGACCGATGGCGGTGAGCAGCTTGGCAAGAAAGGTTTCGGTGACAAGCAGAGAAACAAAATATTCGGCAGCACATTCCATGCAGTAGGCAGCACGGGAGCGTTTATAGGCGGGAGACTGATAGATCGATTGATTGGCGGTGTTCATGGAGCATCCTTTCGCTGTCGGTTTATACTGTGAGGTATTATAAACCCGAAAGGGAAGAAAGTCAACAGAACTGACAACGAAACATTTTCGAAATGCAGTGATCAGTCGAGCTTCATATCGCCGTCCTTGATCCAGCCCAGCTTACGGCAGGGAATGGCGATCAGCCAGCTGAGGATGGCGGGGAGAATGATGGCGATGAGAGCGAGGGCAATCCAGTCGGCAGGGGTGATGGCGGCTTTTGTGCCGGCGGCGATGTCATTGATCCAGCCCGAATAGACGCCGATGGGGCCTACCATGCCGCAGGTGCCCATGCCGGATGATACGGGAGCGCCGTTCATCTGCAGCTTGAAAAGGCAGGTGGCGAGGGGGCCTGTGATGGCGGAGGCGACTGTGGGGGGGATCCAGATGCGGGGATTGCGGACGATGTTGCCCATCTGGAGCATGGAGGTACCCAGCCCCTGGGAGATGAGTCCGCCCCATTTGTTCTCGCGGAAGGAGATGACGGCGAAGCCTATCATCTGAGCGCAGCATCCGGCGACGGCGGCACCGCCTGCGAGACCGGTGAGCGAGAGGGCGGCACAGATGGCTGCCGAGGAGATGGGCAGGGTGAGGGCGATGCCGACCACAACAGAGACGAGGATACCCATGAGAAGCGGCTCCTGTTCGGTTGCCCACATGATCAGGCTGCCTACCGAGGAGGCGGCATAGCCGATGGCGGGAGCGATGGCAGTGGAAAGCGCAACTCCCGAGAAAATGGTGACAAGAGGGGTAACGAGGATATCGATTTTCGTTTCGCCTGCTACTGCTTTTCCCAGCTCGGCGGCGATGATGACGATGATGAGGACGGCAAGGGGGCCGCCTGCATCGCCGAGGTTGTTGGCAGCATTTCCGACGGCAATGAGAGAGAAGAGGACGAGGGGCGGGCATTTCAGGGCATAACCGATGGCGACTGCCATAGCGGGGCCCGACATGGCGGTGGCGAAGGCTCCAATCTCGTTGAGATAGGGGAGGTTTAACTGGGTGCCGAGGGTGCCTATGATGGTACCGATGAGGAGCGAGCAGAAAAGGCCTTGCGCCATGGCGCCCATGGCTCCGATGAAATAGACTTTGGGGGAGATGATGATGTTTTTTCGGGTGAGAAAGGCTTTGAATTTTTCCATGACGGTGTCCTTTGTGAAATGTAAACTTGAAATTGCGAAATGGTTTATAATTATATATTATAGCAGGATGGGGAAAATTGTCAAGGGATTGGGGAAAATTGACAAAGGGAAAGGGCGAATTTTGTAGGAATGCAATAAACGGAGGGAATATGAAGGGGAAAAGTTAGCGGATTGAGGAGAGCATCGCACCGGCCGTTCTTTCTCTTGATGGCATATTGCTGTAAAAGAGCGGCGTGAAATTGTGGAATATTGATCTTGTGGAAATGAGCAGCATATGTTATAATAATACTGATTATAGGCATACGGTTGTCTATTCTGGTAAACTCATGGAGGTATACACATGAAAAAATTATGGAAGATGCTCCTGCCGCTGCTGATCGGCACGATGATGCTGTCGATGCTTGCAGGCTGTGATTCGGGCGACGGCGCGGGCGATGAAAGTGAAAACGCAGGCGGACCTCCTGTGGATATTGTTGCGGGCGGTGTGACCGATTACACCATCGTTCGCAGTGACTTCAAGGATACCGGCAGCGATGAGACAAAGGGCGCGCTTCTGCTTCGCAAGGCGATTATGCAGGTGACCGGTGCCGACATTACCATCACAACAGACTGGGATGACAAGAGCGACTACAGCGCGAGAGCAGAGATTCTGGTGGGCTCCACCAACCGCGAGCTGAGTGCAAGGGCGATGGAGGGACTTTCAAAGAAGGAATTCCGCATCCTCTTTGAGGGAAATAAGATTGCCATTGCCGGCGGCAGCGAGACTGCGGTGCTGTACGGCGTGGAATATTTTGTGCAGACCTATCTGCCGGGCTACACCGAGGGTGCAGAGGCGGGCAGCGCTGTGCTGGCGATCCCCGAGGGGCTGGATTACAGGCAGGAATATGTGCTGGTAATCAAGGCGCAGGGCGAGGGTGATCTGCCCCGCATTGTACAGACTAAGTATGAGACCGATGATATCGTGGTTGCCGACTATATTGTAACCGAGGCGCCCTACAATGCCGATGCTACCGGTGAGAAGGATGCCACAACGGCGATTCAGAGAGCGCTGGATGCAGCTTCCTCGGACGGCGGCGGCACCGTGTATATGCCTGCCGGCAAATATCTTGTGACCGGTGACATTACGATTCCCGACTTTGTTACCCTGCGCGGCGACTGGCAGGATCCCGATTCGGGCAATATCAAGAGCATGGACGACTACGGCACGCTGATTCTGGCGAAGGTTCCCTCAAGCGACTCGATTGAGAGCGGACTTTTTGTGATTGGCGGCTCGGCAGGTGTGAAGGGTGTGACAGTTTACTATCCCGATCAGGATATCAACAATGTGAAGCCCTACCCCTACACCTTCTACATTCACGGCAGGGGCAACGGCTATCATCTGCAGAGCGTAGAGGACTGCACGGTTATCAACGGCTACAACGGTGTTGCTACCACAATTATGGGTGATACTGCACACGAAATGCTCACCATCGATACGCTGAAGGGAACCTTCCTTCATGTGGGCGCGGAGCTCTTCAACTCCGCCGATGTGGGCACCTCCAAGAACATCTGGTTCAGCAACTCCTATTGGGCAAATGCTCCGGCTGAGATTAATCCGCCTGCAAAGGCTGACATCGATGCTTACACCCGTGAGGGCGGCATCGGTATGATCATCGGCGACCTGGAGTGGACGCAGTTCTCCAATGTGAGAATTTCAGACTATATGTACGGTATCCATGTGGTATCCGGCTTCCGTATTCAGTTTGCCGGTGCATTCTACGATCTGCAGATTGCAAATACAAAGGTCGGCGTACAGGTGGATAATATTGACACCCGCTGGGGTATGAATATCGCTTATTCCACCATTCAGGGAAGCGAATATGCCATTGTCAACAACACAGGCGGCATGATCAAGATGACCGACGTGACAACAGACGGCGAGCTTGGCGGCAAGCAGCGCTTCTACCGCATTGAGAACGATCAGCTGGATGCGTATGCCATCAAGGATTACAATGCACAGCCTGTGAAGCCTGCCGAGGTGCTCTATGTCTTCGACGGCAAGGCTGATCAGACGATTGACATCGGCGAGGATCTGCAGCTGATGCTCGATACCGTGGCTGCTCAGGGCGGCGGTATTGTCTACCTGAAGGCAGGAATCTATCTGATGAACACGCCGATTACAGTTCCTGCGGGCGTACAGCTGCGAGGTGCGGGCTCACTGCCGACGCGTGATCAGAATACGCTGAGTGCAGGCACGCTGATTCTGACCGATTATGGCAGAAACGATGAGGATCCCGACAACGGCAGAGCACTTGTAACCCTCGAGACAGAAGCCGGTGTCCGCAATGTACGCTTCCTGTACATGAACAACTCTCCCGAGAGCGGAAAGATCAACAAGTACAATTATACCATTCGCGGTGTGGGCGATCGGGTTTATACGGTGAATGTCGCCATCGGTGCGGCATACAACGGTGTGGACTTCCGCGGCTGCAACGATTTTATGATCAAGAAGCTGGTCTCCTGCTGCTATGAGAACGACATGCGCGTGGGCGACTGCAGGGGCGGTCTTGTTGAGGGCTGTCTGCACAATGCAACGGTTATGCTGCGCGGCGGCTATGTGCGCGATCACTGGGGTGCGGTGGATTCCTTCTACTCCACTACATTTGATCAGATCACACGTCCCTACACCAAGTATTTCATCGCTGAAAACTGTGAGGATGTGCTTTACTACAACAGCTTTGCATACGGTGTGCGCTCGCTGGTAGTGGCTGAGAACACCAAGAATCTGCGGGTTATCAACGTGGGTGCCGACAACATCGGCGGCTACATGGTGGAATTTACCGGCGGTGATGCGACGGTAATTAATATGATGAGGTATAACTGTGAATCTTATCTGAACAATGATTGTTCGCTGGCGATTTACAACAGATTGAGCATCAATGAGAAGAAAGAGGACGCGGTTAAAGAGAGAAAGTAAGGGAATAGAGCAATAAAAATCCCGCTTCGTGCGGAGCTTGATAGAGATGAAAAGACCGATAGACTTTTGGTGAAGTCTATCGGTTTTTGATATGGGTGATGATTATTGGAATGATCTTTTTCTCATTGCAAAATATTCTTCTTGCAGAATTGCATATAAATATTTATCGCACCACTCATAATTCAGAGCGCTGTTCCCACGACAATATTTTATATAGTGTGCTTCTCTGCGCATGCCTATCTTTTCCATTATCTTATAAGAGCCTATATTTAATGTGTTGCAATCAGCGATAATCCGTCTGAGTCCAAGGATATCAAATCCTAACCTTAATAAAGTTTGACCGATTTCTGTACCGTATCCTTGTTTCCAATAATATCGATGTAATTCCCAAGCTAATTCGGCGGGGTCTTTATCTGTAAATGCCAGTTCACAAGATCCTATAGTTTCTCCTGTATCCTTCAGCACTACAGCATACCTGTAATTTATACAAGGTTTCTGGTTAGCACAGTTAATACCCCACTCAATATACCCGTGGACATCATCTTCATTTTTAGGTTCACTTGAACGATATTTAATGTTTTCTATATTACTTAACATATCATAAAAAACATAAAAATCTTCCATCCTGTATTCTCTAAACCATAATCTCTCTGATTCAAGTTTTATAAAATCCATATTGACACCTCGAAACTCTAATTTATCAATTTGCTTTATTGCGGGTTTTGTATTTATTGAGACAGCATACATTGCCTGTTTTGTGTGCAGATTGTTAGAAAATATGCGCCTGTACTGCTATAATCAACCCTTTTAATCTTGTTGGTTTTCTTTTCGTCAACTCTCCATGTTAATCACGTCCTTATTATACCAAAATCGCAGGCTGTCAACCTGCGGTTTTGATAAATGTCATTATTTCCGTACTGCCTATGTGCATTAATAATCTGATCACTCCTCAACAAAATACGCTCTTCCCGTATAGCTGCGGGAGAAGGTGTCGTAGGCTTCTTTGCTGCCGCGGATGACGAGGGGGGAGATGAGGGTGGGGGCGAGCTCGGTGAGGGCTTCGGCGTCCGATTCGGATTCGAGGGTGACGGCAAGGAAGTCATCGTCGCCGTCATAGTCGGGGAGGTCGTCGTCGCAGGGATAGAATTCGGCATCGGCGAGGGTGGCTTCATCCAGCTCCACAACGCTGCGGGCGGTGGAGATGAGCAGATCGGGATTGGGGATGGATGCGGGAGTGGTGAAGCTGCCGTCAAAGGCGGTGACGGCGTCGCGGATGCCCTTGATATAGCGATCGTCTGTGCCGCAGCAGCCGCCGAGGACGAGGATGCCTGCCTCGAGAAATTTGGGGGCAAAGGCGGCGAAATCTTCGGCTGAGAGGTCGAAGGTACGGTTGCCCTCTTCATCCTCATGGGGCATGCCTGCGTTGGGCTTTGCGATGAGGGGGATGCCGAAAGCAAGTGCTGTGGGAAGGAGGGGGGCGAGGGCTTTCAGCATATCATCGGGGCCTACCGAGCAGTTGGTGCCGAAGGCTGAGATGCCGAGGGGGGCGAGGGTGACAAGGCAGGCTTCAAGGGTATCGCCCGACATGGTTCTGCCGCCTGCATCGACTGTCATCGTGACGAAGATAGGCTTGTCCGAGACGCTTCGGATGCCTGTAACAGCGGCTTTGACCTCGGTGAGACTGATGGAGGTTTCGACGGCGAAGAAGGCGACGCCGGTCTCGTGGAGGATTTTTGCCTGGGCAGCGTAGGCTGCGACAACCTCATCAAAGGTGGCATCGCCGAAGGGCTCGATGAAGAGTCCGGTGGGGGAGAGATCACCGGCTACGCGGCAGGTGTGGCAGCCGCAGTGGTCATGCTCATGGGCACAATCGATGGAGAGGGCGGCCAGGGCATGATTGGTGCCTTCGATATCGGTGATGCCGTGCTTTTTCAGCGAGGGGGGATTGCCGCCGAAGGTGGGGGCATAAACGGCGTCTGAGCCTGCCTGCATATAGGCGCGCTGGATATTTTTGATGACTTCGGGATTTTCGAGAACCCATTTCTCGGGGCAGGCACCCTTCGGCATGCCGTCACGCATGAGAGAGGTACCGGTTGCGCCGTCGAGGATAAAGGGGAGAGGGAAGGATGCGGGAAAGTTGGGGAAGAGAGTGTGGAGGGTAGACATGATTGGATCCTTTCTCACCGCCATCGGCGGTGAATAATGCTTGATATGATACGATCTGCAGGGCGGCTGATTTATTTCCCCGACTGCTGGTCGAGATTCTTCTCAAATCCCGGCAGGAGATGCTCGATGAAGTAATCCAGCTCGGGGGAGTGGAGAGCTTTGAGGGAGGCGAGGGTGGTTTCGCGGGCGGAGTCGAATTCGTCGTTGCCGCTTTTCTTTTCCTCGAGGCATTTGATGTAGGCGCTGAGCTTATCGGCGGCTTTGACCAGCCTGGTGTGGTCCGCATCGAGGGATTCATTGATGAGGGGGGCATAGGCGGGGCGGAGGGGAGTGGGGAGCTCATCGAGGAGGCGGGATTTTGCATTTTCCTCGATCAGGCGGTAGGTTTCGCGGATGCCTTCATTGAAATATTTAACCGGGGTTGGCAGGTCGCCGGTATAGACCTCGGGAGCATCATGGAAGAGAGCGGCTGAGGCGGCAAGGTTGGGGTCGTAGGCTTTGCCGAAGATTTCGTTGCCGATGGTGGCGAGGGCGTGGGCGAGGACTGCGGTTTCGTAGGCATGCTCGCAGAGGCTTTCGCTGCGTGTATTACGCATGAGACCCCATCGGCGGATGTATTTTTGCCGCATGATGAGAGCAAAGAAGTTATTCATAGGAGAACCTTTCTGAAAATATTATGGTTGACATGAATGGGGAAGTTGTGGTATGATAAATATGCAAATGATTGATTAAAGGAGTTGTTGGTATGCCTCACGTTGAACTTTTGGCTTATACACCCGATGCCGACAAGCTGGTAGCGGCGGCTGCCAAGCTCTGTTACGCGAAGAGCGATATTGAGACGCTCATGCAGAATCTGACCCCGGAGAAGGTGGAGAGCTTTCTCTCGATGCTGTCCGATCTGGGACACGAGAGTCCGGTGGAGCACGCTTCCTATACCTTCGGCATTGAGGGCGTATCGCGGACACTGCTGGCGCAGATTACGAGACACCGCATTGCATCCTTCTCGGTGCAGAGTCAGCGTTATGTGGAGAAGAGCGGATTTGAGTTTGTGATTCCGCCCGAAATTGAGGCGATCCCCGAGGCGAAGGAGGAGTATCTGGCTGCCATGGAGGAGGATCGCAGACATTATGACAGACTGCGTTCGATTTTGGCGGCTTCGCACGAAAAGCGGCTGATTGGCGAAGGGATGGATCCTGTCGAGGCGGCAAAGAAGGCGGGCAAGCTTGCCAACGAGGATGCGCGCTTTGTGCTGCCGGGCTCCTGCGAGACGAGAATGATCATGACGATGAATGTGCGCTCACTTTACAATTTCTTCAAGCTGCGCTGCTGTAATCGGGCGCAGTGGGAGATCCGCGAGGTTGCCTGCCAGATGCTGAAGCTGGTAAGAGAGGCTTCACCGCTGTTATTCGGTCATGCGGGACCTGCCTGTCTGTACGGTCCTTGTGCGGAGGGGGCATACACCTGCGGCAAAATGAAGGAAGTCAGAGAGAAGCTCAGATGAATATTTACGGTGGGATCCTTTGATCCTGCCGTTTTTTTATCATTCCTGCCGGGGGGCTGATTCGGTCGGCTCGGCGGCGGCTTGGCTTGCGATATACTCCTTGGGGGAGAGTCCGGTGAATTTTTTGAAGTGGCGGTTGAAGGAGGAGATGGAGGTATAACCGACGCTGTTGGCAATCTCCGAGATGCTGCGCTTGACATCCGATGTGAGGGCGGCGCAGGCGGCATTGATGCGGACGCGGTAGAGGTATTCAAAGGGAGAGCTGCCCACAACATTGGCAAATAGGCGGCGCATATGAACCTCGCTGATATGGCAGAGGGCCGCCAGCTTTTCGGCGGTGACATCCTCGGAAAATTTCTGGGAGATATAAGAGATGGCAGGGAGGACAACCTCGATGGAGTGGGGCTCGGGGGCTTCGGCGAGGGGATTGTTTTCTCCGCCGTGAATGCGCCACAGCTCGAGGACGATCATCGAGATGAGGGTACGTGCCATGAAGCGGTACTCGGGGAGACGGTCGTGCAGCTCGGTGATTAACTCCTTGAGCAGTGCATTGAGCTTGGGCTGAGCACTGCCGTGGTAGATGGTGCCGACCTTGCCCTGAGTTTCGGTGAGCTCGGTATAGAGCTTGGCGGTATGGGAGGCATCGGCATCAAAGAGGCGATTCATATCGACGGTGAGGAAAATCCAGGATGAGGGATCATGCTCGAGGCTTTGGGCAATATGGATTTCGTTGGGGTAGACCACCGAAATATCGCCGGTGCGGAAGGGGATGATCTTCTTGCCGATGAAGAAGATACCGCTGCCCTTCATGCAGATGCCGATCTCAAAGTTATGATGATAATGGAGGGAGACGGCTTTGGAATCGGGCGTCCAATAGACCTGCTCGGGGAGATGTACGGGGAAGTCACGGTCGAGGGTACGTTCATCATAGATGACGCTGCGGAGATCGCTGCACGAATCCGCAGGAGAATTTTCGGCAGGGTGATTCATGACTGCTTCTCTTTTCTCATGAGGTAGGCACGGAGAACGGCGGCTTGGGTTTTGCCGTCGGGAATTTTGCCTTCGAGGATGAGATTTACGAGGGTTTCGATGGGATAGGCTTCGACCGAGAGAAATTCATCCTCATCGAGGTGCTGTTCTCCGAAGGTGAGGTCTTCGGCAAGGTACATGTGAATTCTTTCGTCAAGGATGGCGGGGGAGCCGTAGTAGCAGCCCAGATAGGTGAGCTTTTCGGCGGCAGCTCCGGTTTCTTCCTTCAGCTCGCGGCGGGCGCAGGTTTCGGGAGATTCTCCGGGATCGAGCTTACCGGCGGGGATTTCGATGAGCTCCTCGGCGTAAGGATAGCGGTACTGCTTGACGCAGATGACTTTTCCGTCGTCGGTGAGAGGAATGACGCAGCAGGCGCCCTTATGGCGGATGACCTCGCGGGAGGCTTCACTGCCGTTATCGAGGGCGACGGTATCGAGGGTCAGGGTGAGGACCTTACCGGTGAAGAGGTTTTTTGAGGTGAGGGTGGTTTCCATGGTTTGTTTTTGCCCCTTTCGGTTGAGATGATCGAATTTGCATAGATGAGATATATTTATTGTAGCAGAGCGGAGGGAGGATGTCAATAGGGGGAGGGAGATTTGGGGGATACGGTGCAGGCATCACATCCGATGAACCTCATCTGACGTGATCATCTCTCATTTTAATATTTTTTGTCTGATTTTTCGCAATAATTATCATTGCCAAATCATGTGAAGTATGGTAATATAATACCATGGCATGGCAGCATGCCGAATTTCAACAAGCAGCTTTTGCTGCGGAAAGGATTCATATGAAGTATATATTGCAATTTAATAAAATGATGTCGGTTTTTCTCTGTGCGGCAATGCTTTTCTCCTTTGCGGGATGTAATGAGAATGCTGCAGTTCAAAATTCGGCGCAGAATGAAACGGGGGATGTCAAGGTGTACAATCTTGCAACAGTAAAGGAAAATATCGCCGATTATACCATTGTGCGCGGCGATGCGTCGGACGACAAGATTACAGAGGCTTCGGTGCTGCTGCGCAATACCATACGAGATGCCATCGGCGTGGAGCTGACGCTGACCACCGACTGGGACGGCGATGCCGATAACAGCGAACGGCTTGAGATTCGCGTGGGTAAGACCAACCGCGAAACGACTGCGGCTCCCGAAGAGGGAAAGTTTGTGGTTACAGACGATGAAAATGGTAATATTATTTTGCTGGGTGCCGATGTCAAGCAGACCGTAAAGGCGGTGGAGGCTTTTTTGGCACAGAACTTCGGTTATGAGCCGCCGGTAAATCAGATTGCTCATAATGTCAAGGATTACGGTGCTGTCGGTGACGGCGTTGAGGATGATACCGAGGCATTCAAGGCGGCGGTCAAGGCGGCTGAGGCGGACGGACTTCCCGTTTATGTGCCTGGCGGTCACTATCTTATAAGCGATACCATCGAGCTGAATTCGGTCACTCTCTACGGTCAGGAGCAGGGCGCATGGACTGCAGACTCCTGCGGCCTTCCGAGAATCGATCAGACCGATATGTATCAGCCGCTCTTCGACGTGCGCTCAGGTTCGCTTGCGGGCGTGAACATTCATGCATCCGGCGTTGCGGGAGATGCCGAGATGAAGCCTACGGTGCTGATTACCGGTACGGGCGGACGAGTATCCAATTCGCGGATTCATCAGCCTTATATCGGTATTTACACCGATGATACCTCCAACCCGGGCAGATGCTTCATTGACAATATCTTTATTGTTGAGGCGAAGGAAATGGGTGTTTATGTTGCCGGTACCTATGATGTGCCTGCGCTTAACAATATCGAGGTTTGGAACCCGACCGAAACCTGTCCGGTGGCTTTCAAATTCGGTCACAACGATGACCTGAGAGCGGTGAATCTCTTTGCCTTCCGAGCGAATGTGGGATTCCTCATTGAAGAGACCGAGACGGGCTCCTGTTGGGGAAGCTTTACCAACTGCTCGGTGGACTATACAAGCATTGGCTTCCGTTTCAGCAAGGGAAATCATCATGCCACCATCGTGGGCGGTACCTATTGGACGCATCATGTTGCCATCGACGTGACCGAGGACTGCACCGGTTTCATTGCGGCATCCGGCTGTGAGCTGAAGTCAAACGGTGAGCGCACACTGCGTATTCGTGGCGGAAATACGGTTACCGTCAGCGGCTGTTCGATTATTCACGATTTTGAAACCGAAACACCTGCTGTATCGGTCAGCGGAGGAAAGGCGGTCAATATCTCGGGCAACACGATTTACAGCCGTCCCACCGTCATTGAAATCACCCACAGGGGAGAGGGCGTTGTCGGCATCGTGAACAATACGATTTACACCGGCGGCAAGGAGCTGGTCGACAAGTCGAAAAACTGTGTTGTGAAGGTGGACAACATCGTGCTGGAAGGCGCATCCTTTACAACCGAGTAAGTATAAACTTCCGATGAAACAGAACAAGGGGCTGCTGCAAATTTTTCATTTGCAACAGCCCAGCCACAAAAATTTTCGATTTTGTGGCGTATATTGATTGGTTTCAGGGCATAAATGTCCTGAAATGGCGGTCTTTGACCGGCAAAATCAATATCAGGGGGCTGACGCATTGCAAATGCGTCAGTCTTTTGTTCTTTATTTGCTCATGAGGCGGGTTCGGATGCGGTAGACGGTATCACGGCTGAGATTCATACATTCAGCCGATTTATCCATTGTGAATCCCATGATGTAGTAGTATTTGATGAACTCGCGCTCCTGAAGCTTGCGGCGGCGTACACTGGGCGGGCAGTCGTCGGGGACATAATGCTCCAACTCCTCGTTGAAGGTGCGAAGCAGCTGCTGAAGCTCGGCAACGCGGCTGCGCAATGCTTTTATGTCCTCCTCGCTCCCATAGATGAGGGTGTGCTGAAGTTCGCGCTGCTTCAGACGCAGCTCGTCGGCATGTTCCTTATAGGCTTCGTATCGGAATTTTGTTTCGGTCAAGATATCACCTCCAATGACATTCTGAATCAAAGGGCATAATAGCCGAGGCATGTGAGCAGCTCGGCGGTATCCGACAGATCGCAGAGCACAAGCAGCTCCTCAATGTTCATCGCATTCAGGCATTTCCTGCAGATGGCCTCGCCTTCCGGGGTCAGCACGCCCTCTATGACGGCACCGCCGCAGATTATGCAGGTATGACGGGCGCCTTCGTTTTCGTTTCTCTCTTCGTACACTTGAAACCATCCTTTCTTTTTGGGTTTATCTTTCAGATGAACAGCAGCTTCATAAAAAGAACAAATGTTCGTATCTGTGGGTTGAGTATAGCACAGGTCGTTGTCTTAAACAATAGCAAAAATTGAGTATTTACAGAAAATTAATAATGTGCCGTAAATGTCAAAAAGTTTACTTAAAAACTGTGCAAAATGACAGCAAGATAACAAAAATGAGAAAAGATTGTGCAAAATGCCAAGGCGTAGAAAAATGAGT
Organism: Clostridia bacterium; assembly: GCA_017399105.1. GTDB lineage: Bacteria > Bacillota > Clostridia > Oscillospirales > CAG-272 > RGIG1743. Next base: position 51,848 of record JAFQEJ010000052.1, read on the forward strand.
TAAAAAATTGTGAGAAGTGCACAAAAGTGCGGTGGCAATTTATAAAAATGTCTCAAAAAAACGGAGCAGGGCACCATGTAAATAATATTTACCCGTCTGTTATGTGACCGCAATATGAAGCTTTTCAGAAGCAAATGTGACTGTATTCGGTGGATACATGGGTAAATAATGTTTACTATCTCGAAGAAATCGGCTGATATCAAGAGATTTTACCTTCATTTTGGTTCTTTTGAATGGTAAATATAATCTACCCTTCGGCGAAAAATGGCTGATATATAAAGAAAATAAGCGAAAAACGCACTTTCGGGCACTATTGACAATTATTTATTGATATGATATCATATTTGCGTTAAACCATAAATATGGGTGAACTGTCTCTATTCGGCTCTGACACCGGATAGCTGCGCTCTCCCATGCTTTTTGGTTGCATTTTATATGGCAAATCTTTGCCGGAGCGATCAAGCCACGCGCCGGCAGCGGGTATGCCTGCATGTGCGACGATATGCTGTATGGAAAAAACGTCGGTTTTCTTCCATATATTATATAGGACACGCAGCGGTGTGCCCACAGCATCATCCAATCAAAATCTTGGTAGGAGGAAAAAGATCAATGAACAAATCGAGATTTACAAAGCTTCTTTCGCTGATGCTTGCGCTTGTGATGATCCTCGGTTCTCTTTCGATCTCTGTATCTGCGGCTGAAGATACAGAGAGTGCACAGGCTTCTGTGGAAGCTACCGCACTGACCGAGCTTCTGACCGCGATCAAGTACGCAGAGTATGAAGCAAAGTATGCTGCTGAAGCGAAAGCGACATCGACGGTTACCATCGACGCGCTTAAGTATGACGCAGACAACACCAACGCCGCCGTAAAAACAGAGACTTACGACGGTACCAAGGGCCTTTATCTCCCTGCGGAGGGTAAGGTTTCCTGGAAGGTCAACGTGCCCGCGACCGGCAAGTATATGATTGAAGTCGTATACTACCCCGTTGAAGGTAAGGCTACCTCTATTGAGCGCTCTTTCTTCATCGACGGCAAGGTTCCTTTCTATGAATCCCGCTTCCTTTCCTTTACAAAGGTTTGGTCAGACAACCTTGAAGAGGACGGAACATTCAAGAAGGATATCAACGGCAACGAGATCAAGCCCACTAAGGTACAGACACCCGCTTGGAGAACCGCGGAATTCAAGGATTCCACCGGTGCTCATGTTTACCCCTTCGAATACTTCTTCGAAAAGGGCGAGCATACCCTCACTCTTGAGGCTCAGCGTGAGTCCATGGCCGTCGCCGAGATCATTCTGAGACCTGTAGATGAGCTTCTCACCTATGAGGAATATCTCGCCGAAAAGAAAGCAGCAGGTGCCACTGAGGTTTCTCTCGCAGAGCCTCTCCGCTACGCAGCGGAAAAAACACTAAACACCTCCGACCAGACAATATACCCCATTAACGACAGAACTTCCTACATTACGGAGCCCCAGGACCCTGCAAAGGTTCTCCTCAACTCTATCGGCGGCACCAAGTGGCAGACCGTCGGTCAGTGGGTCAGCTATGAGGTAGAGGTTCCCCAGGCAGGTCTTTATAAGATCGTTACAAGATTTAAGCAGGACACCCTCGACGGTATGTTCACATCCCGTGCCGTCAAGATCAACGGTGAGATCCCCTTCGACGAAGCGCAGTATCTCCAGTTCAACTACGGTGATACCTGGCAGACTGCCGCGCTCGGTGCAGGTGAGACAGAGTATCTCTTCTACCTCGAGGAAGGCAAGAACACTATCGAGCTTGAAATCGTGCTCGGTAATATGGCTGACATCATCCGTCAGGTTGATGAGAGCCTTAAGATCATCACTGCGGCTTATACCAAGATCCTGATGATCACCGGTGCTTCCCCCGACAGCTACCGTGACTACGGTTTCTACCGTATCATCCCCGATGAGATCGACGACCTGCTCGAAGAGAGCGAGCGTCTCTACAGTCTCTCCGCTCAGTTTGAAGAGATCACCGGCGCCAAGGGTTCCTATGTAGCAACTCTTGACAAGGTCGCTCTCCTTCTCGAGCGTATGGGTTCGGAAGAGGATGAGGTTGCGAAGAACCTGACCAACCTGAAGAGCAACATCGGTACACTCGGTACCTGGCTGCTCAATGCGAAGAACCAGCCTCTCGAGCTCGACTACATCCAGATCGATGCTGCAGACGCTAAGCTTCCCAAGGCAAACGCAAACTTCTTCCAGGCTGCATGGTATGAAATTTCCATGTTTATTTCTTCCTTCGTGTCCGACTACAACACCCTCGGCGCTATGACTGAGGTTGATGTTGCCGACACCGTTGAAGTATGGACTGCTACCGGTCGTGACCAGGCGCAGATCATTCGTACTCTGATCAACAACAACTACACTCCCAACTCGGGCATCAATGTCACCCTGAAGCTGGTTGCAGCAGGTTCGCTGCTTCCTTCGGTTCTTGCGGGCGTAGGTCCTGATGTATCACTGCAGGAGGCTTCCGGTAACATCATCAACTGGGCTATTCGAAGCGCGGTTGTTGAAATCCAGGATTTTGAAGGCTTCGACGAAGCTGCTTCCTGGTTCTCCGAGTCTGCAATGATTCCTCTGACTCTTTACGGCAAGGCATACGGTCTGCCTGTAACTCAGGACTTCTCGATGATGTTCTATCGCGCTGATATCTTCAATCAGCTCGGTATCGAACCTCCCAAGACCTGGGATGACTTCTATGCAATCATTCCTGTTCTCCAGAACAACAACATGGAGGTTGCCTTCCCCAGCAAGCTGGCCGGTGAGAACCTCTTCCTCTATCAGCTGGGCGGTGAGCTTTATGCAGACGATGGTATGAGAATCAACCTCGACTCCAATAAGGCTCTGGAAGCATTCTCTACGCTTTGCTCCTTCTTCCAGCAGTATAAGTTCCCGCTTACTTATGACTTCCCGAACCGCTTCCGTACAGGTGAAATGCCGATCGGTATTGTAGGCTACACCTCTTACACACAGCTGTCGGTTTACGCTCCCGAAATTAAGGGTCTTTGGGAATTTGTAGCGCTTCCCGGTTATCTCCAGGAGGACGGTACAATCAATAATGTATCCACTTCTGCTGTTACCGGTATCGTTATGATGAATGGCGTATCGAATCCCGAAAATACCTGGGACTTCATGAAATGGTTTGTTTCGGCTGACGCTCAGTCCGAGTATGCAAACGAATTGACCGCTCTTCTCGGTACCGTGTCCAAGCACAATACCGCGAACATCAAGTCTCTCGAAGCACTGCCCTGGACAACAAACGAACTGAAGGCGCTTCAGTCGCAGTTCTACAATCTCGCTGCAATTCCCGAATATCCGGGCGGATATATCATTGACCGTTACGTCAACTTCGCTTTCATGGATGTTTACAACAACAACGCAGATCCTGTTGAGTCGATGCTTGACAACATCACCGAGATCAACAAGGAAATCTCCAGAAAGCGTCTCGAGTTCGGTCTTGAAGCTTACGAGATCAGTTACTCCACCAACTTCACCGAGAGTATCGATGATGCGGAGAGCGCAGAATAAAATTCCCGGTTTACTTCATGAAATCTGATAAGGAGTGAAATACAATGTCAGAAAATACGGCTGCAAAGGAAGTCAAGAGACCTACAGCGCGTAAGGATATGACAATGGCTCAGTGGACTCTGAAGGAAATGAAGAGAAACAAGGTCGCGTACGTCATGATCGCCCCCTTCTTCCTCATTTTTACTACCTTCACCGTCGTGCCGGTTATCCTGTCGCTGGCTCTCAGCTTCACGACTTTCAACATGCTCGAGATGCCGGATTTCATCTTCATGGACAACTACATCCGTCTGTTCCTGGATGATGACATCTTCATCACGGCTGTTCAGAACACCCTGATCTTCGCGGCGATTACAGGTCCTGTATCCTACATCCTGTCCTTCGTCATCGCGTGGTTCATCAATGAACTTGCTCCCAAGATGAGAGCGTTCGTAACGCTGATCTTCTACTCACCGAGTATCTCGGGTGCGGTATACATGATCTGGGGCGTCATCTTCTCGGGTGATACCTACGGTTACGTCAACGGTATGCTCATCAACCTCGGCTTCATCACAGAGCCGATTCAGTTCTTCCAGAACGCAACCTATGTTATGCCTCTGTGTATCGTCGTCGCGCTCTGGACCTCGCTCGGTACCGCGTTTCTTTCCTTTATCGCGGGTCTTCAGATCGTCGACCGTTCCCTCTATGAGGCAGGCGCAGTTGACGGTGTCAAGAACCGTTGGCAGGAGCTTTGGTACATCACCCTTCCTTCTATGAAGGAACAGCTTATGTTCGGTGCGGTCATGTCGATCACCGGCTCCTTCGGTTTCGGTGGTATCGTAACAGCTCTGGCAGGCTTCCCGTCTGTTGACTACTGTGCATGGACCATTCAGCACCATCTCGAGGACTACGGCGGACAGCGTTTCGAGGTTGGTTATGCCTCTGCAATAGCAACCGTGCTCTTCGCCATGATGTTCGGCTGTAACATCGTGATCAAGAAATTACTTGCAAAGGTGGGACAATAATTATGGCTAAATTAAGAACCAGAAAACACGCCGTTGTCCTTAACCGTTCGGTCGGAGGCGACGTGGGAATCAATACGTTCCTCATTCTCATGGGTGCGTTCATGTTCCTTCCGATGCTTTACACGCTGATGCAGTCGCTCAAGCCTCTGGATGAGCTGTGGGCATTCCCTCCCCGCTTCTATGTAACAAGCCCGACACTGAAGAACTTCGGTGACCTCTTCCGACTGATGGGTACCTCCTGGGTTCCCTTCTCCCGTTACATTTTCAACACCATTCTGATCGCAGTCGGCGGTACCTTCGGTAACCTGATGCTCGGCTCGATGGCTGCTTACGCGCTTGCTAAGATCAAGTTCCCCGGACGCGGCTGGATGTTCCAGATGGTCGTCCTCTCGCTGATGTTCAACGCTACCGTTGCCGGTATCGCGAACTTCATCATCATGTCCGCTCTCGGCTGGGTTGATACATACCTCGCAATCATCATCCCTGCATGGGGCTCCACACTCGGTCTTTACCTCATGAAGCAGTTTATGGAATCTTCTGTTTCGGATGCGGTTCTCGAATCTGCCCGTCTGGACGGTGCTTCCGAGTTCTACACCTTCTGGAAGATCGCGATGCCGATGGTTAAGCCCGCTTGGCTTACTCTGATCGTGTACTCCTTCCAGGGACTCTGGAACTCCGGTGCTTCCATTTATGTTTACTCTGAGGAGCTCAAGACCTTCAACTACGCTATCGGTCAGATTCTCGCCGGCGGTATTGTCCGTGCAGGTGCGGGTGCTGCTTCCACAGTCGTTATGATGGCTGTGCCGATCGCCGTCTTCGTCATCTCTCAGAGTAACATCATCGAGACCATGGCGTCGTCCGGTATGAAAGACTAAGGGGGTACTGAAGAATGAAGAAAATGACACAATTCATTACCCTGATTCTGGCGATCATGTGCGTTGTTGGCTGCTTCCCTGTTTCCGCAGAGGCTTATGCAACCTATACATACGACATCGACGGCTTTGTTGCCGCTTCGCCCGACGCTTATACGCCTGACCAGGTAATCAACTATGCTTACATGGGTCTGAAGGCTGATCTCAACGACGTGCGCGACATGTTCGTTGACAAGAACAACAACGTATATCTTGCAAATGCAAAGGCAAACGAGATCGTTGTTCTTGACCCCTACTTCAAGCACAAGTTCTCCATCACTGAGTTCGTTAACCACCAGGGTGTTCCGGACTCTCTGAATACTCCCTCCGGTGTGTTTGTCACCGAGGATCGCATCTATGTCGCTGATACCGAGAACAACCGTATCGTTATCTTCGACCTTGAGGGTGAATTCATTGACATCTTTGAAGAGCCCGACAGTGACGTTATGCCCGAGAACTCCATCTACAAGCCGGTTGCGCTTGCAGTTGACTCCTCCGGACGTGTTTACGTCGTATCCTCCACCACCTACATGGGTGTTATCTCGCTGAACAACGATGGTACCTTCGCGGGCTTCATCGGTGCTCAGAAGGTTACTTACGATATCCTTGATATCATCTGGAGACGTTTCCAGACAGAAGAGCAGAGAGCTCAGACTGTTCAGTACGTTTCTACTGAGTTTAACAACATCACCATCGATGATGACGGCTTCGTCTATGTTACCACTTCCTCCATCGAGGAAAGTGCACAGCAGGCAGCCATCACCTCCAAGGCAGCTGACTATGCTCCCGTTAAGAAGCTGAACACAGCCGGTACCGATATCATGAGACGTAACGGTTTCTTCGCTCCCGGCGGTGAGGTTCGCGTTGATAACAGAGCTACCGCAGAAATTACCGGTGCTTCCAAGATTATTGACGTTGCTCTTGGCCCGGAGGGAACATGGTCCATCATCGACGAGAAGAGAAATAAGGTTTACACCTACGACGCAGACGGCAAGCTCCTCTTCATCTTCGGAGACAAGGGCATGCAGAAGGGTAACCTTCAGAGCGTTGAGGCGATCGCTTATCAGGGCGAAAAGCTCCTCCTTCTCGACAAGACCGCAAACACCATCACAACCTACAACCGTACCGAGTACGGTGACATTCTGATCAATGCTCTCAGAAACAACAACAACCGCCGTTATGACCTGGCTGTTGAGGACTGGGAAGCAATCCTTCAGAGAAACAACAACTTCGACGCCGCTTACATCGGTATCGGTAAGGCTCTTTACCGTGCAGGTGACTGGGAAGGCGCGATGAGCTACTATAAGTTCGCTTACGATACCGAAAACTACTCCAACGCCTTTAAGATGTGGAGAAAGGACTGGGTATCCAAGTACATCATCGTTGTCCCGATCTTTATCATCGTGGTTGTCGTCCTGGTCGGTATGTTCTTCAAGTATGCCGGCAAGGTCAACAAGAAGGTTGCCGTTACACGCGGCAAGCGCACCTTTGCTCAGGAGCTGCTTTATGCGTTCCATCTGATCTTCCACCCCTTCGACGGTTACTGGGACCTCAAGCATGAGAGACGCGGTTCGCTCCGTGCAGCACTTTTCTATCTTGCAATCACAATCGCCGCATTCGCTTACCAGGCGATCGGTCGCGCTTACATTTTCAATCCCTACGGAAGCTACTCCAGCATCTTCGTACAGTGCACATCGCTGCTTGTACCCGTTATGCTGTGGGTTACCGCTAACTGGTGTCTGACCACTCTGTTTGACGGTGAAGGCAGCTTCAAGGACATCTTCATTGCAACCTGCTATGCACTTGTTCCTCTGCCTCTGTTGATCATCCCCTCTGTTCTGATCACACATGTGGTTACACTCTCTGAAGCGGGCATCGTCAACCTGATCGTTTCCTTCGCTTGGATTTGGACAGGTCTGCTGGTATTCTTCGGTGTTATGGTTACACACGACTATACACTGGGCAAGAACATCCTCACATGTCTGGGAACAATCGTCGGTATGTGTCTGATCATGTTTATCGCGCTGCTCTTCTCGAGCCTTGTTGCAAAGATGACTTCCTTCATCTATAACATCGGCATTGAGATTTCGTATCGATTGTAAACAACCGGAAGGAGAAGATAGAAAATGGAATTCAAATTTAAAAAGTTTTTATCTGTGCTTCTGGTGCTCTGCATGGTCTTCGGCGGCATGACTCCCACCGTTTTTGCGGCGGAAGAAAAGGATGCTGAAGAAGAAGTAGTAGAAGAGACCATCGACTACCTTAAAGAGAAATTTGAAACTGCCGAGCAGAAGCTGGCTACCATGACTCTCAAGCTTGAGCGTTATGATTACCAGATCTGGATTGAGGAGCATACTGCTGAGGTTGCTTTCGTCAACACCAAGTCCGGCCAGATTCTCTTTACAAACCCCTACGATGTTGCAACCAGCAAGTCCTCGGATGCAACAAAGAAGGAACTGCTCTCCCAGATCATTATCAAGTACATCGATAATGATAAGGAGCTCGACATGTTCAGCTTCGTTGAGGCAGCAGAAAGAGACCAGATCACAATCAAGAATGTAAAGAACGGTATCCGTGTCGAGTACACAATGGGTCGTGAAGAGACTCGTAAGCTCGTTCCGAGACTGATCGAAAAAGGTCGTTTCGAGGATATGATCCTTGCGAATATCGATGATCCTACCGTTTACAAGAGGCTCGATGCGTTCTACACTCTCAAGGATCCCGATGACCCGTCCCTGACAGAGCGCGGTATCATGGAGCTGAAGGCAACCTTCCCGATCACTCAGAAGTTTGCTGTTTATGTATTCGACCCCTACGCTTCCGAGCGTGAGATCAACCAGATCGAGGGTTGGATCAAGAACTACTGCCCGCTTTATACCTATGAAGAACTCGACTTTGACCACTCTCAGACAGAATATGAAGGCTCCGATAAAACTCCGGCGCTCTTCAAGCTCAGCCTTGAGTATTATCTCGATGAGAACGGTCCTTATGTAAGACTTCCCGCCAACGGTATCCGTTTTGACGAGGATCTCTATCAGCTCGAGTATATCAGCATTCTCCCCTATCTCGGTGCAAGTTCATCTGACTTCACCGGCTACACCTTCACTCCCGACGGTTCGGGTGCAATCTTCCGCAATGAAGATCTTGCCGGCGGTTCTCCTGTAACCATTACGGGTAAGATCTACGGTCAGGACTACGCTTATCATGAACTCGCAGGTGCGCACCAGGAGATCATGAGACTTCCCGTTTACGGCGTAATCGAGAACTATGAAATCGAACTCGAAGTAGACGCGGACGGCAACCCCATCTGGCCCGCTATCGGTGATACCGAAGAAGAAGTGGTAGAAGAAGAGGTTGCTGAAGAAGAAGTCGTCGAGGATGAAGAGGAAGAAGACGACGAGGATGGAGAAGAGGTTGTTGAGGAAGAGCCCAAGGAAGATGAGCCCGAGCTTTATGTATATACAGAAGACCGCGGCTTCCTTGCAATCATTGAAGAAGGCGCTTCTCTTGCCAACATCACCACCAAGCACGGTGGTACTCTCCACAAGTACAACTCGGTTTACACCACCTTCTATCCCAGACCTAAGGATACTTATAACCTGGCAGATGCGATCTCTGTCGGCGCAAACGCTGAATGGACGGTCGTTTCTACCAGAAAGTACACCGGTAACTACAGAATCCGTCTTGTAATGCTCACAGACGAAAGAATCGCCGAAGAGAAGAACATCAAGGATTACTACTCTGTAGACTACGTTGGTATGGCTCAGGCTTACCAGGATTATCTGATTCGTGAAGGCATTCTCACTCCTCTCGAGGACGACAATGCGGATATCCCGCTCTACATTGAGAGCTTCGGTGCTACTGAGACTCAGGAGCGCGTCATGTCTATCCCGATGTGGATTATGACTCCTCTTACAACCTTTGAGGATCTCAAGTCTATGACCGAGGAGCTCAACACAGCCGGCATTACCAACATCAACTATAAGCTGACCGGTTTTGCAAACGGCGGTATGTGGGCAACTCTCCCCAATAAGGTTAAGTTCGAAAAGGTTGTCGGCGGAAATGCCGGATTTACCGATTTTGTTTCTTACGCAGCATCCAAGGGTGTTGGCGTATATCCCGATTTCAACTTCGCATATGTGGATGCTACCGATATGTTCGACGGATTTAACTACAGAAAAGACGCAGTTAAGACCATCGATAACCGTTATGCGATGAAGAGAGAATACGACGCGGCTTACCAGTCCTTCGACTTCTACGGCCCCAACGCTGTATCTCCTTCTGTATTCAACAAGTTCTTCAAGCGCTTTGAGCCCAACTACACCGCTCTGAATCCTTCCGGCATTTCTGTCGGCACCATCGGTTCCGATCTGAACTCCGACTTCGATAAGAAGGATCCCTACAACAGAGCTGAGTGCGAGGACTACACTGTAAACCTCTTCGAGGATATCGAAGCAGCTTACACCGATGTGATGACCGACGGCGGTAACGCTTACTCGCTCAAGTATGTCAACCACATCCTCAATACTTCGCTTGACTCCTCCCGTTACTCCAACGCAAGTAACTCCGTGCCCTTCCTCGGTATGGTTCTCCACGGCTACGTGAACTTCGCAGGTGCTCCTACCAACATGGCAGGTGACATCCGTTACGAGCTGCTCAAGATTATCGAGAACGGCGCATCCCCCTACTTCACTCTGTCCTATCAGAATACTTCCAAGCTGAAGGAAGACTACATGCTGGCTGAGTACTACTCCGTCAACTTCGACATCTGGAAGGAAGACCTTGTAACATATTACACACTTCTCAACGATGCACTGAAGGATGTTAAGTATTCTCCCATCGTGGATCACGAATTCATGATCGGTGAGCGTGTTGCAACCGAAGCAGAGCTTGCAGCAGATGCAGAAGCTGAAAGACTCGCCGAGGAAGAGGCAGCCGAGAAGAAGGCTCTCTCTGACAAGAAGGCCGAGATGAAGAAGATCCGCGAACAGCGTGAAGCTGAAGAAAACGGTGAAGAGTATGTAGAAAAGCCCACTATCGACTTCGGTTCGCTGGAAGAAGAAGAAGAAGAAGAAGGCTATGCATACACCAAGTACACCTCCGATGACGGAAGTATCGTTCGCGTTACCTTCGAAAACGGCGTTGTATTCATCATCAACTACAACAGCTTTGCAGTTACCACCGAGGGTCACACCATTGAGGCTCTCAGCTTCGTAAAGACAAAATAAGGAAAGGTGGAGTGTAATTTATGAATAACGCTACAGCCGCAAAACAGGCTGCGCCCAAGAAAATGCGCAAAACCGCTTCCCTTGAAAAGAAGAAGGCGCGTGCGGGCTGGATATTTGTCCTCCCCTTTGTGCTCGGATTTGTAATCCTCTATCTGCCTATCGTCTTTGACTCCATCAAGTACTCCTTCAACGAGATCAACATTCAGACCGGCGGCGGCTACGTCCTCGAGTATGTAGGTCTCAAGAACTACCAGGAAGCGATTTTCGTCGATGCAAGCTTTGTTCGTACCCTTACCTCGGGTATCAAGCAGCTCATCTTCGATATCCCCGCAATCGTAATCTTTTCGCTGTTCATGGCCGTGCTCCTCAATCAGAAGATGCTCGGCCGAGCAGCCTTCCGTGCGATCTTCTTCGTGCCGGTTATTCTTGCTACCGGTCTCGTTGCTGAGATCGACGCAGGCAACCAGCTCCTTGACTACATGTCCAGCTCCGAGTCCATTGCGACCGGTTCTGAACAGCAGGACAACAGCGTTGCTGAGATCATTACCGCTACCGACCTTTCCTTCCTGTTCAACAACATGGCAGTCGGTACCGAGCTCGTTGAGTATGTTGCGGGCGCGGTAAACAACATCTACAACATCATCAACCGCTCCGGTGTACAGATGCTTATCTTCCTTGCCGGTCTTCAGTCCATCTCTCCCGCGATCTATGAGTCCTGCTCCATCGACGGTGCGACCACATGGGAAACCTTCTGGAAGATCACCTTCCCGATGATCTCCCCCATGATTCTGGTTAACGCCATTTACACGGTCATCGACTCCTTTACCTCCTCGTCCAACTCGGTAATGAGTTATATCTCAACCGTTTACGACCAGGCAGGCGGTAACGTTATCGCGTCGGCGATGTCCTGGATCTACTTCATCATCGTCATCGCAATCATCGGAATCGTAGCGGCAGTGCTTTCTGCATATGTCTTCTACCAAAGACGTGATTAAAGGAGGGATAACAGAATGAATGCACAGACAACACCTCAGGCTCCGAAGGTCACGAAAGAGACTAAGAACTCCATCCGTGTTGAGTTTGACCGCACTTCCAAATGGGAGCGCTTCAAGATTAAGTATCTCTCGCTGAACTTCCTGGGAATGGCGATCTTCAAGATCTTCCGTTTCCTCCTGCTTCTCGGTATTTCCTACGTTATCCTTTACCCGTTCTTCTCGAAGATTTCCTCTTCCTTCATGGGACGCGATGACTTCGTTGATGTTACGGTTAAGCTGATTCCGAAATATCCGACACTTGACACCTACAAAGAGATTATCGCTGAGAACGGTTATCTCGAGGCTCTGCTGAACACCACACTTCTGTCGCTGTTCTGCGGTCTCGTTCAGACCTTCATCTGCTGCATGATCGGTTACGGCTTTGCGAAGTATAAGTTCAAGGGAAGAAACATTCTCTTCGCGCTTGTTATCTTCACCATGGTCGTTCCTCATGATACTCTGCAGCTATCGATGTTCATGAAGTTCCGTTACTTCGACATCCTCGGCATCTTCAATCTCCTGGGCGGTGGATTGATTGAAAGCTTTAAGCTGATCAAGTTCACTTCGCTGAACCTGAACAACTCCTACTGGCCGCTGGCTCTCCTCTCGATTTCCGGTCTCGCATTTAAGAACGGTCTGTATATCTTCATGATGAGACAGTTCTTCCGCGGTGTACCCGATGAGCTGGAAGAGTCCGCATATCTGGACGGTTACGGCCCGTACAGAACCTTCATCAAGATCATTCTTCCGCTTTCAGTCCCGATGATGGTTACCATCTTCCTCTTCGCATTCTCCTGGCAGTGGACAGACAGCTTCTACACAACCGTCTTCTTCACTCAGGAAGGTATGCTGCTGATGCCTGACATCGTAAAAATTCCCAAGACTCTGGATACAAACTATGCAGGTCAGAACCTTTACACTGCAGCTATCAGAAACACCTGCGGTCTGATGATCGTTGCTCCGCTGATCGTTGTTTACCTCTTCGGTCAGAAGTACCTCATTCAGGGTATCGAGCGCTCCGGTATCGTAGGCTAATCAGCAAAGCTGAGAGGCATCCAAACAAAAAAGAAAAGGGAATCCGTAGGCTACTTCTCATAAGGATGTTTTAGCGTAAGGCGGTGTCCCCGAGTAGGACGGACAGTTTAGGCTGTCCGTCCTTTCCTATTATTCTGCTTATATGCTTGGTTCTGCGGTTAACTTGCCGATATATCGGAAGTAGATGTCGATCTGTTGCTCTGCTATTTTAGACCATTTGCAATCGCGTTCGTGGATCACTATTTTTGCTATAAATACTCTGAGCACTTCGGGGGTCAATTCTTTTAAGTCTGTGTACTTGTTTACAATGCCTATGAACTTGTCCACATTCGCAGACGTAGCTTTCAAATCTTCTATCTCCGATTTCAGCCTCGGAATCTGTTCTTGTATTTCGCGTTGCTCAGCATTATACTCGTCCGACAGCATTCTGAACTGCTCATTCGTTATTTTACCGAGGACATTATCCTCATATAGTCTCTTGAATAAGGCGTTCAGCTCCGCGTTACGCTTCTCTAATTTATTAAGTTCATTTGTTTTTGATGTAAGCTCTCTTTTATTTTCTGAGGAGCTTTTTTTGTTTATGAACTCAACAAATTCTTGCGTTTTCGCCCGGGCATAGTACGTTGTCTTGCGAATTTCCTCAAGAATGATTTCATCAAGTACTACTTCTTTAATGCTGTGAGGTGTACATTGCTCTTCACCCATGTGCTTACGGTAACGACTGCAAATGAAGCTGTAGTTTTCCGGCTTGATGGTAGTGCCTCTGACAAAGTATAATTTGGAACCGCAATCCGAACAGCACAGGAGTCCGTTATATTTATTGAGATCACCCATACTTGTTCTTCTGCGTTTTCCTGCGCGTACCTTTCGAACGATGTCCCAAGTAACCTGATCAATAATGGCTTCATGCGTGTTTTCGAAGCGAAGCCATTCGCTTTCGGGACGCTCAAGTTTTCTCTTGTCCTTGTAAGAAGCAACCGTTGTTTTGCAGTTGATTGTGTGTCCGAGATAGACCTCGTTATCGAGAATTCCGGCAACCGTTCTATCGTTCCATCCGTAGATGTCTTCGGTATCGGTAATGCGATAATAAGTGCCTGTTTGCTGAAAACGATAAATTGTCGGCTTGAGAATTTTCTTCTCACGCAAAATATTGGCTATGATTTTCGGACCGTTTCCGGCGGCGCATAAGTCAAAGATCATTCTTACTGCAGGAACGGTTTCTTCATCAATCAGCAGATGACCTTTTACATCGGGATCCTTCTTGTAGCCGTACGGAATCTGTGTGCTGACACGTTCACCGCGTTCAGCTTTTGCTTTTACAACGGCACGGATCTTTTTGCTTGTATCTCGTGCGAACCATTCATTGAAGAGATTCTTAAAGGGAGCAAATTCGTTGCCTTCGCTATAGAGCGAATCGTAATTGTCGTTGACGGCGATATACCGAACGTTCCATCTCGGGAACAGCATCTCGGTGTAGTTACCCACCTCGATATAATTCCTGCCGAGACGGGAGAGGTCTTTGGTAATCAGTGTTGCCACCTTTCCTTGCTCCATCATTTCAAGAAGTCTTTGAAAATCCGGTCGATTGAAGCTAACACCCGAGTAACCGTCATCGATAAAAACTTGGACATTTTCAAAGCCGTTGTCCTTGGCGTACTTTTCAAGTATGGCTCTTTGATTCTAAATACTGTTGCTGTCGCCCCTGTTCTCATCTTCTTGAGAGAGTCTGCAATATAATGCTGTTATTTTTTCTGTTTGGTTTGACATATCATTTTACCTCCTTCTTGTATGTCAAACCGATTGAGAGTGCCTGGCGCAGTTATAGATTCTGCTACAACAGGATACACCCAATCGGTGTTATAGTCCAGCGAGAAACGGAAAAATTCAAGAAACTTTATCAATTTCTTTTTCCATAAGTCGCTTTAATGCTTCAACGCTGTCCTTCGTTTCCATATCAAAAATAGAATTGACCTTGTACTTCATCCCGCCGATCACATACTCGGTGGTGGAAGTCAAGGTCATATCTTTCTGTTCATAGCGTTGCCTTCTGCGAATGCTTGTGGCAACGTCCTTTTCGTAATCGTTTCCGGATGGGATCCGAAAGTCCATATCTAAATCTTTTTCTTTTGTCATCGAGTTCCTTTCTCCAACGTAATGTTGGCAATAAAACAGAGCGTGAGTTGCAGATTTCTCACGCTCTTTATATACCGCCCATCACAGGGCCGTGCTTCTTCTTTCGCTCTGCTGGATAGTGCTTGGTAGTACAATCCTCCACAGGAGCATCCTCGTCGATCAGAGTGCTGATACCGCCGATGAGATATAGCGTATCAGTTCCAATAGAATCAGTACTGCGGACGGAATCATAGAGATCAGAAACGTCTTCCGCATATGACACTCCAGAGTATCCTTCACCATAGAAAGCTCTCTCGAAAAGCTCTCGCTCATTCTCCCAACCTGTTTCTCGGTATCCTTCATTGTCTGCTTGATGCTCTCTGTCATCTTCGATGCCGATGTTTTCATGGCTGCTTGAAAATCCTCTGTCACCATTTTTGTCTGATCGGTGTATTTCATCAACACCTCTATCTGCTCGTCCAGATAATCCTTCAGCTGTTCCTCCGTCGTAAGTGTCAGAAGCGTATCCTTGATTTCTTTCAGCAACTGTATCTGAGCTTTCTGCGTAGAAATCATTGCCGACCAGTTCGGTTCTGTCACCGTAACGCAAGGATAAACCTTTTCTGCGACGGTAAGCTGCTTCTGTGCCTCTGCTATAAAATTCTGCGCTGATCTGCGCTCGGTAGATAAACTCATATTCCATATTCTCCTTTAGATATTTTTTATAGTGTAATTTGTTATCCCGGCAGGCCTTTCCTTCGGGTGTGGTATAGGTGATGTTCTTTCGCGTGTCCGTCCACTTGACTCCGTAGCCCTCCACTTCCATCAGCATGATGAAATGCTCTTTGGAAGAAGCGGTCTGCATCACGTTGCTGATGGTAGCTTCCAAACGGATCTTCCAGCTCTGTCCGTTTTCGGCACTGCGGTATTCACGATCCGACATCGGTTTTGCACGTTCGCTTTTCGGTGCAGGCTCTATAACCGACAGTCCGTATTCACGGCAGATGTTATCGGAGACTTTCATCAGCACTTCCACATCCTTTTCGCTGATGTGAAACTTTCTACCCGTTTCTGCGTTCACGCTGTTCAGTACGAAATGGGAATGGATATGATCGCGGTCGCTGTGTGTTGATACTACGATCTCATATCCGTGAAACAGATTTGCTTCCTCCGCAAAGCGTAACGCAATTTCGTGTGCGGTATGCGGTGAGATAGTTTCGTCAACCGAGAAGGACTGCACAAAGTGATAATACAATCTGCCGTCGGTCTTACCGTAAAGCTTCTTTGTGTTGTTGAATTCAGTGTAAGCGGACATCGGTGTGCAGTTAACTCCGCTCACATATTTGTTACCATCGGAAGCAACGGTCTTCTTATCCT
Organism: Clostridia bacterium; assembly: GCA_017399105.1. Classification (GTDB taxonomy): domain Bacteria; phylum Bacillota; class Clostridia; order Oscillospirales; family CAG-272; genus RGIG1743. Next base: position 68,098 of record JAFQEJ010000052.1, read on the forward strand.
GCATCGTATACCGCAGAACGAAGAGCATGCCTTTTGAGGTCTGCTGTGATTTGCTGTTGATGAAGTGCAGTATTGCCATCTTTACCTCCTTCCGAGTGTTTCGGATAATTGCTCGTAGATACGTTTCAGTTCTTCTTGGGTAGAAGTAAGGTTTACGGTATTGATCTTTCCTTGACGGGAGAGGATCAATAATTGATTGACATTGTTTCCGAGCTTTTTCACCTGTGTGGTAAGCTCTTTTAGACCATCGTAATTGACAATGTCTTTGCCGATGGCACATCTTACGATATAGTCTGTGATGCTCATATTGGCATCGTTTGCTTTCTTGCGGATAAAAGCATCCATCGTATCGGAGAGTCTGAAATTAAATCTCTTTGTTTTCATAAGAGTAATGGTCACTTCCTTTATTAAAGTTTCTTGGCTTACCTTCTTTTCAAAGAAGGTAAGTGGGTTCGGGCTTCTGCCCGTTCAATATGCGTTTGGTGTACAGCCAAAGGCGATGCTGGTTCTCTCCTAAAGGAGAGAGAAAAGAAACGGAATCATTCACCGTCAGTGACGCAAGGAACGCAAGGGTCGCAAGATTTGGCACTGTCGTTTTCTGCGTCACTTACGGCACTTGCGTCACTAAGCGGAGGAACGAATCTGACTTCGAGGATGCGTTCGCCGTTACTACGATGGCTGAGGAAGTACACACCGTGTTCTTCAAGGGTGTATCTCCATTTGTTCATCAGCTGCTTTAATGCCTTGGCAGATAGCTGCTCTCCCGAGAAGGAACAATACTGCTCAGCGAACTCGGTATTGCTTCCTGCGAAGGAAGTGATATTCTGAACAAAAGAAATCAGCTTGTCCATCTCGCTTGGAAGAAGCCATCTTGGCTCATCAAGACTGTCGGAGACAAGCTCCCACGTGTGCACGTCTTTTGAGAAACGGATTTCAAGCTCACGGTATTCAATATCCCGCCCCGTTGCAACAAGCGTTGCGTTGTCTTGACTGCGTTTGCTTTTGTCAAGAACAAATACAGCATCTACAGCACCGCTGATTCCCGTTGTACCGGACAGCTTGTTCAGCGGATCGCTGTCACCCTGCTTGCGAAGATGATGCACAAGCAGAAGCGTAATGTTCAGCTCATCTGCAAGTGATTTCAGCTTACGAAGCTCATCGTAGTCGTTAGCATATGAGGTGTCCGTGTTGTAACTTCGTATCACCTGAAAGGTATCGATAGCAACGTACACCGTGTCGGGATGCTCTTTCACAAACAAACGAACATCATCGCACAGACCTTCAGCGAGCGTATGCGCTGTCGTTGCAAAGTACACCTCCCTCGGAACTTCATCGGTGATACTGTTCAGCCGTTCTTGCACACGGCGGAGCGTATCTTCGAGGCAGAGATACAGCACCGTTCCTCTTTGTGTTTGCAGATTCCAGATCGGATCTCCCTTTGCGATGCGAACGCACAGGTCAAGCACGAGCCACGATTTCCCGATCTTCGGCGCACCGCCGAGAATACAGATCCCTTGCGGCAGCAGAGTGTCAACACAAAACTTGGTCGGGACAAGTCTCATGTCCATGAGTGTTTCACCGTCTATGACGGCGAGTTGGGTTTTGTCTTTCATTGAAGACTCCTTTCTGGGCTTAGCCCAAATATTTTTTTGCAAAAGAAAAAGCTCCCGCCGATGTTGGCGAGAGCAATTTGACTTGCGGAGAGTTTTCCCCTCTATTACGTACCCGACATGAGAGTGCCCAAAATGTTCCTGAGTGCAAAAATATTTTGAAAAAAGAAAAATCCCTCTGAAGTTTTTACGCTTCAAAGGGAAAAATGTTATTATTGGTTATTAATTTGCTTCACAAACGTTTGTCTCTTTTCTTCGATCTTTTTCATACGTTTGCCGACAGCGCTGTGCGTTTTGAATCCGAGACGCTCGGCAATCTGTTTCTGCGTGTATCCGTTTGCAGTTAATTTGAATATCTTCACATCGGCTTCATCTCCGAGAAAAGCATAGAACGCCTTGACTGTTTCTATCATATCAAGGTGTGCCTGCGGATCATCATACGAAAATTCTGTTGCAGACTCAGGTTCATTATGTTCGAATTCTTTCATTTGATCGAGCGATTCCATCGCTCCAGTTTTTGTGCGGGTGTGATTCCACTGCCGGTTGAAATCAATTTTGTCATAATTGTTTCCTGCGGTCCAAGCAAAATCCTCGTGAGTTCCAAGCTCCTTTGATAAACTCATGACTTCGGGAACGCTTTCTGTCTGCATAAGCTTATTCATCATCACGCCGAGTAGACGATCAGCAAACTGATCGAACACGAAGGCGAATTTTTCCTCTGTCAAATCCTCGACGGACTTGCTATGCTCCCTTGCATATTCTTCAAACGCAGCGACAATGTCTCCTTCCAACGCAGTTAGCATCGAATCTATTATTCTTTCGCAAAGGGTTTCATCTGCAAGAATTTCCATCACTGTACCGGCGACCAATTTTTCGTTTGCTTCTTCAAGGCGGCGGACGGGGGCATCCGAAGTGAAATTGATAAGAGAACCTTTGCAGGTGAGCACTTTCATTTGTTTGTTCCACGCTGAAAGAAAATACTTTTTCGCCTTGATGTATATGCGGTTCTGAGTGTCGGTAGCATTCCCAGGATTATATTTTGATTTTTGCGTACTGAAGTCGTGATCTCTGAAAAATGCTTTCAGCTTCAGCGGTCGTTTTGCTTTCTTCGGGTAACTTGTCCACCCCATTCAGTTGTCGCCGTCTGTGGCGGTTTTACGGCGGTCACGGAGTTTTTTTGTTGATTAGCAATGCTGATTATATACGATGATGAATAAGTTCTTTGCTATATTTTCTCATCAGAGATCGTCAGCATTAATATCTAATATTGTGGGAATTATATTGGTGTTTTCGTTGCATTTCTGACCTAAACAAATGGATAACATACAGTTAGACTGGGGCATCTCACGAGTACATACAACATAGTCTTTATCAGATATTTGATCATATAACATCGATATGCCTCGACCATCATGCTTGGATATCGCCTCTTTCATCGTCCAAAGTTTGATGAAATCTATATCCCTATCTTTGCCTCGCTCCAGTATTTCAAGTTCTGCCGTCGAACAAATTCTTCGTGCTACATCGTGATCATAAGGCACAATGTTTTCCACGTCAATACCTATATTGTGATTGGATACGGCACAAACGACGGCATCCTTGCAATGGCTTAAGCTGAAATGAACAGACAGATTCGGAACAGAGGGTTTCCCGAACTCGTTATACACAAATTCGGGAAACTCAATAATACCATATTCCTCGCGCAAGGCGTGTTGTAATAGCACAAAAGCCAAGACCGACCGCTTGCGGTCATCAAGCTTTTTATATTGCAACGCCTTTTCTTTGCGCCATGTTGGAAGCGAGGACAGATGATTCTCATACGCTTCGTCCGTGTATTGATCCAATCGATCAAATATGTAAACCATGTAGCTTTATTCTTCCGTCGCTGCCTCGATGAATTTCACGATATCATCTACGGTTTTCATAAGCTTGATCTTTCTGTCGGGGACTTCGATGTCAAACTCGTCCTCGAATTTGCCGACGAGACTGACCATGTCGTAAGAGGTGAAGCCGAGGTCATTGACAAGGTGACTGTCGGCGTGGATGGTGTCTGCTGGAATGTCCTGATATTCGCTGATGATGGAAATAATCTTTTCTAACATAATATTTTCCTCTTTTCTTGTGATTTTATAAACCGATATCAAAATATTTTCTCACATAATCTTCGTCAAGGCGAGACCATGTAAAGCCACACTCGGATAGATGCGCAGGTGTAGTTGCTTTTTGTAAATGTACAACCATACCGTTCACATCCGATAAAATGCCGGAAATGTACATCAAAGCAAATTTCGAGTGTTGATCTTCTTGTTTGCTAATCAGTTCAACGAAGTCGTCCATTGGCAAACTGTTGAACACATTCAGTGTCCTCATATATTCACCAAGCGTGCGGCTATAGTCGCTATACAGATGATAAACGCGATTGCCTTCTACAAAGAATTGCGAACATATTGCTTTCGCCAAATCATCGATGGGGGTGATTGCAATATCTTCAGTTTCCATTTCATCCGGATAATAATTTGCAGATTGCATGACCTTAGTGAGAATATACAAATCGTTATCGGCATAATTCTTTTGGAATTTACCGTCAGAAGCTCTCCAAGTGATATTTGCAATACGATATATTGATGCATTGATTCTGTCTTCACGAATTGCCTTGATAACGGCAGTTTCAGCAAGGTATTTACTATGAACATACACATTGTCCATATACTTTTGTCCGATAAACAATTTTTCTTCTGAAAAAGCGGGACTTCTTTGTGTTTGCTGAACCAATAAATCTCCAGATACACTCATAGTGGACATATGATGGAGTTTCGCAGAAAGCATTTCTGCAAAGTTAATTACATTACAAGTTCCTTCGTAATTGATAGACTTTGCTCGTTCCCATGAACAGAAGAAAGATACATCCGCAGCACAGTGGATGATATCACTCACATCTCTTTTCATGATCTCGGTTTTATCGCAATCAATACCCAAACATTCTTTTGTGATATCTCCGATAATCGGAATAATTCTATCGTTAGGATAACTGATATCTGTGAAATCACGAATATATTCAGCGAGCTTATGCTCATTGCGAACCAAGCAATATATTGTTTTATCCGAAGAATTATAGAGTTCACGGACAATATGTATTCCAAGAAAACCGGTTGCGCCGGTAATCAATACGGCGTTGCTATGTTTCAATGGGAGCTGATGAGCTCCTATATCGCTAATATCTGTGTATAGCGTTGTGTCTTCTGTGGAATCTATCTTATCAATGTGTGAGGTACTAATAGCTTTGGCAATACCGCATATCGTTTTATGCTCATAGATATCACGAACTTTACAGGTATAACCTTCCGCAGATAAATATGTAACCATGCTGATGATTCCAAGGGAGGTCATTCCACAGTCAAGTAAATTATCTGCACAACTGATTTTTTCAGCATTTAATATATGCTGAACGATTTCTTGAATCTTTTCTTCTACCAAGTTTGTCGGCGCAACATATTCTGCATCAGCTTTTTGAATAACAGGAATCGGCAATTGCTTTCTGTCGATCTTACCGTTGTTATTTACAGGCATATTGGAAAGCTGAATATAGAACTGCGGAATCATATAATCCGGAAGCTTTTCTGCTAATATTGCTGTTATCTCTTGAGAATCAATTGTTTGTTCTGCAGTAAAGTAAGCGCACAAATGTTGTTCTCCGTTAATCTCGGGTGCAGTAACCAACACTTGCTTAATAGTCGGTATCATTAGCAAGGCATTTTCGATATCACCAAGCTCAACGCGCAAACCGCGGATTTTAATTTGGAAGTCGCAGCGACCGCAATATTCTATGTTTCCATCGGGCAACCACTTTGCCAAATCTCCCGATTTATACATGACAGGATATTGACCAAACGGATTAGAAACAAACTTTTCCTTCGTTAGTTCATCACGGTTCAAATATCCTTTGCCGACACCGACGCCGCTGATATACAGTTCTCCAACCACGCCAACGGGTAAGAGATTCTGACACTTATCAAGAACAAGCAACTGAGTATTGTCAATAGGCTTTCCGATAGGAATATTCTCTGGAATATTTTGAGGCTCACAATCATAATAAGACACATCCACCGTACATTCTGTAGGTCCGTAAAGGTTGTTCAATGTTGCCTTAGTTCTTCCGAGAAGTTGATAAAAGTTTTCAACGTGCTTGGACTGCAATGCTTCTCCGCTGGCAAAGACATATTTAAGCGAAGACAGCTTGGAGACACTATCAGGAATTCTTTCTATGTATTCCAAGAAGGCATTGAGCATTGACGGAACAAAATGCATATGAGTAACTTGCCCCTCAAAAACACCTTTAATGATCTCTGACGGGTCTTTATGACCTTCGGGAATGAGTATGTTAAGTGTTCCATTATACATACTCCACCAGAAAAGCTCCCATACGGAAACATCGAAAGTGTACGGTGTTTTTTGAAGAATAACATCACCGTCAGCCAATGGATATCTGTTATGCATCCACTGAATTCGATTGATAACCGAATGATGAGCTATCATTGCACCTTTAGGCTTTCCTGTAGAACCCGAAGTGTAAATGACATATGCTGTATCATTTGATGAAATAGAGAGATTGAGGTCTGAGAAATCAAATGCCGAGTAATCAAATTCATCGAGAATTACTGTGTCAATTTCAGTAAATAATGATTTAAATTTAGATTGCGTTATAATGATAGGTGTTTCACTATCCTGAACCATAAAATCAATACGGTCGGACGGAAAATGAGGATCAATCGGCATATATGCACATCCGGATTTCAATACTGCATATATGGCTATCATCATTTCAAAGGAACGTTCAAAAGCAATACCGATGGTCTTGTTGGTAGCACCAATGCTTTGATTGATATATCGTGCCAAGGAATTCGCTTTAGCATTAAATTCCTTATACGTCATTTGACTACCGTTAAATTTCAAAGCGATCTTTTCGGGATTCTCTTGTGCATTGATTTCAAGATACTGGTGGAGCAAGTTGTCTTTGGGATAATAGAAAGTCGTATCGTTAAATTCCGCAAGAATTTGTTCCTTTTCGCCATCTGTAACGATTCCAACATCCTTGAACAGAATACCATCATCAGCGATAACTTGATGAATAACATTCATAAGTCGTGCCCAGATCTTATCAATATCCTCTTTTGCGAACTTTTTGAACTGATAATCCACATTGATATGATACTCCCCGCTTCCGGTACGGTCATCAATATTCATCATAAATCCAAGCTCACAGTATCCGTTAAATGTCCAAATCACCTTGTGATTTCCGTTGTTTTCAATGGAGTCTGCCTGATAGGAAACCATAATGTCATAAAGTTGCGCATCTTTACCGTGATTGTTTTTTACGATATCAAGAATATCAGAGAGCGGATATTTAGAATGTCGGAGCAAGGAATAATGTTCATCAGCAATTGCAGAGCAGAAAGAAGAAAAACTTTCATGCCAATCACATTTTACCGTCATAGGAACGATGGTATTGAACATTCCGACGGTGTTCTTTTCTTTTGTTCCGTTGCGGTTCGCAGATATCGTGCACAGAGTAATATCATCGGCATTGTTGATTCTCATGGCATAAAGAGATACGATTGCTTCAAAGAATACCGCAGGGGATATTTCGTGCTTTTCGCAATAATCTTTGATTGCCAAGGTGTCGTTAGCATTTAGAGAATACGTATTTCTGCCTGCGCGAATATCGTGCTGGTCGCTATCGGAAAGGTAGAGCGAAACATATGTAGGTTTATCTTGGTATTTTGCCGACCAATATTCGTTATCTTTCTGATGTTTTTTAGATTCGGGATATTCCGAATCACTTTTGATAAATTCAAGATAAGAAGGAGCCATAATCTCCGTACCGTCAAGATGTGCAAACAACTGAGAGAGCAAATTGGAGATTGTCCACGAATCAGCAACATAATGATGCAGTTTGATCATAACCGCCGTATTTTCGGGAAGGTCGATCACTCTGAAATCGTACATATTTCCGTTAGTATAAAACGGAAGTATCATCTGTTCAGACAAATAGGATTCAAGTTCGTCTGTATTCGCAAGGTACACACATTCGATATTCCCGCAGTTGTCAATCACCGTTTGATATACACCGTTCTCATCTTCGGAGACACGCATACAAAGTCCATCATTATCTGCGATGATCTGCTGAACAATGCTTTTTATGTAACTGTAATCAAACTTTTCGGACAGCAATACATAACCTCCGACGTTGCTGACCGAGGTTGTACCGAAGAATTGTTCGGTTATATATACGTTCCTTTGCGGATTTGTCAATGGGTACTTCATATGTATGTCCTTTCAATACTGCGGAGAATTACTTCTTGTATATTCTCTTGATTTTTTTGGTAGTCGTTTTCACAAATTTGGTATCACGGATGATGACCTTTGCAATCGCCTTATAGGGCGGGAGCGTATCGTTGAGCTGTCCGATCTGCTCGTCGAAATAGGCTTGAATATCGCTCTGTGTTGCGCGGAATTCCTCATCGGGATAGATCTCAGCAACGAGCTTGTTATCATCCTCGGAGACAAGGCACTCAACAACGCCTGGGATGCGACCGATCAGCGTTTCAAGCTCTTCGGGAGAAACGTTCTTGCCGTTGGACAAGATGATCAGATTCTTGATGCGACCCGTGATGTAGATGAAGCCGTCCTTATCGAGCTTACCGAGGTCGCCCGTGTGGAACCAGCCGTCAACAATTGCCTTTTCGGTTTCTTCTGGCATATTGTAGTAGCCGAGCATGACGATATCGCCCTGCACGCAAATCTCGCCCTCGCCGTTCTCGTCGGGGTTATCGATCTTGACCTTGACCTCGGGAAGAGCTTGACCGATACTTCCTGCGCGGTAGTGATAGCGGCGATTGACGCTGACAACTGGTGAACACTCGGAAATGCCGTAGCCGTTCATGATCTTGATTCCATAAGAATCAAAGCGGTCGATAATCTGCTGATCGATGGGCGCGCCGCCCGAAATGATGAAGTCAAGCTCACCGCCAAGACCGCCCCTGATAGCGGAAAAGCACTTGTTACGCAGACCGATGCCGAGCGCATCGAAAGGCTTGCAGACTTTATCAAGTACGCCGAGCAGCTTCTTTTTGCCGCTCTTTTCAATCTTTTGAAGGATACCCTTGTCCACCTTTTCGACGATCATGGGAACGACAGCAAGGTAGGTCGGCTTGAAGTCGTTTATCAGCTCCATCACGTTTTTGAGAGAGGGGGCGATCAAGGTGTCCACACCGTTCAGCACGTCGCACATTACGCTGACCGTGAAAGCAAACGTATGGTGGAAAGGCAAAAGTGCAATCGTTTTTCCGTAGAAGTGGACGAAGGTCATACAATGACGCGCATCGGCGCAAATGTTGTTCTGCGAGAGGATAACACCTTTGCTCTTGCCGGTCGTGCCAGAGGTGTAGATGATTGCGGCGGGAGCATCCTTGTCGGTTTCGATCTTCAGAACCTCGGATACACTCTTTATACAGCCCACCAGAGCTTTCATATTGATACAAGTAAGCGAAGGCATCGGCTCACCGAGATCATCGGCAATATCGTCGTAGTCCTTAGAATAGACAAACACGGTTGCTTCGCAGTCCTTTAGCAGTTCCGAAATATCGGCAGATGCAAGTTCTTTGTCAATCGGAACGATAATATTGTTACTGCAAACAACAGCAAAATAAGTGAGAATCCATTCATAGCTGTTTTCACCAATCACGGCAATACGAGTACGCTCGCCGTAGGTGTTGCGTAAATATGTAGCCAATGTCATAACGTCATCGTGGAGACGGTTGTATGATACAGCTTCGTCGCCTTTTTTCTTTTTGGTGCGGAAGATAATCTTCTCGCCGTATTTATTTCTTGTAAGTTCAAGCAGTTCGGAAATGGTAGCGAACTGAGGGACTTCATAATAGGGGAAAGGTTTGTTTTTCATGGTCTTATAGTCCTTTCGTAGATATTACTTTTTCAAACTTCTCACAAAAATCATCATTATTCTCCGACTCGAACATATTGAAATGATCCCCGTCGTAGATGATGTTTTCAAAATCTGCCGTAGTGTGGCTCTGCCAGCATTTTGCGTTCGATTCAATATCCGGCACCATTGTATCTTTATCAGCTGATAACAGATAAATGGGCGCGTTGATTGTGCTGTGTCCCGCCAAAGTAGTGGATGCATGACACAAGGAACGGATCACATTGATATAGTACAAAATATCATTGATTTCACATGACTCAAAATTAGGAATACCTCGTTTAATATCGACGGGCTGCATAATTTGGAACGCTCTTTCTCTAAAGGCAATAGAATCGATTTCAAGTTCGGATATGTGAGCGTAAACAGTATCCCAAATATTTTCACTTGTTTCCTGATTCAAAATAGATAGATTCTTGACAGTATCCGTAAAAAGATTTATAACAAAATCTTTCTCCTTTGCAAGATCAATTCCTTCTCCCTGACACGCAATATCATTTGCTAATGTTGAAACGCCATATAAAACCTCAACCGTTTCACCCTCTTGCTCCAAGATATAAGCCATTTCAAGACCAATAACCGCACCGATACAGTAACCACCAAACGAATATGGACCGCGAGGTTGAACTTTTCTAATTCGTTCAATGTACCATTTTGCCATTTCATGTATGGTGCGAAGCTGAGGTTGATAATTTTCTTTGTTAAAAGGTAGCCCAACACCCCAACAGGTAGCATCAATGTTCACTTTATTGCAAAGGCTGATGAACGCGCTTGCAAGACCGTTTCCGCCGTGGATGAAGAAAATGTTTTTATCATTACCCGATTTCAATAAAGTCAGTTTTTCTGTTCTCTCACAGGAATTCTTGAAATACTTTAAGAATTCCGCATTTCTGCCCTCCTCAAACCAACTGAAATGATCACCGTCAAAGATATAATTCATCAGTTTTTCGGTGGTATGTCCCTGCCACAAGGCGGCATTTTGCTCGTTATCCCCAAGCATAGGGTCATGGTCGGGAGAGAACAAGTAGATCGGTGCATGGATTATACGCATATCCGTATAGGCTCTGCCGCCGTAGATTAAGGAACGAATGAGATTGACAAAATACAGAATTTTTTTGGCATCTGCACTATCATAATCGGGAACGGCGCGAGCAATATCAATAGGATTCATCAACGCAATAACCTTTTGACGGAACACGGGCATATCCAATTCGAAGTCGTTTATATGGCTATAAACCGCATTCCAAATGCCGTTTGTTCGGTCGGCAATCAAAGCCATATTATGTTCGTTATCCCCAAACAAAACACGGGTGATCGCATCATCATCATCATCATCAATGCACGGATAAGTAAGGTTGGAAATATCGTTGACCAAAGCGGTAATCAAGTAGATGTTTTCTACCTTTTGGCCCGCCTGTTCAAGCAAATATGCCATTTCGAGCACGATCTGTCCACCAATGCAATAACCTAAAAGATGATAGGGACCGTGAGGCTGTACCGCACGGATGCGCTCCACGTACTGTGCCGCAAGCTCCGGGATGCTGATCACGTGAGGATAATAGAATTCTTCATTCATCGGGTAATCCACGCCGTACCAATTGTAGTTGGTTTCGATCTGTGTGGAGAGCTGAACGAAGTTGCCGACAACGCCATTGCCGCCGTGAATAAGAAACAGATTGGTGTCGCCGCCGTCCTTGATCAACACAAGATCGTGGTTTTTGGTATGCGAAGCGAATGCTGACAAATGCTCCGCCATCTTCTCCACGGTGTTGAACTTATACACATCGTTGACCGAAAGCTCACAGGCGTATTTCTTGGAAAGTGCCGAGGTCAGGTTGATCGCTGTTAGTGAGTCCATGCCGAGGTCGAAGAAATCCTCGTCGATTCCGAATGCCGTACCCTTGATGAAGTCGCAAAGCACGTCGTAAACCTCTTGCTGCATAGGTGTTTCGGGGAGGGTGATCTCGTTGTGGTTTTCGCGGCTTTCAAAGTCCACGTCGGGCAGATTCTTGCGGTCGATCTTGCCGTTGGGCGTGAAAGCGATCTTTTCAAGGCGCATGAAGTAATGAGGACACATATATTTGGGAAGCTGCGCGAGGATATGCTCACGGAGTTTCTTTTCGTCAATATCGCTCTCGGCAACGTAGTAGCCGACGAGGTATTGATGCTCGCCATGTGTTTTAACGGTGGTAGCAGAAAGCACGATGCCGTCAAAGCTGTTCATCACGCTCTCGATCTCGCCAAGCTCTACGCGCAAGCCTCTGATCTTGACCTGCGAATCGATACGACCGTAACAAAGGAGCTTGCCGTCGGTGCGGTAAGAGGCGAGGTCGCCTGTCTTGTAAAGCTTTCCGGGAACGTAGGGATTATCAATGAATTTTTCGGCGGTCAGTTCCTCGCGGTTGAGATAACCGCGGCAAACGCCGTTGCCCGCAATGCAAAGCTCGCCTGCAATTCCTACGGGACAAAGCTCGCCCTTTTCGTTGCAGATCAGTATTTGCGTGTTGGCAATGGGATTGCCGATGGTGATGACGGGAGAGGTCACCTCGTCCACACTCGACCATACGGTGGTTTCGGTGGGGCCGTAAATGTTCCATATCCGCGCATCGGTATAGTGGCGGAGTTCTTCATAAAGGCTTTCCGGGAAGACCTCGCCACCGAGGATGATAACCTTGAGGTGAGAGAGCCACGTAAGGTCGCTCTTGTCCTGCATATACATCTTCATCTTGGTGGGCGTGGTCTGAATAATCTCGATCTCGTTCTCGGTGATGAGCTTTGCGAGCTTGCTCTGCATCTTGCTTTCATCGTCATTGGCGTAGTAGACAGTAAGACCGTTGAGCAAAGACAAGAGAGATTCGGTAACGTAGATATCGAAACCGATGGTTGTCGTGGAAACAATTCGCTTTTGTTCCTCGGTAATGCAATGCGTAATGATGTTATGTTCGTTGTTCGAGCAGAAGTTGACAACATTGCCGTGCATCAACATCGTACCTTTCGGCTTGCCCGTTGAGCCCGAGGTGTAGATCACATAGCAAAGATCGCTCGGCTCATTGATGTTATCGAGATTGTCGAGGGTATCCGCATAAAGAGATTCATCTGCAAGGTCAATGACAAAGTCCACGTTGGTGGGAGCGTCGGCATCAAGGATCAATGCCGCCTTACAAGAGGCATCGTCAAGCATATAGGTAATTCTCTCTGCGGGAAAGGTAGGATCGATGGGCAGATATGCGCCGCCTGCCTTCAGTACGCCAAGCTGTGCCGCAAGCACCAAGTGACTGCGGTGGGCAATGATGGGAACGATATCATTTCTGCCGATACCGCCACGGCGCAAAGCGTGGGCAATGCAGTTTGCCATGCGGTTGGTCTCGGCATAGGTATAGGACGCCCCCTCAAATACTGCGGCGATTTTGTCAGGAATATTGGCGGCAACCTCCTCAAAGAGCTGATGAACGCACTTGTCGGAAGGATAATCAACGGCGGTGTCATTGAAGGTGTGAATGATGAGTTTCTTTTCGCTTTCGGGAAGAATGTCCACGTCTGCAACCGTCATATCACTCTTTGAGGTGATCTGCTCTACGATGCAGAGAATGCGGTCTTTGAGTAGAGCAACCTCGGCTTCATCCGAGAACTGCTCGGTCTGATAATCCAAGTTGAGCTTATACACACCAAGGTGGTCGCGGTCATCAATGTGGAACGCCAAAGCAACCTCGCTGTTACCGTTGGTGTACCACTTGGAGCGCACGTTGCTCTCGGCATCGATCTGCGCGTTCTGATAGCTCATCATCACATCAAAGAGCTTTTCCACGTCACCGTAATGCTGATGAATGTCCGAAAGAATATGAGAATAAGGATATTTCTGATGGCGGAAGATCTGCAAATGAAGATTGTTGATCTCAGCGCACAGCTCGCCAAGGGTCTTGTCCTCGCTTGGCTTTGCGGTCAGCGGAATGGTGGAAATGAACATACCGAGGGAACGCTTATCCTTTGCACCGTCGCGGTTAAGAACGGCAAGACCAAGGCTCGGCGTATTGCCGCCACCGTTGATGCGGTCAAGATAAATGAGCATAGCCGCCTCAAAGACAGTTGCGGGGGAATATTCGTATTCCGCGCAGAACGCCTTGATCTGCTTTGAGAGCGTGGGAGAAACCTCTGCATACAGACGGTTTGCAGAGGGGGATGTGCTTGACATGGCGTTGGGCTTGAGGCGCACGTACTCGGGATGCTCGGCATACATCTCCGACCAGAATGCCTTGTCTTTCTGATACTTCTTGGAAGCAAAGTATTCCTGCTCCTTTGCCACAACGTCGGTATAGGGAGCGATATTCAGCACGGGTTCTTCACCCTTGATGAGTGCTTTGCAAGCGTGCAGGATAGCATCGTCAATAATGGTCATCGACCACGCATCCGAAACGATGTGGTGCATTACGGCAACGATAAGCCAAGAATCAACCTTTTTGAGAATCTCAAAGCGGTAGAGCTTGCCATCGTAGGTGATGGGTGTTCTCATCAGAGCAGAAACGTGTTCGTCGATCTTCTCGTCGGTCATATTCTGCGCATCAAAAACGGTAATCGACTTGTATTTGTGTTCGGAAACGTATTGATAGACTTCGCCGTCATTTTCCGTAATGCGCAGACGAAGTCCCTCGGCGGCATCGATCAGCAGATTGATTGCTTTCTCGATGATCTCCGAGGTCAGTCCTTCCATAGAAAACTCAAGCGTACCGCCAATGTTGCCGAGGGCGGTTTCTGAGTAGAATTTTGTTTCGTTGTAGATGTTTTGTTGGGGTGTGGTGAGGTTATAATGCGTATTCATAGCAGTTTCCTTTATTGGGGGCCATTCAAAATTTATTTGCCGTAAAGTATTGTAGGTCTTTTGGCAAGAAATTGTGATGTTATTGTTGTGTTTGTTCGTAGCATCAAAATACATAAGTGCGATTTGACAATATATATTATTTTGAGCTGCCTTTTTCATAGCAATATCAAATGTTCTGTCATCAGTCACTTGCAATTGCGGATGCTTTGCCAACAAATAATCGTAAAGCGAAAGCATATGTGGGTTGTAAATGTGATATACGCTATTATCTTTACTTGCGAGTTTTACGATTGCCTCTGCACAAAAATCAACATATGATTTGTCAATATTTATATTTTCTAATTTGGAGCAAATCATTCCAATATGCAGAATGGCTTTTTCTCTAATATAAAATGCATTAGCTTCATTGTTGATTTGGAAAATGCCGTCAGAATATCTTTCACAAATATTACCCATGCGGTATATGGAAACATTCAATCCTTTAGTTTGAGCATTTCTCACACTTTGTTCGGCTAAATATTTGGTGTGAACATATATGTTTTCTTCATACCGCTGTCCAATATCAACGGATTCTTCATCATAGCACCATGCCCTTTTTTCTTGGGAACACAAATCGATTCCTGAAACGCTCAAGGTTGAGATATGGTGCATATGTGCATTAGCATATTGGCACAACTTAATAACATTTTCTGTGCCTATTACGTTTGCTTGATAACTTTTAGAAAAGTCTCCAAAATGTCGAACATCGGCGGCAGAATGAAAAACATCGCGAATAGAATGTACATACGTTTGATAGTCATCAGCAGATAAGCCAAATTTCTCCTTAGTTATATCACCCATAACAATGATGATTCGATTCAAAAGATGATAAGACTCATTACCAAAGTAAAATTTGAAAATTTTAGAAAATCTATCAATGCATTCTTCTTGTGTTGCACCACGAACAAGACAATATGCCTTTCCTTGATTATTTTTTAACCAGTAAAATAGTAAATGACTACCTAAAAAGCCTGTAGTTCCAGTAAAAAAAGAATCTTTCATATTCCACATCCTCATAATTTTTATAATATTATGTGTTAACAAAGGTACACCTTTGTTTCCGTTAGCTCATTGACAGATAAAAAGGAATATGATATAATATATTATGTATTTTTATGCACATTTTTGGCTTTTATGGTCGTTTGGGTTTCTTTGCACAATATGTCAACGAAGGTGTACTTTTGTTAACATTTGTCGGAAATTATATATGTGCTACTGTTCTATTATATATTTTTAGCAGAAATATTTTCCTTCATATCTCGCATAACCCATCTCTTAAATCCGGTATGCGATATGCCAAGTTGCCGTCCTGCTTCTCTTGCGGAAATGACTCCGTCCATCCATTCGCTTTTGACTTTTTCGTAGTTGTCTGGACGGTCCATTGCGACTCTGCCAAGGTGGACACCGTTTGCTCTTGCCGCTTCGATTCCTTCACGCTGACGCTGCTTGATGAATTCACGCTCGGTCTGTGCTACGTAGGATAGTAGCTGTAGCACAATGTCGGCTATCAGCGTTCCTGTAAGGTCTTTGCCTTTCCGTGTATCAAGCAGGGGCATATCAATAACAACAACATCAGCTTGTTTCTCCTTTGTGAGAACTCTCCATTGTTCTAAAATTTCATCATAGTTACGCCCGAGTCGGTCGATACTCTTAATCACAAGAGTGTCTCCCGGCTTTATTATTTTGACCAGTCGCTTGTATCCAGGACGCTCAAAATCTTTTCCCGATTGCTTGTCGCAGATCATATTGGCAGGCAATACTCCGAAATCTTCCATCGCTCGAACCTGCCTGTCCTCGTTTTGCTCCCGTGTGCTGACACGGATGTATCCATATAATTTGTGTTCCATGTGTGTTTCCTCCATAACAGTGATACTATATATTTTACCAACTGAGATAAAAGAAACCGTGACTAACCATATTTCTATCGTCAAAATCAGCATACACGCCGAAATTATATGATATATCGTATATTATAGCACACTTTTGCGAAATATACGATATTTCGCATACGAAAAATCGCATATTAGTATAGAATATTTATCAACGATATATCGTAGAAAGTGGGGGATACGGTTGAACACAAAGGAAGCTGTAGCGAAACGGATATTACAGCTATGCGAGGAAAAGAATATTGCGATCAACGCACTTGCAAATTTGTCGGGTGTAACTCCGTCAACGGTTTACAGTATGCTGAATGAAAAGAGTCAGAACCCCGGTGTTGTTTCCATCAAGAAGCTCTGCGATGGCCTTGATATTTCTGTCAGAGAATTTTTCAATAGTGATCTGTTCGACGATTTGGAACAGGAAATAAAATAAAGCAGATAGCTGACGGATCGGGTCTCGAATTCAGTTACCTGCCTTCATTGTTATGAATACTTAGTGTGAAACGAAAAAGCCATAGTACAGAACTCAAATGAATTCTATACTATGGCTTTTCTCGCACTCGTCAATCGGCTATTTTCACAAGATATTTAGATATCCTTATGAGAAGTAGCGTTATGGATTCCCTTTTTTACGTTGTCAGGTTATTCTACAGGGGTTATATGTCTCAAACAATTTTCGCGATATTTGCTTGGTGTAATTTGCAGAGACTTCCGGAAAGCACGAATGAAGCTGTTGGTATCAAGAAAGCCACTATCTTCAGCGATTTCAGCCAGTGAAAGCTTGTTGTCGTGCAGCAGCTTAGCTGCGTGAGATATGCGGCAGCGGTTACGGTATTGATGGGGGGAGAGTCCGGTATAGGTCTTGAATTTCACATGAAAATATGCCGGACTTACGTAGAAATGGTTGGCAATTTCATCAATCGAGAGTTTTTCGCGAGAATGTGTTTCGATGAAGCGGCAGTATGCTTCGAGCTTTTCGTCTTTGATCACGAAGGGGCTGGGATCGATGCGATAGAGGGAGATGAGCAGGGATGAGAAGAGACAGAAAAGGCGTTCTGAACGAAAAGGGGAAGTTGTGATATATTCCTCGTGAATTTGTTCGATGAGGCGGATTGTATCCGGATGCTCTGAAAGATGGAATATGATAGCGTTCGTAGAATCTCTTCTGAGAAGAATGGAAGTGAGCTCCAATGGGACGTTGTGCAGCATATAATCTGCGGAGGAAACGCGAAAGCCGTATCGTTTGCAGGGAAATTGTGTGAATATGATATGATGAATGAAATAAGGGGGAAAAATGACAAGATCACCATTGGAGATCGAAAAATTGCTGGCATTGGCTTTTAGAATTGCGGTGGCTATGGGGAAATACATAAATTCAATATCCGGATGTAAATGCTCACCGCAGGAAACGATTTCCTCGTCGGAAAACCATCCTTCACATATCAGTTCCACTGTATCAACTCCTTTGAACTATTATGGCAGAATTGATGAATATAAGGAATCAATGCATGAATTCGCTGCGTCCATTATATCACAGAGTGTTTTGCATTACAAGAAAAATAGAGAAAATGCATATAATATTATAATAATTGCTGATGATAAATATTCGGCTCTATGCTATAATTAAGTTAATTAAACACCGATATACGCCAAAAACAGACATTATGCTTTGATAAATCATGTTGTAATGAAGGGAGCTGCTCAGACAGCGAGACGAGTTTTTGACGATAGGGTGAAGAAAGGAGAAAAATGATGAAAAGAACCTTATCTTTAGTTTTGATTGCGCTTATGTTGATTCTTCAGCTTGGAGCATGCTCGGGTGCGCCGGCAGATCAGGACAAAGAACTCTCAAATGAGACTACCGCAGCGGTTGAGACTGAGCCCAAAACGGTGGCAGGCATGGAGCGCGCAAATCTGCCGGAGAAGAATTTTGACGGAGAAGAGATCGTTTTCCTTGGAGGAGCAAACGACAGCTCAGGTTATGCATGGCGCTTTATCGACAGCGCGGAGCAGACCGGAGAAGTTCTGAATGATGCTATTTATGTTCGTAATCGCAAGGTTGAAGCGACATATGGCGTGAAAATTTCGGCGATCCTGCCGGAGAACTCATCGGATACCAAGGTGATTACCAACAGCATCAATGCATCCGACAGCAGCTTTGATGCGATTGTATGGAGAATCGATCAGCTGATGCCTCTGGCAAGGGATAATTTCCTTGTGGATTATGGTGACATGACCTATATAGACACGAGTGCATCCTGGTGGGATCAGTCATTGGTTGAGGGGCTGACGCTGTTTGATCAGCTATATTTCTGCACCGGCGATATTTCTCCCTGGACAGATGCGCGTGTGAATTCGATCGTCTTTAACAAGGACATGTGCCGCGAACTGGGACTTGAGCTGCCTTATCAAAGCGTTTTTGACGGAACATGGACGATTGAGAAGTTCAACACCTACATCAGCAATGTAAACAGCGATATCAACGGCGACAGTAAGATGGATTATGATGACAGATGGGGATTTTTCTCCCAGAATGGCTGTGGATGGATGGTGTATTTCTCGGGCGGCGGCAGAATTACCGATACGGTCGGTGATGAGCCTGTGATTTCCTTCAGCAGTGAGCGGAATGTCACGCTTGCCAATATGGCTCTTTCGATTTCTACCGATAAATCCAAAACGCTGATGGCGGATCCATATGTTAACTCAAATGGCGGTTGGCCGGCAGCATCTGCATGGTTTGCAAACGGCGGTTCGCTGATGCGCTCCTCTGTGTTTGAGCCTGTTCCCCGTGATTACAGATCGATGGAGACCGATTTCGGTGTGCTCCCCTTCCCGAAGCTGGATGAAAATCAGGACCGTTACTATACGCTTCCCGAATATGCAACCCCTGTGATTTCATTCCCGACAACCTGTGACCGCGAATCGGTCAGCCTTATCGTAGAAGCGATGGCTGCTGAGTCCACATATACCGTTACTGAGGCATTCTATGAAAACTGCCTTAACGAAAAGTCGGTCAGAGATGAAGAGTCAAAGCAGATTCTGAAGATTATCTTCGACAGCAAGATTTTTGATATTGGCTATTTCCTCAACCTCGGCGATTTCCGCGGACAGCTCAATAAGCTCGAGGGCGCAGGTACAACCGATGTGGCAAGTACATTCGAGAAGATCAACAAAACAGCGCAAAAGGCACTTGAAAAGCTGATTGAGGACTACATCAAGCTGGCAGAAGCAAAATAATATGATAAGTTAGGGCTGTTGCAAATGGAACATTTGAAACAGCCCAGCCACAAAATCTTCGATTTTGGGGTGTATATTGATTGGTTTTCGGGCATAAATGCCCGAAAATGACGGTCATTGACCGGCAAAATCAATATCCAAGGGGCTGACGCATGCAAATGCGACAGCCCCTTTGTAATGTCTATAGGCATTGCATATGGGCAGATTATATCTACCGTCACTCTCGTGGTATGCAGATTCGGCTTTGTATACCTAACGCCGAAATGGCCCGGCGGTGCTGCCGCCTAGTGGGCATCGTACCAGGTGGAGGCGATTTGTACATCGACGGTGAGGGGGAGGGACAGGGCGATGACGTTTTCCATCTCGCGTCTGAGAATGGAAGCGGCTTCGGCTGCACAGGAGGCGGCAGAGTCAAGGATAAGCTCGTCGTGAACCTGGAGAATCAGCTTCGCGTCCAGGTTGGCTTCGCGAAGGGCGCGGGCGACATTGATCATGGCAAGCTTAATGATGTCGGCGGCGGTGCCCTGGATGGGACTGTTCATGGCGACGCGCTCTCCGAAGGCGGCAAGCTGCTTCTTGCCGGAGGAAAGCTCGGGAATATAGCGGCGTCTGCCGAAGAGGGTTGTTACATAGCCGTCGCGCTTGGCATCGGCGACAACATCGTGCAGATAGGCGGCAACCTTCGGATATTTTGCGAGATAACTCTCGATATAGCGGGCGGCTTCTGCTTTGGTGACCTTGATGTCCTGCGCCAGCGAGAAGTCGCCAATGCCGTAGACAATGCCGAAGTTAACCGCTTTCGCGCGCTTGCGGAGCTCGGAGGTGACCTCTTCGATCGGGACATCGAAAACCTGAGAGGCAGTGATGGTGTGAATGTCATCGCCGCGCTTGAAGGCTTCGATCATGGTCGGGTCGCCCGATATATGGGCAAGGAGTCGGAGCTCGATCTGGGAATAATCGGCATCCACAAGGACGCGGCTTTCGGCTGAGGTAGTGGCATTGCCTGCAATGAAGAAGCGGCGCATTTCTCTGCCAAGCTCGGTGCGGACAGGAATATTCTGCAGATTCGGCTCGGTAGAGGAGAGGCGTCCGGTGGCGGTGATGGTCTGGTTGAAGCTGGAGTGAATGACGCCCTTTTCATCGGCAACCTTGATGAGTCCGTCGGTATAGGTGGATTTCAGCTTGCTGTACTGTCTGTAGTCGAGGATTTTGCGGATGATGGGATGATAAGGAGCAAGCTTCTCAAGAATTTCGGCGCTGGTGGAGTAGCCGGTTTTGGTCTTTTTGAAGCCGGGGAAGGCTAATTTTACGAAGAGAATCTCGCCAAGCTGTTTGGGGGAGTTGATGTTGAAGGTGCAGCCGGCAAGGTCATAGATTTCCTCCTCCAGCTGTGCAATCATGACGGCGAGCTGTTCACCGAAGGCTTTGATGCCATCAAGATCCACGTGGAAGCCCTCGCGCTCCATGTCGCGGAGGACACGGGCGAGGGGAAGCTCGATGTTTCGGTAGAGATCATAGGCGTTCTGCTCCTTCAGCTCGGCATCGAGGGCGTCCATGAGGTTGAGCATGAGGGGGAGCTTTTCGGCATCCGAATCGGGGGCGGCGGCTTTGCCGAGAAGGCTGAGTGAGAGCTTGTCGAGGGCATAGGAATTGTCGGCAGGATCGCGGACATAGGCGGCAAGGGTGAGATCGTCGCCGACAAGGGGGAGGGGGACGCCGATCTCATCGCAGAGAGCATAGAGCGCCTTGCTGTCATCGGTGAGGATGCGGTTTCCGCAGGCTGTGAAGAAGGGCGCAAAGGCGGATTTTTCAGCGGTCGCGATGCAGATGGAGCTGCCGTCAGAGGCGGTCAGTGTGAGGATGCTGTCCTCGATTTCATATTGGATGGCGATGCGGCTGCCCTTGAGTGAATCGGTGAGGGCGTCAGGCGTGACCTCGAGAATGGATATTTCGGGGGCAGCAGATTGATCTGCAGGCGATTCTTCTGCAGCAGGAGACGATGTATCAGCGGTGAGATCGAGGCGCTTGATGAGAGCCGAAAACTCCAGCTTGGTGAAGAGGTTCAGAAGAGATGACTGATCAAAGCCGGTGTAGGTGATCTCAGAGAGCGGGGGAACGGGGGCATCGGTGCGGATGCGGGCAAGGTCGCGGGAGAGATAGGCGGAATCTTTGCCTGCCTCCAGCTTGGATCGAACCGATTTTGTGATATCGGGGGAATTGAGGTTATCGTAGACCCCCTCAAGGGTGTGATGGGCGGCAATGAGCTTGAGGGCGGTCTTTTCACCGATGCCGGCAACTCCGGGGATGCAGTCGGAGGAATCGCCCATGAGTGCCTTTACATCGACGAAATCCTCGGGCGGGATCCCGTATTTGGCGGTGAAGGCGGCTCTGTCCATGGTGACCGTTTCGCCTGTGGTGGCGAGGAGAACATGAGTGGTGTCATCGATGAGCTGGAGAGAGTCGCGGTCTCCTGTGAGGATGGAGCACTCAATGCCCTCTTCCTTCGCCATGCGGGCATAGGTGCCGAGGATGTCGTCCGCTTCCCAGCCTTCGCGGGCGAGGACGGTGAAGCCCAGGTGTGCACAGCATTCCTTTGCATAGGGGAGCTGTTCGGCAAGCTCCTCGGGCATGCCGTGACGGTTGCTCTTATAGCCTTCATAAGTCTTATGGCGGAAGGTGGGGGCGGGGAGATCGAATGCAACGGCGGCATAATCGGGATGGCTTGCCTCCAGGTGTCGGAGGAGAATATTGGTCATGCCGTAGACAGCATGGGTGTGGAGCCCGTCTTTGTTGGTGAGGGGACGGATGCCAAAGTAGGCACGGTTGAGGATACTGTTTCCGTCGATGATGAGTAATTTTTTCATGGGAGCTACTTCCTTTTAAAAGAGGGAGCACATTGGCTCCCTGAGATGAATTTCGGATGGCGTGGTTTATTTCAGATGAAGCTCACTGCAGTCGAGGAACCGTCTTGCTTCAGAGACCGTTTTCATGGGGATGAGGATGGAGTCGCCACAGACCTCACATTCGACCTTGACGCCTTCGTTGGTGAATTCAAAGGTATAGGGACCGCCTTCATCGCCGCAGCTGCAGTGGATTTTTCCTTCTTCGTCCAGGTCGGCGAGGACAAAACGGACGATGTCCTCGATTTCGGGATCGGTGAAGGGGGCGTCCTCCTCTTCATTCTGCAGGCGGAGGGAGTCGAAATTGTCGAGCCCTGCCTCGGAAAGAAGCTCAAGCAGCTCTTTCTCGGATTTTGCGAGGGCATCCATCACCTTATCCTTGGTGCCGATGAAGGCGATATCGATGCCCGAATAGGTGCAGGAGAGAGCGAAGAGATCGCGCTCAAAGAAGACTGCCTCGCTGAGGGTATAGACATGAGGCTTGGGACAGAGAAGGCAGGGGACGGTTAGGCGGACTTTTTTATCCTTGGTACGCACCACCGAGAGCTCGCTGCAGCCGGAGGGACATTTCAGCTTGATGAGGTCGCCAGAGAGGGCAAAGAGTCCCACAAGGCTGATGATGCTGGTGCCGCAGACAGGGCAGCGGTAGGCGAGGGTGGTTTCTTTGGAGTTCAGAATCATAGTGAAGATATCCTTTCGGAGTGCATGTTGTTAGGAGTGCATGTTTGTGCGGTGTGAAGGGATTACATTGTCAATTCATCCCTCGGGGATACGCAGAGGATGTGGGGCAAATTCAGCTGAAAGCTGAATTTGTGTTGTCAATTCATCCCTCGGGGATACGCAGAGGATGTGGGGCAAATTCAGCTGAAAGCTGAATTTGTGTTGTCAA
>JAFQEJ010000053.1 GCA_017399105.1 Clostridia bacterium
CTTGTGTGGTTTTTCTTCCCTTGGTCATATGGATTTCTCCTTTGGCGCGACTTCGCTCCTTAAATTCTTTATGACCATTATACCACATTATCCAAACTTCGAGTGTGCGTTTTGCTAAATTTCCGTATTTTCTGCATACCTCTCGTTGACTGCCTTTTCCTGATAGATATTCCTCTACTGCTTGTACCTTCAACTCTGTACTATATTCTTTGTTTTTGTGCAATCTTCTTTGCATATAAATAATCCCCTTAAAGTTGTCTTGAAATTCTTTTATTTTTCAAGTGTCTGCTCTAAGGGGATTATATCAAATGTGCAGCTTTTTGTATGCCTTCAAATCAGAATGCGAAGTTACCGTCAATAAAAACAGGAATGTCTTTTCCGTCGTGAGTAGTACCGATAATTGAAAGATCTGCGGTGCCAACCATAAAATCAATGTGTGTGATCGACTGATTGAGCCCCAGTTTCTTCTGTTCATCCTCATCAAGCATTTCTCCGCCATTAACACAGGTGGGATATGCAGAACCGTAGGCAAGATGGCAGGATGCATTTTCATCAAAGAGAGTATTATAGAAAAGAATTTCTGTATTGCGTATCGGAGAATCAAAGGGAACGAGTGCGACCTCACCGAGATAGGATGAACCTTCATCGACGGTTGTTGATCTCTTCAAATATTCCTCACCAATATCAGCGTGAAGACCGACAATCTTTCCATCCTTGAACTCCATGTAGAAACGATCGACAAGATTTCCGTCCAACGCAAGCGGCATGGCAGAATAAACGCGGCCATTTACACCGTCATATTGAGGTGCGGTGAAAATTTCTTCGGTGGGGATGTTGGCAACAAATTCCACACCGGATTTGGATTTTTCGCTTCCGCCTGCCCAAATATGATTTTCAGGAAGTGTAATAACAAGATCGGTGCCGAGACTGTTGGTATAGTGAAGCGTCTTGAAGTTGTATTCATTCAGCATATTAGCCCGGCGCGCTGTTGCCTCAATATGTTCCTTCCAGCGCTCGACCGCTTTACCGTCCCCGGTAATACGGCATACCTTAAAAATCGCATCCCAGAGAGCATCAATCGCATCCTCACCTTTCAGAGCAGGGAATACCTTTTCCGCCCATGCTTTTGTGGGATGAGCACCGATCGACCACTGAAATTGTCCGGCAGTCATTGCATCATAGAAAGCTTTTGTAGGCTGACCTGCAGTACGCTGCCAGGTTTGAATTCTATTGGGATCAATCCCTTTAAGCATTTCTGGATCCGCTCCAATGATGGAGAGCACAGGCGCATTGCGCTCAAGCAGCCAATCGAGCTTAGATTTCATAAAAGAAGGGTATTCACCAAAAACTGTTTCGTCCGCGTAGAGATATTTCTGGCGCGTGATAAAGTCATCACTCCACTCCATAATAACTTCCTTTGCACCGCACTCGTAGCAAGCGGCAACACACTTTCTTGCAAGCGGCGCACATTCGATGGGAGAAGAAATGCGAGGAGTCTGCCCTTTTTGTACATTCATGCCAATCTCAA
Source organism: Clostridia bacterium (assembly GCA_017399105.1). Lineage (GTDB taxonomy): Bacteria > Bacillota > Clostridia > Oscillospirales > CAG-272 > RGIG1743. The sequence goes on from JAFQEJ010000053.1 coordinate 1,529, forward strand.
CCAAAAGATGGGCAAATTCATTCAGTTTGTTTTCAAAATTTTCTACCATGATAATCTCCTTATAATCAGCCAAGGAAGCCTTCTACAATCTTAGCTTCAGCCTCTTTTTCGGTCAGACCAAGCGTGCGAAGCTTGAGAATCTGCTCACCTGCAATTTTTCCGATTGCAGCCTCGTGAATCAGTGCAGCGTCTCCGTGATTCGCTGTCAGTGCAGGTGCCGCGGTTACTGTGCCGTGGTCAGCAATAATAGCATCACACTCGGAATGTCCGGAGCAGGGACCATTTCCGATCATTTTGGAGGTGTACTCCTGATGCGAATTACCTCTTGCAACCGCACGGGAAATTAAATCGGTGCCGGCACCTTCACCGTTCATTGTTACCTCGAAATCGGTGCGTGCCCACTGATCATATTCAGTCAGAATTCGCTCGCGAATTAACAGCTTCGCATTCGAGGAAAGCTCGGCTCTTGTATTTCTTGTGGATTTATCGACGCCGCCGATCTGTGCAGTATCCATTTCAAGTACCGCACCCTCATCAAGATAAACCTCGGTGACCGGATCAATGGTACGAAGTCCGCTTCCTTTGCCTGTTCCCACATGCTTCTCGACATAGATTACATGAGAATTCTTGCCAAGATAAAAACGGTGAATTCCGCTGTGACGTGCCGCTTCGCCGGTTTCGGTATGAACACCGCAGCCTGCCATGATCAGTACATCCGCATCTTCGCCGATGTAGAAATCATTGTAAACCAGATCATCCACATCTCCGTGGGTGATACAGGCAGGAATCGAAACAGACTCGCCCCTGGTTCCAGGGAGAATGCGAATCTCCAGACCGGGAGCTCCCTCTTTGTTTTCAATCTTTATATGCTCGGTTGACTGTCTGCCGGCACATCCGCCGTTTTCGCGAATGTTGTAGGCACCTTCATATTTTCCGTTCCAGTTGGAAATCATACCGAGGAGCTTTTCTGTGATGCTGTTCATTTCAGATATACCTCCTTTTTCGCGCATGTTGTACAGTCTGCAGAGCTTCCCAGCAGCTTCGGCAGAATTTCGTCCGCACTGCCTTTGTCCTTCAGCTTGCCATCTGCAATAACTACAATCTCATCCGCGATTTTGAGAATACGCTCCTGATGAGAAATGATCACAAGTGTACCCTTGAGAGAAGAGCGCATACTCTCAAATACATCAATCAGACTTGTAAAGCTCCAAAGGTCAATACCCGCTTCAGGTTCATCGAAAATCGTAAGCTTCGTATGTCTTGCAAGAACAGAAGCAATCTCGATGCGCTTGATTTCTCCGCCGGACAGAGTAGAATCAACCTCACGATCGATGTACTCACGAGCACAGAGACCTACGCGGCTGAGAATCGCACAAAGACCGTCTTCCTTAAGAGTGCCGCCCGAAGCAAGCTCAATCAGCTGACGTACGGTAATGCCCTTGAAGCGAACCGGTTGTTGGAATGCAAAGCTAATGCCACGCTTAGCGCGCTCAGTAACATCAAGCTTCGTGATATCCTCGCCGCCGAGGAAAATGCTGCCAGAATCGGGAGTCTCAAGACCTGCAATGACTTTTGCCAGCGTGGTTTTTCCGCCGCCGTTGGGACCTGTGATAACTACAAGCTTATTTTCAGGTACTTCAAGAGAAAGCCCCTTTAAAACATTTACGCCGCCCGGCGCACTCCATTTTATATCCTTGATTTCAAGCATGAATATATATTCCTTTCAACTTAATCCTTTTGAAATTTAATAAATGGATGTTATGATTCAAAGCAATCGAAGCATACTTCCTCGAGACAATATTTGCTTCTCATATAAGGTTCACGACTGCACCATCTGCCATTGGTAAAATCGGGAATTGCCACAGGTGAGCTTCCCATCGCAATCGAATTTTCACTCAGCGCAGTAATGCTCATCCAGCTTGCCATATCATATACATCGATCGGTACCCGACTTCCGCGCTTGACTGAATCAAAGAAGGCAGAGAGTACGAGATAATCGATACCGCCGTGACCGCCAACTGCCTGATAATCACGCCACAGAGGATGTTCGTGATCGGGCATATATTCTTCAAGGCTGCGATATCGGTGAGCGTAGCTGGGATTGCTGTCAGTACCGTCAAGCAGAATACCGCGAGTATCTTCACACCAGATTCCGCGAGTCCCCTGGACAAGATTGCCTCTCGAATAGGGGCGCGGCAAGGAAGTATCGTGGGTCAGTGTGATAGTCTCACCGTTTGCGCATTTGATCATGGTGGTTACCACATCCCCCAGAGCAAACTTAGCATTTGCATTTTCAAAATCTTCACCGCGGTTTCGCTTAATCCAATCATTTATACCAACCGACTTTGAAGCCATGGAAGTCAGTGTCAGCATGCGGTTTCCTCGGTTGATATTCAAATATTTCGCGATCGGACCAAGCTCGTGAGTGGGATAAAGCTCACCATTGCGGGAAAGATAATTGCGTAGTCTGTAATGGCGGTTTTCATTTCCAAGTGCTACTTCATCGCGAAGGTCATGTCTGTATCCACCCTCACAGTGAACAATCTCACCGAACAAGCCTTTTTTGATCATGTTCAGTATGGTCAATTCCTCGCGGCCGTAACAGCAATTTTCAAGCATCATACAGGGAACACCGGTCTTCTCAAAAGTATGCACCAACTGCCAGCATTGATCGATTGAATAGGCACCGCCAACTTCGCTTCCTACATATTTACCGGCCTCCATAGCGGCAATGCAGATCTCAACATGAGCTTCCCATGCAGAAGGCGTTATGACAGCATCCAGTTCGTCTATAGAAAGGATATCTCTGTAATCACAGGAGGCTGCAGGAGTAATTCCGCGCATTTGTATCACAAAGTTTTTTGCGCATTCTGTACGGTCCTCATAAAGATCGCAGACTGCGATTACATCAATGTCGGGCATATGCTCAAGAATCATTCGAAGCAGAAAAAGTCCGCGGCTGCCACAGCCGATCACCGCAATTTTTACACGTTCTTTCATGATCTTAATTCCTTTAATGCAATTATAATAAATTAAAACATAATCTTCTATGTCATAATTTCACATTCATATATCATTATACCACTTTTTTTGAAAGAAGTAAACAAATATCATAAAATGCCTTGCAATATTTTCAAAATTCAGCTATAATACGAAAAAAGAGGAAAGAGAGAATCAAAATGAAAGAGCTTACAGCCAATACACTGCGCATGCCAAATCTGATCATGATCGAATGTGAGGATGCCGTATACAAAGAAATCGCTGCTTCCACTGTCTGTATGGAAGATATCACAATCGAGATTGTGCAGGGAAAGAACCTTGCGATCAGTATATCATCCCCCAACAAAGCGGTCAAACGCGTCAGACTTCGTTGGAACTGTCCGACAGAACGAAATGTACGCATTATGGGTGATCACTGGGAGAGATCATATGGTGATCTTGAATTTCGCGGCATTGTAGCCGAACGGGCGCTGCCTTGGTATTATGTTGCTTCTGATGGATATAATGTTACCTGTTCCGGTGTGCTGACCGGAGCCAATAGCTTTTGCTTCTGGAATGTGGATGTCGCCGGTGTTACGCTCACGATGGACTGCCGTAGCGGCGGAGTCGGTGTCAAGCTCGGAGATCGCAAGCTGCTGCTCGCAGAGGTGATTTATGATTCCTATGCCGCTGTATCTGAATATGAGGCATCCCGTGACTTCTGCAAACAACTGGCACATGACAGTGGTATATTCCCCGACGTACCCGTTTACGGTGCGAATAACTGGTATTACGCATACGGAAGATCTTCCCACGAGGAAATCCTCGCCGATGCCGCTTACCTTGCCAAACTGACCGACGGTATCGAAAATCGTCCCTATATGGTTATCGATGATGGCTGGGAAAAGAATCGCGGCTGTATCGGTCCCTGGCGTGAAGGAAATCAAGGCTTTCCCGATATGAAACGCCTTGCAGAAGAAATTACGGCAATGAATGTACTTCCCGGCATATGGTTCCGTCCCCTGTTCAATCCCGATACTCCTGCTGAGTGGCGTCTTGATCGCGATACACAATTCGCGGATCCTTCCATGCCGGAAGTGCTCACTTATATCGAAGAAGACGTCAAGTGTTTCTGTGATTGGGGATATAAACTGATTAAATATGATTTCTCCACCTGTGATATTCTTGGCAGATGGGGAGGCGCGATGGGCAGCGATATCACAGATGATGGCTGGCGATTCCATGATGATACAAAGACCACTGCTGAGATTATAAAAAATCTGTACGCAACAATTTATAACGCATCCAAAGGACGTGCATATATCCTCGGCTGCAACTGCATAGGACATCTCGGTGTCGGATATATGCATTTGAACCGTACCGGAGATGATACAAGCGGCATCGTATGGGAGCGTACACGCCGTATGGGTATGAATAACCTCGCATTCCGAATGTGTCAGCACGGCAGCTTCTTCCACATCGATGCTGACTGTGCGGGAATTACAGAAAATATCGAATGGACTCTTAATCGCCAGTGGCTGAAGCTTCTTTCAGAGAGCGGCACCCCTCTCTTTGTCTCTAACCGTCCAAACACACTGACAAAGGAACAGGAAGCAGAACTGTCAAAAGCATATCATGCCGCATCTGTTGAACGCGAATGCGCGATTCCTCTCGGTCTGCTCAATACAACCGCACCGAACCGTTGGATCATCGGTGGAGAAGAAGTGGAATTTTACTTTGATGACGACTTTGGCGCAATAGGAAAAATGTAAATATATAATTTATATGAAGGACTGACGCATTTGCAATTCGTCAGTCCTTTGATTTTACATGATTAAGGTTAATATTGGTTAATAATCCGATTAATATTGACAGCAATATTGGAGTGAGATATAATTAAATCATAAAGATACAAATAAGGAGACTATCATGAGGATAAAGATAACGGCTCTGATGTCGATAATGATTATAATGCTGATCATGTCTGCATGTGAAAAGCAAGCATCGGATGGCACTGCAGAAAACGCCACTCAGGAATTACAGACAGAGGTAGAAGAGACGCTTGTTACTGATGGTGAATTTCTCTTCACCATTGTTCGATCCGATACTGCAGGCGAAAAAATGGTAGAAGCTTCCCGCATTATCCAAAGAGCAGTTGAAGCATCCTACGGTGTGAAGCCAACTCTTGCAACCGACTGGGACGGCAGGGATGATTTCAGCGAAAGATATGAAATTCTCGTCGGTAAAACCAATCGTTCTCTCAGCAAACTTGCCGCATCTGAGTTAGGAGAAAACAGCTATATCTTCTTACGAGATGGAAAAAAGATCGCGATTTACGGTGATAATGACATCATGATAACCAAAGGTGTACAGGCGTTTGTCGATCAGTATTTGCAGGGAGATGCACTGCCTCAGATTATCAGAGAATACGGAGATTGCAGAGCAAAGGCGGTCGATCTTTCGGATCCCAATAGAATCTATTCGACCGATACGGTTATCTTCAGCACCAATTCCATGAATCTTGACAGCGAATATATTGTACGCAATTCCGCCGCTGCAAATGATTTCATCCGTTTTGCCGATGCAGCAGCTGAAATGGTATATCTTTTTGACATAACCAATATGGTACAACCGACTATTACACTGTATATGAGTCAGGAATATCGCATTGAAGCCTCCGATTCGGAAAACGGTCCATGGATAAAGATCGAAACCAAAAGTGTTGGCGGAACCGAGACTCCGGTTACGATTTCTCCGCTCTCGCTTGGATATGACAGTTGGATCTATGTCCGTCTGACAGATCCCACAACCGAAGACGGCGGAGGTGCTGCTGTGGGCAGGATAACAATAACAAGCTTGAGAGAAATGTCAGAGCAGGATTTAGCCGAGCATGCCTATTATCTTGACGATGAGACAAAGGAAATCATCAAGAATCTGTCTTCAGATCCTCAAACAGTAGAGCTCGAGGGCTATGAGATTCATGAAGACGGTGGCTTGATTTATAACCCCATTTCGGATGAACAGGCTGCTGATATCGGAAAATACAACGGTGCGGAGGCATTTACCGGAAGTATTCAACTTGGCGATAAGACTCTTACCTATTCAATTCCCAAGTTGGTAACCGCCTATGATGCTGTTCCGCTTACCTATACGCTGACTACTGAAAGCGATATTAAAGAGTCAAATCCCCTCCATCTTTCTGTAACAGGACAGGAGGACGCTGAAAGAGAAAATGGAAATTTGTATTATGATCTGAATTTCCCGGGACTTGTTGATATCGATTTTGCATATGAAGGTTATGTTGCCGGATATAAGGATGACAGCAAGAAACCTAATCTGTCCCTCGATTTTAAATCCGATCGAATGGCAGGTGAATATCCCGATTACGCCACATCTGAGCTTCGTCTTTCCGGCACGGTAGAGGAAGCAGACTACATCTGGTTTAAATTCAATTACATTAACAGCGGTAATACTGTACTTGACGGTGACGGAAACGGTACCTTCTGCTTTGAACCCTTCCTATATAAGAAAAACGGCAGCAGCTGGGAGCAGTATTCAACAGTATCCAACATGTATTACCGCATCGTGGATGAAGTATATCCGGGCGAAAGCGGTACCCTATGGGTAACCTTCCAGCATCAAATGCCCGCCGGTGAATATATGCTGAAGATTAACTGTGAGGTTCGCAACGAGATTGACAATCCCGAGATATTCGGCAGAACCATATGGGGCGGAGAAGTGATGTCCTACTCAACCATGGAATTTACAGTAGGCGGAAGTGAGATCACCGAACCCAAGACGATAGAAAAAGTCACCGATGACAAGGTCAAGCGAAATGCATGGATTCACTACTATGAGGAGTTCCAGTCATCTTACGTTTCATTCCTCAAGCAGGATGCAGGCAGTGTGACAGATACCCTCTATATCCAGCTTTCACACTGGTGCAATCAGGTTGTCATCAAGCTGATTGACGGAAATAAAGATGGTTTTGAAGCGGTATCGATCCCCATTCAGGTTGAAAGTGATTCGCTTTCAATCATCCTCGATGAAGACCATCAAAATTATGTGGTTCTCGAAGACGGTACCCGATTCCCGGTAATCATGACGCAGTCTATGGCTGATATGCGCGTTAATATTACACAAAGCCCCGATACAGCCGCAGATATTACCAAATATCTCTGTGAAATGAAGGATATTGGAATCAATGTCGTCAATACAACCGCCGGCTTTGCATATGACAATGTAGTTGGTGGTCCTGCATTCCAGCATTCCGTGGATGTCATGCGCGAATTGGGACTGAAGGTGGAAGGATTTGTTTCATATCCCTATCTTTCTTCCGGTAATCTCGCACAAGCTGCTCGAATTTTAAAAAGCGATATTACCTTGAGCAAACCTGGAATATCCCCGATTGATATCGCAAATGCCGCAATGGCTGAATACCAGTTCATGCGTTGGGGGGATTCCTATTGGGTGAACGGAAACACCACTGTCCTCTCTGTTGAAGACACCCGAGGCGGCTCCCATTATACCGAGCAAGATCACACGGTTCGAGATACACCGATCGATAACGAATCGATTGAGTGTTTCCGTATTTATCTGAAGAGTCTCTATGGAACGATAGATAATCTGAATGAAGCTTGGGGAAGCGAATACAAAAATTTTTATGAAATTACAGTAGGAGATGTAGGCGGTGTACCGATCGACCGCTTCACTGCGGCTACCATTGACTATGATATTTACTGTTCCTATCGCCGTACAGTAAACTATAAAACGATGCTTGATGAGATTTCGGATGTAATTCCGGGCGCAAAACTCGATCTCCGTCTTGAGGGATCTCAGTGGCTTGCAAAAATCGATCCTTTAAGTATCAATATGCGCGATCGCCATGTACTTGCAAACCAGTATCAAGGCGCGCTTATTCCCGAACTTCTTTCTCATTCGGAAACTTTATATTGCTTCTCAAACTATTGCTGGGATGTATTCAGACCCAGCGAGGTTGGTCGAATGACAAAATCTGCTTTGGAAGATTACGGCATCGTTTCATCTATGCTGCCGCTGTTCAATCGTATGAGACCGCCTGTAATCAATTCAAAATACGGTAAAGATTTCACCAATATGTATAATATCACCGGAGAGAATACAAAGGTTGTCATGATCAATACCACCGTCTCTCTTTATGAATGGTGGAAGGCGACCTATGAAAACGGAGGTATTCCCGGAATCCTCTGGAGCGATTATCTCTGCGACGGATATGCTACCGCTACTCAGCGCCGTGAGATAGAATTCTTCATTAATAAACTAAAGGCTACTATTGACACACCGGAAGGGCAAAAATGGGCAACTGAATTTGAGCATGATGAGAATATTCTCATAAAATCGAACGGAGTCTATGCCTATGATTCAGAATTCGTAAAATCACAGATCAAAGCATATTATAAGAAGTGAAAAACAAACAGTGCTGTCGTATTCAAATACGCAGCACTGTTTTTATTGGCGTTGTTCTTTGTTATCTCTGAACTCGTCCCGATCCGTCTCCGCCCGAGAGCTTCTCGACTTCAGCTACCGATACACGGTTGAAGTCCCCCTCGATCGAATGCTTCAGCGCAGAAGCCGCAACAGCAAATTCAATCGCATCCTGTGTAGATTTTCCATTCAGAAGGGAGTAGATCAATCCCGCACCGAAGGAATCGCCACCGCCAACGCGGTCAACAATGTGCAGATGATAGGACTTGGAGAAGCAATAGTTCTCACCGTCATAGAGCATGCCTGCCCAGTCATTGTCGCTTGCTGAAATGGAGGTGCGAAGTGTAATAGCAACCTTATCGAAGCCGAACTTATCAGCCAGCTGCTTTGCAACCGACTTGTAGCCCTCATGATTCAGCTTGCCGCCGTAAATGTCTGTTCCTTCAGCTTCAATGCCGAATACATCCTTTGCATCCTCTTCGTTGGAAATGCAGACATCCACATACTGGCAGAGATCGGTCATCGCTTCTCTTGCCTGATCTCTGGTCCAAAGCTTGCCTCGGTAGTTGAGGTCACAGGAAATTTTTACACCTTTTGCCTTAGCTGCAATACAAGCCTGACGGCAAATTTCTACCAGATTAGCGCCTAGCGCAGGTGTAATACCGGTGAAATGGAACCAGTCAGCCCCCTCAAAAATAGCATCCCAGTCAAAATCCTCAGCTTTTGCTTCCTGAATCGCAGAATGAGCACGGTCATAAATGCAGACAGAGCCGCGCTGTGCCGCTCCTTTTTCGAGATAGTAGATACCTACGCGATCACCGCCGCGAACGATATTCGATGTGTCAACGCCGAAATAGCGAAGAGAATCTACCGCAGCCTGTCCAATTGCGTGCTTGGGAAGCTTGGTTACATATGCGGAATCAATGCCAAAATTTGCGAGCGAAACAGCAACATTAGCTTCACCGCCGCCAAAAGTAGCCTGCATTTGATCATTCTGGAAGAAGCGATAATAGCCATTGGGAGCAAGGCGAAGCATGATTTCGCCGAATGTAATAACTTTACTCATGATTTAACCCTCCATTTTCTCAAGTGCCTCTTTGACAAAGAAGCTGCCGCCGATAGCTGCAATCTTGTCGAAGGCTAGGAATTCATCAATATTGCTTCTGTCAACGCCGCCGGTAGGAATGAATTTGACCTGCGGGAAGGGAGCAGAAAGTGCTTTCAGCGCTTTCAGTCCACCATAAACATTAGCAGGGAAGAACTTGACAGTCGTGATACCCAGCTCCAGCGCCATCATAATCTCGGTAGGTGTGACACAGCCGGGATAGTAGGGGATATTTCTTTCATTGCAGATTTTTGCAACAGCAACTGAAAGACCGGGAGAAACGATAAACTGTGCACCGGCGGCAAGCGCGGCTTCACACTGCTCAGCATTGATGACGGTGCCTGCACCAATGCTCATATCGGGATAATTCTTGCAGGCATATGCAATTGCTTCAGCAGCGCAGGCTGTGCGGAAGGTGATTTCAGCACAATTAATACCGCTGTTCTTAAGTGCAGTGAGGATTTTATCGGTTTCAGATAATTCTTTGATAACAACAACAGGAATAAACTTTTCCATGATCAATAACCGTCCTTTATTTATTTATACGCCTGAGTATGCGGAGAAACCGCCGTCGATCGGCAATACCACGCCGGTGATAAAGCCTGCAGCCTCATTGTTCAACAGGAAGAGCAGACCGCCCTCAAGCTCATTGGTCTCACCGAAGCGTCCCATAGGGGTAGCTGCCAGGATTTTACCGGTACGAGCAGTGGGGGTACCGTCATCATTCCAGAGCAGCTTTGCGTTCTGCTTGGTTGAGAAGAAGCCGGGAGCAATGGCATTAACGCGGATACCGACTTTGGAAAAATGTACTGCCAGCCACTGAGTAAAGTTGGAAATGGCAGCTTTAGCGCCCGAGTACGCAGGAATCTTAGTGAGAGGAGTGTATGCATTCATAGAAGAGATATTCAGAATGTTACAGCCTTCACGCCCCACCATCTGTCGCGCAAAAGCCTGAGAGGGAATCAGCGTTCCGAGGAAGTTGAGATTAAATACAAATCCTACACCGTCAGCATCCAGATCAAAGAAAGACTTTGTCTCAGCATCAATATCTCCGAGTTCAAAGTATTCTTTATCGGTAGTCGCTCTGGGATTGTTTCCACCGGCACCGTTAACAAGAATGTCGCAGGCACCGAGATCAGCCATAACCTGATCAGCTACCGCAAAGCAGATTTCGCGGTCAAGAACGTTGCAGGAATAAGCCTTGGCAATACCGCCTTCAGCGGTGATTTCATCAGCAAAGCTCTTTGCAGCTTCTTCATTAATATCAAGCAGTGCAACCTTAGCACCGGCACGAGCCAGAACCTTTGCGAAATGGCTGCAGAGTACGCCGCCGGCACCGGTAACAACTGCTACCTTACCGGTAAGGTCTGTGTTAAGCACATTGGAAATCATTATTTTATCCTCCGTTTATTTATTATCTGCAAAGCGTTCACACGCTTCGAAAAGTCCGTTCAGATAGGTGGCGCCGAGAGCTCTGTCATGTAGTCCGTAGCCGGGCTTGCCTGTCTCTCCCCAAATCATTCTTCCGTGGTCGGGACGGACATAGCCGTCAAAGTTGTTTTCAGCCAGTGCTTTTACAATTTCAAAAACATCCAGCGAACCGCAGGAAGAAAGATGTGCACGCTCCTCAAAGGAACCGTCTTCCATAATTTTTATGTTTCGGATGTGCATAAATGCAATGCGATCCATAGCAGCATACTTGCGAACCATGGCAACAACATCATTGCTTGCCGCACAGCCGAGACTTCCCGTACAGAGACAGAGCGAGTTTGCAGGACTGTCGACAATGGCAAGGAAGCGGTCAAGATTTGCTTCATTGGTGATAACTCTGGGCAGACCAAAGATCGGATAGGGCGGATCGTCGGGATGAATTGCCATGCGTACACCACATTCCTCAGCAACGGGAATAACCTTTTTCAGGAATTTCTCGAGATTCTTCCAGAGTCCCTCTTCACCGATTTCACTGTATGCAGTAATCAGCTCGCGAATCTCTTCCTGTGTATAACTTGCATCCCAGCCGGGGAGATGAATGTCATCTTTCAGCGGGTCGAGTCCCTTCATCTGATCCCAGTACATGACAAGGCTTGTGGAACCGTCAGCAGCCTGTTTATCGAGCTGAGTACGTGTCCAGTCAAAGACCGGCATGAAATTATAGGTTACACACTTCACACCGTATTTCGCGCAGCGGCGGACATTTTCGCAGTAAACATCAAGCAGATGATCCACGTCGCCGCGCCCCAGCTTGATGTCCTCGTGCACGGGAATTGATTCCACCACATCAAAGACGAGATGATTCTCCTCGCACTGAGCCTTCATTTTAGCAAGGCTTTCCTCAGGCCAGACTTCACCGGGCTTTACATCATATACTGCTGAAACGATGGAACGCATGCCGGGAATCTGTGAAATGTACTGCAGAGAAACCGGATCGCTTTCACCATACCAGCGAAAGGACATTTTCATTTTCATATTGAGACCTCCAAACAAGAAAATATAATTATTCCATTATAGATAATATTATAACATAGAAAAAATGCAATGATAATTGCGTTTTTTGCTTGACATATTGTGATAATTGCGGTAATATAGAAGAAAGAAGAGGAGATGAGAAAAATGCAGGCAAGCTCTCAGCGATTTGATCCACGTCAAACAATGCATCGCCAGAATTATGAAATATTCCATTACCGTGAACCGCGTCCCGATCTTGTAGAGGTTCATCATCATGATTTTTATGAGGTTTATTTTTTCCTCGGCGGTAAAGTCGAATATTGGGTTGAAGGTCGTGTATTCCATCTTGAACCGGCAGATCTGCTGTTGATTGGCCCCATGGAGCTTCACCGTCCGATTCTGCATCCTGAAAGTAATCTGTATGACCGCATTGTCTTGTGGATTGATAAAACATATCTCGAAAAGCTTTCTCTCGGTAACAACATCTCACTTGATCGTTGTTTTGACAATTCATTGCCTACACATACAAATCTGCTCAGACTTACATCATCTCAAAAGCAAAATGTTACTTTAAGACTTGAAGAACTTGTGCGTGAGAGTTACAGCAATGAATACGGAAGTGTCCTCATGTCAGAAGGGATATTACTGCAGTTTCTTGTAGAGCTGAACAGAATTGCCTTGCAAAGCGATGCTGACGAATCAAAGTCCGAGTCCTCGCCGCTGGTCGGTCGAGTGCTGTCCTATATAAACGAGCATTATCAAGAAGAGCTGACACTAGAAGGAATTGCCCAGCATTTCTATGTAAGTAAATATCATCTGTCGCACGAATTCCGAAGTGCTGTGGGATGCGGTGTATACAGATATATTATTCTGAAGCGCTTGCTTGTCGCAAGACAAATGCTTATGAATGGAAGCGCACCGGTAGAAGTTTGTACCTCCTGCGGATTCAGAGATTACACAAATTTTTACCGAGCATTCAAATCGGAATATGGAGTCAGCCCCAGAGAATGTCTCCAGAACGAGGGTTACAATACAGTTATAGAAGAATCGTAATTCCGAATGTTCCGTATTGAGCTTCAAATATATATAACAAAATTCACCCATAATACGAAGCAGAACGCTTCGTATTATGGGTCTTTTGTGGAAAATTATACAGCTTTTTTTACAAGCGGAGGCGGTTCGCGATGCAGAAAAATCCGTGCGAAAGTTTCATCGGTCATCCAGGGGATTAAATCATTCCGCGACAGAATCAGCGGCATACGATGGTGTACCTCAGACATAGAAGCATTTGCTTGAGTCGTAATCACAGCAAAATGTCCGCTGTCATGATCTTCACACCAAACGCCCGCCATGTATAGCATGATTGATTCTTCACATCTGAAATAAAATTTTGTTTTGTTTCGATCCCGTGTCCATTCATAAAATCCGGTTGACGGGATCACACAGCGCCGATATCGAAATGCATCAGAAAACATTGGCTTATGTTCAATAGATTCTGCTCTTGCATTGATAATGACAGAGCTCGGTTTGTCTCCCAGCGGAAAACCCCATTTCAGAATGTCAACACCGCTCTTTGCCGGAGCAGTTATAACGGGGACTCGATCGCAGGGGAAGATTTCACCTGTTTTAAAATCAAGATTGTCATACTTTTCCCGAGCTGCCTTCAACAATTTGTACATGGCAGCTTCGTCGGCTTCGGTAAAAATCGTGTATCTTCCGCACATAGAGAACTCCTTGTTTATTCCTCGTCGATCAGAGAGGAAACAGCATCTACATAATAATCAGCGATGTATTCAGCACCTGCATCGGTAGGATGTACACCGTCTGCAGCCCAATAACGGGGCTCTTCATAAAGGGTGGCGGCAGCATACAGACCATCAAGCGGGATATATACATCGGCAAATTCACGTGCAAGTCTGCGTGTAACAAAGATTTTCTCGTTCAGATCCTCACGGTACGACTCGCGTTCGGGAACATCCAGTAAGAATGCTTCGAGAATTACAATCTTTGCACTTGTCTTTTCCTTGATCTCGGTCAGTACCTTGCGGTAGTTAGCTTCGAATTGCTCTGCGGTTGTGGGATCATTGCTGTCGAAACGGCGCCATGTATCGTTGACACCAATGAGAATCGAAACGATGTCGGGCTGAATGTCGATAAAATCGCCCTGGAGTCTTGCGACAAGATCGCAGGTGCGATTGCCACTGATACCAAGATTTACAAATTCGAAGTCCATATCGGGATACATATTTTCAAGATATTCAGCAGCAAATTTCGGATATCCATTGCCAAGATTGTGGATGTCGGCACGGTTTCTGCCCATATCTGTGATGCTGTCACCCTGGAATAAAATTTTCATATTGATAATCTCCTTCATATTATGAATTAAAAGCAACAAATATATACGCTTTTTCGGTTTCAATAACTTCATGCAGTCTCAGTCGCGAAGCTCTCAGACATGCTCTGATTTCATCCGGAGAGTCGGGATAAAGCTTGACTGTATAATCTCCCATATCGAGCATATCCGAAGTATCCTTTGAAATCGACAGGACAAATCTGCCTCCCGGCTTCAGAAGTCCCGCTGCGGCAGAGCAGGCACGCAGTTTATCCTGAATGTGCATGAAGGTCAGTGTAGAAAAAACAATGTCAAATGTACCCTCGGGAATTTCGAGCGGAAAATGGCAGCAGTCAAGCGTCACATTTTCATATGCCGCAAGATTTTCGCTTGCCAACAGCAGTGTTTCATCCGATATATCAATTCCGGTATAAGCACCGCATCCCCGATCCAGCACGCGCAGTGCCTGTCTTCCGCTGCCGCATCCGATTTCGAGCACATCTTTGCCGTCAATCTCACCCATGGCGTCAAGGAAGGGAACTCCGTCCCAGCCATCCATGTATTCCTGCAGCATCGGCGGATCGTTTACAGGATCATTACCCGAAAGCGCCAGCCTGTCATAGTGTTCGTTAACCTGAAGTTGCATATGTCACCTTAATAAGTTGCGGGATACGGCTTGCATCACCGTATCCCGCCGTAGAAAATAATTACTGAATCAGAATGGTTGCAATGCTGTTTGCTTTGATGGGAGCCTCAATGACGCCGTCCTTGATCTCGCACTCAGCGATGATGGTCTCGTTGATGTCAGCAAGATAAGCTTTGGCAGCGGGAACAGCGGTGGCAATCTTAACGGTTCCGTCTTCACCCGACAGATCGGCAACACGAATAAGAAGTGCATCCGAATCCTCCGCCAACTTGACAGCACTGGTCATAACGCTTCCGTCCACAGAGAGAAGCTTGCCAGTAAGCGGGAGTTTACCTTCATGCTTCGTGCCTGCGGTGAAGCTGACAGGATGTACATAGGTTTCAGCAATTCGGCGAGCGCAGCAGCCGCAGACAGAACCTACACCTACGCGGATGTGATGCTTGCCGTACTCCGGATAAGGATCGGGCTCGTAAGAACCGCGGATGAGATTGACAGCACCGGAATTGTCATTGCCGCGGAATCCGTACTTGGTGTCGGTGACAACCAGCAGCGAACGTCCGTTTGCATTCTTAACCTGCATGTAGCTGTTAGCAGGAACATCGTGAGGAATGTCCGCACGGTCGATGGTGGAATAAGGAATGTTGTACTTGTAACCGTCAGCAGTATAAGCAACAGGCATATAGAAGTTGAGCTGAGGAACGAAGGTTGCATGAGAGCCGATTTCGTGCCAGTCAACATCAAATGTAAAGTCGATAAGCTGTGAGTTCTTATGAAGAACAGCGGTTACTTTGACAGAAGAGCGCTCAAAGGGGATCTCATAAACGAGAACGCTTCTGAGAGCCTGAACGCTGTAGTCGATCAGCTTGACTCTGCCGCTCTCATTGAGATTTTCAACATACATGTAAGGACCTGTTCTCCAGGAGGACATACCATGACGTGTATTTTCCTTGATGAAGCGGACAGCGCAGGAAGGACGATCCTCTGAAACCAGCACGTCACCGGTGGCTTTATCGATCATCGACTTGCAGAGCATCGTTTTAGAATCGAAGACAGCCTTGATCTTTTCATTTTCGAGAACCATGTCGTAATCGCCGTAAACATCGCAGGAGCCTGCGGTGATATCGGGAAGCATGCCTGCCTGAGAGATTTCGCGATCCTTCAGTACATAGGTGGTGTAACCGAATGCGGGAACCTTTGCATCAATCAGGATTTTGGTGAATTGATGTCCCCAGTAATGCTGACCGCCGGCAACGATCTGATGAGCAACAACGTTACCGTCAACATCGGTGATTTCAACTCTGCCCCAGTCACCGGTATAGTCCCAGATTGTAACTTCAACGGGCTCTGCACGGTCATACATGGTGGAATTGAAGAGGTGAATTGCTCTGACTTTACCGCGTCCGCGCTCGGTCTGCGGGAAGTTGTAATTCATGCCGTGAGCAACACCGAAACCTACGCCGCCGCCCTCGGAATTGGTCTTCTTATCATCGTCAAAGGGAATCATGGTTGTGTCGATAGCAGCAGCCAGATCATACATAGCGGTATTCGCATTGGTATTGATGTTGGCAAGAGCGACCTGAGACTGACCGAGCGCATACTCTCTTGTCTCGATGATACCCGAACCGGGAAGAATGTCATGGAAATGGTTGAAGAGGATGTTTCTCCAAGCGTCTTCATAAAGACCATTCTTCTTAGTGCCGTCGGCGAGCTTGTTTGCGGCAGCGGAAAGAAATTCGGATTCATAAATGCGATCTTCACTGATGCGGTTGCTCATCTTGATTCTCGACTGAGAGGTGTAGCAGCCTGTGAAGACGAAATTAAGCTCACGATCAAGGGTAGGAAGGGTATCGCGAACCTTTTCCAGTCTGCCGAAGAAGCCATGAATAGTACCAAATGTGAGCTTCGGATAAAGCGGCCAGGAGTTCATATCCATGATGTTTTCAACGTCGCGTCTGGTAGGTCCGCCGCCGTGGTCACCGACTCCGTAAAGTCTCAGTACAGTATTGAAGTCGTACTTACCTACAATATCGGGGCAGTCGGTAAAGAAGAAATGATCGATGACGCCGTTATAACCATGACGATCACGGAATACAAGCAGCTGCTTGCCCGAAGGGGACTTCCAGTTATAGAGATAACCTTCATCGTTTGCACGGCAGTGATAATAGTAATCAACACCGCCGTTCTGGCAGATCTCGGGAACGCTCAGGTTATGACCGAAGGTGTCAGGCTCAAAGTCGAGTCTCAGCGACTTGGGATCAATGTCAAAGAGCTTCGAGAGATAGCGCTTAGTATACAGAATGTGACGTGACAGCGACTCGCCGTTAGGCATGTTCTTATCGGTTTCAACCCATGTAGAAGCGGTAACCTCCCATCTGCCCTCGTGAATACGAGCCTTGATCTCCTCGATCATTTCGGGAGCGTGCTGCTCAATGATTCTGTAAACAGAAGCCTGTGACTGGGAGAATGTGAAGGTGGGATACTCCTTCATCAGATTGAGAATGGTGCGGAAGGTATCAACGGTAACCGAAACGGTTTCCTGATAACCCCACATCCAGTTCATGTCGATGTGAGCATGAGAAGCGCAGAGCACTTCAATTTCCTTGGCAGCAGGCGCCAGTTCGGCGAGCATAGCCTCGATTTCAAGCGCATCAGCCTTGACAACAGTACCGTTATCAGCCTGTTTAGCCATCAGAAGGTCGCAGGCAGCATCAAGCTTTTCGTCGTAAATACCGCCCTTGATCTTGGAAAGATTCTCCAGATAAGCAATCTCAGCCGTAATGCGGGAGAACCAGTAATTGGAGCGACAAACCTTCTTCAGTTCGTCAGTTTTTGCATGAAGATTCATAAGTATTCCTCCGTGCCGCACAGTGTGCGTGGTGAAAAATAAAATAGGATTATTGCATAAACGGCCTGACAGAAAGCTCCGCCCGGCCGATTATATCATTGATTATTTTGTGACCTCAGCGACGACGCCGTTGATCCAGTCTGTGACCGCTTTCTGCTCATCCTCTTTGAAGCTCTTGAGGAAAGCAAAGGGAAGACCGCCCTTGATGTAAAGAGGCTCACCGACAACATTGGCGCCGGCTTCGCGGATATAGCCCGCAACAGCCTCGCCTGCTTCCTTGGGGCCGTCAATAACGAGCGCAACATTGGCAGCGCGTGCGGTGGTCAGTTCGCGGCAGAAAAGTCTGAACTTATCGGGAATATCCTTGCCAAGAGAAGCGAGGATAACAACCAGCTTTTCCTTTTCGCAGTTGTAAGCGGGGGGAATTGTATCGGGAGTAGAACCGACGATACCGCCGATCAGAGCGGATGCAGCCAGAATCTTACCCTTGGATGTGAAATGGAGAACTCTTGCTTTAATAGCCATAATGATAACCTCCGAGAAAATTATTACAATACTATTATAACATAAATGGATAAAAAATAAAGAAAAAAGAAAAAATAAAATAATTTCGTCGCTTTTGACAATAATTCAGCTGAGAAATTGGTTATATTTTTTAAAGCATGGGTTTGCCAATAGCACAAAAATGTGATATAATAAATCAAATGGATAAAACGGTATGAAAGAGGGCGCAAGATGGCATCTGCAAACACAAATATCATCAATATCGGAATATTCGCGCATGTGGATGCCGGAAAAACAACGCTGACAGAGCAACTACTCAAAACCTGCGGCAGAATCAGACAGGTGGGAAGCGTCGATTCCGGAACTGCGCAGACTGATTTTCTCACGGTCGAGCGCGAACGCGGCATTTCTGTTGTTGCTGCCGCTACCGATATCGAATGGAAGAATTACCACATCAATATTATCGATACACCCGGGCATATTGACTTTGCAGGTGAAACAGAGCGCGCCATGATTGCACTTGATGGCGCTGTTCTCGTTGTATCAGCAGTAGAAGGGGTGCAGTCACATACGGAAAATTTGTGGAAAGCATTTGATGCACTGAATATTCCCTGCGTCGTTTTTATTAATAAAATTGACAGAGCCGGCAGTGACACAGAATCGGTGATTGAAGCCTTACGCGAGCTTGATGGATTTGTTCCCCATGTCATTACCGAGGCAGTTTCTCAGGAGGACAGAAATTGTTCTGTGCAGCTGACAGAATACAACAACGAGGAGCTCATCGAATTTCTCGCAGATTATAATGATGACATCGCAGATGCCTATCTTGAGGGAAAAAGTCTTTCAGGTGAAAAGCTTATAAATGTACTGAAAGAAGCGGTATATGAGAGAAAAATTACCCCTGTTCTCTGCGGCTCATCTCTTATGGCAGCAGGAATTGAAGAGCTGCTTGATGCGATTACAAGATATCTTCCTTCTGCAGAAAGGAAACAGAGCAATCAGCTGTCAGGCTTAATATTCAAAATCGAACATGACAAAACCATGGGAAAAGTCGCACATGTTCGTCTGTACGGCGGAGAGATTAAAAATCGTGATGCTGTGACCATTAATGAGGATGTCAACTCAGAAGGTGAGGCACTTCCTCCCGAGAAGGTAACACAGATCCGCAAATTCAACGGATCTCGCTATGTAGATATCGGATCGGTTAAAGCCGGAGATATTGCGGCACTCTGCGGTCTTGACCGAGCCCGCGCATTTGATACAATCGGCGAATACAGATTGAGCGGGGTCTACAGGCTGGCAAATCCTTATATGACCGTTCGTGTTTCTCCCAAAACAGAAGCCGAGTTGACAAAGCTTGTTGCAGCAATAAAGGAACTGTCGGATGAAGATCCGCTGATCAATTATAAATGGGAGAAAACAGAGCGAGAAATCAACATCAATATTACCGGGGAAATACAGCGTGAGATTATCGATGTGCTTCTTCGGGAGCGATACGGAATCGAAGCAATCTTTTCCGATCCGTCGGTAATCTATAAAGAAACTCCTGCCGGAAAAGGTGAAGGCTATGAAGCATATACCATGCCGAAGCCCTGCTGGGCTGTTGTAAGACTCGGAATCGAGCCCCTGCCACGAGGAAGCGGCGTACAGTATGATGGAGGCAGCGTCCCCCACAACAAGCTTTTCTATAAATATCAGTCGCATATTAAAACCTCCCTCTTCGATTCTCTGGAGCAGGGGAATTACGGTTGGGAGCTGACCGACATGAAGGTAACCCTTGTGGATGGCGAGCACCATACGATTCATACTCACCCTCTTGATTTCTTCGTAGCAACACCCATGGCGCTGATGGACGGAATTAATCGTATCGGAACAATCCTGCTTGAGCCGATGCTGAATGTAAAAATCACGGCAGGTGACGAATTTCTCGGCAAGCTTATCTCGGATATTACTGTAATGCGGGGAGAATTCGACGATCCGATCATCAAAAAGGGAAGCTGTATCATCCATTGCCGCATGCCGGTTTCAACAACGCTCGATTGGCCGGTAAAAATCGCTGCTATGACCGGAGGCAGAGCCATCTATTCAGCGACCTTCGGCGGCTACCGTGAGTGCTCTCTGGAGCTTGGAACGACTGCAAAACGCCGCGGCATCAATCCGCTTGACCGGGCAAAGTGGATTCTTTATGCAAGAGGCGCCATCCAGCTTGAGGGCGGCGGCATCAGAGCAAAGTAAAATACAATGAGGTATTAATCATGTCAAAAATCAAATGGAAAGGTGGCACGATTCTTGCACCAGTACCGCCGTCACTTGTATCCTGTGGCAGCATGGAATCCCCCAATATGCTTACCGTCGCATGGACCGGTATCGTCAATTCCGATCCCCCCATGACTTATGTTTCGATCCGACCATCACGTTATTCCTATGATATCATTAAGGAAAGCGGCGAATTTGCTATAAATCTCCCCAGCTCGCATATTATACGATCGATTGATTTCTGCGGTGTGCGTTCGGGAAGAGATGTGAATAAGTTTGAAGCATGTCATCTCACACCCGAGAAGGCAACAACTGTCTCCTGCCCGATGGTAGCCGAAAGTCCTTTATCGCTTGAATGCCGAGTTACACAGATTATCCCTCTCGGCTCTCATGACATGTTTCTTGCAGAGATTGTCGCAGTTAATGTTTCAGAAACACTGATTGATGATGCCGGAAAGCTTCATCTGGAAAAAGCCGCACTCGCTGCCTATTCTCACGGGGAATATTTTGCACTCGGAAAGAAAATCGGCAGCTTTGGCTATTCGGTGAAAAAGAAGAAGGGAATATCTAAGACTCAAAAAAGCAAAAACAGTCCACAAAAAAGCATAAAATGACATTTACATTTAAGCACTACTCTGATAAACTGATTACATGGAAAACGATAGAAAATGTTGTCTCTTTTGTGAAATATGAAATACAAACTCTATGAATAAAGAGGAGAATTTATCATGAAAATCAAACACGGTATTATCGGTCTTGGTGGAATGGGAAGCTGGCACTGCGACAATGTAAAAGCACATTTGTCCGATCGCATGGAGGTTGTGGCAGCCTACGACATTCGTCCCGAAGTGAAGGATCATGCGGAAAACAAGGGACTGAAGTTCTATGAAAATCTTGATGATTTCCTTGCTTCGGATATCGATCTCGTCACAATCGCCACACCGAACAACTTCCATATGCCGCTCACCGTAGCTGCTCTTAATGCAGGCAAGCATGTTATCTGCGAGAAACCGATTGCTATGAATGCAGGTGAGCTTGAAACCATGATTGCCGCAGCAAAAGCAAACGGTAAAGTATTCGCCTGCCATCAGAACAGACGCTGGGACAGAGATTTCAGAATCATCAAGTCTCTTGTCGATGACGGTTCTCTCGGAAAGCCCTATTTCATTGAGAGCCGCGTACAGGGGTCGAGAAGAAGTCTCGTCGGATGGCGCGATTATGCAGTCAATGGCGGCGGTATGGTTTACGACTGGGGTATTCATCTGATTGACCAGATTATGTGGATGATCGATTCTCCTGTTGTTCAGATTGCTCCCAATCTTCATAAAGTCTTCTCCCGCGAGGTGGACGATAACTTCAAGGTACTCTTTACCTTTGAAAACGGAGTTTCGGCTCTTGTTGAAGTTTCTACCAACTGCTTCATTAACCAGCCCAGATGGCATGTATCATTTGAAGAGGGTACCGCCATTGTTGAAGACTGGGACTGCCACGGAAAGATTGTCAAGCTCTCCGACTCCGGTGAAATGAGCTGGGATAATGACATAGTCTATACTTCCGCAGGTCCCACAAGAACCATGGCTCCCCGTCCCGTACATACCACAAAGCAGCTTGAGCTTCCCAAAGTCAACACAGACTGGGCAGACTATTATCGCAACATCGTTGATGTAATCGCAGGCGATGCCGAACTGATCGTCAAGCCCGAGCAGACTCTGCGGGTCATGCGTGTGATCGATGCTATCTTTGAATGTGATCGCACAGGTGAACCGATCAAGTGCCGTATTTAAACAGTTTCAGGAGGTTTACAATCATGAGTAAAGCTTTGATTTTCCAGGGGGGATGGGACGGACATGAACCGAAGCTTACCTCCGCGCGCTTTGCTGCTATGCTCGAGAAAAACAGTATTGCAGCCGAGGTTTATGACAATCAGGAATGTCTTGCTGATCTTGACAAGCTGCTTGAGTATGATCTCATTGTCGCATGTTGGACGATGGGAACCATCGACGGTCAGTATTCAAGAAATGTAGCTCAGGCTGTCGGACGCGGTGTCGGTCTCGCAGGCTGCCACGGCGGCATGTGCGATGCCTTCCGTCAGGATACAGAGTGGCAGTTCATGACAGGCGGTCAGTGGGTAAGCCATCCCGGAGGTGACGGTATTGAGTATACCGTCAACATCTGTCACGGATCTTCTCCCATCACCGAAGGACTTGAGGATTTCCCGGTAAAGAGCGAGCATTATTATCTGCACATTGACCCCTCCATTGAGGTGCTGGCAACCACACGTTTCCCGCTGATCAGCTATTATCACGCTTCCAATAAGCCTGTGGATATGCCTGTCGCATGGACGAAATATTGGGGACTTGGCCGCGTGTTCTATACCTCGCTCGGTCACCACGACGATGTGTTTGATAACTCACCGAACGCCGCAATCCTGATGGAACGTGGTATGCTCTGGGCTGCCGGCGGAAAGGCACATGCTGAAAAGCATGGACTTACCGTTGATAAATATCTGAACAATGCGAAGATGTATTAATAATTGGGGGTTACAGCTATGAAAAGAATCGGTATTGTCGGTATCGGTGCCATCAGCGGCATCTACCTTGAAAATATCACCAATATGTTCAAAGAAATCGAAATCATCGGTGTCTGCGATCTGATCCGTGAGCGCGCTGAGAATGCCGTAAAAAAGTACAACATTCCCAAGCTTTACGAAAATATGCATGAACTCTTTGCAGATTCTGAAGTCGATATCGTCCTTAATCTTACCCGTCCTTATGAGCACTATGAAGTCAGCCGTGCAGCTCTTCTTGCCGGCAAGCCTGTATACAGCGAAAAGCCGCTCGGCGCATCTCTTGAAGAAGGCAAGAAGCTGGCTGAGCTTGCAGAAGAGAAGGGACTTTGGATCGCCGGTGCACCCGATACATATATGGGCGCTGGTATCCAGACCTGCCGCAAGCTGATCGATGAAGGTGCTATCGGAACAATCGTAGGAGCAACCGCATGCTTTGCCTGCCGCGGACATGAGAGCTGGCATCCCGATCCTGCATTTTATTATAAATATGGCGGCGGTCCCATGCTCGATATGGGTCCCTACTATATTACAGCTCTGATCAATCTCCTTGGCGGTGTCAAGCGTCTGAACGGTATGACCCGCAAAACATTTCCCACGAGAACCATCACCAGCCAGCCTTTTAACGGAACGGTTGTCGATGTTGATGTTCCTACAACCATTTTCGGTGTGATGGAATTTGAGTCGGGTGCAATCGGATCGATTATGACCTCCTTTGATGTTCGTGCACATCATATGCCCATCATCGAGATCTACGGTTCCGAGGGTACACTCTGGGTACCCGATCCCAATGGCTTTGGCGGTCCTGTCAAGCTGCTCAAGGCAGGAGAAGGCGAAGTGGAGATCCCTGTTGAGTTCCCCTATCCCGGCAACTCCCGCGCGCTTGGTCTTGCAGAAATGGCAAGTGCTCTTGAAAAGGGACGCAGACCCCGCGCAAGTTATAAACAGACTCTCCATGTTCTCGAGATCATGACCGGCTTCCAGCGTGCATTTGAGACAGGTGAAACAATCACTCTTGACTCCAAGTACACAAGAGAAGCACCCATGAAAGCAGATATGCCTGCGGGAATTCTTGACTAAAGAAAATAAGAAAAAGAGATGGTATCACTTGCGGTATCATCTCTTTTGTGATACAATATGGTTGAATAAATCCTAAGAGAGGCATCTGTATGAGAGTTAGATTAAAATTACTGCCTGCAATTGCCGTGATGCTGCTTGTTTTTTTCGTATCCTGCAGCTCCGAGCAGGGGGATAAAGAGATCATAGATACATCATTGCGCATATCTGTACCTGCAATTGAAGAAACTGTAGCCCCCATCGAAACAGAGCTGACTGTAACAGAAGCCGAGGTCGGCACTGTCCCCGTACAGGAAACCGAGCTTCCCGAAACAACCGACGCTCCCGAGCCCACACCAATTACCGAGGTGAGACTCAGCTTCGCCGCGGCAGGTGATAATGTCATTCATCCCAATATTTATATGGAAGCAGCGCGAAGAGCAGTTGAGGGCGGAAGAGCCTACAATTTTAAGCCGATCTATGAGGATGTCGCCGAGTTAATCTCTCAAGCAGATATCGCATTCATCAACCAGGAGACACTCACTGCAGGTGAATCCTACGGCTATTCGGGCTATCCCAGATTCAATTCACCGCAGGATCTCGCTTATGATCTGATTGAGCTTGGCTTCGATATCGTCAACATCGCCAATAATCACATGGCAGATAAAGGTACACAGGGACTTGCAGATACGATCACCTTCTGGAAATCGCTCCCTGTCATGATGATCGGCGGTTATGATAATGCGGAAGATTACGACAATGTCCGAATCTATGAGGAGCAGGGCATCACTATAGCTATGCTCTCCTATACCTACGGAACAAACGGTCTTTCTATTTCTTCATCATCACCTATAAAAATTCCATATATCAAGGATGAAGATATCATCCGACAGGTTGCACTTGCCAAGGAAGCAGCCGACCTTGTATTCGTGTCGGTTCACTGGGGAGAAGAAAATTGGTTCAAGCCCACAGAAGAGCAGAGAAGAGTTGCCAATCTCATGGCTGAACAGGGGGTAGATGTGATTATCGGTCACCATCCGCATGTTCTCCAACCGATTGAATGGATCGAGCGTCCAGACGGAGAGCGAACGTTATGTATCTATTCCCTGGGAAATATTATCTCCACCATGATGCAGGGGCAAAACATGGTCGGCGGCTTTATGACCTTTGATATCGTCAAGAATGAAGACGGTGCCCATATTGAAAATCCTATCTTTATCCCCACCGTATTCTTCTACGGCAAGAACTATTTCAGCACCCATATATACTATATGAAAGACTTCAATGAAGATCTTGCGGCGATTCACGGCACTCAGGTATACGGATATCTCGACACCTATGAAGAACTTATCAGCTATGTGGAAAAGAACATCGCCGAAGATTTTCTGCCCGAAATTTACACATCATATCAAGGAGAATAACATGAAAATTATCGCAAGCGACTTTGACGGTACACTCATTCACCACGGTGTCATATCTGACGCAGACCGCGCTGCAATTAACCGTTTTCGCGCAGAAGGGAATATCTTCCTTGTAATCACAGGCCGTGGTTATCCGTCAATTTACCGCGAAATGAAAGCAAGAAATATGCATTACGACTACCTGATCGGTCATAATGGCTGTACTATATATGATAAGTACGGTGATCTTTGCTATGAAGCCAAAGCGGACGGGACAATTCTTCCTGAATTGCTCTCTATGTTCATAGAGCATAACGGGCACAGCTCTGCATTCGGACGTCAGCTTCACCGTTATGAAATATCGGAATCTCCCAAAGAGCCTCATATGGAAACGAGCTATATCCGCTTTGAAGAAGTGAAGAACTATCCCTGCTTTAATCAGGCTGATGCTTATTTTGACAGCGAAGAAATTGCTGTTTCGCTCAGCCGAGAAATAGATCGCTGCTTTGAAGGGAAAATCACATCTCATGTGAACGGAATCAATATCAACTCGGTGCCTTACGGTGTCAGCAAATCCAGCGGTCTTGAAGCAATCTGCAGTCTTACAGGCGTCGCTCACGAAGACTGTATCGCCATTGGCGACGATTTCAACGATATTGAAATGATCCGCGATTTCAACGGCGTAACACTGCCAAACGGCCGCGATGCAGTAAAAAACACTGCTCGAAAGGTCGTTGCCGGAATCTTCGAGCTTGTGGAAGAAATGATCGGAAAGGAATAAAAAAATGCGTTACATCATTGATCACGACCTGCATAATCACAGTTATCTTTCACCCTGTTCACGGGGCGACTCGCGTCAAACAAGAGAAGCCATCTTTGCTTATGGTATGACGAACGGCTACAAGCTTCTCGCTCTCACCGATCATGGATGGGACGATAAGGTAGATGACAAAGGCGCCCGTGGCTGGCATGCCAATACCATGAATCATCTCCGTGAGAATCTTCCGCTTCCTCAGGCAAAAGATCTGAAATTCATCCTCGGCTGTGAAATCGATATGAACCGCCACGGTATCATCGGACTTTCACCCGAAGAACAGGAGAATTTTGAATATTTCATCATCTCTGTCAGCCACCTTAATCTGACTCACTTTACCATTGATCCCGAGCAGGTAGGTTCAGACGCAGCTTCACGCAAGGAATATTACAAAATGCGTCTCCATATGGTGCTCGATAATGATAGCCTCCCCTTCCATAAAATCGGACTCGCGCACTTTACCACAGGAAATATATGCAACGCAGATCTTTTCGGATGTATTTCACTCTTCACTGACGAAGAACTGCGAGAAATCTTCAGCAAGGTTGCTGCGAGAGGGATGGGTGTTGAGCTGAATTTTCCCGCAATCAGTTATAATGACGAGCAGCTTGCCGTTATCCTTCGTCCCTTCAGAACTGCAAAGGAATGCGGATGCAAATTCTATCTCGGCGGCGACTCACATAATCCCGAGCCCTTCCGTACAAGAAAGCAAAATTTTGAAAAGATTATCGAACTGCTCGAGCTCGAGGAAAGCGACAAGTGGGAATTTGTAATCCGCATGATCGAATCATTGGGTGAATAAAAAAGGGACTGTCGCATGCAAATGCGACAGTCCCTTGAATATTGATTTTGACGGTCAAAGACCGCCATTCCAGGGCGTTTTACGCCCTGGAACCAATCAATATACGCCACAAAATCGAAAATTTTGTGGCTTGGCTGTTGCAAATTTTCATTTGCAACAGCCCCTTTATTGATTATTCTGTTCTTCTCTGATTTTTTTCAGAATTTTCACCGATTTTTCAAGATATATCTTATGAACAGTAGCAACAACCGTATTGCGAAGCATGGTTTTCATCTCATAATTCTTCACGCTGATTTGCTGGGAATTGTCTTTTAAGCCGAATGTAAGTGTCAGAATATCCTCGAACTCTCGACAGAAATAACTGTATGCATCGACACCGGTATAGCTTGTTTTCTGCATGTCGATCATCAACTGGATATCTTCCAGCGAAAGAACACTCTTTGCAATGGCGATGTAGATCAGATATGCAATCTGCTCACGGCTGTATTGCTTCTTGATGGGATTAGCAATCAACTTGCGTTTAACATAATTGCTGATCATAGAGCTCGTGATGGTGATACCGTCAAGAGGCGCCAAAATACCTGAAATGTATTTGGTAGTCTGTTCGAGAAACAATCCCACATCGGGAATTTCATTGTATTTAGGCAGTCTGAAATCGGCAATGCCGATAATCATTTCGTCTCTTAATTTATTTTCCATAATAAACATACTCCGATTTAATTTGGGATAATAATATAAAATACATGATAATGATTATATTATATATCAAATTATTATAAAAAGCAAGAATCTTTTTATCGGTTATCAAATAACTCTTGACGGGATAATAAAAACAATGTATAATATAGAGGTCAAATCGAAAAAATACTTTGAACGGAGACAATTATGAGCTTTAAAATCGTTGCCGATTCTTCATCGAACCTTTATTATGTTGATAAATACGACTATTCCTTTGTGCCGCTTAAAATCAATTGCGAGGGGCACGAATTTGTTGATACCCCCTCGCTCGATATTGCTGAAATGAACAGAGTTCTATATGAAACGAAAAGCCGTTCGGGTACCTCCTGCCCCAATTCGCAGGAATGGCTTGATGCGTTCAACGGTGCGTCTGAGGTGTTCGCTGTCACAATAACAAGCAAACTTTCGGGCAGCTATGCAGCAGCAAAGGTGGCTGCGGATGAATACAAAGCAGTAAACGCAGCCGTCAAGATCTGCGTATTTGATTCACTGTCCACAGGTCCGGAGATGTGTCTGATTATTGAAAAAATTATTGAATGTGATAAAAAAGGAATGTCCTTCGAGGAAACCGAAGCTGTTGTTCGTGAATATATAAAGCATACTCATTTGCTGTTTTCGCTGAAATCTATGAATAACCTTGCCAGAAACGGCCGCATTTCGATGGCAAAGGCGAAGATTGCAGGTGTACTTGGAATCCGCGCCATCGGTATTGCATCAGAGATCGGAACGCTCGAAATGCTTCATAAATGCAGAGGCGAAGCGAAAAATCTTGAAACCATTCTGCAGTCAATGATCGATACCGGATATGAAGGCGCCAGAGCAATCATCAGCCACTGCTTCAACATTGAGGCAGCTGAAAAATTAAAAGCTTTAATTGTCGAAAAATTTCGTAAAGCAAAGGTTGAAATAACTAAAACCGGCGGACTTTGCAGCTTTTATGCAGAAGATGGCGGTTTGCTTATCGGATACGAATGTAAATAAAGAACATATGGGCATGAAGAGTGAAAAACGTCATGCCCATATAGTTTTATTTACCGTATTCTTTTGTCTTCATCCAGATTGCCATTTTGGATTTCTCATCCCATGTTTTTCCTGCTGAGGAGCAATCGCATACTGTCAGTACCCCTCCATCTGCAGTAGGAAGATTGAGCGTAACAAGTGTATCGAAATCTGCCCCATCAGAGAGGAAAGCATCAACATACTTATTCTTGTCGCAGAGTATTTCTCGTGCTTCATCCACATTATCATGCAGCCTTGCATCACGCGCCATAACGAGGGGACCGCGTCTGATGGCACAGTGATTTGCCGCGTCCGAATCATCGGGGAGCGATACTGATTTGATCATTTTCGTTCGCATATCAAGATCGATCTCTATGCGTGCAGGTGTAGTCCAAACACGCAGAATTTTCAGATAACTGTTGTTTTTCACGCGCTCAACGGGGACTCCGTCGATTGAAACGGTTGTCTCAGCACTCCAACGCGGAATACGCAGATAAAGTGCCGTTGGCTGTTCTGATTCACAGGTCACACCGATTACAATTCTGCCCGATTTCGGATAATCGGTATCAATAATCATCGCAAAAGGATGTCCGTCGGGAGAGTAGGTATTAATTCTCGCCTTTGAGTAGAAATTCACCACGATGCCTTTTGCGGCAGACATCACTGCATTTTTAAAATATACCGCCGGACCAGCAGAACCGATGCAGGCACAGCATCCGTAGAAACGGTTTCCTTCAATCGTTTTCTGACCGCCGACTGAACGTCCGCGAATACCTGCTCTTGTTGGTGTATAGCTATCGAAAGGAAGACCGCCATTATGCTGAACATCTTCAGTGTTGATCGATCCGCGAATAGCATTCAATGCTGCGGTTTCAATCTGATCCGCGAACACACTGTCACCGGTTAGAGCCAGCATTGCTGAACAGAGCTTCATCCATGTGACAGTCACGCAGGTTTCCTGCATAATATCATCGATTTTGGAGGAGAACTGCATCATTTTTGCATTGTTGAAGAATTCGCCCTCGCATCCTGCGCTGCCGATGATGGTAACCTCGGTTTTAATGATTGAATTTACGAAATTCAACACAGCGATACGATATTTTTCAACCCGTGAAACGCGGTAAAATTCGAGAATGCCCTCAAAGTAGGACATAATCTCATATGCCTTTCTGACAGGAAGCTGATAGGGGGCAAGATTGTTTTCATAAGCGGTTTCCCAGAGATTCAACCCGTCACAGCCGCCGCAGTTGACAAGATAGGAGGAAAAATCCAGGTATTTGTTCTTGCCGGTGGTATTGTAAAGCCGCATCATCGGTTCAAGAATCGAGCTGGAGTTGACACCGCCCCAGAAGTTTGATGTTTTGACAATGGGGAGCTTACCTTGATTTTCATATCCGATTCGTGAGATGATGTAGTCCGCATGACGCGATATCGCTTCAATAATGCGTTTTTTTAACACTTCATCGCGACAGATTTCCCAGTAGTATTGGAATCCCAGCATGACATATTTACGTCCCCAAAGATCCCAACCCGAAAATTCAACCTCTTTTGAATAGGTGGAGAAGCGTCCGTCCTCATCCTGTGCGCTCAGCATATCGATGATCGTATCAGTCAGTGTTGCATAAAGCTGCTCATCATTGGTGACCTGATAGGTAAAGCAAGCGCCGCGCATCATTTTGCCCCAATACTCACATCTCCATCCTCTGTCGTGATCATCGGGAGTGCCGCGAAACTGCTCTACAAAGAGAGCCCAGAGCGGTGCATCAAGAAGCTGTTTTTTCTTGATGAAATTAACCGTATCCATGTATACGCCTTCGTAAGTGTAGTGTGTGCAGGGAAGCTCGAAAAGTTTGTCTGTAGCGCGTCTGCTATAATAGGGACTGCCTTTTTTTGTTACATCCTCAATAATGCTCAAAGTCAACACCTCCATTATCAAAGGTGAAATTACTCTTTCACCGTATCTACCCACATAATATCATAAAATTACCCATAGGTCAATACTTTTCTATCGATTGCTTTCACGCTCTTGATTTTACAAGATAAATGTGGTATACTAATACTGTATAAATATTTTTTATCTTAATTTTGAAAGGCTGTTGTTAAAGAATCTTGAAAATATCTGTAATCGGCTGCGGGCGATGGGGCAGCTTTATCTGCTGGTACCTCGACCGTATCGGCCACCAACTGATGCTTTACGGCAGAGAAACATCACAACATTTTAATACCTTCAGAAAGAGCCGTACAAACGGAATGGTAACATTTTCGGAGAAAGTATACCTTACAACTTCACTGGAAGAAACGGTTACATCAGAAGTGATCATCATTTCGGTTAATTCTCAGGGTCTGCGTGCCTTGATGCAGGAGCTTGCGGTCTATGATCTCAGCGGAAAAATCATTGTGCTCTGCATGAAGGGGATCGAAATCGATACCGGTGCCAGACTCAGTGAAATCGTAGCAGAATATACAAATGAACAGGTAAAATGCGCTGTCTGGCTGGGGCCCGGTCACGTCGAAGAATTCTGTGCCGGTATTCCGAACTGCATGGTTATCGACTCTGCCGATAATGAAACAAAACATATACTTGTTGATTCATTTTCGGGGGATCTGATTCGCTTTTATTACGGAACCGATCTCATTGGAAACGAAGTCGGCGCTGCTGCAAAAAATGTAATCGGCATCGCCGCAGGTATGCTCGACGGTTTGAAGCTTTCTTCATTGAAAGGAGCGCTCATGAGCCGTGCAACTCGTGAAGTTGCGCGCCTAATCTGTGCAATGGGCGGTTCCGAGTTTTCCGCATACGGCCTCTGTCATCTCGGAGATTATGAAGCCACGGTATTCTCGAAATACAGCCATAACAGACGCTTTGGTGAAGGCATTATTCTCGGTGAGCGGTACAATGAGCTTGCAGAAGGGTATTATACAGCGAAAGCCATCATGGCACTGGCAGATCGCTATCGAGTGGAGCTTCCCATATGCAGCGCAGTATATCGCGTGCTGTATGAGAATGCGGTTCCTGCCCAAGCGCTGGATGAGCTTTTTGCAAGAAGCTTGAAAAATGAATTTTAAAATATTAATCATCATATAAGGAGAAAATACTATGTCTGATGCATATATGTCACGCGGCGTTTCTGCCTCCAAGGATGAGGTACATCGCGCAATATCCAACCTTGAGAAGGGCGAATTCGGCGGTGCCTTCTGTAAGCTGATTCCCGATCCCTGCGGCGATGCCAACTGGGTAGCGGCTATGCACGCTGACGGTGCCGGAACAAAATCCTCACTCGCATACATCAAAGCTAAGGAAACAGGATCCTATCAACCCTTTTTTGATATCGCACAGGATTCCATGGTTATGAATCTGGACGACCTTTTATGCGTTGGCGCAATCGAAGGCTTTGTCATGTCAAATACAATCGGAAGAAATGCTCACCGTGTGGACGGTAATGCGATCAAGGCTGTCATCGACGGCTACAGTGCATTCGCAGAAAATATGAAGCAGTTCGGTGTCAATATCACCCTTTCCGGCGGTGAAACTGCTGACGTGGGAGATCTTGTCGCCACCATAATTGCAGACTCCACCTTTTTCGTTCGTATCCTCAGAAGTGATGTGATTAACTGCGACAATATCAAAGCAGGCGATGTAATTGTTGGTCTGTCCTCCACAGGAAAGGCATCCTACGAGACCAGATACAACGCAGGTATGGGTTCAAACGGTCTTACGGCAGCGCGTCATCTGCTCCTCTGTGATTATTACGCAGAAAAGTATCCGGAAACCTATTCGCCTACCATCGACCGCTCCAAGGTTTACTGTGGTAAATATCGTATTGAAGATATTCTCCCCGGTACCGAGGTCACTGTTGGTGATGCAATTCTTTCTCCCACGAGAACTTATGCACCCATTATCCGTGACATCCTTACACAGAAGAGAGAAGCTGTTCACGGCATGATCCACTGCACTGGCGGCGGTCAGGTGAAATGCAGAAACTTTGGTATCAATATGCACTATATCAAGGATAATCTCTTTGAAGTTCCTCCGCTCTTCGCAGCGATTGCTGAAAACGGTGATATTTCCGAGCGCGAAATGTACCAGGACTTCAACATGGGTCACCGAATGGAGATCTATTGCTCTGAGGAGGATGCAGCTCTCATGATCAAAGCTGCGGCAAAGTACAATGTCGATGCAAAGATCATCGGCTACACCGAAGCATCGCCCGATGGCAACCGCGTTACAGTAAAGGCAAACGGAAAAACCTTCGAATATTAATTTAGAACAGCATGCATGCACCTTATCCCTGCACGGCTCACCTTCCGCCAAAGGACGAGCTGTAGAAATTTCGGCGGAGAAATGGGAGAGATGTTATGAAATCTAGAATACTGGTGATCAGCGCTGCCGAAATGGAGCTTCTCATGCTCTGTGACCGCATTCCTTCAGCCGGTGAAACGATCAGAGGCAAGGGATATGAATATATTCCGGGCGGAAAGGGAACCAATGCTGCCGTAACTCTTTCAAGATTAGGCGGTGACTGTGTGTTCTGCTCTTGCCTTGGAGATGACGAAAACGGAGCAAAGCTTCGCCGCTATTACAACGAATGCGGCGTCGATACGCGCTTTTTGGCAACCGACAGGAATGCCAAAACAGGCTTTACGGCTGCCATCTGTGAAAAGAATGACAACCTGCGAGCACTTACCTTCAGAGGAGCATCCGATCTTCTTACAAGAGAGCATATCGAAGAAGCCTTTACCTGCTATCCCGATGCAGTCTATGTGCAGACAGTTCTTGAGTCTCGTTTGCTTGCTAAAGCTACCCGTTTCGCTGTTCAGCAGAAAATTCCCGTTTTCATCGATGCTTCGGGTATCGGAAAAGAATATCCTTTTGAGGAACTTGAAAGCATCGAAATCTTCCAAACAAGTGCTCAGGATGCCTACCGTATCACCGGCATCATGCCGACCGATATGGAGAATTGCATGAAATCGGCAATGGCACTGGAGTCCCGCGTTAAAGCAAAATTCTATGTGATCCGCATTCCGGGACGCGGAGCATTTATCTATGATGGCAGATATTATCAGATGCAGCCCACCTACGATGTGGATCGTGCCGACACAGCCGAAGCCGCAGATGCATTTAACGCATCGCTTGCACTCAATTATTTGACCACCCATGATATCAAGAATGCATGCAGTTTTGCAAGTGCAGTGGGAGAAGTGACAACCGATATGCACGAATCACTCGATCCGATTCCTGAACTCCGTAAAGTGCGCGAATATATTTTATCGTTCAAACCCAGCATCAAGATGTAAGGAGAACACATGGCATATACAAAATCTACCGGTACCTTTCTGTCGGGGGATCAGAAAACGAACTGTGCTTATTATGTCTATACCCCCGAGGTGAATCCAAAAGCGATTGTTCAGATCTGCCACGGAATGTGCGAGTACATGGAGCGGTACGAGCATGTTGCGGAATTTCTGACCGAGCAAGGATATGTTGTCTGCGGAGAAGATCATCTTGGCCACGGAAATACAGCTGCAACACCCGAGGATTACGGATATTTTGGCAGTGAGGGTTATGAAGGTCTTATCAGGAATGTCGAAAATCTTCGTCAGATTATGCGTAAGCGTTATCGCTCGCTTCCCTATATCCTGCTAGGCCACAGCATGGGGTCCTTTATTGTAAGGCAGTATGCGGTAGATTACAAAGACAGCATAGACGCTCTTGTCATCTGCGGTACCAGCAGTGGTGCACAGCCTTTAAACGCAGGTATTCTGCTGACCGGTCTGCTATCCAAAATCCGAGGTGAGCGTTATCGGAGCAGCTTCGTCAGAAATATATCCTTCAAAGGTTATAATGACCGTTTCAAATCGGAAAATGATCCCTATTCCTGGCTTACCAGAAGCAAAGAATGCCGTGTATCCTACGCTTCCGATTCAAAATCAGGTTTTACCTTTACTTTAAACGGTTATAACGCGATGTTCCGCTTGCTGAAATCGGTCAGCTCTGAGGAATGGGCAAATGAGGTGCCCAAAAGTCTGCCGATTTATATCATCAGCGGCGATGAGGACCCGGTCGGCGACTACGGTGAAGGTGTCAAGACTGTCTATGACCGTCTGATTGCGGCAGAAATCTGTAATCTCAAAATTAAGCTTTATGAAGGCGCACGTCATGAACTGTTTAATGAAATCAACCGCGAGGAAGTCTTTGCTGATCTGCTTGAATGGCTGAATGAAACGGTTGACGGAGTAAGAGAAGCACGGATTCAGAATAATTTCATGTACGGAGGCGGACAATGAAAAAAATACTTGCAGTCGATCTGGGAGATGTCCGCACAGGCCTTGCTGTCAGCGACGCTCTTGGCTTTTTGGCAAACGGGATCGGCACAATTACCGAATATTCACGCGACAAGCTTGCCGAACGCATTAAGAACATTGCAGAAGAGCATCAGGTAGCTAAAATTATCGTGGGAAATCCTATTAATATGAATGGTACCAGAGGTGAAAAATCCGAGCGTGCCGAAGCTTTTGCAGATCAGCTTCGCGATCTGACAGGTCTTGAGATTGTTCTTTATGATGAACGCTGTACAACTATGGTTGCTCATACTATCATGAATGAGACCAACACAAGGGGAAAAAAGCGAAAAGCAACTGTCGACACGCTGTCGGCTCAGATTATTCTGCAGAATTATCTTGATTCACACAAATAAAAAATCGGGCTGTTTCAAACATGAAGTTGAGACAGCCCGATTAGATTTTATTATCAGAATAAGAACAGGAATGTGGAAGCAAAAGAAAGAATGAGACCGATTAAATGCTTCTTACTCGGATATTCTTTAAAGCCGACAGCACCGACAACGGCAGTAAGAACCACACTTCCGCCGGTTGACATAGGATAAAGCACCGAAGCAGGAACATGCGCCGCACCGATCAACTGAAGGAGATAAGACGAACCGTTTAAAATTGCACTGACACATACGACAGTCACAATGAAAGCGGTCAGCTTTTTAGTCAAAGGCTGATCAAGCGGCTTAACTTTTTTAACTGTGCAAATGATGATTAGTAAAATGCCGGCAATAATTCCGCTGATTCCGTTCGAAAGAATTGTAAAGCTGGTGGCAGATACCGTAGCAAGCTCTGAAACCTGATGAACCTTGGAGGTGATGCTGACGAAACCGTTCAGCGTGAACACCACCATGCAGAGAAAAATAAACAGCAAGGTTTTATTGCTCGATTTATTTTTACTGCTTGTGGAAAGAACAGGGAATACCATTGATACAACAAGCAGAATCACTCCGATAATACGAGGAATACTGATGCCTTCATCAAGGAAAATGATACCGAAAAAATAGGGAAGCAGCATGCCGCCGAGCATCAGAAACATGGTGTAGATCGAAAAATCACCGAGCGCAAAGATTTTAAATCCGATCATGGTGTAGCAGCAATATAAAACCGAAACAATCGCCGCCATTAATGCAGAGAAGGGGGTAACTTCAAGCTTGAATCCGTTGAAGATAAAAAATATTACAGAAATTGCAAGGCTGCTGAGTGAAATAAAAAGAAGTGATGCGGTGATAGAATTACCCAGTTTTGACTGAAACAGTTTACTCATGGAGAGATTCAGTGCCATCAGCACCACAGCAATGAGAATAAGAATGTAGTACATAAGAACTCCTTGAAGATTTATCTTAAAAATGATATCATATAATAAACTAAATGTCAACAAATTCTAAATGATTAAAAAAGATTAATTTATGATAAAAATTTATCAAATAAGTATTGACTCTCCACCATACTGTAATGATAAACTGATACTACGGAAGAAGGCGCCCTTCCTAAACGCCGAAAAGGAGATTACTCATGTATAAGATAGGTGAACTGTCTGCTCTTTGCAGCATTCCGGTGAAGACCCTGCGTTTTTATGACAATGAAGGTATACTGATACCCGAAAAAATTGATCCCTTTACCGGTTATCGTTATTACTCGGCATCGCAGCTCTCACAATGTCTGCGCATTATCACACTGAAAGATCTCGGCTTCACGCTGGGAGAAATCAGAGAACTGATCAAAGCACCGATTAAAACAGAAGCTATTCTTCAAAATAAGATTCAGGAACTGAAGGAAATCGCCAATAAAACTCAAAGACAGATTGGTGTTCTTGAAATGATGACACATGAGCTTCGCGAAAACAGCCATCACTTGATGCATCTGGTTCAAGCAAAGGGAGAGACGATGAAAGCTGCCTGTATTACCGGAATATTCAAGAATCGTGCAGAAGTTAAACACGAGCTTGATCAGCTCCGTGAATCTATTCCACAGAGCATCCGCGGTAATCGAAGTCTCATCATAGCATATGAGCTTGATTATGCAGATGAGAACATTCACTGCTCGATATGCTGTGAAATTACCGGTAATCTCCCTATCGAAAGTGAAATTCAAGTCCGATTGATTCCGTTGAATGGCGATTATGCATCCGTCACAGGCAGTAAAGACCAGCTTGCCGAATCCTATCGTTCACTTCTGAGACAGATGGCAGGCGCATCCCTCACTGCATCAGGCGCATTCTATGAAATCTGCTATGATGACGGATCAATCGAATTGAAAATCCCGATTTATCAAACGAATATGAACGAAAAAAATGAGGATAGCATAATGAATAACAATACTATATTTGAAAATGATCCCGATGTGATCGGCAAATGGAAAATCTACGACAAACTTCCGAGTCCTGAAATGTTCTCGCCTTTAAAATCCAAATGCAGTGACAAAGATGATGTATGGTTAAAGGAAATCTATTTTCTTCCCGGTGGTGAAGGCTATTGGATCTTCAACGGGTGGACGAAAGGAAAACTAATTGAAGCATACGGTTATCCGAAAAAGAAGGCGGAATATGAATACACAATAGAAAAACACAATGACAAACAATTCCTCTTTCTTCGTCTGCAGTCCGGATGTGACATCATGCCGGAATACCTTATCTATGAAAAGGTATCAGACCGCGCCTATACAAAAGAAGATATACGCGTAAAAGATAATGTTGAGATTCTCTTTGAAAGTGACGATCAAGTTCTCGGAAACTGGTATGCCTACGATTTTGTCCCCGACATCGATGAATTTGATTCTTCAAAAAGAAACTGGCAAGGTGATCTTTTCTTTAAGAAAATCACTTTTCAAGAAGATGGAAGTGCTGACTGCCTGATGGGAGAAAAAACGATCCCTTACAGACAAAACTGGACCAGAGGCACACTGCTCGATAAAAGAAATCAGATTGCCGAAGCGTACACTCTGATGAATATTGACGGCAGGGAATACCTCTTCGTCGAATGGAAGAGCGGCGACTATATCTTTGCAAAGCGTGCACCGCTGTATTACGTATTTATCAGATAAAAATATCCCCTCGATTACATTGAAGTAATCGAGGGGATTCTGCGATCAACTTTAATTCTGTTTCAGTGCTGCCTCGAATGCTTCATATACCGCAGATGATTCTGCTTCATCAAGCATTGCGTAGGTTATATAGAGACCGGCGACCTTTACTTCAGCACCGGTTACATTGGGGGCATCCTCTTCTACATAAGAAAGTGCAAGTTTATCTCCGGCACGACGAGCAATATACTCTTCAACAGCAGTTATTATTGTTTCAACATCAGCCTCAGCAGCGGCTTTAAAAATACCGTATTCATCAAAGGTAGCACCTGCAGCGGGGACGCATACCACGAATTCCGAACATTTATCGGTAGGGATTTGCATGCTCGAGTTGACATAATCAGCAGTCATCTCGGTAAGTGCCGAACCGTTCTCAATCAAAGGCTTGTAAGCTGCGGAAATATCGGCAGCAGCAACATCGGTCTTATAAGTATTCCCCTCACCGCAGGAACCAAACATAACAGCAGTGAGAATGGTAAGAATCAGAATAGCTGTCAATTTTTTCATGATTGTTCTCTCTTTCTTTACTCAACATAAGCATGTGTACGGATATATTTGATTACAAGTGCCGCGCTGACCTCATTGAGATGGAGTCCGTCACCGTTTTGATATTCCTCAGGGAGATACCCCTCGGCATCCATGAGAACCGAAGCTGTATTCAGATATCTGAGCCCCAGCTCCTTCGCGATCTCAACCACCCAGGTATTTGCCGCATTGATTTTTTCGTTGTTGATGGATTTCTGATACTGATAGGATCGTGCAACAGGGAAAATCGACTGAAGCATGATTATAGTATCGGGAGATGCTTTCTGAATATCTTTAATCAGATTTGTGTACTCCTTCTTGAAGGTTTCTTCGTCAAGATAGGAAATTCCGTTGACACCGAGCGTAATAATCATATAATTCGGCTTTTTCTTTGCCGCAGCATCTTTAATCAGAATCTCGGTATTATCATCGGGATAAAGTATCTTTGCAAATGACTGCTTATCAAGTGTAAGCGTTCCGCTTGTCGGTGTCCAAACCTGCTTTGTCTGCTTGCCGCCGTCAAGAACTTCATAATATTTGAGTCCGTAAGTGGTGGAATCACCAAGGAAGATGATTTGCTTTACATATGCTTCACCGGCATCGGTAGTTTCTGTTAGTACAACACCGGGATATTGTTCTGCCAGTGCATCAGGAGCTGTAACAACAGGTGTCCAGGTGGAAGTTTCCGGTGCTGATTCTGCCGCACTTTCACCGACAGTCTCGTCGGATGTAACTGCTGTTGTTATATCGCCGATAATATCATCAATACTGGTAACCGGACGGATATCCTCCACAGTCTCGGGGGCTTCCGTCTCAGGAGCTGATGTTGCCGGAGGATCGGTTATAACAGCAATTCCTCCATCTGTTGTAATGCTGCTGTCTGTCTGAATCGAACCCGCATCTTCCTTTGTATCGCGCGTGAATATGTATACTAAAATTGCCGTGAGAAGAATAACAAGCAGTGTGATGCCGAAAACAACAGCCTGCTTTGCACCGAGTGAGAGCTCGTCATCTTCACGATTGTTACGATCATAATTCATATAGCTTAGCCTTTTCCTTTACAGTCTTATTTTTTTAACATGGAAGAATATTTTTCGTCCTCGCTTGCTCTGTTTTTCATGGCG
Source organism: Clostridia bacterium (assembly GCA_017399105.1). Taxonomy (GTDB): domain Bacteria; phylum Bacillota; class Clostridia; order Oscillospirales; family CAG-272; genus RGIG1743. The sequence continues at coordinate 41,539 of JAFQEJ010000053.1, forward strand.
TTTTTAATCAGCATTCCGATAAAGAATATGACAAAATAAAGAACGCTCAGCAAGAGTAAGAAAAGCAGCACCATCGAAGGTGAGAATGTGTCAAGCTGACTGCCGAAAATCCATACGATGATACCGTAAGAAATGATAAAACCGAGAAAATGCAGAGTAACCTTGAGCACCGTATTCAGCGACTTCAGCTTAAAAATACAGTTGAGCATCGCTAGCGACAGTGAGAGCATAAAAAGCATGCCGACCGTATTCATGGTAAGAGCCGCGATAAAATCAGAATTAGTAGCGGCGGTACTGCCAATGATCAAAAAGAGAAATACATATGCGGTAAACAACGTACATGTGGGATAAATAAACGTATTCAAAAATTTTTTCATGAAAGCCTACACATCCGTAAACAGAAATTGTACGGACAGCAGCTCATTCGCTGAATATGGGAATCTGCCGCTAAACCATACTTTGTTCATTATACCACAAATTTGTTTTTAATCAAGGATATTAAAAAAAATATACATAAAGTTAAAAAATTCCCATAGCTGCATCGGTATTAATCCGGAGCATTCGAGTCGACGATAGAATTGGTTGAGTAGTATTCATTCGCTTCGCTGTCCTTGACCACGCTCGCTTTTTGAAGCCTGAGAAAGTCTGTCAGCGCATACATGTCGATCCAGATCTGGTTGTTTCCGTCCTTCTGTGACTTGTCAAAAATGAGCTGCAGTCCATAATGGAGATGAGGAGTGCTGATATTGTTTGTATTTTCCTTTGTACTGTATCCGGTCATTCCGAGATAACCGATCACTTCTCCTGCATTGACGATTTTACCTTCATGCATATCGGTGTATGGATGATTCTTTCTCAGATGCGCATAGTAGTAATAGCGTTTTCCGTCAAAACTGCGGATTCCGATTCGCCATCCGCCATAGGGATTCCATCCGATCGCTTCCACATAACCCGATTCTACAGCAATCACCGGCGTGCCCACACTTCCCATCAGATCATGTCCCAGATGCTCCCGCTTAAAGCCAAAGGAACGGGATGCGCCGAAATCATCATAATGATTGTAGTAATATCCCTCCGCTATCGGAGAGAATACCTTGAGTCCATATTTTTTCTCTCCGCTGACCGTCTCATATTCACCGACAAAACCCCCAACAACAGCCTCCATTGACTCATAATAGTAAGAATAAAGCTTCAGACCTGCAGAAATTTCAGACATCGTTTCACCTGCCCTCAGACGGTCGGTCAATGCAGTAAAAGATGATGTATTATAAGAGTCGAAATTGTTGCCGTTTTTACTGCATAAATATGCGAGAATCTCGCTCATTGAAGCATGCGCATCGGTGCCGTATGAATCTACATCATATTTATATGCATCTTTTAGTGCCTGAGTACTCACATTAAAATCGACCCACTTGATATATGTATCCGATGAAGCTGCCTGTGCCATCTGTGTAAAAGCGCTATATCTCTGATAAATTACGTCGATTATAACAAGCATCATAGGAATAATCACAAAGAAAACAATCTGAAGAGGAAATTTTCTCTTTTTCACGGCGCAGCTCCTTAATAAAAATGGATTATTATTCATTCTCGTGTTGACTTTTAGGCTGAAAAATTATATAATATTATGGTATATATGTTTCAATCACTTTTATGAATATATGAATGGAGAACAAGATGAACAGACATCAGGCAAGGGAAGCGCTTCTCACACTCGTTTTTGAAAAAGGCTTTTTGGCAGACGGTGAAAATGCTGACTTCGCCGACGAATTTGATATCATGACAGCAAACCGCGAAATCGAGACAAATGACTACATGCGTGACTGTTATATCGGCATCATGTCTCACGCGGCAGAGCTTGAGGGAAAGCTTGCACAGTCAGCCATCGGCTGGAAAACCGAGCGTATGTCCCGTATGTCCCGCTCTATCCTTACCATCGCCGCATACGAAATGCTCTATATGGAGGATGTACCTTATTCAGTAGCTATCAACGAGGCGGTAGAGCTGGCAAAAACCTACGACCACGATGATGCCCCTCGTTTTATCAACGGTGTCCTCAATAAGATTGCCGAAAAGGAAGGACTCAAGAACTGATGGCTTGCTTCCTCGGTATCGACACGAGTAATTATACTACATCGGCTGCTGTTATGGTCGACGGTGAGATCAAAAAGAATATCAAGCTTCCTGTGAAGGTTGCTGACGGTGCCAGAGGAATCAGACAGAGTGATGCTGTTTTTTCTCATGTGAAAAATCTCCCCGCTGTCATCGAAGCAGTTGGAGAGCTTCATCCTGATGCAATCGGTTATTCCGCCTATCCGCGGGATAATGAAGGCTCTTATATGCCATGCTTTCTCGCAGGTGAAGCCACAGCAAGATCGCTCGCTTCGATTCTCGGCATCCTCGCATATCCTTTTTCCCATCAGGCAGGTCACGTAGCGGCAGCAGTTTATTCCAGCGGCAAACCCGAACTTTATAACGCGCCATTTATCGCGTTCCACGTATCAGGAGGAACTACCGATATGCTTCTTGTTGAGGCTAAAAACCGTATCACCCGTATCGGCGGTACAAAGGATTTAAACGCAGGGCAGGCTGTTGATCGCACAGGCATATTGCTCGGACTTGATTTTCCCTGCGGACCGGCACTCGAAGCGCTTTGTGAAGTCAAGAAGCCGATCAAATGCGGTGCAGTGTCGGTAAAGGGGCTGGAATGCAACCTGTCGGGGCTTGAAAATAAAATCAAGGATCGAATCGCCGCAGGTCACAGTCATGCTGAAATTGCCGCATTTCTTTTCTCATACATCATCAAAACGCTTGACCGCATGACCGAAAATGCGCTGGAAGTATACGGAAAAATTCCGCTACTCTTCGCAGGCGGTGTCATGAGCAATCGCATAATCAAAGACTATTTCAGCAGCAAATACGGTGCTCATTTTGCAGAACCGGCATTTTCCTGTGATAATGCCGCGGGAATTGCCTATCTTTGCAGCGAAAGATTCAAGGAGCTGTCATGAGCGAAAAACAGATTCTGACGATTACAGAATTAAATGAGTACATCAAACTGATTCTTGATAATACACCGCGTCTTAACGATGTCTGGGTCAAGGGCGAAATTTCCAATTTCACCAATCACTACAAAACCGGACATTTTTATCTCACACTGAAGGATCAGGGTTCGCTGATCAAAGCGGTCATGTTCAAATCGCGCGCTTCACAGCTTAAATTCATCCCGGAAAACGGTATGAAGGTAATTGCGCGGGGAAGAGTGGCTTCTTTTGTCCGTGACGGTCAGTATCAACTCTATATCGATGAGCTTGAACCCGATGGTGTCGGTGTACTCTATATCGCATTTGAACAGCTCAAAAATAAGCTTGCCGCAGAAGGACTGTTTCGTGAAGATCTGAAGCGGCCGCTTCCCAAGATTCCTACACGAATCGGTATCGTCACTTCGCCTACCGGAGCCGCAATCCGTGATATTATCAATATACTCGGCAGACGCTTTCCTTATGCAAAGGTTATCCTCTATCCATCGCTGGTTCAGGGAGATGATGCACCTCCGCAGATTGTGGCGGGAATCCGCTATTTTAATGAGCACAAGCTGGCGGATGTACTGATCGTCGGACGGGGCGGCGGTTCGATTGAGGACCTCTGGGCATTCAATGATGAAAATGTAGCAAGAGCTGTCCGCGCCTCCCAAATTCCGGTTATCTCCGCAGTCGGACACGAGACCGACTTCACAATCTGCGATTTTGCAGCCGACAGAAGAGCGCCGACTCCCTCCGCAGCAGCAGAGCTTGCCGTTCCGGATACACCCGAGCTGAAGCGCAAAATCGGGAATATCATCGGCAGAATGGACCTTCTGATTTCAAGCAATATTAAACATGCAAGAACGAGACTGGCTCTGAATGCTGAAAAACAGGTACTGCGCTCCCCCGGAGTTTTCGTCGACGAAAAGCGCATGGCAGTTGTCGCATCTGCATCACAGCTTGATTCTGCAATGAAACTGAAACTTACCGACGATAGAGCGAGATTTGCTCAAACGGTTGCAAAGCTGCAGGCCCTTGATCCTATGGCGGTAATCTCGCGCGGTTATTCCGCCGTGTTCAAGGAAGACGGCACGCTGATAAAAAGCGCATCACAGCTTGAGATCGGAGAGTCGATCAGCTTTAAAACATCAGACGGCAGCGTAAAAGCCGAGGTTATCGAAAAGCAGTTTAACAGGAAATCAAATCCCTAACGGAGAAAATATTATGGATGAAAATAAAAACATGAATTTTGAAACTGCCCTCGCAAGACTTGAACAGATTGTCAAGCTTCTCGAGAGCGGAAATGCCCCTCTCGATGATTCACTTGCATTGTTTGAGGAGGGAGTTGCGTTGGTTAAGCTCTGCAATTCCAAGCTGGATAATGTGGAGCGACGCATTAAAATCCTCGTCAACAACGGTGACGGAATGGAAGAGCAGGATTTTATCAAAGAAAGCGGTGAAGCGAAATGACAGAGTTTCTGAAATCTCGTATAGCCGAAGACAAAGCTATCGTCGAAGCTGCGTTAAAAGAATACCTCGCTTATACCGATCCGGGGTTTGCAGTGCTGTTCGATTCCATGCGATACAGTGTAGATGCCGGCGGAAAAAGAATCCGTCCGTTTCTCGTCTTTGAATTTTGCCGTCTCTTCGGTGGAAAAATTGAAGCTGCCATCCCCTTTGCATGTGCAATTGAGATGATTCACACCTATTCGCTCATCCATGATGACCTCCCCTGTATGGATAACGACGATCTTCGCCGCGGTAAGCCTACAAATCATAAGGTATATGGTGAAGCGACAGCACTCCTGGCAGGTGATGCACTGCTTACATATGCATTGGAGACTGCCGCGACAAATGACAAGGTTTCTTCCGCCTGTACACTTGAAGCGGTTAAACTGCTTACAAGAGCGGCAGGTCCCCGTGGAATGATCGGTGGGCAGCAGCTTGATCTCATCGGCGAAAAGGAAAAATATCAGCTTCCAACCCTTCGCCGCATGCAGGAGTTGAAAACCGGTGAGCTGATCCGTGCTGCCTGCCTTCTCGGTGTCATTGCAGCCTGCGGTGATGACGCAGCAAAAATCGCAGCTCAGGGATATGCCGGCGGTATCGGTCCCGCATTTCAGATTATCGACGATATGCTCGATGTCACAAGTGATGCGGAAACCCTCGGAAAGAATGTGGGAATGGATGCAGTCTGCGGAAAGACTACCTTTATGACCTACATGACACTCGATGAAGCATATTCAGCCGCAAAGATCTTGACCGAATCTGCCGTTGCATCAGTGAAAAACTATAATAAATCGGATATTTTATGTGAGTTTGCCGAATATTTATTAAACAGAAAGAATTGATACAGAAATGAATCATGTAACCGAATTATTTTCCAACTTTATTTTAATCTGTGCTGTTATTGCATGGTTTTCGGCACAGGCTATCAAGCTGGTCATAGGTTTGGTACAGCACCGCTCATTCAATTTCACAATTCTATATTCCGCAGGAGGAATGCCCAGCTCTCACTCCTCCACAGTGTGCGCCACAGCTTGTTCTACCGCGCTGACCTGTGGACTCGCTTCGCCTGAATTTGCGCTTGCGGTTATCTTCGCGTTTGTTGTTATGTATGATGCTGCGGGAGTCAGACGAGCGGCGGGGGAGCAGGCAAAAATCCTCAACAGAATTGTGGCTGATCTCGAAGCTGGCCAAACCAGATATATGACAAAGAATCTGAAGGAGCTCCTCGGGCATACACCGCTTGAGGTATTTGTCGGCGCGCTTCTCGGCATTCTTATCCCCTTTCTTGTGAGAATGATATGAGACTCGACATCAGAATGACCGAGCTCGGTCTCGCCGGCAGCCGCAATAAAGCAAAGGCAATGATCGAGGAAGGATTTGTATCCGTAAACGGAGCTGTTGTCACAAAGCCTTCGATGGAGATAGCTGATACTGAAAATATCGAGGTCGCAGACGGAACCCTCGCTTATGTAGGGCGCGGCGGATTAAAGCTTGAGGCGGCACTTGATGCGTTTTCCATCGATGTAAGCGGAGTTCGGGCAGTCGATGTAGGATCCTCAACCGGAGGCTTTACAGACTGTATGCTGAAGCGCGGTGCTTCCTGTGTATATGCAATCGATTCAGGTCGGGGACAGCTGCATCCCAGCCTCGCTTCTGATACACGTGTGCATGTTCATGAAGGATTTAACGCTCGGAATATGACCACTGAATTAACAGATGGAACGGTTGATCTTGCGGTATGTGATGTATCATTTATATCACAGACGCTGCTCCATAAAGCAATTGCAGATGTTCTGAAAGATGAGGGCATCTTTGTTAGTCTCATCAAACCGCAATTTGAAGCGGGAAGAGCACATCTGAATAAAAACGGCATTGTAAGGGATAAAAAAGTAATGCTTCATACCATTGAGTCTGTCGTCGATTCCGCAAAAAACGCAGGAATGCAGCTTCGCGGTGTGATCCCCTCTCCAATTAAAGGCGGAGACGGAAACACAGAATTTCTTGCTTTCTTTATAAAATCCGCTGTCGTTTCCGCACCAGATATTGACCTGAACAAAGCCATCGCAACTCTTTGATAGAAGGTGAATTATTGAGAACCATTCTTCTGGTAACAAGTCTTCATAAGGATCCATCCCTTTATTATACGAGAGAAGTCTCGCTGATTCTTGCCAGAGCCGGATGCACCATTCTCGCCGGAGAAGCCTGTCGTCCACTAGAGTGCAGGTATTTAAAAATTATTGATCTGAATGACAGAGAACAATATGCATCTGCAGATTTTGTTGTCGTTCTGGGGGGTGACGGCACCATTATCAAAGCCGCACGCCGTGCAGCTTATCTCGGCGTTCCGGTGCTGAGTATCAATCTCGGCAGAATCGGTTATCTCGCGGAGCTTGAGTGCGATCAGATCCATATGATTCCTGAAATATTAGACGGTAAATGTACGCTTGGTGAGCGTATGATGCTCGATGCACAGGTTATGCGGGATGGCAAAGCAATCAGTAAAATCTTTACCGCATTGAATGATATAGTTGTATCAAACGGAACAGTCAGCCGACTTGTGGAATTTGAAATGACCTGCGATGACTGTTTTGTATCGGGATATCGCGCCGACGGTGTTATTGCTTCCACACCGACAGGATCTACTGCCTATTCCATGAGCGCAGGCGGAGCGATCGTCGATCCTAAACTTGAGTGTATTTGTATCACTCCTGTTTGTCCCCATGCTCTCGGTGCACGACCGCTGATATTTGATGCGGCTTCGGTTATTGAGCTGACCAACATCAGCGAACTGAACGACAGCATATACATGACGGTAGACGGAAGAGAAAATATACGACTTGCACTCGGCGACACTGTACGTATATTAAAATCCCCGCTCACAACAAAATTTATGAAGGTCAAGCACGACACGTTCTACAGTGTGCTTCATACAAAAATTTCAGAATAGACCGAACATAAGGATTAAACATGAAAACAAAGAGACAAAAGAAGATCCTCGAGATCATCTCGGAGCACAGCATCGAAACACAGGATGAGCTGATCAGCAAACTCAGAGAATCCGGTTACGACGTGACCCAGGCAACCGTCTCCCGTGATATCAAGGAGCTGAAGCTGATTAAGGCAGCTACCGATGACAACACCTATCAATATGTCGTCTCTCAGCCTCAGAATGATGATCTGCGTGTACTTTCAAAATACCGCAGCCTGCTGCGTGATACGGTGACAAACATCGATCATGCCTGCAATCTTGTTGTTATTAAAACCTTCTCGGGAATGGCACAGGGCGCCGCTGCTGCTCTGGATGCCATGTCTGTCAGTGAGGTTGTGGGAAGCATTGCCGGTGACGACACCATTCTCGCTGTTATGCGCAGTGAAGCGGAAGCTGCCGAATTCACCGTAAAGCTCGGTGAGATCATTGGCAAATGAGAGGCGGTGTGTTCAATGTTAACTTCACTACACATCGAAAATATCGCTGTCATCAAATGTGCGGATATCGATTTCACACAAGGATTTACTGTGCTTACGGGAGAAACAGGTGCAGGTAAGTCTATCATCATTGACTCGATCAATCTGCTTCTTGGTGCTCGCGGTGCAAAAGAGTTGATACGCACAGGCGAGAGCAGTGCACTTGTCTCTGCATGCTTTACAGATTTTAGCGCAGCAGTACTTGACGAACTCGTTAATCTTGGAATCAGTCCGGATGAAGACGGAATGCTCTATCTTCAGCGTACACTCAATGCTGACGGAAAAGGGCAGACACGTCTTAACGGCAGGGTTATTCCCTCCTCGCTGCAGCGTGATATCGGCAGACTGCTCATGAGCATTCACGGTCAGCATGATAACCAGGCGTTGTTGGTACCTGCCAATCACATCGGTATTCTTGATAGCTTTGCTGATCTTGAAAATATTATTTCCGATTACAAAATATCATACGACAGCATGCAAGCAATACTTGCCGAAATTACATCTCTTACAAAAAACGAACAGGAAAAGGCGCGTCTTTCCGAGCTTCTCGCATATCAGATCAAAGATATCGACGCAGCAAAACTCAAGTCCGGTGAAGAAGAGCTTCTCACCGCACAGAGAAAGCGTATTCAGAATCTTGAAAAGATCACAAAAAATACAAATCTTGTCTACCGCGCACTCTATCGCAACGAAAAGGGTGCATCTGCCAGTGAGCTGATTAAGCGTGCGCAGGCGTCCCTTGATAATTTAGTGGAAGAAATTCCCGAAGCAGCAGCATATTCTTCACGACTGGAGGAGGTCATCTGCGAGCTGGAGGATATCGCCGAAAGTGTTCGCGCTTGCGCAGATGCGGATGTGGATGATCCAACCGCACTTCTTAACCGTATAGAAAGCAGACTCGATACCATCTCGAAACTACAGAGAAAATATGGTGCGACAGTGGAGGATATTCTCGCCTACCGTGAAAAATCCATGCGAGAACTTCAGGCAATCGAGGGGGCGGAAGAGCGGCTTGATGAATTGAACAAGGAGCTGGCGAAGGTGCGTGCAGTTGTCATGGAGAAGGCTTCGGTCATCCATGATAAGCGCGTTGAATCGGCGAAGCTTCTTGAGCACCGAGTGATGGAAGAGCTTGCATTCCTTGAGATGGGAAAAGTAAAGTTCGAAGCTTCCATTTCTTCCATAAAGGAAGATGAGCCCGAAGCGTGTAATAAGCTCGGCGTTGATGCGGTGGAATTTCTCATAGCCACAAATGCAGGCGATCCTCCGAAGCCACTTGCCAAAATAGCTTCCGGCGGTGAGCTGTCACGTATCATGCTGGCACTCAAAAATGTACTTGCGGATAAGGAGAGCACCGGAACATCCATTTTTGATGAAGTAGATGTCGGCGTATCCGGCAAAACCGCTCAGAAAATCGGTATTCTGCTGAAGAACACCTCAGCCTCCACGCAGGTAATCTGTATCACGCATTCCGCACAGATTGCCGCACTTGCAGATTCTCACCTTCTCATCACAAAGCGAGAGAAGGAAGGAAGAGTTGAAACCTCGGTTGCAGCACTCGGAAGAGAGCAGCGCATATCAGAAATTGCCCGCATTATGGGCGGTGCTACCATTACAGACAATCTGATGAAAACCGCCGGCGAAATGCTCGACGCCTCTCAGAATGAAAAAAAATAACAGATATATAAAGGAGTATTACCATGGGACTTTACCAGGAATTTCTCGACCGCGGCCTCATCGCCCAGTCGACCAACGAAGAAGAAGTAGCGAAAATGCTTGACGGCGAGCCGATAACCTTCTACATCGGCTTTGACCCTACTGCAGACAGCCTTCATGTCGGTCACTTTATGCAGATGAAGATTATGGCACACATGCAGCAGGCAGGTCACAGACCTATTGCCATCTTCGGCGGCGGTACCGCAATGATCGGCGACCCTTCCGGCAAGACTGATATGCGCAAGATGATGACCAAGGAGACCATCGCGCACAACATCGAATGCTTCAAGCAGCAAATGGCAAAATTCATCGATATCTCTGATGGAAAAGCACTTTTTGTCAACAACGGCGACTGGCTGCTCAACCTCAATTATGTAGATTTTCTTCGCGACGTAGGTGTTCATTTCTCTGTTAATCGCATGCTTACAGCAGAATGCTACAAGAAACGTCTTGAGACCGGTTTGACCTTCCTCGAATTCAACTACATGCTCATGCAGAGCTACGACTTCTACAAGCTGCATCAGGATTACGGCTGTAAGCTCGAGCTTGGCGGCGATGATCAGTGGTCAAACATCATCGGCGGTGTTGAGCTTGTCAGAAGAAAAACAGGTCACGATGTATACGGTATGACCTTCAAGCTCCTCACCAACAGCGAGGGCAAGAAGATGGGTAAAACCGAAAAGGGTGCTGTGTGGCTTGATCCCCAAAAGACACCTCCTTATGAATTCTTCCAGTACTGGCGTAATATTGGCGACGCTGATGTCATAAACTGCATGAAGATGCTCACTTTCCTTTCACTTGACGAGATCAACGAATACGCCAAGCTGGAAGGCAGTGACATCAACCGCGCCAAGGAAACTCTGGCATATGAAGTCACTAAGCTTATTCATGGTGAAGCGGAAGCAAATCGCGCCCTCGAAACCGCAAGACAGGTCTTTGTTGCCGGCGGTATTTCTGCCGATATGCCTACAACCGAGCTTTCAGCTGACGATTTCATCGACGGTAAGGTAAGCGTGGTCGACATGCTTATTAAAGCAAAGCTTGCCCCCTCCAAGGGAGAAGCAAAGCGCCTTATCCAGCAGGGCGGCGTTGCTGTTAACGACAAGAAGGTAGAAAAGTTTGACGATACTCTTACTGCAGAGGATTTTGCATCCGATGTAATCGTCAAGAAGGGAAAGAAGATTTATCACAGATTTATCTTTAGCTGATATCAATTGCAACATTTTTCGGAAGGAGCAGCCTGCATGATTATTCATGAAAAAATTGAACATCATTTGCAAGAGCTAGAAGCATGTGGAAGAATCACCGTTAAATTCGGCGTGCCGCTTTCAGAATATTGCACGTTTCGTATCGGAGGCATCGCAGATATAGCGGTGCATCCGACCGACGAGGCTGCTCTGACCGATGTTCTTTCATATTTTTCAAAAAACGAGATCCCCTTTGTCATTATTGGCAACGGAAGCAATGTACTTTTTGCTGATGAGGGGGTCAGCGGAGCTGTTGTCTTTACAGATAAGTTGTCTGCTATAAACTGCAGCGGTACTGTGATTACAGCAGGCGCAGGTGCTCCGTTGACTCTGACATCATCGATTGCCGGTCGAAATGGTCTTGCCGGATTGGAATTTGCTTACGGAATTCCCGGTTCCATTGGCGGTGCTGTCTTTATGAATGCAGGAGCTTACGGCGGCGAAATGTCAGATGTTGTTGTCGAAACAAGATGTTATAACGCAAAGACAGGAAAAATCATTACAGTCAAAGGTGACGAACATGCTTTTGGATATCGTGAATCCTGCTTTAAGAAAAACAGCATGACAATACTGTCAACAACAATACAGCTTAAAGAGAGCGACCCTTCAGAAATTAAACTAAAAATGAATGAATACATGCGTGCAAGAAGTGAAAAACAGCCTTTGGAATATCCAAATGCAGGCAGTGTATTCAAGCGTTATCCCGGATATTATACCGGAAAATTAATTGAAGATTTAGGTCTGAAGGGATACCGTATCGGCGGCGCGGAGATTTCTCAAAAGCATGCCGGCTTTATCGTCAATCGCGATCATGCTACTGCGGACGATGTTTTGGAATTAATCGCCTACATCAAAGAACAGATAAAAAAAGCACACGGAATCGAGCTTGAATGTGAGATCCGTTATATCGTTTAAAATACCGAGAGGGAAGTATATGGAGTTTATCGTACTGACAGGATTATCCGGAGCAGGCAAATCTCAGGCGGAAAATGTTCTTGAGGATCTCGGCTACTATTGCATCGACAACATGCCGGTACTGCTGATTCCGAAATTTGTTGAGATTTACACCCAAACACCGGGAAAATCCTCTAATGTCGCATTTATCATTGATACACGCGGCGAAAATGAATTTGATACCATGCTCACCGAGATTCAGCATCTGAAATCGTCCGGGTATAATTGCCGCACGTTCTTTCTCGACTGTGAGACCAAGGTTATCATTAATCGCTACAAAGAAACGCGCAGAATCCATCCTCTCGTTACCGTAAAAAATATCTCTATGAGCGAAGCGGTTGAAACAGAACGCAGATTGCTTTCCGGAGTCAAGGAGAGCGCGGATTTTGTCATTGATACGTCCTATCTCACCGTAGCACAGCTTCGCGAAAAAATCTCTGCTATCCTGCTTTCGGATACAAACAAGCACATTGTTGTAACATGCATGTCTTTTGGATTTAAGTATGGAATTGCAGGAGAGGCTGATCTTGTATTCGATGTGCGCTGTATGCCGAATCCGTTCTATATTGAAGAACTGAAAAACAAAACAGGTCTTGACAAAGAAGTTTACGAATATGTATTTTCTTTTAAGAAGACCACCGATTTTATTCAAAAGCTCTTTGATATGATCGATTATCTCCTTCCCCTTTATATCGAAGAGGGAAAATCACAGCTCACAATTGCAATTGGCTGTACCGGCGGAAAGCATCGCTCGGTTGCCATTGCAGAAGCACTCAATGCTCATCTGAAAGAGCTGGAAATCAATACTCTCGCTGTGCATAGAGATATTATCAAAAAAACGTTGACAGATAAATGATCGGAGGCAAAGTATTTTGTCTTATTCCAAGGAATTGAAGAGTGAGCTCTGTGTTTCGGTAAAAACAACCTTCAAATCGAAATGCTGCCGTAGTGCACTTCTTACGGGCCTCCTCCTCTTTACCAATACATTTACCCACGAAAAAATAAAAAGCATAACCGAATCAGAATCGGTTGCCAAGCTGACAATCAAGTTGCTGAAAGAGTTCGGATTAACACCTAACCTTTACGAAACAGAAAAGAAAAATGACGGCGAAATTTATTTAAATTATAAAATTACCGTTCCTGTAAGACGCGAGGTTGAATCACTGATTAAAGAATTGGGATATGGCTCAGACGAACCGCTCGATCACATCAAGCGCGAACTGATTACATGCGATAAGTGCAGTCATGCGCTGATTATGGGAGCATTTCTTGCCGGCGGCTTTGTTAATCCTCCTGAAAATGCCTATCATCTGGAGATTACAACGTCCAATGAAGCGCTTTGCCGCGACTTTGCCGATTATCTCAGTGAGTGTGGACTTCCTGCTAAGGTTACAACAAGAAAGAGCAGTAGCCTCGTTTATTATAAAGAAAGCGCCGGAATTGAAGATTTCCTTTCCTACATAGGATCGCAGAAGGCGCTCTTTGATCTGATGAATGTAAAAATCTTCCGCGATCTGCGAAATAATGCCAACCGTGCAGCTAACTGCGATGCTGCTAATATTGACAAGGTTATTTCGGCATCCAAGCTGCATATAGAATCGATAAAAATGCTGATCGAAGACGGTAGAATAGAACTGCTTTCAAGTGATCTTCGCATGACTGCAATGCTTCGCCTTGAAAATAGCGAAGCTACCCTAGCCGAACTTGCCGCTCTTCACGATCCGCCTATAACCAAATCGGGCGTCAATCATCGGCTTAAGAAAATAATAGAATTTGCAAACGGACAAAAATAAACAACAACGCCCGGAAAGGCGATTATAGGAGAGCTTGCCCCAGCAAGTCAAGATAATAATGTCGGATTTTGTTCATCTTCATCTTCATAGTGAATATAGCCTCCTTGACGGTGCCTGCCGAATCAAAGATATCGCAGCCGCCGCCAAAGCTCAGGGGCACAGCGCCGTTGCAATCACCGATCACGGCGCCATGTACGGCGTCGTCGATTTTTATAAAGCATGTACAGAGGCAGGTGTCAAGCCTATCATCGGCTGTGAGGTATATGTGGCTCCCCGTACCCGATTTGACAAAACGCATGAGAAGGATACTAAGCCAAATCACCTTGTGCTTCTTGTAAAGAACGAGATTGGTTACAAAAATCTGACCTATATGGTATCTGCAGGCTTCACTGAGGGCTTCTATAACCGCCCACGCATCGACATTGAGCTGTTGAAGGAGCACAGTGAAGGCTTAATTGCGCTCTCTGCATGCCTTGGCGGGTATATTCCTCAGCAAATTCTGAAAGGAAATCTCGAGGAAGCAAAGCGCCACGCACTTGAGATGAAGGGGATTTTCGGTGTAGGGAACTATTATCTAGAGCTTCAGGATCACGGAATAGAAGGGCAGGATCAGGTCAATCTCGCACTTGCATCTATGTCAGAAGAGCTCGATGTCCCGCTTGTTGCTACCAATGATGTGCACTATATTCGCCGTGCCGATGCCGATACACAGGCGATTCTCATGTGTATCCAAACCAATACACAGATATCCGACGGTCGCCCGCTCGGCTTCGAAACCGACGAGTTTTATTATAAATCAACCGAGGAAATGACCGCGCTCTTCGGAAAATACAAGGGTGCCATCGATAACACTGTCAAAATCGCTGAAATGTGCCAATACGATTTTGATTTTAAAACGCTTTATAAGCCAAAATACGAAGCTCCGGACGGCAAAACCTCCAAGGCGTACCTGCGCGAACTTACACTGAAGGGACTCGACGAAAAAATCGAAGCGGGTTTAATCAAGTTAGATGATAACAGAAAGCGTGAGGATTATAAGCTTCGCGTCGAATATGAGCTGATGGTCATAGCCAACATGGGTTACTGTGATTATTATCTCATTGTCTGGGATTTTATCAACTACGCCAAAACCAACAATATTCCCACAGGCCCCGGCAGAGGATCGGGTGCAGGAAGCCTTGTGGCATATCTGATCGGAATAACCGAGATCGACTCCATCAAGTATGATCTTCTTTTCGAGCGCTTTCTCAATCCGGAGCGAGTCAGTATGCCCGATTTTGATACCGACTTCTGTTATGACCGACGTGATGAAGTCATACGATATGTTGCAGAAAAGTACGGCTCGGATCATGTAGCCCAGATTATCACATTTGGTACAATGGCAGCCAGAGCTGCTGTAAGAGATGTGGGACGCGCTCTCGGTATGCCGATATCTGAGGTTGATACCGTTGCAAAGCTGATTCCGCAGAAGCTGGGTGTCACCATTGCCGATGCCCTTGAAACCAAAGAACTGCGTGAGCTTTATGATTCCGATGTGAAGGTGAAAAATCTGATCGATATCGCCTTGGCCGTTGAAGGAATGCCGCGCCATGCATCTACACATGCAGCCGGTGTTGTAATTACCGATCGTCCGATCTGCGAATATGTCCCCCTTGCCTGCAACAACGATACAGTTGTTACTCAATTTGATATGGATACCGTCGCGGCACTCGGACTGCTGAAGTTCGATTTTCTCGCACTGCGTTATCTTACCATTATATCTGATACCGAAAAGCTGATTCGAAAGCGTCAGCGTGATTTTGATATTCAAAAAATTCCGACAGATGATGAGGAAACCTTCCGTCTGGTCAGCGAAGGCAAAACAGACGGCGTATTTCAGCTTGAATCGAGCGGTATGAAACAAATGCTCACGCTCTTCCGACCGCAGAGCATTGAAGATATCATGATTGCGATTGCTCTCTATCGTCCCGGTCCGATGGACTCGATTCCGAAATTTGTTGAGAACCGCGCCGACCGATCGAAGATCAAATATAAAATCGATAAAATCAAGGAAATTCTCGACCCGACCTGCGGCTGCATTATTTATCAGGAGCAGGTTATGCAGATCTTCCGCCGGGTGGCTAACTATTCATACGGAAGAGCGGATATTGTTCGCAAAGCCATGTCTAAAAAGAATTCCGAAGTTCTTGAAAAGGAACGCGATGCATTCCTGAAGGGCGCCAAGAGTAACTGCGTCGATGTCGAAGCTGCCTCCGAGCTGTTTGATGAGATGGCAGGCTTTGCAAAGTATGCCTTTAATAAGAGCCATGCTGCTGCTTATGGACTCGTTTCATATCGTACAGCCTATCTTAAAACCCACTATACCGCTGAGTATTTTGCATCTTTGCTCAGCTCAGTGCTCGGAAATTCCACAAAGATGTCCGAATATATCTCGGAAGCATCTCATTACGGAATCAGCACACTGCCGCCGGACATTAACGAAAGTGATCGCGGCTTCTCAGTTGTGTCGGGAAATATCAGATTCGGTCTTCTCGCACTGAAAAACGTGGGAGGAAACTTCATCGATGCTGTTATTACCGAGCGGAAACGCCGTCCCTTTGATTCCTTTAATGATTTCGTATCCCGCATGGCGGGGCGCGATCTTAATAAACGTCAGGCAGAAGCACTCATCACCTGCGGTGCCTTCGACAGTCTTGGTGTTTTCAGAAGCCGTCTTATGGCAGTTTATGAGAAAATCATCGATGCCGAGTCGGGTAAGCTTCGAAGTAACATTTCAGGGCAGGTTGATCTCTTCGCAAGCGGGAGTATATCTTCCAATAAGCCCGAGCAATACGATTATCCCAATATCCCCGAGTTCTCTTTTAAAGAAAAGCTTACGCTGGAAAAACAAAGTTCCGGTCTGTATTTCTCGGGGCATATTCTCGATGATTATACCGAAAGCATTGCGGCAGCAGGTGTCATGCCGATTTCTCAGATTATCGCAGCTTTCAGCGATGGTTCGGAAACATACGGCACAATCAAGGACAAGCAGGTTGTCAGCATTGCGGGACTTGTCATCAGAAGGATTAATAAAACTACCAAAAATGGCGATGCTATGGCTTTTGTTACGCTGGAAGACCGCTTCGGCGAGATCGAACTGATTGTATTCCCGAAGGTGCTTGATGCTTACAGTGAGCTGTTTGTTTATGATGAACCGTTGTTGATCAAGGGTGAAGTAAACACCGGCGGAAGCGACGATGTAAAGCTGATCGTTCGCTCTGCAGAACCGCTCCTCGACAATGCATCCTTCAAAAAGAGAAGCGCTCAGTCTGCTGTTCATACTCAAAATCAGCAAAGATCAACAGATGAGCAGACCGGATACCGTCAGCAAACGCCTGTGCAGCCTCAGCAGCCAAAGCTTCCGACACTTTATATCAAGCTTCCTGACATGAAAGGCGATGTTTTTAACCATGTCGTCAACCTTCTGGAGATTTTTGAAGGTGTCATACCTGTTGTATTTTATGATCAGTCAACAGAGAAGTATATTAAAGCAAACACACTCTCTTGTGATCTCACCGAGTATGTATTCAAACAGCTCGAGTTGACAGCAGGAAGAGGTAATGTTGTTGTAAAATAAAGGTGGTATTATGAAAAAACAAAGCACTCCCGAGTACGGAAAGGTAAAGCTGTTCGCAAAAATTACCTCACCTGTATTTTCTGCACTCTTCTATGTTTTTGTCGTGTTCTTCCTTGTGCTGATTATTTTGTCACTGATTCTTGCCATCGTGAATGTAACACCGGACAAGCTTCTTTTACCGCCTTTTATGCATCTTGTGCATGAAAACGGACAGCATACGGGCTACAATCTTTATGTCGGCAACGGTATCAGAATCTTTGCAGAAAAGGATGTTGTCACGCTTGCTGCCATGAAAAAGGTTATTTATTCGGGAATTATTGTTCTCGGATCTTTCTGCCTTGCAGCTGCTCCTTTCTGCCGCTTTATGGCAAGACTGTTTAAAAACCTCGGTGCCGGTATGGTATTCGCAGCGAAGAATCCACGCTACATATACTATATTGGGCTCGATGTGATGCTTGGAGTCACGCTCTATCGCTTTGTCTCTCGGTTTTATAACTACAATCTGGTTAAGCATTTTGCAGCCGATGCAAGCAATGTTCACCTTTCTTTGAGTGTTGACTACAGCGGTATTCTTATCGGACTGTTGATCCTGCTGTTTGGGTGCATTTATGGCTATGCCTGCGGTGTTTTCAAGCAGATATCCGAAAAAGAAGAAACAAAATCCAATCTGCCGAAGGAACAATGAAACTTTTTTCGATTATCGTCGTCTGATGGTCAGAAAGAGAATTGAAAGGCAAAGTTATCCTCTGATTCATAACAGATTCAAAATTGCATAGTATAATGAGGATAAGGCATACATCATACGCAAATACTTGGAGTGAATTATGGATAAAAAACCAAACGGAAGAGAAACCGACTGGGGCAATGAAGTCGCCGGTGCACTGAAGTTCGCCGGACGTATGATTCTGAAGTTTTTCTCGCTGATCATCACCGTTATCATGACGATTCTTCTGATCGGTCTGATAACCGTTGTCATTGTCGGCGGTGCTTTTGCAATCTACATCTCCAGCTTTGTCGATGCTTCGGTGGACGATTTTGATAAGCTCAGTACCAGCCAGAATCTTACCACGCGTATCTACTACATGGATTACGAGGATCCGACAAACCGCATCAACGGAGTACCTGTCGAGATCGAGGATCAGCGTCTGGACAGTGGAGAAAACAGCTTATGGGCATCCTATCAGTCCATGCCCAAGAATCTGGTTAATGCCTTCATCGCCGTCGAAGATAAGCGATTCTGGCAGCACAGCGGTGTTGACTGGAGAAGAACCGCTTCCGCAACTTTCTATTTTCTAATCGGAAAAAGCTCACACGGCGGCTCTACCATCACTCAGCAGTTGATCAAAAATGTCACCGAAGAGGACGACAACACCATTCAGAGAAAGGTGCAGGAGATATTCCGCGCACTGAACCTGGAGAAAATCAAGGATAAAACCGAAATTCTTGAGCTGTATTTAAACAATATCTTCTTATCTCAGCGATGCTACGGTGTTCAAGCTGCAGCATATAAATACTTCGGCAAAGATGTAAGCGAACTCACTCTTATAGAATGCGCCGCCATTGCAGGCATTACGCAGTTCCCGCCACATTGGGATCCTTATATCAATCCCGATAATAACGCACGACGCCGTAATGCAATTCTCGAGTTGATGCTTGAGCAGGAGCTGATTACCCAGCAGGAGTTTGACTCTGCCTACGGTAAAGATCTTGACTTGAATATGCAGGGCGGCACCATTGAGCAGCAGGGTACAACATCATGGTATACCGACCAGGTCATTGAGGACGCAATTACACTGCTCGGAGAAACTTATGGCTATACCGAACAGATTGCGCTGAATATGATCTACTCGGGCGGTCTGCAGATCTATACCGCAATGGATCCCGAGATTCAGAATATTCTCGAGGAAATCTATGTCGACGACTCCAACTTCCCCTATGTGGAAGGCTTGATTCAGCCCGAATCCGCTTTTGTCATCATTGATCCCAGCACCGGTGATGTACTTGGTATTGCGGGAGGCCGCGGCGAAAAAGAAGCTGCACGATTGCTTAACTACGCAACGATGACCACGCGTTCTCCGGGATCCTCGCTGAAGCCAATCTCTGTTTATGCCCCCGCACTGGAGTACGGATATATTACTTATGGCTCTGTACTCGATGACTCACCGCTCAACTTCGGCGATACTATTATTGACGAAGAAACGGGCAAGGAAGTATATGAAAATCCGGTAGCGTGGCCGAAAAACCTGCCTGCCGTATACCGTGGACTGACTACCATCAACAGCGCGGTAACCCGATCTGTAAACACGGTATCGCTTCGGACTCTGCAGAGGCTTGGTCTTGATCTCTCATTTGACTTTGTCAAAAATAAGCTTCATATCGACAGCTTTATCGAAAGTGCAACCCTTGCAAACGGAATCGGTATCACGGATAAAGATTACGCTGCTCTTGCTCTCGGAGCGATGAACTACGGTCTCACCGTTCAGGAGATCACTGCCGCATACTCAATCTTTGTCAATGACGGCGTCTACACAAAGCCAAGAACCATAATAAAAATCCTCGATTCCGAGGGAGAGGTTCTCATTGACAATGATGTGGAAAGCAGTATTGTCATGAGCGCGGCAAATGCTTCTATCATGACAAAAATGCTGCAGAATGTAGTTACAGTCGGTACCGCAACTGCAATTACACTGGATGAAACAATCGATGTTGCCGGAAAAACAGGTACAACAAGTTCGGACAATGACAAGTGGTTCGTGGGATACACTCCCTATTATGTTGGCGGTATCTGGTTCGGATACTCCATGCAGAAATCACTGAGCAGCTTCCCGACAAGCACCTGCGTTACCATTTGGGATAAGGTTATGACCCGTGTGCATCAGCGAATCATCGATAAAGCTGCGGCAGAAGGCACAGAGCTTGAATCCTTCGAATTAACCAGCGATGTAGTAAAAGCAACCTACTGTATGGATTCGGGTAAACTCATAACCGATGCCTGCAAAGCCGATCCGCGCGGCAATCGCGCTGAGGTGGGATATTTTACCCGTTCTACTGTTCCTACACAGACCTGTGATTGCCATGTCTTAGTTGAATATTGTTCCACCGGACACGGAATCGCATCCGAAATGTGCCCGGACAGCGATATCGTTAAAGTTGGATTAATCCAGGCTATCCGTGATTTCCCCGTACAGGTTCCGATTGTGGACGCTCAGTATATTTACCGTCCTTTGCTTTCGGGTGTTCTTCCATATTCCGATTCGAAATTCCCCTTCTTCCAGAATCTCCTCGAGGAAGGACATTTTGCAGGAATATCCGAGAATGTTGAATATCAGTACAACCGTTATTGTCCGACTCATTATGATCCGAATGCGGCTGTTCAGGAAACTACAGGCAGTGAGACGCTCGATCCCGATTTCGATTATGATCCTGCATTCCCGCCGGAGACAAACGAATTCGGAGAGATTGTTTTACCTCCTGTAGTAACACCTCCGGATCCGGTGGATTCTGATACTGACGATACTGACAAATATGAGACAGAGCCAGAAGAAAGCTATGACACCGAGGCTGAAACACTGCCGGATGATTATATCTGGTAACCGAATAAACGACCATATCACCTCATATTTTATATGGGGTGATATTTTATGTCAGTATTAAAAAGAATTGGCTGCTGTGATTTACGAAGGAGATTGCATATAGAGCTCAGATGTATAAACCGAAAAAAATCGATTCTGTCAGCAATTTTATTCGTGGTTATCGGTATTGCTGATGCAATAATATGCGGTAATTTCTATATATACGAAATGCTGATACTTCCGAAATCTGCGCCCGGAAGGTGGCTGTTCATTCTTGTTTGGACATTTATATATGCAATATTGGGATTCACCTTTCAAATTGTTCTTGCCGAAAAGAACAGGCATTGCTCTTTGCCTCGCGTTAGAGGATGCATTCTGTTTGTTTGCATGATGATATTCAATTTGATCTGGTGCCCGCTGTTTTTCGGAGCAAGCGCATTTTTTTCCGCATTTTTAAATATTTTGATCATGATACTGCTCGTATTTTTTACCGCTATATATTTTTGGCAGGTTTCTATTATCGCATCAATTGCGCAATTTGTGCTGGAAATATGGTTGATATACTGTGCATTTCTGAATCTTGGTATAATATTAATAAATTAAATAACTTAACAGGGAAACATTTAGTTAACATTATATACTTGATTTGTTAATTGGTGATAGTGTATACTCTTTTTACAATCAAATGGGAGGTTGTAAACATATGAAAATCAAGAAAGTACTTACTGCCTTACTTGCCGCAATGCTTCTTCTCGGCACACTCGCTTCATGCGCAGGTGAATCCACTGCAATCACAGTCCAGTTGGCTATCTACGCTACCAATGCTGAGGGCGAAGAGGATGTCATTTACGACGGTCCCGTTGAGGTAGATGTCGAGTCTCCTACTGTACTTTCCGCAGTGCTTGAAGCTGCCGCTCAGAATGGTTTTGATGTAACACTCAAGAGCAATGATATGTCGGTTGCAAGCTTTAAGGAGTACGGTGACAAGACAGACGAGAATGGTATTGCTTACTATTGGGATTACACCAAGAACGGCGCTATTCCGGATGCTGAGACCGGCGGAAAAGCAGGTGCTGACGCGATCGTAGATGGTGATGTTATTGTTTATGAGTATCTCACCATGGACCTTAGCGCAGGCGACGACACCGCAGCTGAGTAATTAAATAATGCTTAGCATTCAGACGTCTTCCGAAGGGAGGACGTCTATTTTTTGTTGACCAAATTTGAACGGCATGATATAATGTATCGGAAGGGGGAGATCTTATGACAAAAACAATGTCACTGCCGCAAGCCGTATTGCACGCACTCGAAACTTTGCATAACAGCGGCTATGAAGCTTATGTAGTCGGGGGATGTGTCCGCGATCATCTGATGGGAAAGATACCGCATGATTATGATATCTGTACTTCCGCGATGCCATGTGAAACGATTGAAGTTTTTTCCGGATACCGAACGATAGAAACGGGACTAAAGCATGGTACGGTTACCGTCCTGATAGGTGATACATCTTTGGAGATTACGACTTTTCGCACAGAGGGAGAATACAGCGACTCTCGTCATCCGGATACGGTAGACTTTGTTCGCAGCTTCAGGGAAGATGCGGCACGCCGTGATTTTACAATGAATTCAATCGGATATTCACCGCATATCGGAATCGCAGATCACTATAACGGAGTACAGGATATACAAAACAAGCTGATTCGTGCAGTAGGTGATCCCGAAACCCGATTCAAAGAGGACGCGCTTCGAATTCTGAGAGCACTTCGTTTTTCGGCTGTTACTGGCTTTGCCATAGAGCAGAATACCATGCTGGCTATCCATAAACACTCAGCAGATATACATAATGTATCATCCGAGAGAGTGTTCAGCGAACTTACAAAGCTGATATGCGGCGATTATGCGGCATCCGTCATAGACGAATATTTTGATGTCATAACTCAGGTTTTGCCCGAGCTTGCTCCCATGAAGGACTTTCAGCAGCACAATCCGCATCACATCTACGATGTGCTTCATCATACATTGAAATCATTGGAAGCAGCTCCAAAAGATTCAATTCTACGATGGACAATTCTGTTTCATGACGTCGGTAAACCTTCCTGTTTCAGCATGGATGAGAATGGCATTGGTCATTTCTACCGTCATGCGCATGTCTCCTATGAAATTGCCGGAAATATATTGCGCAGACTGCGTGCTTCCAACAACCTGATTGATCGTGTATCAACCTTAATTCGCCACCATGACACACCGATCGAGATAAATCGCACGACCATCAAGAAACGCATGGCATCGCTGGGAGAATACGTTTTTTTTGATCTGCTGCAGGTGATGCGTGCCGACTGCAGGGGACTTGCTCCCGAATATCATTATAGATTAAAAGAATACGATGACATCGAATATATTGCAAAAGAAATATTAGCAGAGGCTCCGTGCTTAACAATTCGAGATTTAAAAATCAGCGGAAACGATCTAAAACAGAATGGCATATCTCCGGGACCTCTTATGGGACGAATTCTGAACATTCTTCTAAACGAAGTATTAGATGAAAAAACAACCAACGAAAGGGAAGCGCTCATCAAACGAGCGCTGGAAATTGAGAAGACATTATGAAAAATCTCATACTTGCACATGACCTCGGTACATCCGCAAATAAAGCCGTACTATTTTCTCTGGAGGATGGCGTTATAACATCGGAGACGGCAGAATATAAGCTCTACACAACAGGAAAAGGGGATGCGGAACAGGATGCAAATGACTGGTGGCAGGCTGTTTACGAAACCACAAGACGGATTACCGCGCGTTTTGATGCCAATTCCATTGCAGCAGTTACATTCAGTGCGCAAATGCAAGGATGCCTCTGTATCGATCGAAATCACACTCCGCTGCGTCGGGCAATGATATGGGCTGATATGCGTGCGTCAAAAGAAGAATCGGAGCTTGCCGAAAAAATCTCAAAAGAAGAATATTACCGTATCACCGGACACAGAATGAGCTGTACATACGGCGCATTCAAACTGATGTGGCTTAAAAAGCATGAGCCGGAAATATATAATAAAACCTGGAAGGTACTCTGCGCAAAGGATTATGCTATCTTAAAGCTCTGCGGTAATGCCGCAACCGAAGCTTCCGATGCGTCAGGGTATGGGCTTACAGATATCAAAGCAGGCTGCTGGTCGGAGCATTTAATCGCGCTCTGCGGTCTTGATGCCGATAAGCTGCCGGAGATTCACCACAGTACCGATATTGCAGGATATGTGACAAAGGAAGCCGCCGACCTCACAGGTTTGCCTGCCGGTACTCCTGTTGTGTTCGGTGCCGGCGACGGTCCCTGCGCGGCGGTTGGAAGCGGTTGCGTAAGAGAAGGGATAGCATATGCAAGCATGGGGACCTCATCCTGGATTTCAATTGCGACAAAAGAACCCTGTTATGACAGAAAAATGCGTACTGTAAGCTGGCCCCACGTTGTTTCGGGATATTATATGCCCTGCGGAGCGATGCAAAGCGGCGGCGGTTCACTTGCATGGGCTGTTCGCGAGCTTTGTCTTCCCGAGATTGAAGAAGCAAAGAGCATCGGATGCTCAAAATACGATCTTACAAACGAGCTTGCAGCTAAATCTCCCTGCGGTGCAAATCAACTCCTCTTTCTTCCTCATCTTCTCGGAGAGCGTGCTCCTTATTGGGAAGAATGTGCCAAAGGAAGCTTTATAGGATTGAAATACGCTCACACAAGAGCAGATATGGTTCGCGCAGTCATGGAAGGTGTAGTATATCATCTCGGTATGATTCTGGATATTTACCAAGAAAACGGATTCCATATGGATCATCTCATTGCCATCGGCGGCGGTGCAAAAAGTTCGCTTTGGCGACAAATCTCGGCATCTGTGTATGGTATTCCGATTTGCACATCAAATTTTTCGGATGAAGCCTGCTCTGTAGGCGCTGCTGTAACTGCAGGTGTTGGAATCGGACTTTACCACAGCTTTGATGTAATTGATCAATTTATCGATCATAACAACATGATACATCCAAAAAGAGAAGAATATGCAGTTTACGAAAAAATGAGCCTGCTATATCAACGCTCATATGCTGCTCTGCACAGCGTATTTGAAGAACTGCATATGTGATATTATATAAAAATCGTTGTATTATTTTGTCAATTTAGTGAATTTCAATTTTGATCTGACTATGTTAAAATAATATATAATAAGCTTGGAGGTGTTATGCTTGATAAAGAAAATTGGAATCCTGTTACTGATGTTGTCCTTATTTCTTCTTTCGTCCTGCAATAGTGAAGAAACAGGAGATGAGACACAGGGCAATGTCACGGGAGGAATATCAGATGCCGCTGTAACTCTCATTAAAGGCGGTGTAACCGAATATACCGTTATTCGTCCCGATATTGCAGACGAAAACGAAGTTGAAGCAGCCATGAAACTCAGACAGGCACTCAAAACCGCAACCGGAAATGAGGTTGCCATTGCCAGCGACTGGGATGGTAAGGGCGTGGATAACAGCACACATAAGGAAATTCTCATCGGTAAAACAAACCGTCCCGCATCGGAAGCTGCAATCGCAAAAATAACATCGGACAAGGGATATTCGGTAACAGTGGTCGACAACTACATCGTTATAGCAGCTAAAGAATCAGCTTCCCTCAGTGATGCCGTGACAGCTTTTATCAATGAAGTTATCGGATATGATCAAAGTGGAAATGTAAAAACCGCAACGGAGGTATCTGTGATGATGTCACTCAACATTACCGGTGAACGGGACACATCGAAGCGTGTCACAATCGTTGTCCCCAACAATGGTGCCGATTATACAGGTGCACTGATTGAATCGGTCAGCCGACTTACAGGCAAGATAAAAACCGCAGGCTGGGATGATGATCCAAAAAAGATCTACGATGTCGATGAAACCGATCTTGTAATTGTCTGCAACGCACGAAATGTACCTATCGGAACGCTTACCGCAGTTGACAAATATATGCAAGAAGGCGGAAAAATCATTACTCTCGGCGGACCGACCTTTGAAAATGTACTCTACAATCTCAATGACACATGGCTTCTGCGCGATGACTATATGTCGGGACTTGCCAACACTGTTTCTGCAGATCTTCTGATTGATACAACCAATGACAGTATTATCAAAAAATTCAAGCGCAGCACCAATAATTCTGCTGCAGATCAGATTATCACATTTGAGGATGACGGCAGGGATAATTCCGATACACCTGCGATTAAGCTTGAAATCGAAGAGCTGACGAGCTGGGATATTTTCGGTTATAATATCAGCATCCCTGCCGGTAATAATTCGATCGCATTCTGGGGTAAAGGCTCTGACCGTACCGATTCTGTCTATGTTGAAGTTCAGGAAAAAGACGGCTCCAGATGGTATGCAACTCCGGAGTTAAAAAATGAATGGAAATATATTGTTTTGACAGCATCCGATTTCGTATATTGGGACGGAAACGGCAGAGGCGGATCGGGCGATAAGGTTGCCATTGACAACCTGCAGCGAATCAGTTTCGGTCTTGCAAGATCGGGCCAGCCTGCTATCGAGCTGGGCGCACATACCATGTGGATTGACGATGTCGTTACCATGAAATTCTCGTCTCTCAGCACAGATGCACAGCCTGTCATTGACGGTATGTCACCGCAGTATAAGCTCTATCAGATCACAAATGCGGCTGATGTTTCTGCACATGCCAATCAGGTTGTTGTTTCTGATGCCGACTTTGTAATAGGCGATGAAATTTTCTCGGTCGCTCCCGGCAGACAGGGCGTCGGCTTTACCAATATGCGCAAGAATCGTTTTATTCCGATTCTTGAGGTAAAGGATGCCAAGGGACTCCATTCCGGATATGCCGCATGGATGTATGTTTTCGAGTCTATGGGAGACTTCAGTGAACAGCACCGCGGTGCTATGCTTGCATCCTACGGTGTCAATGATGCTTCGTTCTACAACGCAGATGCAATCAAAGCGATCACCGAAACGGCGGAATTTATGCTCCGTGATGCCGTTCTTGTAGAAGGCGGAACAGACGAATTCATCTATATTACATCGGATACCCAGGAAATTAGCTATGGCGCTATCACAGCCGCAAAAGAAACAGCCGGTACCGAAGTTAAAGTTACACTCTATCAAGGCGATAAGATTCTAACGGAAGTCTCCGCAGCTCTTGATAGTGCTGAGTCTGTGCAGACTCATGATGAAATATCACTTCTTCAGGTTCAGGATATATACACACCAATCGAGCAGCCCGACCGCGCTGTTACAGAGCTCTTATTAAACGGTGAGGTTATCGACCGAATTGAGCATGAAGTCGATTTCTGGGAATCCAAGCCCGAATCGGAGCGCAAGTTTGTATATACCGAAAACGGCAGTTACATGCGTGACGGCGAGAGGATCAATCTCTTCGGTATCAACTATATGCCTTCATCGGGTATGGCAAACGAAGCCGGTCAACTGTTTGAGCACTATGTATCGGCTGCAAGCTATGACCCCGAGGTGTTTTATAATGACCTGCTTCATATCAAGGACATCGGATTTAATGCAGTCTCAGTCTTCTATTATGCACAGACAGTGAAAGACAGCAATAACATGCTTCATCTGGTACAGATGTGCGAAGAACTCGGTATTCTTGTTGACCTTTCCATCAGACCAAACGCATATCCTTTCAACTATAATGAAGCGGATGTGGAAGCGCTGATAACCAAGCTCCACTTCCAGGAAAACGATAATATTGTCGCATACGATATCGCATGGGAATCCACCATCGGCACATACGAAGGCGGCTCCTTTACAGCAGGCGGACAGCTCCGTAAGGATCTGGATGATGACTGGAGAGAATGGATCAAGGTACAGTACGGCTCCATTGAAGCTGCTGAAGAATCTTGGGGCGTAAAAGCTCCCAGAGCAAACGGCGAGGTTATCGGCGTTACCGATGACATGCTCAAAGAAAGCGCAGGTTCAAAATATACCGCCATCGTAGCAGCATACCGCCGCTTTATTGATGATGCGGTAGCAGCTCGCTTCCGTTATTGTGCGGATCACATCAAGTCGCTGGCGCCCAATCAGCTTGTCAGCTTCCGCATGCAGACCGCAGGCAGTGCTGATTCCGATCCCGCACAGTATCACTACGATTTCCACTCACTCGCAACATCTCTTGATTTTATGTCGCCTGAAGCATATGCGCTCAATATCTGGGCGGATAATATCCGTCAGGGTGTCTTTGCCAACCTTTATGCCAGATTGGCTCTGCCCGACAGCGCCGTTGTCTGGAAGGAATTCGGCATGCATGTCTGGAGCGGCAGCAATATCTATCAGAGTGAAAAAAGCTTAGGCTATCAGGCTGAATTCTACCGCGAGATTTATGAGATGTGTCTTGAAGGCTATACTGCAGCCACATACTGCTGGTACTACACACCCGGTTATCGTGTCGGCGAAAATTCTGACTACGGTATTCTCAATCCCGATGGAAGTGACCGCCCCGTAACTGCTGTTATTCGTGAATACGCAGAAAAATTTGCGAATATCGGTGATATGAAAGCGCCCGATTACTTTATCTCGGTTGACCGAGAAGAGCACCCCAATACTATTCGCGGTATGTACTACGAAATTAAAGATGAATTGGAAAAAGCTCTTGACAGCGGATATACTGTCGCACTGACGAATGAAGCAATAGGCAAGTCTGTCGAAGAGGTGTTCGATCAGGCAGTCGGCGGTGCTTCGACCGAAAACGGTCTTTATCCCAGAAAGTACGTCAATGGTTATGTATCCGATCTTCGTGTTGACGGAAGTTACAAACCCGACGGAACAACCATTACAATGAAGGATAAAGTGGAGATCTCACTTGATATTACCAACTCTGCATACGCATCTTGGAAAGACGGTCAGATTAAACTCGTTGCCCCTGAAACCGGCTTCGAGATTACTCTTGGAGCATATGATTATCTTGATACCAACGAGATCACCTTTAAGCTGACGGAGAAAGGAGCTTATCATTTCCGCTTCTCCTATAACGGCGAGCTTTTCGGCAACGATTACACACTGATTATTAAATAATCATGTATCATGAATGAGGGGATGTTGTCCAAAAGAGCAGCATCCCCTAAATGATTTATGCTCTAACTCTTGACAGAATCAAAAGGAAATGATATAATCAGCACAGTATAAAACGATTTATCATACAAAGAAAGCAGTGAGAGCAATAAAAAAAGTCATTACAATAACCGACGTAGCAAGTGCTGCCGGCGTTTCCACCGCGGCAGTCTGCAACGCATTGTCCGGAAAAGGAAGAATGCGTGAGGAAACGAGGAATCGCATTAAAGAAATTGCCAAGGAACTGAACTATCATCCCAATCGTGCAGCCAGCGCACTTGCGCGAAGAACAATCGTGATCGGTGTACTTCTTCCAGCTTGGCCAGCGGTGATTCAGTCACAGTTATACAGAGGTATAACCGACCGATTTAATGAATACAAAGAACAAAATATTGAATGCAGAATCTGTTATTATAATCAGCAAACCTCCTACAGTGAATTGAGCAGCTTTCTGTATGAAAATCTTGACGATCTTGACGGCATCATTATTGAATCAGGTAATGAGGTTGATGATCCGCAGGTATTCGAATTTATTGAAAAAATCAATCAAAAGGATATTCCTGTTGTATCACTTGTCACATCTACTGATTATCTGAAATATGCGGCTGTTGTTACTTATAATGCAGAAATATCCGGAAAAATTGCCGCTCAATATTTTCAAATGATGAATCGAAATCGTGCAGTCGTAATAACGGGATTTAAAAATGCACCGATTCATATCAGAAACACAAAGGGATTCTTAAAAAGCCTGAGCAATACTGGCATTACCTGCGTCGGTGTGTATGAAAATCAGGATCAAAACGAAATGTCATATAATCTGACACGAGAACTGTTGCTTCGTGATCCCGATATTGATGCGATTTTTCTTACCAATTATGCGGCTCCTGCAGTATGCAAATGCCTGACCGAAATGAATATTGCCAAACGTATTTCGGTGGTTGGAGTCGATATTTTTGATGAAATCGCTGATTGTATCCGTGACGGCAGCCTTGATATGACAATCTATCAGAATCAATATCAGAGCGCGGTTACCGCTGTTGATACAATGGTCGGTTTCTTTACATATGACGCAAACCGCAATGTAACAGAAAAGCTTATCAAGCCGGAAATTGTAATTAAATCGAATCTGGATTGCTATATATAAGTTATGCTGTGTACGCCGGTTATCGTTATATATTATAAAATATAAAAATGATAAGGAGTCAGAACCGAAATGAAAGTATTACTCATCAACGGCAGCCCTCATGAATTTGGCTGTACATATACGGCACTTCGCGAGGTTGCCGACGCAATTGAGAGCCGGGAAATTGAAACAGAAATCATCAATCTCGGCATTAAACCGATCGACAGCTGCCACGGATGCGGTCTGTGCCATAAAAATCAACTTGGCGCATGCGTTTTCGATAACGATTGTGTGAACGATATTATCGATGCCGCCGCAGACGCTGATGGATTCATCTTTGGTACGCCAGTTCATTATGCCGCTGCATCGGGAGCAATCACTGCCGCTCTGGGACGCTGTTTTTATGCCGGTGCCGCAAATTTTGCTTTTAAACCCGGAGCCGCTGTTGTGAGCTGCCGCCGCGGAGGAGCTTCTGCCGCTTTTGATCAGATCAACAAATTCTTCACCATCAATAACATGCCTATTGTCTCCTCCACCTACTGGAATCAGGTTCACGGTAATACCCCCGAAGAGGTAAAGCAGGATCTTGAAGGACTTCACACCATGAAGGTATTGGGGCTTAACATGGCATGGATGCTGAAGTGCATAGAAGCGGGTAAGAGTGCGGGAATTGATCATCCTGACAACCTTGGAAAGGTGCGTACCAATTTTATTCGCTGAAGGAGATACGCCATGTTATCTTATGAAAACCAATTCTATTCGTTAAAGCTGAACGAGCGAAGTCTGATCAGCTTCAGCCAAAATGGAGTTGAGCTTACATCTGAGCATAAGCTTCCGCTTTTTTCAATCCGATTGCTTGATCAAGATGGAAATGCTCAGCTCATCGATGCCAATACAGCAGAGACTGCACAGATTGACGGCAATGTTATTCACTACAGCGGATTTCAGGAGAAAGATCTTACCATAACCGTCACTATTGAAGCAAGTGAAGATTCACCTCAGGTGCAATTCGGAATTGCCCTTGAAAATCATTCCGATCTCGTCATTGAGTATATTGATTTTCCGCAGATTCTTGTACCCAACAATCTGACAGGTGCAGGCGGTGATTATAAGCTGCTCTGGCCGTTCAATGAGGGTGTTATTATCGAGAATCTCGAATACAGAGAGCGGTCTCCCTTCTCGTATATAGAACCGTCCTATCCCTCTCGCGGTACCTCCGGATTTTATCCCGGAATCGTCGAAGGACAACTGATGGCGTATTACAACGGTACTAACGGATTATATCTTGCCGCACACGATAATACAGGTACACTGAAAGTTTGTGAGTGCTTCCGCTATGACAGTGATATCAAACTGCACTTCCGCGCCTACACAGGTTCTGATTTTGGCTGTGATTATTCCATGCCATATAAAATGGTACTTGCAGCTTTTTCGGGAGAATGGCAGGATGCCGCTGATATCTACCGCGATTGGTTCGAGGAAAATCACGCCTCAGATCTTATCAAAATCAGCGAGAACAAGGTACTGCCTGAGTGGTATGCAGATTCTCCGATCATTGTAACCTATCCCGTACGCGGCAGACATGATACCGATGTCATGTCACCGAACGCATTATTTCCATATAAGAATGCCATGCCGCATATCGATCATTATTCCAATGCAACAGACAGCCGTATCATGGCGCTTCTCATGCATTGGGAAGGTACAGCTCCTTGGGCTCCCCCCTATGTGTGGCCTCCCTACGGCGGTGCAGAATCGCTCCGTGAATTTGCCGACCTTCTCCATGAAAAGAATCATCTGCTCGGTGTCTACTGCAGTGGACTTGGCTATACCGACCACAGCGGATTGACCTTCTATATGCGCGGCGGACTGTACGCCCACGAAGGTTTGGAAAGATATATGTGTGCATCCCCAAAGGGAAATGTTGAAATGTCGCACATCTGCCGAGGTATCCGATATGGATATGATATCTGCCCCGCAACTGAATATGCCCACCAGACACTTGGTAAAGAAGTTGAAGGCATGGCAAGCGGTGATATCGATTATGTGCAGATTCTTGACCAAAATCATGGCGGTCTTTCTACCATGTGCTACAGCCGCAATCACGGTCATGCTCCCGTCCCGGGAAAATGGCAGGTAGATGAGGTAAAAGCCCTTCTGTCGGAATTTGCGGATAAAGCGAAAGAGCAAGGAAAAAATATGCTTTTTGGCTGTGAAAGTGCAGCAGGCGAAGCTTTTATCCCCCAGCTTCTCTTCAGTGATAACCGTTATAATCTAAACTTTGTTATCGGTCGACCTGTTCCGTTATATGCCTACCTGTACCATTCCTATGTCAACAACTTCATGGGAAATCAGGTCTGTGCAACCATGGCATTTGATCATGAACAGGATCCGCTGAATCTGAACTTCCGTATTGCTTATTCCTTCACCGCCGGCGATATGCTCACCGCTGTGATCAATCCCGAAGGAAAAATTATGTTCAACTGGGGAATGCAGCGCTCAGATAAGCTGCTGCCAGATCAGGAGAATATTTTAACCCTTCTCAGAAATACGAACCGTTGGAGAAGGAGTGATTTTAAAAAATATCTTCTTGAGGGACAGATGCTCAAGCCTATTCCAATCTGTGAATGCTCGACGATCACATTTAGACTGGTCAACGGCAGAGATTATACAACAAAAATAATTCTCACCAGCCGTTGGCAAGCCAATGACCAGAGCATCGCACAGATTTTCACAAATTTCGATGAAACTGAGCAGACATGCACCGTGCAGCTTGGTGATAAAAGTGCAAAACTTTATACATCGCCCATTGCAGAACCGATTCACTTGACAGGAACTGCCCGCATTACAATCCCACCGCTCAGTGCAGTTATGTTAACCGAATAAGGAATGAGGATGACAGCAGTAATATGCAGTCATCCTCAAATTTTATTTTAGAACATCAGCCAGTATCTCACTTACTTTAACAGCATTTGCACGTCCGGAGGTGCTGCGCATCACCGATCCCACAATCGCCTTCAGAGCAGCACTTTTTCCGGCTTTATAATCATTTACAGATTTTTGATTACCTGCAATTGCCTCTTCAACAAACGGCATCAAAGCCTCGACAGAACTGATCTGTTCAAGATTTTCTTCTCTAATAATATCCTCCGGGGTTCTCTTATCACCATTCAGCAGGGAAGTAAGCAGCTTTTTGGCCGTATTACTGTTGATCCTCTCTTCACCGCTAAAATTGCATATCTGTGCTAACATTTCTGCATCCGGCAGGCAGGCGCACTCAGTAAGCTCAGATATCATTATATTTGCAAGAATTTTCGGATAATTTGTTTTACTTGCTGCAAATTCATAATATTCACAGCGTGAAGGATTTTCTGTCAGCAGCTCAGCATCGTATTTGGTCAGCCCATATTTCACCATAAGCATTTCTTTTTTTGCATCGGGCAGCATCGGAAGTTCGACTGCAATTTTTGAAATATAATCGTCACTTATCAGAAAAGCAGGTATGTCCGGTTCGGGAAAGAATCGGTATTCACCCGCATCTTCCTTTGGACGCATTGCGTAGGTTTTTCCGTCATTCTGATCAAACCGTCGGGTTTCAATAACAATTAACTCTCCGCGCTCAACTGCATCGACCTGCCTGCGAAATTCGTATTCGATTGCTTCCGCAATAAAACGAAAGGAATTGATGTTTTTAAGCTCACATCGGTTTCCAAGCATTGAATCTCCCCGACGTCTGACCGACAAATTCACATCGCACCGAAGCGAACCTTCCTGCATTTTTACATCCGAAACACCGGTATAGAGCAATATAGATCGCAGTGATTTTACATAGGTAACCGCCTCTTCCGCCGAGCGAATATCCGGTTCAGATACAATCTCAATCAGCGGCACACCACAACGATTGCAGTCAATCAATGTACCCGCATCGGCGTCATGAATCAGCTTTCCCGCATCCTCCTCAAGATGAATTCTCGTAATGCCGATCTTTTTCCTTTTGCCGGAGGACTCAATCTCCACGTACCCATTCTTACAGAGCGGTAAATCATACTGTGAAATCTGATAAGCTTTTGGTAAATCCGGATAAAAATAGTTCTTTCGATCCATTCTTGTATAACGGTTGATATCGCAATTCAGAGCAAGCCCTGCTTTAATTGCATATTCTACAGCCTTTTTGTTCAGTGTTGGAAGCGCTCCGGGGAGCCCCATGCAAACAGGGCAGCACTGTGTATTTGGTTCTGCACCGAATGCAGTTGAACAGGAACAAAAGATCTTTGTTTCGGTTTTTAACTCCACATGCACTTCAAGTCCAATCACCATTTCGTATACATCATAAACCACAGTATTTCACCTCCCTTTCCAGCAGTTCCGCGACCGAATATATCAGGTTCTCAGAGAATGCAGCGCCAATCAACTGCGCACCGATCGGAAGTCCTGCGGCATTTTTTCCGACAGGCAGCGAAAGCGCAGGAAGGCCTGCAATGCTGGCAGGTACCGTGCAGATATCCTGGCGGTACATTGCAGTAGGATCATTCTTCATTTCACCGAAGCGAAAAGCAACGCCGGGAGTCGTTGGTGCCAAAATCAAATCATAACTTTTAAAAATGCGATCAAATGCATTAATAACCGCACGTTGGACGTGCTTTGCCCGTTTATAATAAGCATCGTGATAGCCTGTACTAAGTGCAAATGTTCCAAGCATAATGCGGCGTTTAACTTCTTCACCAAAGCCTTCACTCCGTGATTGAATCATCATATCATCAATGTCATCGAAGTTTTTTACGCGATAGCCGTACCGAACGCCATCGTAACGTGCCAGATTGGAGGATGCTTCTGCACTTGAAATGATATAATAAGCTGAAAGCGCACTTTTTATCTCAGGTAACGAAAGAATATCAATTTGAGCTCCCAATCGCTCCAGCTTAGAAGCAGCTTTAATAATTTTTTCTTTCACATCAGCGGACGCGGAATCCATCAATTCAGATAAAACTGCAATCCTCAGACTGCTAATATCTATTGCATCTCTCTCGTACACACTCTCAGCAGTCGTGGAATCTCTCGCATCCTTTCCGCAAATGATATTAAAAATCAACCTGTTATCGCGAACTGTTCTTGTAATCGGTCCGATCTGATCTAAGGATGAAGCGAATGCCACAAGTCCATATCTTGAAACACTTCCATATGTGGGCTTCATACCGACCACCCCGCAGAAGGCGGCAGGCTGTCTGATCGATCCGCCCGTGTCTGATGCAATCGCAAAAGGGGCTTCATAAGCTGCAACAGCAGCCGCTGCTCCCCCCGAGCTTCCTCCCGGCACCCTATCGTAGTCATATGGATTCCTTGTAAGCTTCAATGCAGAATTTTCAGTAGATGATCCCATACCGAATTCGTCCATATTTAATTTACCGAGCACAAATGATCCCGCAGATTTCAGTTTTTCAATAACACTTGCATCATATGGCGGAACATATCCGTAAAGCATTTTTGAAGCACAAGTTGTAGTGATCCCCTTGGTGCAGATATTATCCTTAACGGCTACCGGTATGCCGGCAATATCGGACAGGGAAGTGTCAGCGTTTTTTGAAGCTTCAAGTGTGCCTTGATTACAAACAGTTATATATGCTCCAATCTCGCCATCCTTTTTTGCGATGCGCTGTAAATATGCTTCTGCAATTTCAATTGAGGTTATCTCATGTTTTTTTAAAGCTTCGCTGAGCTCAATAACCGATAATAATGTCAAATCCATCTTGTCACCTCAGTTTTCAATTACTTTCGGCACAGATATAAATCCATTTAACGAAGATGGAGCCTGCTTCAGTAATATATCAACGGATATTCCTGCGGATATATGATCGTCGCGCAGTTTGTCAAGCTCCAATACATCAGACATATCATCGGCATCGACGAGTATCGGCAGCTCACCCGCAAAATCTAAAATTGATTCAAAATTCTTTTCAAGAATTGCTGTTTCTTGATCATCGAAACTGAGTTTCGCAAGCGAAGCAATGTGTTTTATATCAATTCTTCTTTTCATACTGACCTCATAAAAAATCCTTTGCCCAACTCAAAATTTCAGGCAAAGGGCTTGTATTGATTTTATTGTATCATATCATAAATCTCTGTGTCAAGATATTTACAAATTATTATAATAAATGGGATTGACCGGTTTGAAAATATAGCATATAATAATGATATCATACCAGAGAAAGGAGGATCGTTTGAATCAGAATTCGAAAGGAGTGATCGCACCAATCATAAGATATCATAGCGCCTGATCCGTCGATATTCGGCGGATGACGAGGATGGGGAGTATCGATAATTCGGCGGATGCCCCACGGTCTTTAAAATAATAGAGGTCGAAAGACTGCGAGCAAAAACGGAAGTGATTCCGCAACAGAGGCGCAGTTAATGATTAAATACAACAACTACCGGGTGAGCATTTCGGATAATGTCCCCGAATCTGACAATTCCATATATGTTTCCCGGAACGAAAAGGAGAACATATTATGTGCGGAATCGTAGGATATATTGGAAACAACAGAGCGGATGAAATTCTGATTGAAGGACTTCGTAAGCTGGAATACAGAGGTTATGACTCATCAGGCATCGCCCTTGCGGATGCAGGTAAAGTGAAATGCATCAAAACCAAGGGCCGTATCGATGTGCTCGCAGAAAAGGTGGGCGACGGTTATGCAGACGCAGTTTGCGGCATAGGTCATACACGCTGGGCAACTCATGGTGAACCTTCTGACAGAAATTCGCATCCTCATACAAGCTGTGACGGTAAGGTTACGCTTGTACATAACGGAATTATTGAAAATTACATTAAGCTGAAACGTGAGCTCACCGAGAAGGGTATCACATTTAAGTCGGAAACCGACACCGAATGTGCTGTCAATCTCATTGCCGCTCTCTATGACGGAAATCCCAAAGATACACTTCTTCGTGCCATGGAGATGCTTACAGGCTCGTATGCATTTGCTGTTATTTTCTCCGATCATCCTTATACACTCTACGCGGTTAAAAAGGACAGTCCCTTGATTCTCGGCGTCGGAGAGGGAGAAAATTTCATTGCATCTGATATCCCCGCCATTTTAAAGTGGACTCGCAGGTATATCGTTCTGAATGAAGGCGAAATCGCGGAGGTTAAACGCGATTCCATTCACATTGTTGATCGGCACAGAAATCCGATTAATCGCGAAATTGAGCATGTGGAATGGAATGTGGGTGATGCCGAGAAGAGCGGATTTCCTCACTTCATGCTGAAAGAAATCTTTGAACAGCCATCAGCACTCAAAGCCACAATCTCGCCGAGAATTAACAACGGTAAAGTTAACTTTTCGGATGAGGGATTGACAGCGGAAATAGCAGAAAGAATCGAGACAATCCATATCGTTGCATGCGGAAGTGCTCTGCATACTGGTATCATCGGAAAAACGCTGATTGAGCGTCTTGCAGGTATTCCTGTCGATTATGAGATTGCATCCGAATTCCGCTATCGCGATCCTATCATCAAAAAGAATGAGCTTGTGCTTCTGATTTCACAGTCAGGCGAAACTGCTGATACACTGGCAGCACTCCGTCTGGCGAAAGAACGCGGCGCGCTCACTGTCGCAATTGTCAATGTGGTCGGTTCTTCCATAGCTCGAGAGGCTGATATTTCGCTCTTCACGCATGCCGGTCCTGAAATCGCAGTTGCTACGACAAAGGCTTATTCAGCTCAGGTCGCCATGATGGAGCTTCTTGCCATATATTTTGCTCAGATAAAGAGGACGCTTCCCCCCGAGCGAATAGCACAGCTTTTAAACGACCTTACCAGTCTTCCTTCTCAGGTCGAGAACATTCTTCCTCTTTATGAGACGAGCAGAGAACTGGCAGAGCATATCTCAGCCAATGCGCACGTATTTTTCATTGGACGAGGTCTCGATTACTGTGTCGCACATGAAGGCTCACTGAAGCTGAAAGAGATTTCGTACATTCACAGTGAGGCATATGCAGCAGGCGAACTGAAGCACGGCACGATTTCCCTGGTATCCACCGGAACACCTGTTATCGCAATCGCCACTCAGCGTGATGTATTCGATAAGATGGTCAGCAATATCAAAGAAGTAAAGTGCCGAGGTGCATTTGTTTTGCTCATTACCCGTAAAGGCTGGTATGATGAAAGTGACAGCTACGCCGATCAGGTAATTGAACTTCCGGAAGCAGAAAGCTTATTCATGCCTTCTCTTGTTGCGGTTATATGCCAGATTCTGGCTTATAATACCGCTGATATCATGGGCTGTGACATCGATAAGCCGAGAAATCTTGCTAAATCCGTTACTGTTGAATGATATATTCGCACATATACCGGTAATTATAGGGCTGTCGCATTTACCATGCGTCAGCCCTTGGATATTGATTTGCCGGTCAAAGACCGTCATTTTAGGGCATTACATGCCCTAAAAACAATCAATAAACGCCCCTAATTTTTCGATTTTGTGGCTTGGCTGTTATAAATTTTTCATTTGCAACAGCCCCTTTTATGCAAGCAGGTTGAAATGTACAGAAATATACATGTATTTTTATACAAAATGTAGATTGTATGGAGAAATTTGTTGAATTCTCTTGAAAAAGAAAAGATAATGAGATATAATAATAACTAATATTAATAAAGCGGAAATGCTTCGTTAATAATGTAAAAGAAGCCGAAAGGCAAAAACGGAGGAAATCATGAAGAAGTTATTATCCATCCTACTTGTTCTCACCACAATCCTCAGCATGGGTGTTTTCACATCCTGCTCGAGCGCAGACTCCAACTTTAAGGTTGGTGTCATTCACATTGGAGATCCCGCTGACGGCTCCGGTTATTCTTTCGCACACGATCAGGGTATCGTTGATATGCAGAAGAATATCGGTCTTGCTGACAGCCAGATTGTAAGAAAGATCAACATCAACGACGGCGATGCTGCCGCTACCAAGACTGCAATCGAAGAGTGCATCGAAGAAGGCTGCAACATCATCTTCGGTACAAGCTGGGGCTACATGGAAACCATGGCAGAACTTGCTGAGCAGTATCCTGATGTTATCTTCTCCCATGGCACAGGCTACATGAGCAACGACACTAACTTCAACAACTATTTCGGACGCATCTACCAGGCAAGATACCTCTCCGGTATCGCTGCGGGTCTCAAGACTCAGTCGAATAAGATCGGTTATGTAGCAGCTTGGGGTACCGACAATGCAGAAGTTACCGGCGGTCTCGACGCTTTTGCTAAGGGCGTTGCTGCTGTTAATCCCGATGCTACTGTATATGTAAAGACCACTGATTCCTGGTTCGACCTTTCCAAGGAAGGCGAAGTTGCACAGGCTCTCATCGATCTGGGCTGCGACGTTATCGGTCAGCACTGCGATACCACTGCTCCCCAGCTTGCAGCTGAAAATGCAGGCGTGTGGGGCTGCGGTTATAACTCTGATATGACCTCTTCCGCTCCCAACGCACACCTCACCGCTCCTATCTGGAACTGGGGCGTATACTACACTTCCGCTGTTGAAGCTGCAATGGACGGTAAGTGGGCTGAATTCGGCAACTACTTCGGCGGCCTCAAGGAAGGCTTTGTAGATATTTCTCCTCTGACTGCTAACTGCGCAGAGAACACTCAGACCATCATCGAAGCTGTTAAGAAGCTGATCGTCGACGGTGAGTTTGCAGTATTTGACGGCAAGCAGATAAAGGTTGATGGTACAACTGTATCTGTAGTTGACGAGGCTATGATGGACAACGCTGGCAATACCATCGTTGAAGCCGGCGGCGCATGCCTTGACGACGCTACCATCACTGGTGCAATCAACTGGTATTACAGCAACGTAGTAGCAGCATAACTCTATTGATTAGGTGAATTAAGTGGAGATGCAACAGAATAAAACTGAATTTGCGATCGAGCTTAAGGGTATCACCAAAACCTTTGGCAGCGTTGTTGCCAATCATAATATTGACCTTTCCGTTAAGCAGGGTGAGATTCTCGCCCTGCTTGGCGAAAACGGTTCCGGTAAGACAACCCTTATGAATATGCTGTCCGGTATTTATCGTCCCGACAGCGGATCGATCTATGTAAACGGTAAAGAGGTATTCATCAATTCCCCCGAAGACGCAAAAAAACTCGGAATCGGAATGATTCATCAGCATTTTAAACTCGTAGACGTGCTTTCCGCTGCCGATAATATTTATATCGGCTCAAAGAAGGAAGGCTTTTTTCTTTCAGGCAAGCGCTTTGATAAAATAACGGAGCTTTGTGAAAAAACAGGACTTGAAATTGATCCGCATAAGCCTGTTTATTCTATGTCGGTCAGTGAAAAGCAGACGGTAGAAATTATCAAGGTGCTCTATTACGGTGCCAATATTCTTATTCTCGATGAACCGACAGCAGTTCTGACACCTCAGGAAACGCAGAAGCTCTTTTCCATCATGCGCAACATGAAAGAAGCAGGATGTGCGATTATTATCATCACGCACAAACTCAACGAGGTTCTTGAGATATCGGACCGTGTAACCATTCTTCGCAAGGGCGAGAGCGTTGCGACTGTAAAAACAGCAGAAACAACCGCAAAAGAACTTACCGAATTAATGGTCGGCCACTCTGTAGAGCTTTCTATCGACCGTCCGGAACCGGATCGTGGAGAGGTTCTTTTGACAGTTACCCATCTTTCGATTGCAAATGACGATAATGTCGATGTGATCAAAGACATCTCATTTGAGCTGTATGAAGGCGAAATACTTGGTGTCGCAGGCGTTGCGGGAAGCGGACAGAAGGAGCTCTGTGAAGCAATTACCGGTCTTCAAAAGATCCGACAGGGTTCAATTCTTTACAAAAAAGAAAACATTGAGGGAAAATCCCCCCGCGATATTATCAAGCTTGGCATCGCCATGAGCTTTATTCCCGAGGACCGACTTGGTATGGGACTTGCCGCTTCAATGAATATTACCGATAATATGCTCCTTAAGAGCTATCGTGACAGCAGTACCCCCTTTGTTGACCGCAAATCTGCGGCTGAAGTTGCCGAGCGTATTGTTAAAGATCTTGAGATTGCGACTCCCGGAATCAATATTCCGGTGCGCAGATTGTCTGGCGGTAACGTACAGAAGGTGCTTCTGGGCAGAGAGATCGAATCTGCACCTAAGGTTCTCATCACTGCATATGCGGTTCGTGGACTTGATATTAACTCATCCTACACAATTTACGATAATATCAATATCCAGAAGAAAAAGGGAGTCGGCGTTCTCTTCATCGGAGAGGATCTCGATGTTATGCTGGAGCTTTGCGATAGAATCATGGTGCTCTGCCACGGAGAGATCACAGGCATTGTCGATGCTAAAAATGTAACAAAGGAGCAGCTTGGTCTGCTGATGACTGCCGCAGTAAAGGAAGGTGAAGCTCATGAATAAACCCCTCAAGCTGGGCGGAGAAAATCGTTTTCATGTCGTAAAACGAGCAGAGC
Source organism: Clostridia bacterium (assembly GCA_017399105.1). Taxonomy (GTDB): domain Bacteria; phylum Bacillota; class Clostridia; order Oscillospirales; family CAG-272; genus RGIG1743. The sequence goes on from JAFQEJ010000053.1 coordinate 83,129, forward strand.
TTCCTTTCAAGCAGACCGCTCTTCTTTACATTCTCGCAATTGTCCTTGCACTGGTTGCAGGAGGTATCTTCATACTTTGTATAGGTCACAATCCTTTCAGCTTTTATGCTACGCTGATTTCCGGATGCTTCCGCTCCAAGCTGGCATTTGTTGCACTAATTAAGATCATCATGCCGCTGCTGCTCACAACACTCGGCGTTGCAGTCGCATTTAAGATGAAATTCTGGAACATTGGTGCCGAGGGACAGTTTATTATGGGCGCAATCTGCGCGACCTATTTTGCACTCTATTGGGGTGATATGCCGCATTTCCTGCTGGTCATTGTTATGATGCTTGCAGGCTTTGTCGGAGGCGGTATCTGGGGCTTGATTCCTGCATATTTCAAGTGTCGCTTCGATACTAACGAAACACTCTTGACACTGATGCTCAATTACATCGCACTATACATCGTTCAGTATCTTCGTGACGGTCCCTGGCGTGATCCCGCTGCCGGCGGATTTTTAAAGATTGCTAAGCATCCTGAAAGTGCATGGCTTGATAAGCTCTTTGGCATCGATATCACATGGGTTATTTGTATCATCCTTGTTGTTATCATGTTTATCTACCTCAGCTACACAAAGCAAGGTTACGAAATAGCGGTTGTAGGTGACAGCCACAATACCGCCCGTTATGCAGGCATGAATGTGAAGGGAATTATTCTTCGCACCATGTTTATCTCTGCCGCAGTCTGCGGACTTGCCGGTATGCTTCAGGTTACAGGTGATGCAACAAGCCATACGCTCACAATGGGTATTGCCAGCGGCGTCGGCTTCACTGCAATCATTGTCGCTTGGCTCGCAAAGCTTAATCCGTTTGGCATTCTCCTTGTCTCAACCTTCTTTGGTATTCTCGACAAAGGTTCCGGAGTCGCGGAAAGTACCTTTGGACTTTCCTCGTCGGTTGCAGATGTATTGCAGGGAATCATTCTCTTTTTCATTCTTGGTCTTGACTTCTTCATTCGTTACAAGATTGTCATTTCCAAGAGCGAGCATGAAGAAACAAAGGAGGCAGCAAAATGAATACCATCATAAACTTCCTCTTTGCTGCAATCAAAGCAGGCACCCCGCTGCTTCTCGGTACTACCGGTGAGATTATCACCGAAAAGTCGGGAAGCCTCAACCTTGGTGTCGAGGGTCTCATGTATATGGGAGCTTTTGCCGGTTTCTACGCCGGCTACAAAACCAACAGTGTCATTATTGCTGTGATTGCCTCTATGCTCATGGCAATGTTCGGTGCGCTGATATTTGCATTCCTGACAGTTACACTTCAGGCAAATCAGAATGTTACAGGCTTGACACTGACAATATTCGGATCCGGTCTTTCCATCTTCTTCGGACAGCAAATGATCAATAACGAGGGTGGAAAACCCAGTATGTCCGTAGATTTTATGGCAAAATTAGCAGAAGAGCCTCTACCTTTACTCGGAGATATCCCAGTAGTAGGAAAAATCCTCTTCTCCCACAATCCTCTTGTCTATCTCGCCGTTGTTATTGCGATCCTGGCATGGATTTACATCCGATTCACCAGAGCCGGTCTTAACATGCGTGCTGTGGGTGAAAATGCTGCTGCAGCAGATGCATCAGGCATCAATGTCAACCGTGTAAAGTATATGAACATACTCCTTGGCGGTGGTGTCTGCGGTATCGGCGGAGCCTATATTGCTATCATCAACAGCTACGGCGGATGGGATAACGGCTGTATAAACGGTCAAGGCTGGATTTCGGTGGCGCTGGTCATCTTCGCAAGCTGGTCGCCGGCAAAAGCTATTCTCGGCTCGCTGGTATTCGGCGCGTTCTCGGCGTTCCAGATTCGTGCAAATGAATTTGCAAGCGCATTTCCGGCACTCAGCTTCCTTGCTGAGATTCCCAGCGCAATTTATGTTATGCTTCCGTTCCTGCTCACTGCGATCATTCTGATCTTTACATCAATTCGCGGAAAACGTGAAGGCGCACAGCCTGCGAACTGCGGCATCAACTACTATAGAGAAGAACGATAAAGAAGAATAGGGCTGTCGCATTTGCAATGCGTCAGCCCCCTGATATTGATTTTGCCGGTCATAGACCGCCATTTCAGGGCATTTTTTGCCCTGAAGCCAATCAATATACGCCACAAAATCGAAAATTTTGTGGCTGGGCTGTTGCAAATTTTTCATTTGCAACAGCCCCATTTAAATATTAATGTTTAATGTACATCTGTGTATATTCTAAATTCTCAAATCCACACCGACCGTACAGCCGCTTTACAGATTCATTGTCCGGTGAAATCTCAAGTCTGAAACGCGCCGCATTCTTGTAAAGCTTGGTCAGCTCACGTACCGCATCACCACCAAGCCCTTTTCCGCGGTATTCGGGTTTAATATAAAGCTCATCAATCCAAACGACCTCTCCGCCTGCTTCGTTGGAATATGTAATGGCAAGCAGTACAAAGCCAGCAATAATATCATCTTTCTTGATCATATATGCTTCTGCAAAGGGCGTACCCTTTTCCAATAAATCTGCAGTCTTAATCATATGTGCCTCTGGAATCGAATGAAGTACCGCGTCGGAATTGTAAAAATTTTTATTCATCTCAAGGAATTCATTTCGATAGGAAGCGTTATATGAAACCAGCATTTTAAGTCCTCTCATAGTTATTTCTAAAAATTTCATAAGCCAGAATCGATGCTGCCGAAGCGGCGGAAAGGGCAGCAGGGAAGCGTCGTCCATAAGGCAGCTCAACAATCACATCGGAGATGTCGAGCAATGGTTTTGTGATCCCTCGCTTTTCGCCGCCGACAATGAGCAGAAGCGGAACTTGCAATGAAACATCAAATAAAGGGGTTGAACGATCGGATTTATCCGCAGCAGCGATAGTATAACCCTTTTCTTTCAGACATGAGGCAGCATCAAACAGATCAGCTGTATACATCTCAAAAAGCTCGGATGCACCTGCAGAAGCTCTGCAAACAACTCCTGCTGCACTCATCCAATTTCGAGGAGGCATGATTACAGCAGTCACGCCGGCTGCATAAAGAGATCGCAGAGCATAACCATAATTATACGGATCTTCGATTCCATCAAGCATCACATAAAAGCCATTGTCCTTTATTTTATCGGATGTAAATTCATCGATCAAACGATCACTGCAGATTGCAACAATACCACCGTGTGTTGAACCTACTGTAAGCGCATCAATATCAGTATTATCGGTATACTCGATCACAAAACCATGCATACCCGCCATACGCTTTAAAAAAGCAAGCTCACGGCTTTTGCTTTTGCACTTTTCCTGATCGAATAGAATCTTCTCAATTTTTCGATTGTTGACTCCGATTGAGCGTCCCTCTAATACAGCTTTTATGGAAATCATACCCTCCAGAATGTTGGAGGGTATAAATTTTTGTGATTCTTTTTTAATTTTGCTCATAGAGCTCATACCTCATGCTTGAAGAAATAAATCTGGCTGTCCAGCGGCTTAGAATCGCGAAGAAGATGTTCATACTCTCCGTTAGAGCAGAGAAGATTAGATTTTACATTATCCTGCAGCATTACACGGGTCATCTCATATAGTCGGTTCGCAATTCTTTTGTCAAAAATCGGTGTGATAATTTCGATTCTGCGAGAAGTATTTCTCGTCATCAGATCGGCAGAACCGATATAAACTCGTTTATTATCATCTTTGCCGAAAATAAAAATACGCGAATGCTCAAGATATCGTCCCACAATGCTGATCACACGGATGTTATCGGTAACATCGGGTATTCCCGGCTGAAGACAGCAAATTCCGCGAATAATAAGATCGATCTTGACTCCGCACTGAGAGGCGTGAACAAGCTCATCGATCACTTCTTTGTCGGTCAAGCTGTTCATCTTCATGCAGATATAAGGCTCATAATCAGGATCATTTCCGGATTCAATTTCGGCTCTGATCTCATCGATAATCCCCGATTTCAAGCTGTCAGGCGCAACTAGCAGAGATTTATACCTCTTTTGTGTGATTCCCAGAGTCATATTCTGGAAGAATTCTACCGCATCACTGCAGATAGTTTCTTCACTTGTGATGATGCCAACATCTGTATAGAGTCGAGCAGTTTTCTCATTATAGTTTCCGGTTGCGATATGCGTGATTAGAGATATTTTGTCGTCGATTCTACGAGTAATCAAGGTGATTTTGGAATGAACCTTCAGCGAATCTATGCCGTAAATAACACGGCATCCTGCCTCCTCCAGACGACGGGACCAGTTGATGTTATTCGCCTCATCAAATCTTGCCTTCAATTCGACAACTGCTGTTACTTCTTTGCCCAAGTCAGCAGCGCGGCAGAGCAGTCTGATGATCTCCGAATTGGAGCTTAGCCTGTAAAGCGTGATTTTAATACTGACTGTGTTTTCGTCATCAACCGCCTCTTCAAGCAATCTCAAGTAGTGCTTGATGCTGTCATAAGGATAAGAAAGGAAAATATCCTCCCGTGAGGCGAGCTCGGTGATCGATTTTACACCCTCAAGCTGAGATGTTGCACGTTGCGGCAGGGAAGAAAAGAAGATCGACTTGTCAATATGAGTGTTGTTCGATATAAAATTCTCAAGCTCACCGATATAATTCATATCTGCAGGTGCCTGTGTATAGAAACACTGATCTTCGGAAAGTCCCAACTTGCCAAGCATATATTTAACCAATTTGCCGCTCTTGTTTTTATTTTTGGCAGCAACCTCGAAACGAACAGGAGTCAGTTTTTCTCGGCGCTTGATAATAACCTTTACATAATCTCTGTAGTCAATATCATCATCGGAGAAGTTGTCCTCAACCGTTACATCGGCATTTCTTGTAACGCGGATTACAGTACGCGTTACAATTTTGTGCTGTTTGAAAATTTCGCCCGCATATTTTTGAATTAATTCTTCGACCAGCAGATAAGTGCCGGTAAATGTTCCATCCTCTCCGGGAACAAAGATCACGCGATGTAACACATTTGAAATCGGAATAATACCGTAGGATGATTTATCATCATATTTCAACGCCGCAACCACATAAAGCCGCTTGTTTTCAAGATGAGGGAAGGGATGCATTGTATCGATAATCTGCGGAGAAAGGAGCGGCAGAATTTCGCGCTTGAAATATTGCTTCAGATGCTTCTTTTGTGCTGAGCTCAATTCATCGAATTCAGTGTGAATAAGACCGTAGCCGTCCAGCACATCCGAAACCTTTTTGTACATCGCATCTTTCAGCGCATAAAGCGGACGTGCTTCTTCATAAATTCGATCAAGCTGTTCTTTTGCTGTCATACCGGTTTTGTTATCAGGCATCTCTTCTTTAAGGAGAGAACGGTCGTAAAGACTGCCGGCACGCACCATGAAAAATTCATCTAAATTGGATATGAAAATCGAGATAAAACGAAGCTGTTCAAAGGCAGGAACCTCTTTTGCATCAGCCTGCTCAAGAACACGTTTATTGAACTTCAGCCAGGACAGCTCACGATTGATGTAATAATTCATAATGAAATCGCTTTCCTTTGATACTTATTCCTCAGATTCTGCAATACGTCGAGCCAGATACCCCTCTCTGATACCCGAAGTGCAGACAACAATATTTTTAGTACCGATATGATCGATGATTTCTTTGTAAGCCGCAAGACCGGGAAGAATGGTATGCAGTCTTTCAGGCTGCGTGCGAACAAGAAGACGTATTTCCTCGTTTTTCATCTTTTTGAAATAGTCGCAGAGATAATTAAATTCATCGATGGAAATCTTATAATTGGTCAATGTCAGCTCACGCTTATAGATCTCGTTGTGAATGGACGCGATTGCACGACCTGTACCGCCGACGAGATAGGTAGTATCACCGTATTTTTTGATCCAGTCAATCTCCTCGAGTTTCTTTGCTACATGCTTGCGGATGTCTTTTAACTCCCCCTTTTGCGGGAAAATCTCGTCAACAAATTTACGGTAAAGAGAAAGGCATCCGAAGGGCATGCTGTGAGCTCTTACTGCAAGCGCATCGACAAAGCCGATCAGCTCTGTGCTTCCACCGCCCATATCGATCATGACTCCCGAGTGGAGGCTTTCATTTACTGTACTTTTCAGTCCCTCAAAGCTGAGCATAGCTTCGGTTTCACCGTCAATCAGGTCCACTTCCACATCGGCATGCTGCTTTACCTTTTCAAGAACCACATCAACATTTTCAATATTGCGGAGGCTTGCTGTGGCAAAGCAGATGAAGACATCCGTACTGATGTTATCGGAAATACGCTTGTAATCAATCAGCGTTTGCACAAGCTTTAAAATACCGTCCTCGGACATCTGACCTTTCTTTACATAGTTAATTAATCCCAGCGTGCGCGATTCGCACATAATCTGTGTCAGCTTAAGACCGCTATCGCCTTTAACGGCGTCATACACATAAATTTTTACTGTGTTAGAACCGATGTCCACAACTGCATATCTCATAGTTTTGCTCCGATCTCAACAATATTATTTCTGGCAATGCCAATTTTATTCTTACATAATATTATAACAAAAGTGTGATAAAAGGTCAAGGCGATTCATAAATATTAATAACACATTCATAGGGGGAATATGCATGGGAAGCGGTGTATTTACGTTAATAAAAAATATGATCTTTCTCATACTGAAAGTGTCGCCCGGAGGCTCCTTTCCGCCTCCCCTTGACAATGAAGAAGAAAAGCGCTGTTTTCGGCTTGCAAGAGAAGGGGATGCCGCAGCACGGGAAAAATTAATCGTACACAATCTTAGATTGGTAGCGCATATTGTCAAAAAATATTATACTGCATATAAGAACCAGGATGATTTAATTTCAATCGGAACAATCGGTTTGATCAAGGCCATCGACTCTTTTGATATCGATAATGGCGCACGCTTTGCTACTTACGCGTCAAAATGTCTCCAGAATGAAATATTGATGTTCTTTCGCTCTCAGAAGAAGCTGGGCTGCGAAGTATCGCTCGATGAGACAATTGATGTTGATAAAGATGGCAATCCACTCACCTATATTGATATTATCAGCTGTGACGACACCATAGCCGATGATCTCGATATGAAGATTAAAATTTCCAAAGCAATCCGCGTTATCGAAAATACCCTTGATGAAAGAGAGCGAAGCATTATCATCCTGCGATACGGGCTGTCCGGGAGAAAGCCACTGACACAGCGCGAAATTGCAGCGCACATGGGTATTTCACGCTCCTATGTATCTCGTATCGAAAAAAGCGCGCTCGAAAAAATCAACGATTATATTAGTTGAGTCATAGCCGCACACCTGTAAACATACAATGTATTATAATAACGAAAAGCGGAGGAGTCAAATGGAAATGAATAACTTCACCCGAATGAACGAGGTCTGTGCAGATGTAGTCATCCATCGTGATATGAAAACAATTGAGCTTTCAAACGATTATATCCTGCCCGATTATCTTGCCGATATCAAGAGCGTACTCTACATAAAGCCTGCCATTCACAGAAACAGTCGAATAGTCTCAGACGGTAAGCTTGAATATGACGGAGAGCTTACTTATAGTGTTGTTTTCATCACAGAGGACGAAAAAATACGCAGTGCGATTTTCGATGAAGCCTATAACGGAAGCATAGCGGTCGAGGGTATCAACGATGAAAACTGTACTGCACTCATACTGCCTGTTATCGGTGATCTTCAATGGAAGCTGAGTAATCCGAGAAAACTGAATATCAAAACCATGCTGAATCTCGATATATCCATACAATGCAATCGCTGTATTATGCCACGCATCACGGGAAAGCACACGATCGAGAATGAAATGACGTTGGAGCGGCTTGAGGATGACATCAGCTTTATAAAATGTAGAATGATCGATGATAATGACGTATCGATCAGCGAAGATATCGTCCTCGATTCGAGCTATCCTAACATTTCAGAAATCCTTGTCTGCACATTGGATTCACATATTTCCGATGTCCGCAGTGTGGGAGGAAAACTAATATATCGCGGTGAAATCCTTGCAAGCTGTCTTTTTACAAGCGCTGCCGAAGATGACAGCGAGCATTATCACACAGTCACCAAAAAAATTCCTATTGAAGGTGATCTTGAATTCAATTCCGAGCTTCAAAAAGATCGCTGCCGTTGGAAAATCATTACCGAGCGCCCGAAGGTAGCAGCAAGAAACAATGAGTTTGAAGAAAAGCGGATTATTGAGCTTGACTTTACTTATGATCTTCAGATGATCTGCTGTACAAACGAAACCGCCCGCTGCGTGACAGATTCGTATTCTGTTGACTGCGAATATAAAAACAGTTTTGTTACTTTTGACATACTGAAGGAAATTCGCCAAATCGGCGGAAGTGTTTCAATCAACGAAACACTCGATGTACAGGAGCTTCACGACGATCATACCGGCGAAATTATTTCTGCTTCAGCTTCGCTTAAAAATATAAGCACAGCATATGACAGTCAGAAGGGAAGAATAATCTGTACCGGCGATATTACCTTTGATTTCTGCATTCAAATAGACGAAAAATCCCCGAAGGTAGTTACTTTCACCCGTCCAATTCGTTTTGAAGCCGATGGAGACAGTTGCAATGATTTGATGTATATAACAGCCGACGCTTCTGTTGTTAAGTTAAAATGTCGCACAGATGATTCACATTATTATACCGATGCCGAGATTGGATATATTATTTCAGCAGAAGAGCGTCGCACAGAAAAAACGCTTGAATCGGTAGAACTGAATGTCACCGATCATAAAGCATCAAAGGGCGGGGCATATCCGATTACTTTGTATTATCCAAGAGAAAATGAATCGCTTTGGGATATTGCAAAAAAATATAATACAACAACAATGGCTATTCGTTCTGCCAATGATCTTGCCGATGATAATATTAGCAGCATGAGTACTCTCGTTATCCCTCGTGGAACACTCAAGCCAGTGTATTCAAAGCTGATTTGATGCCCTCTGCAATTAACTACCGGACTGCCTCAGTTATACTGTGACAGTCCGGTAGATTTATATTGTTAGCTCACTGATCGCGGTGACAGTGATTCTGTTCTCGATAAATAACTCGGTATTATAACCATCCCGAAGTACAATCGGTGTATGCTTGCGAATTAATCTTACAGAAGTTCCTGCACCACGCTTGCTGATTTCTTCAAGTGCTGCCTTCTCTGCTTCAATGAATGCAGCATTTGTCGCTTCATCCAGCGTCTCGTATTCTCTGTTGCCGCCGGGACAAAAAGCAATATAAACATCTTCAGCGCGTCGTATGCTCACAGAAACCGAAGCGGTGATATTTCCGGCAACTGCTCCAACTGCATTGATAACTCCTGCATTTTCAGGTATAATACATTCGCACCCCAGCGCTTTTGCTACATCCGGAAGGAATACATGAATCGGTGCTCCAATACCTACCAAAGCAGAATCTGTTTTTATTCGAAGATCAACCTGACCGATACCGCTCTGTGTTTGTTCCCATGCTCGAAACAGCAGTGCATCAATCGTCTTTTCGTCAAGTGAATCAGATACTTCCGGAATTTCTTCTTTTATAAGTATACTTCCAATATGATAATAGATCTTGCGCTTAACCTCATTGTAAACCCAGTCAACCAGCGCATCAATTTCAGGAAGACCTGCACATTTTGCGAGGAATCGGGCACCCAAAATCGATGCCTCTCTGTCAAATTCAGAGAAATCTCCTTTTATATGCATCATATCGGTAGGCGTTAGTGCACAGCGTATGATAATCCCTTCATTCTCGAGACGCGCTGTATTGAAGTTGTACTCGTCACATCCCGCAGCAGCAGCGGCATCAGAGAAAATTAAGGGACCGTTCATTAACGCTGCTGTCAGATTCCGTTCGTGCTCATTATAAGACAAATCTGAGGAGATATCTCTTATTCCCATGAAAAATTGATACAAAGGGAGCGTATGCCTCTCTCTCTCGCTGAGAAGCGCTCGAAGATCATCCTTCATTTTCGGATAACGCATCGCGGCTGCGCACAGAGGAACTGCCTTTCTCTCACCAAGAAAAAGTTTACCATATTTATCACACATAACTGTGCTGTCGCCGCCAAGCCCAAAGGTGCTGACATAAAAGCCCTTGACAAAGGTCTGCCAGTTGCCTATTGCAATACCTTCATCGGAAATGACCGGGATCATATCGCGTATCAAGGATATGTCTGTGGTAGTGCCACCCATATCGCAGATGATCGCATTATTTGCCTTTGTCAGTGCAAGACCGCCAACCGTACTTGCAGCAGGTCCAGAAAGAATCGCTTCTACAGGTCGCTCACGTGTGAAGGATTCAGACATCAGCGAACCGTCACTGCGCATGACAACAACAGGCGCCTTAATACCAAGCTTTTCAAAGGAACGCTTGATTGCTGCAATAAAATCAGCCATGATGGGCATTAGCCGACCATTCAGCAGTGTGCTGGAACCCCGTTTCACAGAATTTAGATCACTGAAAATCTCATGTCCGCAAACGATGGGAAGATTGTATTCTGCCGCAATCAGTTCTTTGGCTTTTTTCTCAAGCAACGCACCGTTCTTAGGAGCATTCAGCTCTACAATTCCAAGCGCTTCGGCATCGGTGAGAAATTCCGCCATATCAGCTGCAATTCTTTCCCAATCAGGTTCCGAGAGAATTCTGCCATCAATGGTTGTTATGGCTTCAGCAAAATATAATTTAGCAGTATCGTCAAGACCGTATTCAGTGCCAAATCTGCTCACAACATTGGGATCTACACCGATAAAGAGAAGCTTTGACCGCCCGCCTTTTCCCTCAACACAGGCATTTGTAGCAAGAGTAGTAGAGAGGGAAACAGTTGCAGCCTGCCCGAGAAGTGATGCATCGATTTGGGAAAGTGCTCCGATAATTCCTATTGAAAGATCTTCCTTTGTTGTAGGAGATTTTGCACATTGTAAAATACTGCCGGATGAAAAATCATAAGCAACGGCGTCTGTATATGTACCACCGGTATCAATTCCGATTCCAATCTTCATAATGACCTCCGATTTTATCTGAAATACTGATATTCATATCATACCATTGGAAGCAAAAAAGAGAAAGAACCTCGCGTCATAGTTTACAAAGTATTAACATGATATGTAAAAAATAATTCTATCAAAAACTATTGAAAAATATGTTATTTTGTGATATCATATTCTATATTATTTCTTTACAAGATTAACTCGGAGGCATGTTATGCATAAGACGCATATTCCCCAAAATTACCGCTCGATTCTCGGTGTGCGCGATACCGAAATCGCCATTAAAAAGGTCAAGGACTTCTTTGAGCGCGATCTGGCAATCCAGCTCAATCTGACCCGTGTTTCCGCTCCTCTCTTTGTCGAGCGTTCAAGCGGCCTGAATGATAATCTGAGCGGCGTGGAGCGTCCTGTTGCATTTGATATCCGCGGTGTATGTTCTGATGCTGAAATCGTACAATCTCTTGCAAAATGGAAACGTTATGCTCTCGGAAAATACGGTTTTGCTCATGGCGAAGGTCTTTATACAGACATGAATGCCATTCGCCGAGACGAGGAGCTTGACAACATTCACTCGGTATTTGTGGATCAGTGGGACTGGGAAAAGATTATCACTCATGAAGAACGCACCCTCGATACCTTAAAATCCACCGTTAAGCTCATATATGCTTCTCTGCGTCATACAGAGAATTTCATCACTGAGGATTATAAATTTATAAACAAGCTGCTCCCCGAAAAGATTCATTTCATTACATCGGAGGAGTTGGAAGAGAAATATCCCGATCTGACTGCCAAGGAGAGGGAATACAAAGCTGTTCGTGAATACGGTGCCGTATTTATTATCGGTATTGGCGGCAAGCTCAAATCCGGTAAGCCTCATGATGGCCGTGCTCCCGATTATGACGACTGGTCTCTGAACGGTGACATTCTGGTATATTATCCTGTACTTGATATTGCGCTTGAACTCTCTTCCATGGGTATCCGTGTGGATGAAGCGGCTCTTCTGCGACAGCTTGAGCTTGCGGGATGCCCTGAGCGTGCCGAGCTCCCCTTCCAGAAAGCACTTCTTGATGGCAAGCTTCCTTATACCATTGGCGGCGGCATTGGACAGTCGAGAATGTGTATGTTCTTCCTCCAGAAAGCTCATATCGGTGAAGTTCAGTCTTCTATCTGGGACGAGGATACCTGTCGTATCTGCAGAGAATCGGGTATTGAACTGCTGTAATAAGTAAAAAATAAAAACGGGTTGCTGTAACCTTCAATGGTAACGGCAGCCCGTCAATTTATTTTCATTTCAGATATAAACCTGATCTTCATGCTCGGCGACAACAAGAACTACATTCAAATTGCCATTGCGCACTCTTACTTCATCAATAAACTCTTTTGCGGATACAACATTTTTCATGCGCACATTATATACAACTTCAAACATAGATCCGAAATCAATTGTCTTGACTCTCTTTAAGTAATAAAAATCGGTGTATTTATCGAGAATTTCATCGAATATACCTTCGTAGTTCATATTCTCGGGGATAGTTATTTTGAGATGCATTATACGATTTTGAGGTTTTGCAAATCGAGTAACTTCCAACAAAATCATAACAAGACCGAGAATAATCGTAAAGAGCACTCCGTAGCCGATATACCCCATACCGCAGCAAAGACCAATTGCCATGGTGAAGAAAACATATGCGACATCTTTCGGATCCCCCAGCGCACTTCTGTAGCGCACAAGAGTAAAAGCACCGGCAAGGCTGAAGGCACGTGCAACACTGTTTCCAACAAGAATTATAATGATCGAGATGATTGCGGGAAGCATGATCAAGGTGAGTGGCATTGATTCAGTATAACCGCTTTTTCTGTGTGTCAGAATGTAAATTCCGCTGATTAATAAACCGAGAATCAGAGAAGAAAGTACTACAAGCAATAGCAATTCCACTGAGAGCGTGTCCATTGCGAGCTGATTAAATAGTGATGCCATAATGTTCGTTAACCTTTCTTGATAAGTTTATAATACAATCCGGCGATGAAAGTCTGTATTTATCAAATATGCGATCCTGATTAAAACGGTGCATTTCATAAGCTGTTCCGTATTTTGAGAAGCTTGTCTTTCTCAGACCAAAATCGCTGAATATATTTGCAAGCCATATCGGAAACGCTCCGATAATTTTCACTTCGGCAAGAACAACATTATCGTCGAGAATTGATATATAATGCTGTGTATTCTGAAGCGACGGATGATCGAAATTGTATTTTAAATCTGTGTCAAAAGTAATGCGGATTTCCTTATTATCACGATAGAAAAAAGCAAGTCTTCTATAGGAGATGTATGCGGCAGGCTTTGCTTGATAACGCGAGAGAAAATATTTAATCTCGTTCATGATCTGGCGCTTTAAATAGGGAAGAGAGATATCTTCGGTAATACAATCAATCAGCGTCGGATTTGATATAAAAGAGTCAATCTCCCTGATTTTCAAACCGATACGTCGCTTGTTGACAATTCCGCCAATCTTCTTTTTCAGTTCAAGGAACACGGTATCCTCGTCGCTTAAATTGTCATAATAACTGCGAAGTCGGAGCTTCTCTTTGTAAACCGGCTTCATATTTGATGCACGAATCACATGAAAGTTATCCGTATCATAATATACATTATGTATAATGTATCCGTTTCCGTCAATACAGTATGGATCGGGATCCATATAAGGAGATAAAGCAGCAATCAGGGAAGGGAGATCACTTGCTGCCATCAGATATTTCTTTTCATACCGTTTGAAAGTCTGAATCGCCATAAAAGCTCCTTTCTCATTGTGCTGCAGTTAAGCTGTACAATTTATTTTAACGGTTTTATGTGAAGTCTATATGAAGATGAACAAAATGATTTATGAATTATTCATGATTAGGTTGGACATTATTAATTATGTTGTCACATAATTCACCTTGCAAACTGTAATGAAAATAATTCATCGTCATTATATACGAAAATCAAAGCTTATTTTTGACATTTTCATTTTCGAAATTTATCTTGACATCATTTTTCTGGATGTTATAATGTAGATAAGCATTTTCCATGAAATTTTTTATTTCAATATAATGGAAACCTTATGGAGGAAACATGAAAACTATCAATCTATGCGGCACTTGGAAGCTTCGCGGAAGCAACGGAGAAAGAGGTGCCATAAGAGAATGGCCGAATGATCAGCCTCATCTCCCCTCTTATGATGCCCCTGTACCAGGTACTGTACAGGAAGCAATGGAAGAGTTCACCGGAAATGTTCTGTATGCTCACAATTGCTATAATGCCCGCTTTATCGAGGAGTCCTTCTGGAATTATTCTCGCTATTTCAACGTAGATGAAGCTGACATCGGAAAAAATTTCCGCATCGTATTTGACGGACTTGACCTGACAGCCGATATTTACATCAACGGTAAAAAGGTTGGTAATCATAATAATTATTACACCCCATGTAAACTGGACATCTCAAATTATGTTGTTGCAGGTGAGAATCGAGTTAATGTCATTATTGAAAGCGGTCTTTTCTATTCTGCAAATAAGGATACGAGTGATACATTCATCGGTGCATCTCATCAAATTGCGAAGCGCGTATGGCTGAGAAAACCTCAGTCCTCCTTTGAGTGGGACTGGTCGCCTCGTCTTATCAATGTTGGTATCTATAAGCCCTGTCGAATAGAAATCAGTGATGGTATTTTCGCCGATGAAACAAAGCTGTTTGCCCGTATCAGTGATGATTATAAATCAGGTATGCTTGATATGACGCAGTATCTCACCTCCCTTAAGGCAGGCACCGAATATACAGTAAAAGCCGAAGTCCTCGAAACCGGTGCTTCTGGCGAGGTATCTGGTGTCAGTGAAAGCGTCGGCAGTCTTGCGATTCCGATAAAAATTGAAGTTCCCAATCCTGAACTTTGGTATCCTCGTAATTATGGCGCGCAGAAGCTATATACCGTAAAAATTACGGTTAATACCGGCGATAATGAAATAAAAATTTTGAAAAAGACAGGTTTCAGAAAAGCTGTCATCGATCAGTCCGAACACCCCATTGAAGGAAAATATTTCATTCTTCAGGTAAACGGAATAAATGTATTTGCTAAGGGCGGTAATATGGTTCCTGCAGATATTCTTTGTTCTCGCTTCACAAGAGATGTATATGAAGTGCTGATTTCTCGCGCTGTTGAAGCCAATATGAATGCGCTTAGAGTTTGGGGCGGCGGTTTATATGAAAATGATGATTTCTATGAGCTTTGCGACGAGTACGGAATTGTCGTATGGCAGGACTTCATTGGCGCATGCGCAAATTATCCCGGCGATGATAAGATTTGGTTCAATAATTATGTTGACGAGATTGTCCATACAATCCGACGTCTGTCCTGCCATCCCTCTCTTGTTATCTATTCCGGAAATAACGAGATCGACTGGCAGATGCAGGCAATGTTGAATGTAAGACGTTATCCCGATGCACAGTTGTATTATTGGATTCTTCCCAAAAAGTTGGCTGCAGAGGGCGAAGACAGATATTATCAGCCTTCCAGTCCCTATTCTGATCCTAAGGATCATACCGATGCCAACATCGATATTGTTGGTGATCAGCACCCCTGGTCTATCGGTTTTGCAGACAGAGAATACTTTAAATATCGTAATATGGTCTGCAGATTCCCCAATGAAGGAGGCATTCTCGGTCCGACCAGTCTTCCCAATATGATGGCATGCTTTGGAGAGGGGCAGGATTATATTCATTCCTTCGATTGGCAGGTACATGATAACACGATTGCATTCCCCTACAGCAGCACACCGGACCGCATGACAGAAGAAAAATTAAATCTTTCGATTAAAGATATGAATATTGCTGACTATGTTTATTACGGCGGTTTCTGCCAGGGCGAAGGTCTTACCGAATATATTCTTAACTTCCGCCGCAGAATGTACAGCTCCGCCTCCGCAATCTTCTGGATGTACAATGACTGTTGGCCTGCTACAAGAAGCTGGACTGTTGTTGATTATCTCCGCAATCGCACACCTTCCTTCCAGCCTGTAAAACGTGCTAACGCCCCTGTAACCGTTGATATTGTTAAGAATAGTGACAGCTACACTGTATATGCAATCAGCGAACGACTCAAAGAGAAGAAGGCTGTGCTTGAATATGGTGCTTTCACAGTAGATGGACAGTACATTACCGAAACTAAGGAAATTGTAATTCCCGAAAATGCATCTTATGCTGCAGCCGTAATTGAAAATATTCCTGAGGGATATATCCCTTACGCAATCCTCAAGGCTGAAGATGAGCCTGTTGCACGCCGCAGATTTGTTGAGTGTGCATACAGCAATCTTGGACTTAAGCCTGCCAATATCACCTGCGAGATAAATGATGGCGTAGCGACATATACTGCAGATAAGCTTGTTCTGGGCGTATGCCTCGATCTCAATGGAGAAGATGGCGATCTCGGTGATAATTTCTTTGATCTATATCCCGGCAAACCCTATTCTGTCAAGCTGGGTGGACTCAGCGGAGAAATTCTCTATTCTTATCAGGGACAGACTGCTGTAAAATGAGAGGTAACAATTTTGGAAATCTGTTACGGAAACATTTTTAATATTCAGCGCTTTTCTGTACATGACGGTCCCGGAGCAAGAACAACAGTATTTTTTAAAGGCTGTAATCTGCACTGTGTATGGTGTCACAATCCTGAATCCATTCCATCCAAAGCTGTGATTGAATTTTATCCGCAGAAATGTATCGGTTGCGGCGAATGCTTTAAAGTTTGCACGCACAAAGTGCATCTCATCGCACCTGACGGTGATCATCTTATCGACCGTCAAGCTTGCGAGGGATGCCTCACCTGTACCGATACCTGCTACGCCGGCGCACTTGCTCCGGTTGGCAGGAAGGTAACAGCTGAATATGTAGTGAAGCAAATTGAAACCGATATTCCATATTATCAGAGTTCAGGAGGCGGCGTAACCTTCTCAGGTGGAGAAGCGATGCTTCAGATTGAATTTCTCTCAAAACTTCTCACCGAATGCAGAAAAAAAGGAATTCATACCGCTGTCGATACAGCAGGAAATGTCCCGCGTGAGTATTTTGAAAAAATCCTCCCTGTCACCGATCTGTTTCTCTTTGACGTGAAGGCTGCTGACAGCGAGGTTCATAAGATGCTTACCGGAGTACATAATGAACGAATTCTTTCCAATCTGTACTGGCTGGCAGATCAGGGAGCACGAATCTTTGTCCGTATCCCATTTGTTCCGTCACGCAACGGAAGCGAGATGGAAGCAATTGCCGATATCCTGTCCGAGATTAAGCCTGAGCTTGCTGAAGTTATCCCCTACCATAAGCTGGGCGCTGCCAAATATGCTGCTCTTGGTCTCATCGATCAATGCCATGACGAGTCCACTCCCTCTGATGAAGAGGTTGAAGAAGTACTTACTATTTTAAAAAACGCTGGTGTCAATGCCAGAAAAAGCTGATTCTACCATAAAGGAGGCATATTTTATGCTCGATACATCAAAGGTAGTTTTATCCCCTCTTTACAGAGACCGTATCAACGGTCTGCATGAAGACAAACTGAAGATCAACGACATCAAGATGAAGCTCATCGGACATCTTAATTTTGACGACTGGGGTTTTGTCTATTATCCGGATTTCAAATTTGAAGCACGTCCGAATCATCCTTCAGGAATTGTCTGCGGATATCGCGCAATCGGTGAGCACATTCGCCGTTTTATGCATGAGATGCCGAAATATGTCAATGTTAACAGTGCACTCGGCGGTGCGTGGATCAAACCGATCACCGATTATGTCAACATCGGTATTGCCCCTGAGGATGATGTTCCCAAGGAACTGAAAGAATGCTGGCATAAATATCACACCTATCCCGGATTCGCAGGTATGAATCACTGTGCAGGTGATATCAACATCGGTCTTGAGCTCGGATGGGGCGGATTACTTAAAAAGCTTCGTTATTACCGTGAATTAAATAATCCCGCTGATCCCGCCTTCTATGATGGTGAAGAGGATGTCGTTCTCGGTATGCAGGAATGGATTGCAGGTGTTTCGAAAGAAGCAAGACGTATGGCAGCCGAAGAAACAGATCCCGACAAGCATCAGAATCTTATTGAAATCGCGGAAATGAACGAGTGGCTGATCGAAAATCCTCCCCGCACACTTCGCGAAGCCTGCCAGTTTATCGCTCATTTCCAGACACTTGACCGTACATATTACGTGGGAGGCGCACTTGATCAGCTTGATGAAAAACTTCGCCCCTATTATGAGCGTGATGTCGCAGCAGGCATTCTTACCGATGACATGGCAGTTTGGTATATTGCCAGCGTATTCTTCAACGATACCCACTACTCTCAGATTGCCGGACTTACCCCCGATGGCAGCCGTGATCTTACAAGCCGCATGAGCTTCATCATTCTTGATGCCATGCATGCAATCAAGATTCCGGTCAATATTGCTATCCGCGTCCATGACGGTGTAAATAAAGAACTTCTTCGACGTTCGCTTGAGTATACCGTAGAAGATGGCACAGGCGTTGATTATTCCTGCAACATTGGTATTGAGCAGGGCTATAAAAAGAACGGATATCCTGAAGGACTCGCCCGAACCAGAATCAAGGTCGGTTGTAACTGGTGCTGTGTCTGTGGCCACGAATATCCACTCCAAGACGTCACAAGAGCTAACATGGGCTTTGCACTCTACTGGGCGCTTCAGGACATCAGAAACGAATCTGAGCGCTCCACAGCACGTCTATTCGAGCTCTTCTGCAAGCACACACAGATTATCGTCGATTCTATCAAGCAGGGCTACGACCGTCATTATGAAATCATGGGACGCAACCGTCCCGAGGTGGTCTATAATCTCTTCATGTACGGTCCTGTTGAGCGCGGTTTGAACTGCTCGGAAGGCGGCGTTGACATCCTCAACTTTAATATTGACGGTGTTGCACTCGCAACCGTTGCAGATTCTTTTGCAGCAATTGAGCAGCGCATAGAGAAAGAAGGCAGAATTACCTGGGATCAGATGTTTGAAGCACTCGATGCCAATTATGAAGGTTACGAAAACATCCGTCTCATGATGAAGAATATCAATCGTTTCGGTTCTCCCGACAGTCTTGCTGAGGACTGGGCATATAAGATTCGTGACTTTTATGTCTGGGCATGCAAGCATGAAGGCACACCTAAACATCATCTCATGATAATCCCCGGCCTCTTCTCGCATGGCACTGTCGCTGAACTGGGCGCAAGACTTCCCGCTACCCCCAATGGACGCAAGAACTACGAGCCGATTTCTCACTCCAACGAGCCTGATCCTGGTTTTGCTGCAGGTATCAATACCTTCGCTCCTACGTTGAAAGCGAACGCGGTTGCACAAGCTCAGCCCGGTTTCGGAAATTCTGCTCCCCTTCATCTCGATATTGATACCGATATGTTGAGTAAAGAGGGCGGTATTGATGCTCTCATCGCTCTAATTCATACTCACAATCACATGGGCGGCACACTCATCAATCTCAACTGTCTCACCGAGAAGAAACTTCTCGAGGCACATGAGGATCCCTCTAAGCACCCCGATCTGCTTGTACGTGTAACAGGCTACTCAGCCTTCTTTGCATCCCTCTCCAAAGACTACAGACAGCAGATTATTGACAGGTTCCTTTCGAAGAAGTATTAATCCAAATCAAAAGGGACTGTCGCATTGGCATGCGACAGTCCCTTGAATACTGTTTTTGCCGGTCAAAGACCGCCATTTCAGGGCGTTTTACGCCCTGAAACCAATCAATATACGCCACAAAATCGAAAATTTTGTGGCTGGGCTGTTGTAAATGTTCCATTTGCAACAGCCCCCTTTGGTTTTATTTCGTTTAAAAGCATAATGCCGGAGGTAAACGTTGTCAATCCAAGCAAAAAAAACTTCAGCCAGTTCATCTTATCCCCAAAATCACCGCCATATACAACAGCAGTGCTGGTGTTATATCCATTAACGAACATTCCCGTGTTATAAAGCAGGACGAGCGAAACGATAAGCGCGAGTAAGCTGAAAAGAAAGGTGATTAATGTACTTGTTTTATCACCATTTATTTCCCAAATAATTTTAAAAACCGAAGAATTTCTTGGTGTTGTTATAGCAAATATCCATAACAATATCAGCAAGTGCATCGATGTCATCGGGATATTCACCGTTTTCAACCCACTCTCCGATAAGATTGCAGAGAATACGTCTGAAGTATTCATGTCTGGGATAGGAGATAAAACTGCGGGAATCGGTAAGCATACCGATAAAGTTTCCGAATGCAGATGCATTGGCAAGCGCCGTCATCTGATTTTCCATACCAATCTTGTTGTCATTAAACCACCATGCGCTTCCATGCTGAATGTAGGGAAGTCCACTGCCATCATTCTTGGCAAAGCATCCGGTAAGCGCTCCAAGAGCTGTATTATCGGTGGGATTAATCGAATAAAGAACAGTGCGGGGAAGAGCATTTTCGGAATTGAGTCTGTTGAGCAGGCGAGCAAGGCTCATGGTGCAGTTCACACCGCTAATTGTATCAAAACCGGAATCGGGGCCGAGTTTCTTAAACATCTCGCTGTTCGCGTTGCGGAGCACGCCGAAGTGAATCTGCATAACCCAGTTATGATCTTTGTACAGTTTTCCGAGGAAGATCATAAGCTCGGTCTTATACACGGAAAGCTCGTTTGCAGTAATTTCATTGCCATCGGTGCGGAGTGCCTTTTCAAAGATCGCAGCAGCATCAAGTCCCTGTGTGGAGACGAGATAGGATACATAATCGTCAAAGCCATGGTCAGCAGTGCAGCAGCCAAGTTCATTGAAGAAGGCAATTCTTGAAGCAAGTGCAGCCTTCAGATCATCAATTGTAACGATACTGATACCAGAGGCTTCTCCGAGCTTTGCGATATAATCACGAAAACCACGGCGTTCACAGTTCATTGCCTTATCCGGACGGAATGCGGGATACACCTTAACGCCAAAGCTGTCATCCTCTGCAAGCTGTTTGTGATATTCCAGTGTATCTGCAGGATCATCCGTAGTGCACAGCACTTCCACATTGCTGTTTTTGATCAAATTACGGACACTCATAGAATCGTCGGCAAGTTTTTCATTCGCAAGCGCCCAGATTTCATCACAGGTATCCGCATTGATAATACCGTGATAATCGAAATAACGCTGAAGCTCAAGATGTGACCAATGATAAAGCGGATTACCAATTAGCTTGGGCATGCAGACACACCATGCCTTGAATTTTTCATAATCGGATGCGCTGCCTGTGATGCACTCTTCATCTACACCGCAGAAACGCATCGCGCGCCATTTATAATGGTCACCGCCAAGCCAGAGCTGAGTGATATTCTCATACTTACAATTCTCTGCAATGTCCTTGGACGGAACATGACAGTGATAATCGATAATCGGCAGCTTAGCTGCATAATTGTGGTAAAGCACCTTAGCCACTTCGCTCTTTAATAAAAAGTTTTTACCCATAAATTTTTTCATATTAAAATATCTCCTGAAGCTGTGATAATATTTCTTTATATAGTTTAACATAAAAATTTGTATGTTTCAATAAAATTTTAAAAAATAGTCTTTCCAAACTCATAAAAATATGTTAAAATAAAAAACAACATTGATTTGTACGGTTATACAAACGGAGGATTCATGTACATCTGCGATCAACATCTTCATACCAAATACTCTTTCGACGGAGATCGAGAAAAAGCGACGGTGAATAACATTACCGAAGCAGCTATTGCGGCAGGTCTCAGTGAAATCTGCATCACCGATCATTATGATATCAACGGTATCATAGAAAAAACATATCCTGATTACGATGCGGAAAACGCGCGAGCGGAAATCTTTGCCGCAAAGGAAAAATATAAAAATAAACTTACAATCACATATGGAATCGAACTTGGTGAAGCGACACATTATCCGACAGAATCAAAAGAATTCTTAAAAAAATACCCATTTGAGTATGTTATCGGTTCGATTCACAACATCAAGGACGTTCCCGATTTTTACTATATTAATTTCACCGATATGACCGATGCGCTGATCGCATCTTTGTGGGAACGTTATCTGAAAGAAATCGAGGAATTGGTTGATTTCGGTGGATTCAGCACACTGGCTCACCTGACCTATCCTATACGTTATGTCAATAAATACGGAAGACAATTTGATGTAAATAGGTATTACGACCGTATTGAAAGGATATATCGCAAGCTTATAACAAAAAACATAGCACTTGAAGTCAACACATCTGGACTGCGGCAGGGAATGGGTTGCACAATGCCCTACAGACAACTGATTGAGCTTTATTACGAGTGCGGAGGCAAAATGATTACCTGCGGCTCGGATGCTCATACACCCGGCGATGTGGGTGTAGGGATCTTAGAAACATATAAAATGCTTATCAATATCGGTTTCAAAACGATTACGATATTCCGAAACAGAACACCTGAAATGATCTCAATTACGGAGGTACTATCATGAACGACAGCGAAAAGATTTTAAAATTACTTGAAAACGACAGCACACTTACCGCCGAACAGCTTGCCGCTATGTGTGAAAAGGAAGTCGGCGATATCAAAGATATGATTGAAAAATACGAGAAAGACGGCGTAATTCTCGGATACAAAACCATCATTGACTGGGATAAAACCGATCGTGAATATGTAAGTGCACTGATTGAGCTGAAGGTTGCGCCACAGCGTGACCGTGGCTTTGATCGTGTAGCTGAAAAGATTTACAACTATCCGGAAGTGCAAAGTGTCTACCTCATGTCTGGCAGCTTTGATCTGACGGTTATCCTTGAAGGCCGTACAATGAAAGAAGTCGCATATTTCGTTGCGCAGAAACTGGCACCCATGGAATTTATTGTGTCTACTGCCACCCATTTTGTTCTTCGTAAATACAAGGACAAGGGCGTCATCTACGGTTCTACCGAGGTTGATGAGAGAGGAAACTACTGCTAATGGATTACAGCAAAGTATTATCAAAAAATGTTGTTGCACTTCAGCCATCGGGTATTCGCAAATTCTTCGATCTTCTCGATAATATGCAGGATGTTATAGCACTGACAGTAGGACAGCCTGATTTTGTTACCCCATGGCATATCCGCGAAGCTGCAATCGAGAGCCTCGAGAAAGGAAAAACCTACTACACCTCGAACCTTGGTTTGATGGAGCTGCGTACTGAAATTGCCAACTACATGAAACGCCGCTTTTCTCTCAGCTATAATCCTGCAAATGAAGTGGTTGTTACTGTCGGCGGCAGTGAAGCAATTGATCTTGCGATCAGAGCGCTTATTAATCCGGGCGATGAAGTAATTGTGCCAATTCCTTCTTTCGTTTGTTATGATCCTCTTGTGCATATGGCTGGCGGTGTACCGGTTATTGTTCCTACACATGAGAAAGACAACTTTAAATTGACAGCAGAAACACTGAAAGCGGCGATTACACCTCGTACTAAGCTTCTCGTACTGCCGTTCCCGAATAATCCGACGGGAGCTGTACTTGATCGCAATGATCTGGAAGCTATCGCAGATGTCCTTCGCAGCACTGACATTATGGTTCTTTCCGATGAGATTTATGCAGAACTCACATACGGAGCCAAGCATATCTCCATCGCATCACTTGATGGAATGAGAGAACGCACAATCATTGTAAGCGGATTCTCCAAAGCATATGCAATGACCGGCTGGAGACTCGGATATACGCTCGCGCCTGCAGAAGTAACACAGCAGATGTTTAAAATTCACCAGTATGGAATCATGTGCGCACCTACAACGAGCCAATATGCTGCTATAGAAGCACTTAAAAACGGTGATGAAGATATCGAATTTATGACCGATGAATATAATCGCCGCAGACGCTATATTGTCAACGGACTTCAAAGCATTGGTGTCGAATGCTTTGAGCCCCTGGGTGCATTTTATGTCTTCCCCAATATCGGAAAATTCGGTATGAGCAGTGAAGAATTCTGCGAGAGACTTCTATATGAGCATAAGCTTGCAATTGTTCCCGGTACAGCATTTGGTGCATCCGGAGAAGGATTTGCAAGAATCTCATATGCCTATTCAATCAAGCATATCACTGCTGCACTTGAAAAAATGGAAGCTTTTATTAAGAAAATCAAATGAGAAAAAGGATGCTTTATTAAGCATCCTTTTTCTTTTTACTCTACTCATTTTTGTGAAGCTTCAAGTGCCTGCTTGATATCGGCAATAATATCATCGACATCTTCAATGCCGACAGATAGGCGAATTAAATCTGCACCGACGCCTGCATCTTTTAACTGCTCATCATTCATCTGGCGATGTGTTGTGCTGGCAGGATGGAGCACGCAGGTACGGGTATCTGCAACATGGGTTACCACAGCTGCAAGACGCAGTGTATCCATAAATTTTGTTGCCGCCTCACGTCCGCCTTTTACACCGAATGAGATGACACCGCATGTGCCGTTGGGCATATACTTCTTTGCAATCTCATAATATTTGTTGCTTTCCAGACCGGGATAATTTACCCATGTAACAAGCTCATTTGCATCAAGAAATTCCGCAACCTGCTGTGCATTATCGCAGTGCTTTTTCATGCGGAGAGGAAGTGACTCCAAGCCGAGATTAAGCACAAAAGCCTGCTGCGGTGCCTGAATTGAGCCGAGGTCACGCATGAGCTGAACAGTTGCTTTGGTAATATAAGCTGCTTCACCAAATGTTTGCGCATAGCAGAGACCGTGGTAAGAATCATCGGGGGTAGTCATACCAGGGAATTTTTCGCTGTTGGCAATCCAATCGAATTTGCCGCTGTCCACAATTACACCACCTACAGTGGATGCATGACCGTCCATATATTTTGTCGTAGAGTGAGTTACAATATCGGCTCCGTGTTCAATCGGACGGCAGTTGACAGGGGTAGGGAAGGTGTTATCCACAATCAGCGGAACACCATTTTTGTGAGCTGCCTTTGCGAATTTTTCAATATCCAGAACGCAGAGCGAAGGATTGGAGATGGTTTCTGCAAAGAGTAATTTTGTATTAGGACGGAATGCTGCACAAATCTCCTCTTCTGTCGAATCGGGCGAAATGAAGGTTACATCAATACCCATACGCTTCATTGTTACAGAGAGAAGATTATAGGTACCTCCGTATATCTGAGAAGAGCTTACTACATGATCACCGCAGCCGCAGATATTGAAGATGGCAAAGAAATTGGCAGCCTGTCCGGAAGAGGTTAGCATTGCAGCAGCGCCGCCCTCGAGGGTACAAATTTTTGCTGCAACACAGTCGTTTGTGGGATTCTGAAGCCTGGAGTAAAAATATCCGGATTTCTTCAGATCAAACAACTGTCCCATCTCGTCGCTTGACTCATATTTGAATGTAGTAGACTGATAAATCGGCAGAACGCGAGGCTCTCCGTTTTTTGGGGAATAGCCCGCCTGCACGCAGTTCGTATTGATTTTATAAGACATGATTATAACTCCTTATGGTATTATTCGTGTTCGTCGCCGAATTCTTCTTCACTTTCGGCGTCATCAAGTAATTCTCTGACACCGATTCGCCGCTCGAGTCTTTTGTGTTCGACCATATCCGAGAGCATATCTTTGACACACCTGGAATCCTTGATATGCAGAATATCAAATTCCGGACTGGTTTTGTCGCCTGAGCAGCAGTGTATGGTGCCAAGACCGAAGATTCTCTCCCAGAAAGCTCTCTTCAGTGTGATATCGGTGATACGGTATAGTCGAATTTCATCCTCACTGCGGGACAAAAATCCCTGATCAATGATCAACTTTTCATCGGTCAACATATATCGCGTAAATGACCAAGGCAAACCAAATATGATACGCTTGCGATCCTTCCACACATAGGAAGCTTCTGCTTGTTTCATAACAGCTCTCCTTTATTTTGCCGGTTTATAACCGTCTTTAAGCGTTACGATGCGGTTGAAAGTGTTGTTGTTTTTGGTATCCTTACAGAAATATCCGGTGCGCACAAACTGGAATTTATCGCCGGGTTTAGCGTCAACCAAAGACAACTCCAGCTTACAGGAACTCTTTTTGATGACAGACTCTGGATTGAGATAATCGGTGTATTCCTTATCCTCGGGAAGCTTACTGGGATCCTCAAGTGTGAGCAGATTGTCGTACAGCATTACATCTGCATCAATGGTGTTTGCAGCTGAGAGCCAGTGAATTGTGCCCTTGATCTTTCTGCCGTCTACAGGAATACCACAGCCGGTCTCAAGATCAGCCGTAACATGGATTTCCTTGATGCTACCGTCCTCATTTTTAATAATTTCACCGCACTTGATGATATAAGCACCCATGAGACGCACCTCGCCATCAGGTTTCAAGCGGAAGAACTTGGGAGGCGGAACCTCAGCAAAATCCTCAGCGTCGATATAAATCTCGCGAGTGAAGGGAAGTGCTCTTGTACCCAACTCAGGATGCTGCGGATGATTGGGAACTTCAAAAGTCTCGCTCTTATCCGCAGGATAATTATCGATTACAACCTTAATAGGATCCAGAACCGCAATTCTGCGGGGAGCGCTTTCATTCAGCTCATCACGGATGCAGGCCTCCATGAGACGGATATCAACAAGACTGTTAGCCTTCGCCACACCGACACGGGAACAGAAATCAAGAATGGAAGCACCGGTATAACCGCGTCTGCGCAGTCCGCAGAGTGTTGGCATACGGGGATCATCCCAACCATCAACAGTTCCCGATTCAACCATCGAACGAAGGAATCGCTTGGAGAGAACAGTATTTGTGATGTTCAGACGTGCAAATTCAATCTGGCGGGGTGTATGAGGAACGCTGACATTTTCAACAACCCAGTTATAAAGCGGACGGTGTATTTCAAATTCCAGTGAGCAGAGCGAGTGTGTGATTCCCTCAATCGCATCCTGAATGGGATGCGCGAAGTCATATGTGGGATATATACACCACTTGTTGCCGTGGCGGTGATGATGCATATGCTTGATGCGGTAGATAACCGGATCACGCATCCAGAAGTTTCCTGATGCGAGATCGATTTTGGCACGCAGTGTGTACTTTCCGTCGGGGAATTCACCGTTCTTCATTCGCTCAAATAGGTCGAGATTTTCTTCAATCGGACGGTCTCTCCAGGGAGAAATCGCAGGATGTGTCAGATCTCCGCGGTATTCATCCATCTGGTCGGGAGTAAGTTCGCATACATATGCAAGTCCCTTGTTTATTAGTTCAACTGCATACTCATAATCCTTTTCAAAATAGTCGGATCCGTAATAGAATCTGTCGCCCCAGTCAAAACCGAGCCAGTGAATATCTTCTTTGATGGCGTCTACATATTCAGTGTCTTCTTTTGCAGGATTTGTATCATCCATGCGAAGGTTGCAGAGACCCTCATATTTCTTGGCTACACCGAAATCAATGGTAATTGCTTTGCAGTGACCGATATGAAGATAACCGTTCGGTTCCGGAGGGAAGCGAGTGTGTATTTTTGTGACCTTGCCGGATGCAAGATCTTCGTTTATAAATTCTTCAATAAAATTGGATGCTTCAACCATGTTGATTCACTCCTTCAGATTGTTTCAGCATATGCTGTAATTCTTGCTTTTACACGATCAGCACCGAGAATACGCATGATCTCATACATGTCGGGAGAACTTGCCTTGCCGGTTACAGCAATTCGAAGGAACATGCTGATATCACCGACATGCCCCTTGTATTCTTCGGGATTTTTCTTATATAGCTTTGTCTCGGGCGCATAACCAAGCTCGCTTGCCAGTGCCTTAATTTTATCAAACCAGGAGATTTGATCGTCTTCTTCAGAATAGATTTCAAGATATTTGTTCAGTGCAGCTTTAATATCTGCTTTGTCAAACTTATCTGGTATTTCATCGATAATACTGAAATATTCATCCCACAGGAATCCCATATATGACTGCACCTCATTCCAGCGGGCGATATCCTTTCTGGGCTTTGCACCGCCGCGGCCGATGGAAAGCGCTGCTATAGCCATATCAGCGTCCACAGTCAGTTTATCGGCAAAGTCAGCATCAAAATCCTTAGCCCATGCCAATACATTTTCGTAGACTTCTTCTGCAGTCATACGTGAGATGACATTCTTTGAAATATCATTCAGCTTGTCCATATCAAACAATGAGCCAGAAACAGACATTTTCTTTGTAGTAAACTTAAAATCTTCAATCGGGGCTGTAGGATTTGCGATTCGCCACTCTTCAAAGTTGGAGTTCAGAAGTGTGATCAGATACTCACGGGTTACCGCCGCGGGATAGCCTTGTTCATGGTAGAAGGTTGCGGCAAATTCAGGGTCTTTTCTCTTTGAAATTTTTCGTTTATTGCCATTGTCCAGCTTCATAACCTGTGCGGTATGACAGTATTTGGGGAGTTTGAAACCAAGCGCCTTGAAAAGCTGAATGTGAAAGGGAAGAGTAGACAGCCAACTTTCGTCGCGGACAACATGAGTTGTGCCCATCAGGTGATCATCTACTGCATGTGCAAAGTGATAGGTAGGAATACCGTCGCTCTTCAGAATAACATGGTCAATGTCGTTTTCGGTAACATTGATTTCACCCTTAATCTGATCATTGAACTTCATTTTATTTTCGATGCTGCCCTCAGATCTGAAGCGAAGCACAAACGGAACGCCTGCATTGAGCTTCTCTTCGATCTTTTCAATGGGAGCATCGCGCCATACTGCGTACTCACCGTAATAACCGGGAGTTAATTTCAGTGCTTCCTGCTTCTCACGCATTGCGGCAATCTCTTCTTCGGTACAGAAACAAGGATAAGCCTTGCCTTCACGAATCAATTGCTTCGCATATGTTTGATAAATTTCAGCACGTTCAGACTGTCTGTAGGGACCGTACGCGCCCTTATCTTCGCCGTTCTTGATAGCTCCCTCGTCGAAATTTACACCAAGCTTCGCAAGTGTATCAATGATGAGCTCCACTCCATTGGGAACAGTTCTTTTTGCATCGGTGTCCTCTATTCTAAGGTAGAACACGCCGCCGGAGGTGTGGGCGAGCCGCTCATCGGTAAATGCACCGTAAAGATTTCCAAGATGAAGAAATCCGGTAGGGCTGGGAGCGAAGCGCGTGACCTTTGCTCCTTCGGGAAGCTGGCGCTTAGGATAGCGAGCTTCCATATCCTCGGGGAGCGTATGAATATTAGGGTAGAGCAGATCAGCAAGATAGTTGTTGTCCATAATCAATCGTCCTTTATATTTGTAGTTATTTCATAAAAACATTATTCAGCCGTTCATTCTGAAGAGATGAGGAAGATCCGTGTCCGGGATACACCCGATAATCTCCCTCGAGTGATTTTAATTTGTTCAGAGAACGCATGAGTTCAAAATGATCACCGCCATACAGATCACAGCGACCGGCACTTCCTGCAAAGAGTGTGTCGCCGGTAAAAAGGGAAGTGGCAATCTTATACGTAACTGAACCTTCGGTATGTCCCGGTGTATGAACAACTTCAAAATGATCATTACCGAAAGGAATCAGATCACCGTCATCCAGCAGACAGTCAGCAGGCATAAATGGCTTATCGATACCTGCGAAGGAACGCATATAGCTGATATCAGGATTTATAAGGCATTCCGCGTCAAGTCTGTGAATATACACCGGAACGCGGAGAGTAGTCTGTAAGTCACCAATCGCCATGATATGATCAAAATGACCATGGGTCAGAAGAATATAATCCGGTGTCAGATTTTTATCTGCAAGCTTGTTTATAAAAAATTCTGCGTCGCCACCCGCATCAATTATGACACAGTGATTGTCTTCATCAATCACGAAATAGCAATTGGTAAACATTGTACCGCGCTTGAATGTAAGAATTTTCATGATGAACCTTATTTGAGTATAAAGATTATAATATAATATTATATCATAAAAGCGCGGATATGTCTATATTCGGAAGAAAATTTCCGGAAGAAAAGAATGAATGGGCATCAAAAACAAATCGCATTAATTATATCAAACATAAATTTTATCTAATATGGAGCAGCGTTCACTTATATAGTACACAACACGTATATGCAAGAGTGTTTTTTTCGTGATAATACGGAACATTTGCCTTTTTGCAGACATTACTGACCATCAAGCCATATGCCTCCATAGACGGAAAAACATTTTCGGGAAATCTGCAAGGTGCGTCAGGATATGTACACTTTGAGCAAAGTCTGCACCCGCCGCATCCCATCGGCAATATTTCCATTTTAGGTTTTAATTCCGCTACGATTTTTTCAAGCGCGATTCTGATTCGCTCTCCGGCATCCTGCATTGCTTCCACATCAAAATCATCTTCCATCTGAGCTATGCACTGAAGAACAAGACAATATTGATATCCTTTGATTTTTTTGTACGAATCCTCAATTGTTCCGATTGCAGGCGGACATGACCAGCTTTTATTATATGCGCCGCACTTGCCTGCTGCACACATATCTCTTACTTCGGGCATAAATTTTAGATTTTCAGCCTCTGTAATCCCCATTGCATCAAATCCGCATTCCTTTGCCAATTGAATCATTTCTTCAGATGTCATAATTACACCTCATTATTTAACATCAAAAATGTATTAGATAAAATAATTAATTCGCGTATAAATTCTTTCTTCCGTCTTTACCGATCAATTTTATTACGCCAACATATGAAAGTACATGTACGGCAGTCTGAGCACGATTGAGTGTTATTTTCGCTGCTTTGGAAAACATCTCGCTTGTGAATTTATTCTCAAGCTGCTCCGGAATGAACATTTTATAATCATCCGCACATTCTATGTCAAATATCTCTCCGTATCCTACAGGAATCCTTTCTGCTCTGGTTGAACCTTTCTTTTTATCTTTGCTCCATCCATTGAGTATGCGATATTCCTCCACATCCACTTCGATGATCTTAATCCTAAGATTCGGGTGTGTCAGAAAGAATTTAATTTTATATAATTCAGGAAATATCTGCAGAGCATTTCCCTTTTTTCCGGATTTACGCTTTTTTGTTGTTTCTCCGGATTCGGGATCAATCCAAATCAGCCATTTATCTCTCACAGAAGGATAGACAATTGTCACAATATCATCTTTCAGAAAAGCTTCCAGTTTCTTTCTCATAGTATTGAAAGAACGTGTTTGAATTTCGTAAATGCCTTTTTCGTTTTTGATATCACATACAAACGACTTGTATTTAATCTCATGCTTGTCCATATCCGGCTCGATAAATTTTTTCAGAGAAGCGTGGAGCGTTCGTTCTTTGTATGTACCGATTCCTTTTTCCATTATATCTCAATTCCTTAAAGAAATAAAGATATATCCCGCTTTTTTATGAGCGGGATATTCTTTTATTTTCAGCATCCGCAATTATTGTTTTTATCTTCTCCCACAAGCTGTCTGAAAGAAGGCGGACTGAATTCATTGATCGGAAATGCCATCTTGCTGAACAGTGTACAAGGATCATCATCACATGATGTGACACACTCCTTGTCGGGGACACTGTACTCGGTGGCACTGATCAGATACTGTGCAGGTCTTTCAATTCTGATTACTGAGAAAAATCCGAGAGTTGTGAACAGCTTCTTGCCATCATCTGCATAATCGGAAAGCGAACCGTTTACACAGTTGCAGACATATTCGGGAATTTCCTCCACCGAATTGCAGCAGCAGCATTTTTCAGTTTTCTCTTTAATACAGATATCCAGTGCGATAGGATCAATTACCTCGCATACCGCGATGGGACGATTGCTGTAGGAAATCTCGTTACAGTTAGGAAAACCGCAGAAGCTGGTGCTGTTCGTATCGCTCTTGAAAATATTGACACATCCTTCACTGCCATAAAGGATAACCTTCTTCTCACAGACTGCGATTCCCTCCAGTTCCTGAAGCTTTCCGAGACAGATGCAGGCTTCCATTATCAGTTTTACATAAAAGCGTACCGTTACCTGATAAAAGCCGCGGTTAAACTGAATTGGATCGACAAGAATTCCGGTGGAGATGATTTTAGTATTCTTTACCCGAATACTTCCCGTGCGTTCGATAATTTCCTGACCGAAATCAGTTAAATACACGCGTGTATCCTCAAAGCAATCTTTATCTCGACAGCTGTCAAGAACCCGATTACAGTCGATACAGACGGTTTCCTTACACGAGGAATTCATGTTCTGCGAAAAACAGAATTTGTTTTCAGCCATAATATTCCTTTTCCTCCTGTTCTATACTAAGACGCGCATATGTAACTGCGTCTTCGTTATCATCATATGCAGGAGAATTTCATTTTGGCATACAATTCTGTATATTTATTTTTATATTCCATCTGAAACAGAAGTACAAACAGGCTACCCGAAGGCAGCCTGTTATAAAACTCAGTCAATATACTTTTTGAGAGCTTCGGGTACTTCTTCAACGGGAATGGAGGAGGTGATGACCAGATTGATCGACTTGCTTTCAACGAAGGTGTTTGCCATATCGATGAACTTAATAAAAGAATCCATATCATTCTCGCAGATTTTGAGTGCGGAATCGATAAAGATATCGGTTACATCATGGTTGCTTGCGTAAATGCCGGCTACGAAACCGAAAAGATATTCGGCGTCGGTGATTGCATATTCGTCGGTGTCGATGAGTCGAACCTGATATTTAATCTCATGAATGAGCTTAGTGCCCTTTTCAAGGAATACAACAGAGCCGTTTGTCTTTTCAACAGCTTCGTTTGCCATGCTGATCAGTGTCTTTGTCTTACCTGTGCCTTTGATTCCAACGATGAGTTTTAACATTATGAACTCCTCCAATACTTATGTTCATATCAGCGGCTTGGATAACTCCCTGCCCCTGTGATCTTATTATACAATAATACAGTTATTTTTTCAATAGTTTTTTGCAATATAGATAAATATTTTGATTTTGTTCATGATTTCACATAAACTATACGGTTTCATATACGTCCTGCAAGTTCAGCTCGTCTGGCATCATGTTCTTCGCCGGGCTTTCCCAGAAGCGCGTACATATTGTTTTTATATGCTTCGACACCGGGCTGGTCAAAGGGATTTACGCCGAGAATATAGCCGGAAATAGCGCACGCCAGCTCATAAAAATAGACCATGTAACCGAAATCATATTCGCTTCTTCCGTCAAGTTCCAGTACAAGATTGGGAACGCCACCGTCTACATGTGCAAGAGCGGTAGCTTTGAAGGCGGTGCGATTGACATAGCTCATATTCTTACCGGAAAGGAAGTTGAGCTCATCAAGATTCAGAGGGTCATTGGGGATGATGATTTCATCTCGCCGATTCTGTACATCCAAAACAGTTTCAAAAATAGTACGCTCACCCTGCTGAATGATCTGACCGAGAGAATGAAGATCGGTTGTAAACATAACAGATGCGGGAAAAATTCCTTTGCCGTCCTTTCCTTCACTCTCTCCGTAAAGCTGCTTCCACCACTCTGCAAGCATAGCAAGATAATTATCGTATCCAACGAATATCTCAGTTTTTTTACCTTTTCTATACAAAAGATTTCGGTATGCTGCGTACTTATAACAATCATTACCGGTAAGATCGGAAACAGTTGTATATTCAGCTCTTGCGTCGGCAGCCCCCTTCATCATGGCATCGATATCACAGCCGGCAACAGCAATAGGGAGCATTCCGACAGCAGTCAGAACCGAATAGCGTCCCCCTACATCATCAGGAACAACAAAGGTTTCATATCCCTTCCCGTCGGATAATTCCTTCAGTTTGCCGCGTGTCTTATCTGTAGTAACGAAAATGCGGTCCTTTGCACCTTCTTCACCGTACTTTTTCTCAAGCAGCTCACGGAAGATGCGGAAAGCAAGCGCGGGCTCTGTAGTCTTGCCCGATTTTGAAATGACATTGATGCAAACATCTTTACCTTCGCAGATATCAAGAAGTTCTCTCATAGCGGATGAGCTGAGATCACAGCCTGCAAAATATATGTCGGGGGTATCCTTCTTGATTTCATTGTATCGGGGAGATTTTACAAATTCGATTGCAGCTCTCGCACCGAGATAAGATCCTCCAATACCGATTACAACAAACACATTGCAGTTTTTCTGAATTTTAGAAGCTGCAGATTTGATTCGGGCAAATTCTTCTTTATCATAGTTTTCGGGAAGATCAAGCCAGCCAAGAAAATCAGCCCCCTTGCCGGATCGATTCATTACGAGCTCATGAGCAGCCTTTACCTCTGCATTCATTGCCAGCAGCTCATCATCCCTAATAAAATCTTTTACATAACGATTGTTTAATTTAACAGACATATTTGGCCTCCGTCCTGTGTGATGAATATATTATACTCTAATACTTACCAATTTTCAATATCAAAATTCGATGAACAATATTATATTTTTAAGATTTTTATATCATCCTATTACAAGGAATTCTTTTATTATGCGAATGAGCAGCTCGTAATAAGTGATTTTCGGTACATCGACCGAGGCGGTAATATCTACACTTCCGAGAGCCTCACCATCGAGCATATAAGTGATCTTTCCGACAACATCACCTTTTTGTATCGGGGCAGCCAATGATTCGGGAAGATCGATCACCGTTTCTATTTTTTCGGTTTTTCCCTTCTCTACTACAGCCTCAAAGCTTTCGTATACAATCGGACATTCTGTATCATATCCGCCATAAACCGGAAGCGGTGTAAGTGTGCTGCCTTCAATTTCGGTGTGAGAATAATTAGCAAAGCCGAAATCAAGCAGCTTTTTTGCTTCTTCATTTCTGATATCTCTTGTAGGCGATCCCATGATAACCGCTATCAGTTGTAAACCGTCCCGAAGTGCGGTAGCAGAGATACAAAATCCGGCTTTTGATGTCGAACCCGTTTTCAAACCGTTCGCTCCGCTATAAAATTTTATAAGGCGATTAGTGTTAGTCAAACCGAACGCTCCGTCACGAATTGTGTCCATCCATATGCCGGTATAATTGAGTATGGTTTCATGCTTCAGCAATTCTCTGCTCATTATCGCTATATCAAGTGCGCTTGTCAGATGATTCTTTGTATCGTCATCAAGTCCGTTGGTGTTCTCAAAGCTTGTATTTACCATGCCCAGTTCTCCCGCACGCTTGTTCATCAGCGCAACAAATGCTTCTTCACTTCCGGCTACATACTCAGCCAGAGCGACCGCAGCGTCATTTGCCGAGGATACCACCACCGATTTGATCAATTCCTCAACGCTCATTTCTTCACCCACCTTGAGATAGATCTGGGATCCTCCCATAGAAGCTGCGTGCTCACTTGCCTGTACCATATCGGTCATTTTGATTGTTCCGTTATCGACTGCTTCCATAACAAGAAGCAGTGTCATGATTTTTGTCACCGAAGCAGGTGGGAGCGCCTCATTTTCATTATAAGCGAATAAAATTCTTCCTGTAGAAGCCTCCATTAATACTGCACTTTTTGCAGCTACCTCCGCAGTGAACTCGGCTGCATGCGTAAAATTTGCCGTGATTCCGATGATGATAGCGATCAGAAGAAAAAATGCTGCAACACGATAAGCAGTCCTTGTCATAATGAACCTCCGCATGATAAAATTACAGTTTGTTATCCTATCATATGCGGACAGCCCTATTATTATGAGATTGTTTTACACTAAAATCAAAAATACCGATCGCTCAAAACGATCGGTAAATTCGAGTATTTCTTACTTAACAATATATTCCTTGATCTCTTCCATAAGATCATCGCAGTCATCGTTCTGAGCTGTGAGAGTAATAGGCTGGAGAAGATCGAGGCTGAATATGCCCATAATTGACTTTGCATCAACGATGTAACGGCCGGATGCGAGATCAATGTCCATATCATACTTTCCTACAATGTTAACGAAATTTCTTACATCCTGAATAGAGGAAAGACGAATATCTACTTTTTTCATAATGTGTTTTACCCCACTTTCTGATTTAAAATTATTACACTTTAATCATACATCAAAAAGCCTTTTTTGTCAATACTGAAGGATAATTTTTTCATTTATACAGAATTATCTATACAGAATTATCGAATCGTTTATAATTTTTCTATGGTTTATCTATTGAAAAAATCATTGAATTAATATATAATATAGTTTATTACAGAAGATTATCCATTATGCTTGATATTATACCGAGGTACATATATGCTGAACTCTATCAAGAGCTTTGTCATTACATTTTGTGTCGCAATTCTGATCTTCGGGCTTGTCGCCTGGTTTGTAGTCGGCAGAGTTTCCGAGACCTTCGGCCTTGTTGAAACTACCGATACATCATCCTCAAGTTCTCTGCCTGTCGATTCGGACATAACGAGCGGCAGTGAAAATGTCAATCCTCCCGACACTGATGTACCGCCTATTGAAGGTCCCGACGGCACCTCCGATATTACCGGAGAAGAGGAAACCGGAGCTGAATCTGAGGTTTCTTTTAATCCCGAAAAAATTAAAGGCGAATCCTTTACAATGCTGCTTATCGGTACAGATTTTCTGCCTGAAGTCCTGACAGATTATCCCGATGAGCTGTACATTCTCGCCGAGCAGAAAAAGGCTGCCGCTGAAGCTGCTGAAACAAAAGAGAACGATACAACAGTTGCTCCCGAAACAGAACCCGAATTCGCAGAGGAGACCACGGCAGAAATTGAAGTTGAAGCCGAGCCTCCTTTTGGATATAAAGAACGTACCGTTACCACCGATGCCATCATGCTTCTTCGCATCGATAAAGAGCGCGGCGAAATTATGCTTTCCCCCATTCCCGGCAATCTGAAGGTTCAGTCTGCAGGCGTTTATACGATGCTTGGTGACATCTATTCCAAGCGCGGTGCCGAATATCTGTGCGGTATCGTAACAACCTATACAGGACTGGCAATTGATTATTATGCGGTTATTGATCCGGATGGCCTTGTTGAAATTATTGACTCGATTGAGGGAATTCGTTATTATGTCCCGCAGAATATGGAATATGTCGATGAAGTTCAGGGACTGAATATCTCCTTGAAGATGGGTACCAATGACCTCACAGGAGAAGAGGTTGTTGACATGCTTCGATTTGTTGGATATCCGGACGGTAATACCTCAAGAATGAAGCTGGCTGCCGAATTCTTGAAAGCTTTTATTGCAAAGATGACTGATGAAGAGATGCTGGAAAAGGTCCCCGACCTCTATACCGCTCTCGTATATAATGTCGAAACCAATTTTTCTCTTGCGGATCTGACCGAGCGGCTCGATTTGATTTTCGCTTATTCCAAGCTGACACCAGTTACGCTGATGTATCCCGCAAACAAGGTGATATTTGACGGCGCGGAATGTCTTGAACCCTCTTATTCGCAGGCGTTATCTCAATATAAGGCATATAAAATTCAGTAAAATAAACAGGAGTGTAACATCATGAAAAACACAGAAAAGACGATGGAAAAAATCGTCGCCCTTTGCAAGACCCGCGGCTTTGTCTTCCCCGGCAGCGAAATCTACGGTGGTCTTGCCAACAGTTGGGATTATGGCCCTCTTGGCGTTGAGATGAAAAATAACGTAAAGCGTGCTTGGTGGAAGAAATTCGTACAGGAAAATCCTTATAATGTCGGTCTTGATTCCGCAATTCTGATGAATCCCCAGGTATGGGTCGCATCGGGACATGTTGCTACCTTCAACGATCCGCTGATTGACTGCAAAGCTTGTAAAATGCGTCATCGTGCAGATAAACTGGTTGAGGAATATGTCAAGGAAAATAATCTCGACGTCAATGTTGAAGCAATGGACGGTGAAGCACTGGTAAGCTTTATCCGCGACAACAATGTTCCCTGCCCCGGCTGCGGAAAATCTGATTTCACCGATATCCGCAAGTTTAATCTCATGTTTAAGACACATCAGGGTGTTACTGAGGACAACTCCAGCGAGGTATATCTCCGCCCCGAGACTGCTCAGGGTATTTTTGTAAACTTCCCAGCTATCCAGCGTACTACTCGCCGTAAACTGCCCTTCGGTGTCTGCCAGGTCGGTAAGTCTTTCCGTAACGAGATCACTCCCGGTAACTTCATTTTCCGTATTCGTGAGTTTGAGCAGATGGAGCTTGAATTCTTCTGCAAACCCGATACCGACCTTGAGTGGTTCCAGTATTGGAGATCCTACTGCCACGAGTGGCTGAAATCTCTCAATGTCAAAGAAGAAAACCTCCGTCTTCGTGACCATGAGCCTGAAGAGCTCTCCTTCTATTCCAAGGCGACAACCGACTTCGAGTATCTCTTCCCCTTCGGATGGGGAGAACTTTGGGGCGTTGCCGACAGAACCAATTATGACCTCACCCAGCATCAGGATCACTCCGGTCAGGATCTTACTTACTTTGATCCCGAAACAAACGAACATTATGTTCCTTATGTTGTTGAACCCTCTCTTGGTGCAGACCGTATGGCACTTGCTCTGCTTGTTGAAGCATACGACGAGGAAGTAATCGATGCTGAAAAGAACGATACCCGCGTTGTTATGCGTTTCCATCCCACCATTGCTCCTTACAAGTGCGCTGTACTGCCTCTCTCCAAGAAGCTTGCTCCCGAGGCTACCGAAATTTTCGCAAAGCTTTCCAAGAACTTCATGACTGACTATGACGAAACCGGTTCTATCGGTAAGCGTTACCGCCGCGAGGATGAAATTGGTACTCCTCTCTGCATTACTTACGACTTTGAGTCCAAGGAAGATGGATGTGTAACTGTTCGTGACCGTGATACAATGGAACAGGTTCGCATCCCGATCGATCAGCTCGAAGCATATATTGCCGAAAAGATTGCATTCTAATGCGGTAAAAAAATTAAGGAACGTCGCTTCTAATGCGGCGTTCCTTTTTGTATGCCCGTTAAAACAAAAGGACGGAATATCCATCCTCTTGTTCAAACGTGTATTAATAATCTCTGTGCTGTTTCCACACATCAAGAACGAGCAGATAACGATCCAGAGGCAAGCCACGGAACGGAACATTACTGGTGGAGTAGATGTATCCGCCGCCTTCTTTTGCACTGTTAATCGCGTACATTGCGCTCTCGATGATCTCTTCCTCGGTGCCGGTTTGCAGCAATGCACAGTTGACATTACCTACAATGGCACACTTGCCTTTGGTGATTCTCTTGACTTCAGCGATATCAACACCTGCCATAGGATCAAGAGAGTGAATTGCATGTGGCTTTGCTTCAATCAGTTGATCAAGAATCGGCATAATGTTTCCATCGGTGTGCTTAATCGCGTATCCGCCGCCCTTGCGAATTTCTTCGATAATCTTCGCAAGATAAGGTGTAATTATCTCTGCAAACATTGCGGGAGATACAAAAGGTCCGGAATTATAGCAATAGTCCGCACAAAGGATAAAAGACTGAACGCCGTGATCCAGGTAGCGCTTATTTCTTTCAATAGCACCGTTAGCCATATTTTCAGCATCCTGAAGGACACCTTCCATATCATCGGCAATACGATATGCAAAATCATACATGTGATTTCCATCGGGAATGGAGTATGTTCCGTCTCCGTGAGCCGTGAAAAGATACTTATCACCGACCATTTCTTTCATATACTTTACGGAACGGAAGACAAACTCTTCTCTTAAGTAAGGTACCGGAATGATATCATGCTCCAGCTTTTCATATACCTGAAGAATGTACTCAGCATTCTCATGAAGCTTTCTGTCGATTTCGGCATCTGAAAGTCCCTGCAGATCCTGCTCGAATAGCCACTCTTTTCCGAGAAGATCCTTAGAAAGCTGAAATTCCAATTCAAACGTGGGAATTCTATCCGGGATTCCTCCCTCAAGTGCACAGATCGCTCTCTGTCTGGGAGTCATTGTAGTCATAAATATTACCTCTCTTATTTAATTGATATTGTTACGATTTCTTTAGCACCGATTTTAATCGTGTCGATTGTGTTTCCGTTGGAGTTCAGTTCGGCAATCAGTTTTTCATCGAGATTTACAACTGCTGCAGTATTGATCTTCTTATAATAGCGGAAAGAGATATCAGAAGGAGCATCCGAGTTATTGAATACACGGACAATCTGAGAATCACCGTCTTCCGACTTTTTATAAGCGGAAATAACCACGCGGTTATCATCATTTCCGAGCAATTCAACAAACGCACATTTTCTGGGAAGCTTGATTTCTGCGTGAGGCTTAGTTCTGTAGTACAGACTGGGCAGATCACTCCCCTGAACGAAAGGACGTCCTCCGACAAACTTGTTGCAATCCACTGAAGTACAGACGGCGTAAGGACGGCAGAGGAAGGACTGTGCATGGGCGGATACAGCCGCATCATTGTGATCGCCTACGTAAGGATAGAGTGCCAATCTGTAGGTCTGTTTTCCCTTGCACTGGTTTCCGGGAATGAGCCAGCCTTCGTTCATTTCATTTTTGCGTTCATAGGAACCGCTGATCATACCGGTGCATCTGAGCAGTGTCAGTGCAAGGGTGTTGGCTTCATCATTGTAGTTTTCATATTCATAGATCCCCTGATTCAGCACTGCAATACCACAGTTCTCGCCGTCGATACCGACATAATCGGTATTGGGCTGACGTTCATTTCCGGGGGTTGTTTCGCGGTTACGGATGATGCAGTCGAAGGGCGCACCGGAATAGTTGGTGTCTGCTTTCAAATATGTGGGAACCAGAAGACGTACACGGTGATCTTCGGCGTCATTGATAAGCTCAATATCAACATCAAGCTCGCGGGAACCTGTATTAAGAGTGAGCAGGAATGTAAAGGGTATGCTGTAAGCCTCGCCGTCGCGCTTCACATCAAGTGTATATGTAACCTTTCTGATCTGTGCAAACTCGCTGTTTTCGATGATTTCAATTTCTGCATCAACCTTTTCGTTTGTTACAATCGTCGCGAGGTTGTTGGCGCCGTATTGATATGAATCGCCATGATCGATGTTATCTTCAATCAAAAGCGCAGATTTGTATATATGTCCGGAGCACTTTTCTGTCAGATCAACAGTGCCATTCTTGTTGATTGTAACCTTGAGATATTCGTTTTCCATCACATCGGCTGCAAAAGAATGCACCTTAACAGAAGTCATCTCACCTTTGCAGGGAGTCAATACAAGCGTTTCATATCCCATGCCGGGCAGATCATCAAGCATAAACTTGATAATAAATGAATCTGCATCCATTCCACCGGGAAGATTGATCGGGCTGAGAATACGAAGTTCCTTCTTTTTCTTGGAAAGAAGTTCATAAGGGACGTTGCCTCCGTCAGCAGCGGTAAGGGTGAAATTGTTGACCGCCTCGGCACAGGGGATAATAACCTCGCACTGGAGTACCTTTTTACCGCCCAGCTGGGTTGTATTGATGGTATTAATCAGATACTGCTTATCGGTAAGTCCGTCGCGATCGATATAATCACCAAGCAGCTGAGAACCGCGTCTGACAAGTTCGCTGCCTGCTTCATCGATTCTCTTGAAGCGATCCATCATGTGTTCATGAACCGCATCAACACTGCAGCCGCAAATGCTGTCGTGAGGATGATTTTCTATGAGAAGCTTCCAGAGATATCTGAGATATTCATCGGGATATGTCTTTACCCCTGTAGTGCTGAGGTAAGCATAAAGAGGTTCCAGCTTCTTCTCAAGAAGTGCCTGACAGAATGCATTCCACTGCTTGAGATAGATACGTGATGAGAGTGTTCCTGTAAGTACATTACCCTCGCCGCCATTTCTCATTTCTCCGTAATATGTTTCAAGTTCAATATTCTTTTCGGCAAGCTCATTACGGACACGCTTCATAAATTCAGGGAAGGTATCCTGGAAAACCACACGGTCTTCGGGCAATTCTGCATTGAGTCCATCAATAATCGGAGGAAGATCTTCCTCAGCCTCAAGATGGTCAACGCCATTCATCAGCAGGAAATTTGATGTTGTCGCACGGGGACGAATGCAGTTGTCGATATGGTTAAGAATTGCTTTAGATTCCTTGATGGACGGAGAGAAGCGCTGTGCATTGTTATACCAGAATGCCATATGTTCACAAAGAACCTGCGAGCCGTCAGGAGATTCCCAGTAAAATTCCAGCGGTCTTGCGTAAGGAAAAGAATAACCGCGTCCGAAAATACAGTCATCAATTCCAAATTTTTTGAAAATCTGAGGGAGCTGAGATACAAGACCAAACTGATCAGCAGCATAACCGATCATCATATTTCTTCCGAAATTCTCGGCAATACGAGAGCCGATTATGAGGTTTCGTATGGTAGCTTCGCCGCTTGTAAGGTTAAAGTCATTCTGAACATACCAGGGACCGACGAGAATATGTCCGCTCTTGATGTGGTTCTCAAGAGTCTGGCGCCTGTCGGGCTTGACAGAGAGATAGTCTTCCAGGACGATGGTCTGTGCATCGAGGTGGAAGCGATAATCAGGATATTCATCCAGAATATCCAAAAGATTGTCGATCAGATCAACAAGGCGCATTTTAAACTGTTCAAGAGGGAGATACCATTCACGATCCCAATGCGTGTGGGAAATAATACAATACTTAGTTTTCATATTTGTATTCACTTTCTGATTTGAATTTCGGTATAACCGAATTACTGCATTTATTATAACATATTGAGCAATGAAATCAAGAGTATTCGCAAATTTTTCAAAATTTTCGATGCTGCATCGACTATAATATGGGATAGTGAACATATTTTCATCGATTGTTTTTGCCAATATGCTAATTGATTTTCTCTGATTATTCCTGTATAATATAATAAGATAATCATATGAGGTGGTTTATCT
Organism: Clostridia bacterium; assembly: GCA_017399105.1. Taxonomy (GTDB): domain Bacteria; phylum Bacillota; class Clostridia; order Oscillospirales; family CAG-272; genus RGIG1743. Next base: position 125,869 of record JAFQEJ010000053.1, read on the forward strand.
ATATTCCAAGAAGACAAGGAGAATAAGATGAAAAAAATAGGATTGATCCTGCTTGCACTGCTGATGCTTCTCTTATGCGCTGCCTGTGATTCTTCCGATTCGCAGAAAGACAGCACCGGTGATACTGTTGATGTGAGCGCATTGCCGCCAGATCAGGTATTAACAGTTATCGGTGAAGGTGCACAGCCTTATGCTCTCGTCCGCAGTGATCTTGTCACCGGTGTACAGGTTGATGCTTCGATTTTAATGCGTAATGCGCTTAATGATGCGTTTGGAGCGAATATCACATTAACAACCGACTGGGTGAAAAAAGGCGAGGAAGCTTCAATTCCCGCTTATGAAATTCTGATCGGTACCACAACGCGTCCGGAATCGATCGCTTCACTTGAAGGACTTGGCGACGGACATTATATCATCAAGGTAGACGGAGAAAAGCTTGTTATCAACGGAACCAGTGATTATGCCATTAAAACCGGCGTTGAGCTTTTCATCGCACAATATATCACAGCCGGTACTTCTACACTGAAGCTGCCGCGCAATTTATTGATTACCGGTGAAGCCGTTATCGATCACAATAATAAGGTTTATAATATCAGCACTTCCGTTATCGATAAGTTCCCTTATTGGCATCACGACATAACCCGTCTGATTGTATGCTTCCAGGGACTTTACAACAAAAACTTTGATACTTCAAATTCCATGCTCCATATCACACGTGACAGTGATGATACATTCTGGTACAACTATATGTCGGGTGAGGGCATGTTCCTTGAGAATCATGAGGTTATCGATATTACAAGCGATGAAGACTTCTGGGAATTATTCGGTTCGATTATTAAACAGCATGGTATTGTTCTCTGGGATTCCAATGTTCCTGCAACTGCCAATGTTGCTACTACAATCTGCGGCGTTGACGGATATCTTCCCGTCCGCTATGACACTTCCGAGGGAAGTCTTTACAATGTGCTGATTGAGCGCGGAGTGGAAGTTAAGTATTCTCTTGTTGATAAATTTACCGGAAGCGGAAAAATTTCGGATACTGATATAGACTCTACAGGAAGCACGAAGAACGATGCGTATCTCTGGGCAATTGAAAAGTATCTTGATAAGACCTCTAAAACACATATTGCGTACGTTCTTGACGGTGCAGGCTGTATTCCTGGCAACTACATTTATGAAACATCGAAAGCCACTCAGGGTGTAGATGCTTTCTGGAACGCGATTTATAATCACGACTATTTTGTCATGAAGGAAATGTTTGTCTTTGACCTCACCATCAATGACACAGAAGCTCCGTGCGATGATCCCGATCAGGTAGTCGGTACCGATGCCGCCACTGCTGTAAAACTTATGAAAGCATACTATGAATACCGTGGAGGAGAACTTGCTCAGCTCATCGGTTTCCCGCCCTGGTGGATGAAATACACCACACATCACGATCTCGGTAACATAGTTGCTACCACACTCGAGTGGGATTTCACGGAATTTATTACAACCTACAATCTCATCAAAGAAGCCGATGCTGCAATGCCCTGCTGCATGACCAACGCATCTGTATACAATAATTTCCCGCTCCAGGAAAGCTATGAAAATGTTGCAAAGAACGCATGGCTGAACAACACCGAAAAAGAAGTGTTTGATGAAAATGTTCGCTATTTCACAATCTACATGGGTGACTACGACTCTTCTGCTTGGCTTAAGAATAAAATTCCATCCTTCTGGAGTGAAGATTCCGCACGCGGTACCTTCCCCATTGCCTGGGGCTTTAACCCCAACCTTAGTGATCGTGTTCCGATGGTTTGGGATTATATTATGAGAAATCAGACAGAGTACGACTTCCTTATGGCAGGTGATAGCGGTGCCGGTTATGTAATCCCCAGTGCGCTTGTTAACTCTTCTATTCGCGATTATCCATCTGCTGCTGATGAGTGGGTTGAATACTGTGCGACCTATTATAAAAAATTCGACCTTGATATTACAGGATTTATCATCAATGGTAATAACCCCATGGAAGATGATGTCTTTGAAATGTATAACAAGATTTCTCCCGTCGGAAGCTTCCATAATACCAATACTTCTGAGATGCGTCTTGTTATATATAAAGGGGTTCCTTATCTTCATATGATGAACGGTATTTCCAACACACCTGAACAGGCAACTGTTGATGCAATGTATAAATATTTCACGCGTAACGTAAACTTCGCAATTTTCCGTACTGTTCAGCAGAATCCCACCGATCTGAAGGCAACTATCGATTTATTCTTGAAATACACAGAGAATAAGCAAACAAAGTACACATATAAGTATGTTGACCCGTATACTCTCTTTGATCTGATCATGCAGTCCGGTCAGGGAAAAATCATTGAATAATATTAAGCATAATAAATAAAGAAGAACCTGCAAATTCCAAATTTGCAGGTTCTTCTTTATGTTCCGGCATTGATCTGATCGTTTTTATTTTCATCAAAGTCAAGCATTGCCGCCGGAATGTAATTACTTACATACATTCCCTTAGGAGTAAAGCTGTAGCATCCGTTTCGTAAGGTCATAAATCCATTATCAATATACACATTCAATGCATTTGAATACATTTTCTCGAAATCTCTTCCGAATCGTATTTTAAATTTTGCTGTATCAAGTCCAGAGCACAGCCTGAATTGCAGCATGATATATTCTCCCATGCGATCCTTGTCTCTGACCTCATAACGTTCATCGGTGATATCTGCTGCGGGATCAAGCAGCTCAAGCGCATTCATATAAGTCTGCGCATCGCGCTTGAAGGAGAAGCGCTCACCGTTAAAGTAAGAATGTGCTGCAGGACCGAGCCCCAGGTATGGTTCACAGTTCCAATATTTTAAATTATGTTTGCATTCATAACCCGTTTTTGCGAAATTGGAGATTTCGTACTGTTTGTATCCGTGAGCGTCAAGATATTCGATTGCCATCAGATACATTTCAAATTCTTCATCCTCTTCGGGAAGCTGCATTGTATCGGCAATTTCTGCGATAGGAGTTCCCTCTTCAATCTTCAATCCATACATGGAAATATGCTCAGGGTCCAAAGCCGTCAGCTCGCGGAGCGTATTCATGAGGCTTTCCTTTGTTTGTCCGGGAAGGCCGAACATGATATCCACATTAATATTACCGCATTTAGCTTTTCTGGCATCGTTGAAGGTATCTACAAACTCATCAAAGCTGTGAATACGTGACAACGCTTTCAACTCACGATCATTGGCACTCTGAAGCCCGAAGCTGAAGCGTGTTACACCTTCGCCGACATATTTTTTCATCGCAGCACGATCAATTGTAGCAGGATTTGCCTCCATCGTAATTTCGGCATCGGAGGTTACATTAAAATTGTGATATGCACCATTGATCAACTCAATCATATTCTTCGTCGGTATTACGGAGGGGGTTCCTCCGCCGATGAAAATGGTATCAATCAGCATATTCGAAGCAGCTGCACTGTAATCTTCCATATGAAGAATCAGCGAATTGATATACCGTTTATATTCAGCATCTGACTTAGTGGGAAGCGAATAGAAATCACAGTATATACACTTGCTTCGGCAGAAAGGAATGTGCAGATACAATCCGAGCGTATTTTTAATATCAGCCATATAGGATTCTTCTTTCATTCATCAAGTTTAAGAACTGCCATAAATGCTTCGGGAGTAACCTCTACCGAGCCAAGCTGGCGCATCTTCTTCTTGCCTTCCTTTTGTTTCTCAAGGAGCTTTTTCTTACGAGTAATATCACCAC
>JAFQEJ010000054.1 GCA_017399105.1 Clostridia bacterium
GCCTTCCTTATGCATTCGGGTGAGAACACCGTACAGCGTTCCCGGTCCCATCTCAATCCTGCCGCCGGACAGCTCTTTGATCCGCTGCATCATGCCGTAACCATGCCCCGGCTTCATGAGTGCCAGCAGTATATAGTAATTGGCTTCCGTCATGGGTGTCTGTGCCGCCAATGCTTCTCCCACCTTTCTATACTATTATGTGACGCGATATATCGTCTGACATAATAATATCATATTGTTTGGAAAATGTCAATGTTTCGGGCATGATCGAGTGTAAACATTTTTTATATTTTCCCGGTACTCTTGACAAAATATGTCTACTGTGGTAGACACTTGCATGGAGGAAAAGCAATATGAGCATACCGAAGATACATGAAGGAAAATACCGTTTTTGTCTGATCCTGTGGGAGCATGATCCTGTCAGCGCAGGAGATCTTGCCAGACTGTGTGCCGATCAGCTTGGATGGAAACGGACAACCATATATACAATCATTAAACGCTTGGGAGAAAGAGGTGTGCTGCAGAATGATGATGGTACCGTCATCTCACTTGTTTACAAGGATGATGCCCAAGCCTATGAGATTGACGAGCTGCTTGAGAAAAAGTTTGAGGGATCGCTGCCTGCGTTTTTTGCCGCCTTCACCAAACGGCAGGATGTGTCTGACACAGACCTTGACGAGCTGCAGGCTATGATTGATCGGGCAAGGAAAGGAGGAGGCAAATGACCGAAATCTTTCTCTATATCGTAAATATGAGCATCACAGCGACCATTCTGGCTGTTGTCGTGCTGCTCGCGTCTGCTTCTGTAGAAAGCCCCGAAATGGATCAGCGTTCTTCTCTGGGGACTGGTGGCAATCCGGCTGATCTGCCCGTTCGCCGTGGAAAGCCCCTTCAGTCTGATTCCCAAAACATATTGGGTAGTTCAGGAACCATTGACGGAGGAGGATTGGTTTTTGAACAGTGTGCCGGACACCATTGATCCTATTGATTTTTTTCCTTTGGAAGCAATGTCACCGTTCACTACTATCCCATAGAAAATCCGGATATCGAAATTCACCGAGGCATCAGCATTTCTTTTATCCTGTCCTGTGTCTGGGCAGCGGGAATGGCAGCTCTTCTTCTACATACAGTAATTTCAACGATTCGTCTGCAAAAAAGCATCGGAGCTGCTGTCCGTATACGGGACAATGTGTGGGAAAGCTCTGCAGTAGAGTCCCCATTTGTTCTCGGGATGATCCGACCGCGGATCTATGTCTCACGTGGTATGTCAGAAGAAAAACTGACGTATGTGATTGCCCATGATGAAGTGTTCCGTAAATGGGGAGAAAGAATTGCAGCTGTTGGTGTCAATGAAGAACGCAACTGCGTTGATGTTTATGTATATGGCTTCGACGAGGGCAACATCGAACGATTTTATAAAGCACTCGGGCATCTTTCCTATGTTGAGAATCTTTCTCTTTGGAAAGTTCTCCGTAAACTCTCCGACAAAGACATCACGATCATCAAGCTTCATGTACTTTTCGATAATTTCTTCAAGGAATTAGGGAGAGTGCTCAGGATGACAGAAACTGCGGCAAGACAAAGATACAACAGAGCGATAAGAGTCTTGAGAGACATAGTAGAGGAGTAGATGAAATGCTATTCAATGAATTGCTCAAAGTGGCAGCAGAAGGCGATAAACAGGCTCTGGGTATACTCTATCAGATGTACCAGCCACGTATTATAATAATGATGTCCATGCTGAATGATGAGTTCGATGAAGATCTCCATCAGGAGCAGATGATATGCTACTGGAGATGCGTGAAAAAGTTTTATTGATTTATTTCGGATTCTTGTCACGAAACGGAATAACCCCATAGTCTCTATTAGACAAACGGGGTAACACCCAGTCACAACTGAATAGCTGCATTACAGTATTTATTTAGATACTGCAGGTAGTATGCCACGACCGGACAAGCTCCGCGAGCATGTCTGCAGGTGAAATATGGGCATAGCTCGGATCCGAAAGGTGTAATGAACCATATACGCGGTTGAAAGGCCGAGCGCAGGAAATGGGCTGTGATGTTGGCGTTATATCTATCTGAAATTAATATTTGATTGTAAACAACAGTTAATCAAGAAAAAAGCTAATCTCCCGAATGTTGTCTTTCATTCACTTCGCTATTCCAGCATCACCTATAAGCTAAAGCTCAATCATGGTGATCTGGATGTAACGCAGGGGGATACCGGGCATGCACAACTGGATATGATCACAGACATCTACGCACACATTCTCGATGAAGACCGTAAAGTAAATGCACAGAGATTTGAAGCTGCATTCTATGGCACACGAGATCGCAGGGATGTTAAACCTCCTGAAGAACCCAAACAGCAAACCGTTGATCTTGCTTCTCTAATTGAAAAGCTTCAAGAAATTCCGGAACTCGCAAATACGCTGGCAGCATTGATAGCAAATGGATCAAACGCCTCTTGCTAAGAATCCATTTACAAAACACACGAATTACTTAGCAGGTCCCTCAAAAACCGTTCATCTCCAATTAGCAAATATTCATTTTATGCATACGGTGACTGAAACTTTCAAAAATCGTAAAATCATCAAAAAGGCATAAATAAAGTGCCGATTTCTTTCGATTTCGGCACTGAATGGCGTCCCCGGGCGGGCTCGAACCGCCGACGTCCTGCTTAGGAGGCAGACCCTCTATCCTACTGAGGTACGGAGACTTATTCACATTATTAATAATTATACACAGAATATGCAGAACTTGGACTCGAACGAGCTGCCGCTTAGGAGGCGATCGCTCTATCCTACTGAGCTACCGGGACTAACTGAATGAATCGCATCGAAGATTGATGCTTGGTTATTATACCACAGTTCAGGATGAATGTCAACATTTGATATGCTTTAAACCGAACGAAACACCGAGGAAAAGTGAATATTCACAATATATTAAACTCGCAGTTGACACCATTACTATTATATGTTAAAATATATAATGTAATATTATGTCACAATTTAATATAATTTTCTTTATTATGTAAGCTGTGGAGGAAATCTTCATGCATAATCGTATTTTTTGTTTCGTTTTGTGTATTTGTCTCTTCATTAGTTCAATTCAACTGAATACTTCGGCGGAAGCGAGATGTCATGAAGGTTATACCTCTGTTAATATCTGGGATGACATTGATGATAACGGCGGAAATTATGTGCTTGAGACAGATTTAACGGTTGCAAAGATGTTAGAAATTGATGATGGAGCCAGCCTGACCATTTGTCTCAATGGTCACACACTTACATTTAATGCTGTTAATAAATATTCATCAAAGGGAATCGCGGTTACGGGAAAAGATTCTACGCTTTGTATCTGTGATTGCAAGGGAAACGGTATCATTCATAATACATCTTCAATTCCTACCATTAAAATATCAAATTATGGTGTTGTTATAATTGAAGGAGGAACCATCAAACATGAAAAGGATGTGTCCACAATTCAAATCCTTAATAACTCCCATTTATTTTTGAGTGATGGAATTATTTCAAATACCACTGCAAATGAAAGTGGAAGTACGATATTTGTTAGCGAGAATTCCAATATCACCATTTCCGGCGGCAGTATAATTGGCACTACTTCGGCAATTATCGTTGCCGACGGTGATTATTCTTCGATTCTTGGCGAGAATATCCTGCTGCGCGATGAAGATGGTAATCTTCTTGACGGCAAGGACATTGAAAAAATCGAAGCGGCAAGCAGTCTCACTGCTGTAGCAAATATACCGGTACCTGAAATATATCGTATTACATTAAATGCCAATGGCGGAATTTTGAACGGTGCGGGTATCATAGAAACTGTAAATCAAAAATTGCCTGAGCTACCGACTGCACCAACCAGGCACGGTTATAATTTTAACGGTTGGTTCAATACTGCGGACGGAGATAAAAGGATATCAACCGAAACAGAATTTTTATCCGACGCCACAATTTATGCTCAATGGTCACCTATCGAATATTCGATCACTTACAACCTCAACAACGGTATTAATGCAGATTCCAATCCCGAAATATACACAGTCGAAAGTGAGTCCATCCTATTATCAGCGCCTTCACGCGAGGGATATTCTTTTGCAGGTTGGTTTGATAATGCCGATCTTTCA
>JAFQEJ010000055.1 GCA_017399105.1 Clostridia bacterium
ATTTGCAACAGCCCAGCCACAAAATTTTCGATTTTGTGGCGTATATTGATTGGTTCCAGGGCGTAAAACGCCCTGGAATGGCGGTCTTTGACCGTCAAAATCAATATTCAAGGGACTGTCGCATGCAAATGCGACAGTCCCATTTTATCTCCTTTTTCCATCATCTAATTAAAAACCCCCACCCACATAAATGCAAATTTATTCAAAATACATATTGTATTTTTTCCAAAAATATTATACAATATATATTATGTATAATTATGCCCGCACAAGCGGAGAAAACAGTAAAGGAAAACGGGAAATGAAAAGAACGACAATCAAAGAAATCGCCTCCACCCCCGAAGCCTTCGGCGGAAAAACCGTCGTCGTTGCAGGATGGTGCCGTGCGATCCGCGCCAGCAACCTCTTCGGCTTTATCGAACTGAATGACGGAAGCTGCTTTAAGAATCTCCAGGTCGTCTTCGAGGACGAAAAACTCGCAAACTACAAGGAGATCGCCCGTCAGAATATCGGCGCGGCCCTTGTTGTTACCGGTGTGCTTACACTCACTCCCGAAGCAAAGCAGCCCTATGAGCTGAAGGCTGAAGCCATCGAAATTGAGGGCGCTTCCACCCCTGACTACCCCCTCCAGAAAAAGCGCCATTCGCTGGAATTCCTGCGTACCATCGCGCACCTGCGCCCCAGAACCAATACCTTCAGCGCAGTCTTCCGCGTCCGCTCTACCGCAGCTTTTGCTCTTCATAAATTCTTCAATGAGCGCAACTTCGTCTATGTCAATACCCCCATCATCACAGCCTCCGACTGTGAGGGCGCAGGCGAAATGTTCCGCGTCACCACCCTCGATCCCGAAAATCTCCCCCGCAACGAGGACGGCAGCATAAACTACGGCGAGGACTTCTTCGGCAAGCCCGCAAACCTCACTGTTTCTGGTCAGCTCTCGGCTGAAACCTATGCAATGGCTTTCGCCAATGTTTATACCTTCGGCCCCACCTTCCGCGCAGAGAAGTCCAATACCCCCCGCCATGCCGCCGAGTTCTGGATGCTCGAGCCCGAAATGGCTTTCGCCGACCTCAGCGATGATATGGAAGTCATTGAGGCCATGCTGAAATATGTCATCTCCTACCTCCTCGAGCACTGCGCCGATGAGCTCGCCTTCTTCAACTCCTTCGTCGATAAGGGCCTGCTCGAGCGCCTCAACGGTATCGTCAACAGCGACTTCGCAAGAGTCACCTACCGCGAAGCCATGAAGATCCTCGAGGAAAGCGGCGAAAAGTTCGAATATAAGATCGGCTGGGGCGAAGATCTCCAGACCGAGCATGAGCGCTACCTCACAGAGAAGCACTTCTGCCGCCCCGTATTCGTCACCGACTGGCCCCGCGATATCAAGGCATTCTATATGCGCCAGAATGACGACGGCGAGACGGTTGCCGCAGTTGACCTACTGGTTCCCGGCGTCGGCGAGCTTGTAGGCGGCTCCCAGCGTGAAGAGCGTCTCGAGCGTCTCCGGGATGCTTATAAGAAGTTCGGTCTCAACGAGGAAGACTACTGGTGGTACACAGAGCTCCGCAAGTACGGCGGCACCAAGCATGCCGGCTTCGGTCTCGGATTTGAGCGTCTCATCATGTACGTCACCGGCATGTCCAATATCCGCGACGTCGAATCCTACCCCCGCACCACCGGATCCGCAGAGTTTTAAGCTCTCGGCTTAAACGCTGACTGCTCGCTTTGCGAAACAGTACCTTCACCTCATTCATTTTTCATCATTCAGGAGTCACACACCAATGGAATACGCCAAACTCTCCCCCGCCGAACTCAGCTCCGAGCTCGCCTCCCTTCGCGCCAAGTACGATGAACTCAAGTCCCAGGGACTGAAGCTCAATATGTCCCGCGGCATCCCCTGCCGCGAGCAGCTCGATATCACCCAGACCATGCTGGGCGTCATCTCCACCCCCGAGGAATGCATCGCGGAAAACGGCACCGACTGCCGCAGCTACGGTGTCCTCGACGGTATCCCCGAGGCAAAGCGCATCTTCTCGGAGATCCTCAATATCCCCGAAGCCAATATCATCGTCGCAGGCAACTCCAGCCTGAATATCATGTACGATGCGGTTGCACGCGCCATGCTCTACGGCGTTGTGGGCAGCCCCGCACCCTGGGGTAAGCAGGGAACTATCAAGTTCCTCTGCCCCGTCCCCGGCTATGACCGCCACTTCTCGATCTGCGAGTCGCTGGGCATCGAGATGATCAACGTCGACCTCCTCGATGACGGCCCCGATATGGATGCCGTTGAAGCCCTCGTCTCCTCGGATGCCTCCATCAAGGGTATCTGGTGCGTTCCCAAATATTCCAACCCCACCGGTACCGTCTATTCGGATGAAGTCGTCCGCCGCATGGCAAACCTCAAGCCGGCAGCTCCCGACTTCCGTATCTTCTGGGACGACGCTTATATCGTTCATGCCCTCTACGGCGCCCCCGCAAAGCAGGCAAATCTCTTCGAGGAAGCCATCAAGGCAGGCAACGAAAATATGCCCTTCATCTTCATGTCCACCTCCAAGATCTCCTTCCCCGGCTCGGGTGTTGCAGTCCTTGCCGCATCGGATGCCAATATCGCCCAGATCAAGTCGGTCATGACCATGCAGACCATCGGCTTCGATAAGCTCAATCAGCTCCGCCACGTCCGCTTCTTCGGCAATGCCGAGGGCGTGCTGAAGCATATGGATGAGCATGCAAAGCTCCTTCGCCCCCGCTTCGAGGCTGTTCAGACCGTCTTCGAGCGCGATCTTGCCCCCGCCGGCATCGCAAGCTGGACAAAGCCCGAGGGCGGCTACTTTGTCTCCCTCGATACGCCCGACGGCTGTGCAAAGCGGGTCTATACCCTCATGTCGGAGCTGGGCGTCACCATCACAGGCGCCGGCGCAACCTTCCCCTATAAGAAGGATCCCCGCGACCGCAACCTGAGAATCGCGCCTTCTTATCCCTCGGTTGCCGACCTCACAAAGGCACTCGAGGCACTCTGCCTCTGTGTAAAAATCGCCGCCATCGAGAAAATGCAGGCAGAATAAATATGTATCTGTCCCCACGCATGGGAAGCCTCATCGGTCACCATCCCATGCGTGGGGATTCCATTTTCCGATGTGTTCAGTATATCCGCGCCCAATTGTACAATGTACTCCTAAGCAAAGAAAGGATCGCCCATGAATCACAACCGCTACGAAAGCCCCTTCTCCTCCCGTTATGCAGGCGAAGAGATGCAGTATCTCTTCTCGGATAACATGAAATTCCGCACCTTCCGCCGCCTCTGGGTCTCGCTTGCCAAAGCCGAAAAAAAACTCGGTGTCAAGATCACCGACGAGCAGATTGCAGAGCTGGAGGCACATGTGGAGGATATCGACTATGAAGCCGCCGCAGCCTATGAGAAAAAGCTCCGCCACGATGTTATGGCGCATGTCCATACCTACGGCGATGCCTGTCCAAAAGCCCGCCCCATCATCCACTATGGCGCGACCTCCTGCTATGTGGGCGATAATACCGATATGATCATCATGCGCGAAGCCCTGAAGCTGGTGCGAAGCAAGCTCCTGCGCGTCATCCGCAACCTGCGCGATTTTGCCCTGCAGTATAAAGCGCTGCCTGCTCTCGCCTATACCCATCTCCAGCCTGCGCAGCTCACCACCGTCGGCAAGCGCGCCACCCTCTGGCTCTATGAGCTTACCCTCGACCTGGAAGATCTCGATCATGTCGCCTCTTCCCTTGCTCTTCTCGGCTCCAAAGGTACCACCGGCACCCAGGCGAGCTTCCTCGAAATCTTCGAAGGCGATGCTGAAAAGGTGCGGGAAGCCGAGCGCATGATTGCCGCCGACTTCGGCTTTGAGCGCTGCGTTCCCGTCTCGGGTCAGACCTATACCCGCAAGTTTGACAGCCGCGTCATGAATGTCCTCTCGGGCATCGCCCAGAGCGCCTATAAATTTTCCAACGATCTGCGTCTGCTCCAGTCCTTCAAGGAGATGGAAGAGCCCTTCGAGAAGAATCAGATCGGCTCCTCCGCCATGCCCTATAAGCGCAACCCCATGCGCTGTGAGCGCATCTCCGCTCTCGCCCGCTATGTCATCTCCGATTCGATCAATCCCGCTGTTACCGCCTCCACCCAGTGGTTCGAGCGCACCCTCGATGACTCGGCGAACAAGCGCATCGCCATGAGCGAAGCCTTTCTCGCTGTCGATTCCATCCTTAATATATATATGAATGTCACAAGCGGCATTGTCGTCTATCCGAAGATCATTGAACAGCGCGTCATGCGTGAGCTTCCCTTTATGGCAAGCGAAAATATCATGCTCGATGCCGTCAAGCGGGGCGGCGATCGGCAGAATCTCCACGAGCGTATCCGCCTGCTCTCCATTGAAGCCGGCAAGCGCGTCAAGGAGGAAGGCCTCGATAACAACCTTATCGACCTCATCTGCGCCGATCCTTCCTTCGGTCTCACCCGAGAAGAGATCGAAGCGCATCTCAACCCCGGCAGCTACATCGGCAGAAGCGCCGAGCAGGTCGACGAATTTCTCGCCGGTACGGTAGATCCCATCCTCGCCGCAGGAGATGAAATCGCCGCTGAAACCGAAATTAAGGTGTAGTGCAATCAGGAGACCAATTTTTGTAGGGGGCGACGTCCCCGACGCTCCGACTTCTAACGGTTATGCAGGGTATAAACAAAGGGACTGTCGCATGCAAATACGACAGTCCCTTGAATATTGATTTTGCCGGTCAAAGACCGCCATTTCAGGGCGTAAAACGCCCTGAAACCAAGCAATATACGCCACAAAATCGAAAATTTTGTGGCTGGGCTGTTGTAAATTTTTCATTTGCAACAGCCTCCTGCTTTTTTATTGGATCAAATCGGTGAGAGAGCGGTACGCCGAGGGCGGCGTCTCCTACCGGTTTATTCTGCAGATTATCTGTAATATGTATAATAGGCAATGACCGTTCTCATCTCACCGCCGTGCTCCAGATCGGGACCGGTGAGGATTGCTCCGTCCAGTGAGAGCAGCTCGGATGCCTTCAGCTCGTCAATTTCACAGCGGAAGACAATATCCGCCGAGGAAAAGAGAATCAGCTTTCCGTCGCGCAGTGTGATCGAGCCTTCGCGGCCAATGATAATGTCCACGTTGTCGATGCGCTCGGTTGCATACTTGATGTGCCGCCCGTCCAGCTTTGCCGCCATCTCACGGCGGAATGCCACCGAATTTTCATCCTTTTTTACATTTTTTCGCTTGAAGAGCCCGAACATACAGCCACCTCATATCCGCCATCACCATAATTTGTGGAAATACACCAACAGTATATCATAAATAGATGAAAAATGGAAGTGCTTTTCGTCAATTTCATAAAATAATGCCCTCAAAATTTTGCTCGAAATAAAAAATCTCCACATTTTTTCATAAATTTTTCATAACCTCTTGACATGCCCTGCCAATGTGGTATATTATATTAAGACAAAAACGGAACGCCGTAATAAGGAAAGAAAGGGTGATCCTATGCTTCCGCTTGACAGACTGACCGATGAAGCCCGCGAAGGCTTCGCCCACCACGGTATCAATGAAGAAAATCTGACCCTCGCCATTGCTCTCGACCTTGATACCAAAGGCAGCTTCGGTGAGACATGGCTTGCTGTGGATAAGGACAAGCTCCTGCTCTACTGCATGTCAATCACAAGCGATGCCGAGCTGCTGGAAAAACGCAAGCAGGCAAGAGCCGACCAGGCTAAGGGAAAAAAGATCAAGGAGGATATCCTCCGCATCCCCGACCTGTTCAAAAACGCAGAATTTACAACCTACAACCTGAAGGAAGTCACCAACGCCTACATCGATAACTTTGTCTCCTCCAACCGCCTCCTTGCCAAGCGGGGAGTCACCGAGGAGAGCAAGGGCGAAACCATCATCATCGCCTACTCCACCAACGCAAGAAAGAAGAAGCTCTTCGCCTTCGTTGACCTGATAGAGCGCATCACAAACGGCGATGATGTCAAGGAAGACGACGCCATCTTTGAACAGTTCAACGCGAAATGCCCCAAGTGCGGCACCGTTTATCCCGACCAGAACCGCCGCATCTGCGAAAAATGTACCCAGAACGGCGCGGTTTTCAAGAGGCTGATGAATTACCTCTATGCCTTCAAGCCTCAGCTGATCACCGTCGTCATCTGTATGCTCCTCTCCTCGGCAATCTCGCTGGTCAACCCGATGATCTCCCGCTTCCTGCTGGATGATATCATCGCAGACCCCGCACTGCTCTTTGAGGACGGCATTCCCGCTCCCCTAACCGAGATGATTACCGAAGCAGAAGAAGCCTCCGAAGCCGCAAAGCAGGCAATTCTTGATGCGGGAGGAAGCGAAGAGGATGCAGTTGCAGCCGGCGAAGCTGCATCTGCCGCTCTCATCGACCGCACCTATCTCGCCGAGCAGACAGCGCTCCCCGGTGTCATCTTCGAGGATGGCATCTCCGCCGAGCTTGCCTCCGAGCTTGCACAGGGCAAGGTCGATAAAAAGGGCATCCACGACATCTCCCTCGAGCTGGCAGTCACCATTGCCGAATATGAGCTTGTGGGCTGCCGTGTGGTCGGTACATATCATGAGCTTCACTGGGTTTGGATTGCCATCGGCATCATGTTCGGACTTGCCGTCTTCTCGATTGCAGTCAGCATTACCCAGAACCGCACCAACGCTCACATGTCCACCCGCGTTACGCTGAACATGAAGCTGGACATCTTCACCGCCATGCAGAAGCTGTCCCTCTCCTTCTTCAATAACAACCAGACCGGCCGCCTCATCACAAGAGTCAACTACGATGCTGACCGCATCCGTGCCTTCTTCATCGACGGTGTGCCCAATCTGATCATCAACAGCCTGAACATCATCGGCCTTACCGTGATCTGTCTCCTCCTCAACTGGAAGATGACGGTCATCGTGTTCCTTCCCGTGCCGATCATCGTCTGCATTTTCAAGTTCATGCTGCCCAAGCTCTGGAGAATGTACTCCAAGAGCTGGCGCCGCTCCTCCGCACTCAATGCAGTGCTGGGCGATTCGCTCAACGGTATCCGCGTGGTCAAGGCATTCGCAAAGGAAGCCGAGGAATCCAACCGCTTCTATACCTACAGCGAAAAGCAGTACAAGGCAAATCTTGATGT
This sequence comes from Clostridia bacterium, assembly GCA_017399105.1. GTDB lineage: Bacteria > Bacillota > Clostridia > Oscillospirales > CAG-272 > RGIG1743. The sequence goes on from JAFQEJ010000055.1 coordinate 7,172, forward strand.
CAACAAGGTCTCGCTGACTATCTTCCCCCTGATCGGTCTGCTCATCGGTATCTCCAGTAATATCATCTGGGGTGTCGGCGGCTTCTCGATTATGGGCGGAACCATGACCTACGGTGACTTCAACATGTTCTTCGGCTATATCGGTATGATCTTCGCGCCCCTCTCCTTCTTCACTCAGTTCCTCGATCAGCTCACCGATACCGCCAACTGTGCTCAGCGTATGTTCGAGATCATCGACACCGTCCCCGAGGTTTCGGAAGCTCTCGATGCCGTCGCCATCGACCGCATCAAGGGCGACATCGAGTTCAAGAAGGTCTGCTTCCACTATGCAGCCAACCGTCCCATCCTCAAGAATGTATCCTTCAAGATTCATGCGGGCGACCACATCGGACTTGTGGGACACACAGGCTCTGGTAAGAGTACCATTGCAAACCTGATCAACCGTCTCTATGATGTTATCTCGGGCTCGATCTCCATCGACGGCGTGAACGTTCGTCAGATCAAGAGCGAGTCACTCAGAAAGAATATTGCCATCGTTTCTCAGGAAATCTTCCTCTTCAAGGGCACCATCGCCGACAACATCCGCTATGCGCGCCCCGATGCTACCATGGATGAGATCATTGCCGCGGCAAGAGTTGCCAACGCCCACGACTTCATCCTCAATCTTCCCGACGGCTATGAGACCGTAGTCGGAACCGGCTCCCGCTCTCTCTCGGGCGGCGAAAAGCAGCGAATCTCCATCGCCCGCGCCGTTCTCCTCGATCCCTCGGTGCTCATTCTCGATGAAGCCACCGCCGCCATGGATACCGAAACCGAGCGTCTCATTCAGGATTCGCTCAACGCACTGATCCAGGGCAAGACCACCATTACCATCGCCCACCGTCTCTCCACATTGAAGGACTGCAACTACCTCTTCGCCATCGAAAACGGCGAGATTGCCGAGGAAGGCAGCCACACCGAGCTCATCGCCAAGAAGGGTCTCTACTACAAGCTCTACACCCTCCAAAGCGAAGCCATGAAAAAAGTCATCCAAGGCATGTAAAAGCCGCGCATGCAGTATGTGCGATTTTGAATATGCAGACAGCGCGGCTCACGAAAACGCTTTGAGGAGCAAGCTCCTCATCGCCTACGGCGCACAGTGTTTTCCAAAACGAGTGCGAGTCGGGGCGGCAGCGCCGCCGGGCAATATCGGCGTTAGGAATACGAAGCCGTATCTGCACACCACGAGGGTGGCGTTATGCGAAGGATAGGTAAGATTTACCCACAAACAATAAATTTCGCTGTATCTGGTAGGGGACGCCGCCCTCGGCGTACCGCTCCCTAACGCTTCGTTATAGTAAAAATTCCATTTGTTCCTCTCTCCCCCACGTTATACTAAGAAAGGTAGGTTACCCATATGGCTGCCAACGATAAGGATAACAAGACCACCAAAAAGGACGACGCTCCCGCAAAGGAAGCTCCCAAGAAAAACGCCATCCTCGAAGAGGATGAAGATATGGACGCCGGCGATCTGATTCTCGCCAATGAGCGCGTCTCCATTCCCCTCAACATGCAGAACGCAAAATTCACCCGCTCCCAGGGCAATCTCGTCTCGCTCACCCTCAAGAAGGATGACGGCGAGGAGGAATTCTTCGAGCGCGTGGTTGTTCTCCGTGCCTTCCCCATCACCAATCCCTCCGAATTCCTCTCTGTCCGTGAGCCCGACAGCAAGAAAATGGGACGCGGCAAGGAAATCGGCATGATCCGCTATATGTCCGACTTCGACGAAGCGACCCAGAAGCTTTTACTTGAAGAGCTTGACCGCCGCTACTTCTCCCCCCAGATCCTCAAAATCCACTCGGTCAAGGAAAAGTTCGGCTACTCCTACTGGGACAGCGAAACCACCGCAGGACATGTCACCTTCATCCTCAACAACCCCTTCTCCAACATCCGCCTCTTTGAGGACGGCAGAATCTTTATCAACGACATCGATGGCAACAGCTTTGAGATCGCCGATCCCAAGAAGCTCGACGCCGCAAGCTATCGTAAGATCGAGCTTTACCTGTAAAGTTTCGATTTACCGAGGTTAAGGTTTCCGCATCTTAACCTTCATCACAGTAAGAAAGGTTTGGTAAAACCATGAAACTGATGTTTGATCTGCCGGAGGTCGACCGCGCCGCCTATGAAGCTGCGGTAGGTAAAGACGAAAAGCTGCTTTACTGTCTCCCCTTCGACATTTATGAGGATCAATTCGTTGATGGCTACGTCGCCTTCACCGATAAGAAAATGTATAAGCTCCTCGACGGCAAGCTGCTTGCTACCTTCAATATTGAGGGCGCCTCCGATTTCAAAACCGAGGTGATGTACGGCAACTGTGGCTTCTATGCCAAAATCGAGGGAAGCACAACCCTCATCTGCCAGTTCATCTCGGGACGCAACCTCCCCCGTTATGCCGTCATCGTCAAGGCATGCGAAATTCTCGCCGAGACCGGCAGTAAGGAGCCTGTCACCAACGACACCCCCGAGCGCTTCTGCCCCAAGTGCGGCAGACCCTATATCGCGCATACCACCATCTGCCCCTTCTGTATCGATAAGCTTGAGGTTTATAAAAAGCTCTGGGGCATGACCCGAGGCCTCCGCCTCATGATGATGGTGCCCTTCCTTGTCAACCTGGTGGGCGTTGTCCTCAACTTTATCCTGCCTTATATCCAGCGCATCGCGGTCGATAACTACCTCTATCCCCAGAATCCGAGGGTGTTCGATGCCGCCGATAAGCGGGTCTTCTTCCTCATCGTTGTGGCAATCGTCTCCTTCGACCTTTTCTCAAGAGCCATGGGTGTTCTCAGCGGTCGCTGCTCTGCCATCGCAGGCAACAAATTTGTGCTGATTCTGAAAACCCTGCTTTATGAAAAGCTGTCCTCTCTGTCGCTCTCCTCTCTCCAGCGCCGCTCCACAGGTGACCTGATGGGACGTGTCAACAACGATACCAATGTTATGAAGGATTTCGTTGTCGGTCAGCTCCCCAACCTCTTCAACCAGCTGACCTCCTTCCTCATCGCCCTCATCGTCATGCTCGTCATCGACTGGCGCTTCTGTGTGTTCGTATTCGTTCCCGTGCCGATTGTTGTGCTCATTCTTGTCAAGTTCTGGGCATTCGTCCAGGAGCGCAATGTCCGTGCATGGGTGCTCGGCACAAGAACCGCTCACCTGCTGCAGGATATTCTCAACGGTATCCGTGTCGTCAAGTGCTTCGGTCAGGAAGAGTACGAGATCAACCGCTACAAGGAGAGCAGTGTCCGCTCCTCCCGTCAGAATGAATCCAACGCCAAGATTTTTGATACCATCTTCCCGCTGATGGGCTTCATCATTCGTCTGGGCAACTACCTCATCCTCTTCTACGGCTATAATGCAGTATTCGGCGGCGAAATGGGTCTGGGTACCATTCACCAGGTCTCCACATACGCCAATATGATCTACGGTCCGCTCATGTGGATCACCTTCATCCCGCGTAATATCTCCCAGTTCCTCACCTCGGCAAGCAAGGTCTTCGAAATTCTCGAGGAAACCCCCGAGGTCGCCGATATCAACCTCCCGATCGATATCCGTATCGAGGGCGATATCAGCATCCGCAACGTCACCTTCGGCTACCAGAGCTACAATCCCGTCCTTGAGAACATCAACGTAGAGATCAAGGCAGGCGAAATGATCGGCATCGTCGGTCACTCGGGCTGCGGAAAGTCTACCCTCATCAACCTTCTCATGCGTCTCTATGACGTCAACGAAGGCGAGATTCTCATTGACGACGTCAATATCAAGGATATCTCCCAGAACGCCCTCCGTACCCAGATGGGTATCGTGCTTCAGGAAACCTTCCTCTTCTCGGGCACCATCCGTGAGAATATCCGCTATTCCAAGCCCCACGCCACCGATGAAGAGGTCATCGCCGCGGCAAGAATCGCCAACGCCCATGACTTCATCATGAATCTCCCCGAGGGCTATAATACCCTTGTCGGTGAGAAGGGCTACTCTCTCTCGGGCGGCGAGCGTCAGCGTATTGCCATTGCCCGCGCCGTCATCCACAATCCCCGTATCCTCATCCTCGATGAAGCGACTGCCGCTCTCGATACCGAGACCGAAAAGCTCATTCAGGATTCGATCAACAAGCTGGTTCACGGCAGAACCACCTTCGCCATCGCCCACCGTCTCTCCACCCTCCGCAACGCCGACAAGCTCCTCGTTCTCGACAAGGGCAAGGTTGCAGAATTCGGCACCCACAACGAGCTCCTCGAGCAGAAGGGCATCTACTACAAGCTCGTCATGGCACAGCGCAAGATGGCACACGAGGTGGTCAAAATGGACGAATCCTCCACCCCCGCCGCCAAAACCGCCGGCTAAACACCACATCCCCAAAATAATACAAAAATTAACCCCGACAGAACAAACACTCTGTCGGGGTTATATTTATCGTTGCTCCAACTATATTCAGTCTTTCGCTGCATATCGGAAAATACCCGGCCAATTTATTGGTCGAGGATTTTCTTAAGCGGCGCTGTATGTACTCCTAAATTTGCACGTACTTCATGCGCTTCTTCAGCCTTTCGCTGCATTTCGGAAAATCCGGTCCGACGCATGCGGCGGCAGCCAATTCATTGGCTGAGGATTTTCGCAAGCGGCGCGGTACATGCGTTCAAATTTGCACGTTCTCCATGCGCTTCTTCAGCCTTTCGCTGCATTTCGGAAAATACCCAGCCAATAAAAATTGGCTGGGTATTTTCGCAAGCGATGCTGTAGTTGTTCGCACCAACTTCATGCATCGCATTTATTCCGAGAGAACCTTATCGACGAATTTGTCGAGAGCTTTCTGTGCGGATTTTTCCTGCTTTGCATAGAAGGATGCAATCTCGGTTTGACCGGACTTGGCTAGATTCTGGAAAGCACCTGCCATGCCGCCGAAGCCGAAGATATCGCCGATGTCGAAGGTGCGGTTTGCGAAAATCAGGTCGAGCATTGCTTCGGACTCATCATCGCGGGCACCCTTGGTCTTGAGCGCAGTCTCGTAGTATGCGGGCATTACAGTGTACTTGGACTCTGCTGCCAGTGCTTCAAGGATCAGACCGATGCGCTCGAGGTTTGCGGGATCGGTAGCAGCGGTGGTGGGAACAGAGAGAAGACCGCCGGTGTGGATGGAGACATAGGATTCATAGTTCTCCTGTGCCTCGTCATACTTCGGAATGGGGAGAATACCGAAATCGGTCTCGGTGGAGCGCATCTGGGTTACAAGGTCGAGACGCATCCAGTAGAAGAGTCCGTGACCGTTGGGGAAGAGCTGCTCGAAAACGCTGTCCTCATTAAGCGCGGGAGTTGCGTGCTGGTTGATGAAGTTATCCTCATCGAAGATGATCTCGAAGATCTTCTCAACGATGGCATAGTTCTTCTCGCTCTCGAAGGAGAGAACAGGGAGGTCCTCGTCATCCTTGGTGCAGAAGCGTCCGCCGGCTCCTTCAAAGAAGCTCATGAGAACGTCGTTCTTGCCGAGGAATGCCCAGATGTCGTTTTCGTCCATCTTCTGGTCGCCGTTGACATCCTGAGATGCGGTCTTGAAGTTCTCCATCAGATAGTCCATGGTCCACTTGCCGTTATGAACTGCCTCGTAGAGATTGGGAAGCTGGAGATCGTCTGCCATCTGCTTGTTGAATGCCATGGCAGCGGTAGCGTCCTTGTCGATGACGTTGATGTCGGTTGCGACAAGATAAAGCTTGTTATTGATCGAGATGTCCTCAACAGAGCGCTGATCCCACCAGGGCTTGGAGAAGTCCACATGCTCAAGCAGGTTCAGGTCGAGGAAGTTGCCGTCTGCAAGCATCGCGCCGATATCGGTCATACGCAGATAGGAGACATCGTAGTTATGCTCGCCCATACGAACCTGGTTCTTGATGGTGGTCTGGATTGCGTCGTGCGCTTCTTCCATAAGGGTGATCTTCACATCGTAGCGCTCCTCCACAATGCGGTTGCGCTTGAGGACTGCATCGTTGATAACGTCCCCGTTTTCAGCTTCAGCGTAGATGTCCTTGTTGCGGCGGTGATCCCAGCCGTTGACAAACCAGTGGATGAATTTGAATTCCTGTCCTTCGTAGTCAACGCCCTCCATGGGAATGTCGGGTGTAACTCTTGTTTCCTCTGCCTCGGTATCGGCAGCGGTATCGATTGCAGTACCTGTGGTATCTGCAGACTGCTGTGTTCCTTCATCCGATGCGCAGGACACACTGCCGAGCAGAGTCAGCGCCAGCAGAAGGATTGCTGTTAATCTCTTTGCCATAAGTAAGTACCTCCATAAAATTTTTATATAATCAGATAAGTACAGCCTTGATTTCGTCCTCATCCCGTCCTGCTGCCTTTGCGCGGGCGGCGGCTTCCACAGCCAGGCGGTCACAGCGCTCGTTCATGGGGTGGCCTGCGTGACCCTTGACCCAGACAAAGCTGACCCGATGAATCTCCAGCAGGCGAAGCAGCTCTTCCCAGAGCTCGGGGTTGAGTGCCGGCTTTTTATCTGCCTTGATCCAGCCTTTGGCGCGCCAGGATTTTGCCCAGCCCTTGGTAATGGCGTCAATGAGGTATTTGGAATCGGAGGTGAGAGTGACCTCGCAGGGCTCCCTCAGCGCGGAGAGTGCGGCGATGGCACCCGATAGCTCCATGCGGTTATTGGTGGTGTTGATATAGCCGCGGGATATCTCCTTGCGATGGGCACCGAAGACGAGGATGGCTCCGTAGCCGCCTGGACCGGGATTGCCGCTGCAGGCGCCGTCAGTATAGATAGAAACTTGCTTCATAATTGCTCCGATTTATGGTTGTCTTTATATTATATCAAATTATTTAGAAAAATGCAACCGTTTCTGTTACATAGGACAGTAAATTTTGATATTATTTCACCGAAGCATGGGACTTTTTGACCAACTAAAGGAATCGCACAGCAACCAAAGCCTCGCACTCCGGGAGAGCCTTGGCGGAGCCTTTGTTAAGCTTGCTGATTGATCGTCGTATCATATTGCAAATGCTGCTGACAGAGATGCCGTGATGCTTTTTGTTGACAGAATGAGATTTGTGCGGTATAATTATAATGATAAAATATGCAATTTCAGATAAAATTCAATTGACCGAAAGGATTGATCATATGAACCCGATTCTTGCAAAAGGAAAGATCCTCTCCAACCGTCTGCTTCTGGAGGGCGGATTGCTCTACGAAATGAAGATTCTCACCCCCGAGATGGCGGCGGGAGCTCTGCCGGGTCAGTTTGTGCAGGTGGACTGCGGTGAGGGAACCTCTCTTCGCCGTCCGATCAGCATTTGCGACTGCGACGACATCACACTGACCCTTTGCTACGATGTACGCGGCAAGGGAACACTTGCCATGGCGAAGATGCCGGTGGGAGGCGAGATTGACCTGCTGGGTCCCATCGGAAGAGGCTTTGAGATTCCCGAGCAGGGACGTGTGCTGCTGGTTGGCGGCGGCATCGGTATTTATCCGCTGGTGAAGCCTGCATCTCTGCTTGGCGGACGGGCAAAGGCTTTGCTTGGATTCCGCAATGCTTCGCTGGTGAACGGGGTGGAGTATTTCACCGATTATGGTGCCGAGGCTTTGGTTTGCACCGACGACGGAAGCTATGGGGTACACGGATTTGTAACCTCGCTGCTGGAGGAGGAGCTGAAGGCAGGCGATGCGACGGTACTCATCTGCGGTCCGATGCCCATGATGAAGGCGGCGGCGGCTGTATGTGCGAAGTACGGCGCTGCGGCGCAGGTGAGCCTTGAGGAGCGCATGGGATGCGGTGTCGGTGCTTGTCTGGCATGCGTTTGCAAGATCAAGGTGAAGGATGGCGACGGTGAGAAGCATGCACGGGTTTGTGTGGACGGGCCGGTATTTGATGCGAGTGAGGTTGTTTGGTAAGTTTTGGTTTGAAGTGTAGGTGCTTCGAATAGTGTACACCAGGATTCATACATCGATTACATACGATTTCATTTTAAATTTAGTCCCAATTCGATTTTGTGTCCCCGATCAATGAAAACGCACTTGACAAATAAGAAGTTGACGAGGTGATAGTATGGTGCTGTATTCTATCATTATGTTTTTGGCAGCGGTCCCAATGATTAAAATAAGCATAGCGATATATCAAGGCAAAACCAGCTTGATTCATGATTACCATCAAACTAAAGTTACTGATAAAGCTGCCTATGGAAAAGCTTTTGGAAAAGCCATGTTTGTTGTCGCAATGGCATTATTACTCAGCGGTATAATAGGTCTGTTCGGTGCTTCAGAAGTAATTGCAAAGATTGCTGTTGCAGTACTGTTTATTGGCTTATTCATCGGAATTGCTTGGATTGTCGCAGTCCAAAAGAAATACAACAAAGGTATATTTTGATTAGACAAATTCCAATTTATCTTACTGTTTTTGATTGTAGTTTATAGGAACACAAAAGGTAATTGGAAGTAAATTATAACAATAACATATATTTGGAGTTTATTATGGCTAAAGTAGATATGTCTGTAAATATTGCAGGGGTTACGCTGCGTAATCCTGTGGTTACGGTTTCGGGAGCCTGCGGGTTCGGTGAGGAGTACAAGCCTTTTTACACGACGGCTGACATTGGAGCGATTGCGGTAAAGGGCACGACTCTGCTGCCGAGACTTGGCAATGCGGTGCCGAGAATCGCCGAGACGCCGGCGGGAATTTTAAACAGCATTGGTTTACAGAATCCCGGTGTGGATGTATTTGTCACCCGCGAGCTGCCCAGACTGCGCGAGGAGGGTGCCTGCGTGATTGCAAACATTGCGGGAAGCACCCTTGAGGACTATCAGGCGGTTGCAGAGCGGGTTGCCGACGCGGGCGTTGATCTGATTGAGATGAATATCTCCTGTCCCAACGTGAAGGAGGGCGGCGTTGCCTTCGGTGTAATCCCCGCGATGGTGGAAAAGATCACAGCGGCGGTGAAGGAGAAGTGCGGCAAGGTTCCGCTGATTGTCAAGCTTTCGCCCAACGTTGCCGACATTGCAGAGAATGCAAGAGCTGCTCAGGCGGGCGGTGCGGATGCGCTGTCGCTGATCAACACGCTGATCGGCATGAGAATTGACATCAAATCGAGAAAGCCGATTCTGGCGAACAAGATCGGCGGTCTGTCGGGTCCTGCGGTTTTCCCGGTAGCGGTACGCATGGTATGGCAGGCAAAAAAAGCGACCGGACTTCCCATCATCGGCATGGGCGGCGTTGCCACTGCAGAGGATGCCATCGAGATCATGATGGCGGGTGCTGACGCAGTCGGTGTGGGCACTGCCATGTTCAAAAATCCCATGGCGCCCATTGAGATTCGCGACGGAATCGAGCGCTGGTGTGAGGAGCATGGAATTGCCGACGTAAAGGAGATTACCGGCTCGGTGATTGACTGATGAGAAATGAAACGGCTGCTGTCCCGCGGCAGGTTCGAGCAAGGAGAGTACAGCTTCTTGCGGCTGCGGTGGGATGGATTCTTTATGCGCTGACGGCGCGGGAGCTTTCCTTTGGAGGCGTGACCCTGTCAAGGAGCCTTCTGATCGCGGCGGCAGCGGTCATGACGCTGATCTGCTGCATGCTCTTCACCGACCTGCGCAGGCTTCGGCTGTCGGAAGCGACGGCGATGGGAGCGGCTCCCTCTGCCTGCTTCATTCTGCTTGGAGGCGCAGCGGCGGTGCCCGGAATCTTTCTGATCTCCTTTGCCCTCTGCATGCTCTGCTATTTCGGGCTGAGGACACTCTTTCTCATCGCCTGCGGAAGAGAATCAAGTCGGGCGGTAAAACAGCGCTGTCATTTGATGGCGCGGGTATGGACGCTTCCTCTGATCGGGGCGGCGGTGATTCTGCTGGCGATTCTTCCGACATTTTCTGCGGTCGGCGGCGAGGTTCTGCTCGATCGGGCAATCGATGACAGGGAAGAGCTGTTGGCGCTCTATGCGGAGGAGCTTCGGGCGATGGAGGACACGCGCTGGCTCGGCTACGGCGAAAAGGAGCGGCTTGATGCGCTCGAGGCTGTGGCAGAGCTGGAGTGCCGCTGGCTGGGCATTGAAGCGCCTGAGCTTGCTTCGGCTGAGCTTGGCGAGGATGTGCTGGGGCAGTACGACAACAAGAAATTCACCGTTTATATCAGCTCGGAGGAGCTGATGAATGAATCTGCCTTCACCTGCATCACCACCCTGCTTCACGAGCTGAGACACTGCTATCAGTTCCGCGTGGTGGAATCGGTGAATTGGGAGAAGAAGAGCAGCGATCTGCGCTACTACAGCGAGGCTGAGGTCTGGCGCGGGGAGCTGATGAGCTATGTGAGCGGCACCCATGAAGCTTATGATGAATACTATGAACAGGCAATCGAAGCCGACGCAAGGGCATACGCAAAAAAGCATGCTCTTGACTATACCGAATACCTCAACTGAGGTTCACCGAATAACAAATGGAGGTCTGTTATGGCCGAAAAAATCATGATTCGCGGTGTGCGCTTTGACAGCGTGAATATGGATGAAGCTGTCGAAATTGCCGCGGGATTTATTAACTTTGATGAAAACCAGCCACGAATGGCTTCGCCTCAGGACGCTGCGCAGCAACACCAGCCACGAATGGCTTCGCCTCAGGACGCTGCGCAGCAACACCAGCCACGAAAGGCTTCGCCTTTGGATGTTGCGCAGCAACACCAGCCACGAAAGGCTTCGCCTTTGGATGTTGCGCAGCAACACCAGCCACGAAAGGCTTCGCCTTTCGTGGTGCATACCCCCAACTCGGAGATTGTACAGCTCTGCGTGGAACAGCCGGAGTATTATCCCCTTATCAATTCGGCGGATTTGATCATTCCCGACGGAATCGGCGTGGTGCTTGCCTCGAAGATTCTGAGGACGCCGCTGGTCAAGGGAAAGGTCGCCGGATGCGATCTGGGACTTCGTGTGGCTGAATACTGCGCCGAAACTGATGTGAGCGTTTATTTCCTCGGCGGAAAGCCGGGCGTTGCAGAGCTTGCGGGACAGAAGCTTGCCGAGAGATTCCCCGGCTTCAGGCTGGCGGGATACAGAGACGGCTATTTCAACAAGAGTGCGGGCGAGGAAAACGACGCGGTCATTGAAGCGATCAATGCCTCGGGCGCGAAGGTGCTATATGTTTGTCTCGGCGTGCCTGCTCAGGAGAAGTGGATTTACGAGAACAAAGCAAGGCTGACCAATGTGAAGCTCTGTCTTGCACTGGGCGGCAGTCTCGATGTTTACGCCGGAACGGTCAAGCGCGCACCGAAGGTATTTATCAAGCTGGGGCTGGAGTGGTTCTGGCGGTTATTATTGCAGCCGACGAGAATCGGACGGATGATGAAGCTGCCCAAGTTTTTAATCGGGGTGATTGTGAACGGGAACAAGAGCGGGGAAGCGTAAGACTGACGCGCGGTTACAGAGGGATTATGATAGCGAAACGTTTGGGATGAGGTGATCGCACGTTCGAGTCCTGCCACCAATACAGCGTTTTCTATCATACGGTTCATACTTCAAGAACATAGGAGCGTTAACATGGCACTTTTTAACTGGATTGATTATTCCGATGAATATGCTATTTTGGTGGAATCTTGGTTAGATGATGAAGCGGTAAAGTTTACAGGAATCGATCAAGGTTGGGCCGCATATTACGATTACTGTATAAATGATCTTTCACCTTTGGTCAATGGAGAAATATATATTAAAATAGCCTGTGACGAAAAAAATCCTTTCGGGATTTTCTGCCTTTGTAATGTGGATGGTACCTATTCCATATCGGAAATATTTATTTCTCCAGAGAAGCGTGGCATGGGATACGGATCAAAAGCTTTGCAAGATATGTTGTTGCATAGCGAAGAAATATTTGGCGTTGAAATAGTGATCGCAAAAACGGTAATATTTCCTAATAATACAGCTTCTAAAAAAGCCTTCGAAAAAGCCGGGTTTGAATTTGAATCAGCCCATCCTGATGGCGATGCCTGGTACTATATATATCGGAAATAAAAACTCATCCACAGAAACGTAAATTGTATATTGTTTGCGCGACGATTGGGCGTAGGTTACCGACTCCGAGTTCAACCAAAAGCGAAAACGCCGAAAATGTGTAAATCGCTGACTTTTTCGCACATTACAGAAAAAGAAAAAGCCCCTTAAAAAGAGGCTTGACCACAGGTTTGACCACTTACTGAATTGACCTGAAAATTGAATAAAAATCACACATCGGGGTGTGGCGCAGTTGGCAACGCGCGACGTTTGGGAGCGGGATGCCGAGGGCGGTATCCCTTACCGGTTTGGATTTAACGCGCGGTTACAGAGGGATTATAATAACAAATCCATTCGGACGAGGACGACCAACAGTCGCCCTTACAAAGTTCTGCTCACGGTGCGGCAAGCCAAGGAAGATGGGGGAGCGCGAGGGGGATGAAAACTGCGGCATAACCAAGCAAAGCTTGGCATTGGAAAAAGCCATAGGCTTTTTCATGAGTGAGCCAACGGCTCACTCTGAAAATAGGTTCCTTCCCCCTCGCACGGCAACGGAGTTGCCTCCATCGCTGCACAAACGATTTAGCTTTTTTATCGAAAGGACGATACATTTTGACTGAATATTCACAAGGCGGAGGCTTGTACCTGCAAGGCTCTGCTGACATTGCCGTAATCGGCGCCGGACATGCCGGCATTGAAGCTGCGCTGGCTGCGGCAAGGCTGGGGATGCGTGTTCTGCTCTTCACCATCAATCTCGACGCGGTGGGAAACATGCCCTGCAACCCCTCCATCGGCGGCACGGGCAAGGGACACCTTGTCTATGAAATCGATGCGCTGGGCGGCGAGATGGGTCGTGCTGCCGATCTGGTAACCCTCCAGAGCCGCACCCTCAATCTGGGAAAAGGCCCGGCGGTGCACTCCAAGCGTGTGCAGGCTGACCGAATGCGCTACCGCAATCTGATGAAGAAAACCCTCGAAAATACGCCGAATCTCAGCCTGATTCAAGCAGAAATTGCCGACATTCTCTTCGAGGGCGAGGGTGAGGAGCGGCATGTGACTGCCGTTGTGACCTCCCTTGGCGGCGTCTGGGAGGTAAAGGCTGCCATCATCTGCGCGGGAACCTATCTGCGCGGACAGGTTATCATCGGTGACTACACCTGCGATGCGGGACCCGACGGCATGCTGCCTGCCACCAAGCTGACCTCTGCTCTTGAGCGGGAGGGAATCCGCATGATGCGCTTCAAAACCGGTACGCCGGCGAGAGTTCATGCCGATTCGATTGCGCTTGACCGACTGGAGGTGCAGGAGGGCGAAGAGCCGGTGATCCCCTTTTCGCTGAGCACGCCCGCCGATTTTTACGAGGGCAGGGGACAGATTCCCTGTCACATCGTCTATACAAACGCAAACACACATGATATCATCCGCTCTAACCTGGACCGATCCCCCCTCTTCTCGGGCAAGATCAAGTCGAAGGGACCGCGCTACTGCCCCAGTATCGAGGATAAGGTGGTGCGATTTGCCGACAAGGAGCGGCATCAGCTTTTCATTGAGCCCACCGGCGAGGACACCAAGGAGATGTACATTCAGGGCTTTTCCTCTTCAATGCCCGAAGATGTGCAGATGAAGATGCTCCGCTCGCTGGAAGGCTTCGAGAATGCCCGGGTCATGCGTACCGCCTACGCGATTGAATACGACTGCAGCGATCCGACACAGCTTTTCCCCACGCTGGAGTACAAGGAGCATCCCGGACTGTACGGCGCGGGACAGTTCAACGGCACCTCGGGCTATGAGGAAGCGGCGGCGCAGGGCATTGTGGCCGGCATCAACGCGGCGCTGAAGATCAAGGGCGAGGAGCCGCTGATTCTCACAAGAGCTTCCTCCTACATCGGCATGCTCATCGATGATCTGGTGACCAAGGGCACCAATGAGCCCTATCGCGTCATGACTTCCCGCTCCGAATATCGTCTGCTTCTGCGCCAGGACAATGCAGATGAGCGTCTCTGTCCCCTCGGACGGCGGGTAGGACTGCTTGGCGAGGACAGATGGCAGCATTATCTTGCAAAAAAAGCGGCGGTGGAAGCCGAGGTTGCACGGGTAAAAAAGGTTGTAATCCCGCCAAGCGAAGCGCTCTCTGCGATGCTGGAGGAAAAGGGAACGCCCCCCGTCACAAGCGGTGTCCATCTCGACGAGCTTCTTCGCCGTCCCCAGATAAGCTATGCAGACACCGCCCCCTTTGATTCCATGCGCCCTCAGCTGACACGGGAAGCGGCGGCTTCGGTGGAAATCGAAATCAAATACGAGGGCTACATCAGACGGCAGCTTGCCGAGGTGGAGAAATTCCGCAAGCTGGAAGAAAAGCTGATCCCCGAAGGCATCGACTACAGTACCATCGAGGGACTGCGAATCGAAGCAAAGCAGAAGCTTGCCGAAGTGAGACCGAAATCGATCGGACAGGCATCTCGCATCAGCGGCGTGAGCCCGGCAGATATCTCGGTTCTGCTGATCCGTCTGGGTGACAGCGGCAGATATTGATTTTTCTATATTGTTATCTCCCCTGTGATCACAAAAACAATCCCAACTTCCTCAGATACGCGAAACAACTCCCCCTACTTCACCCACGAATCCCGCCCCCCTCGTGGTATGAGGAATCGCTCCCGTATTCCTAACGCCGAAACAGGCCGTCCACCGGCACGGTGGTAAATGTTATTTACTTTTTTTGGAGTCAACTATGATAGATCTTCCTTCTTTTGAAGCGCTTTTCCGCGAAATTTTTACAAATAATAAGCTTGACCGGTATATCACAGAGAATCATATCGCGAAATTTCATACACTTGCCTGTGAGCTGGAGCGGGTGAATGCGGAAATGAATCTCACTGCTATTCGTGATCCTGCCGAAGTGATTGCAAAGCATTTCGCCGACAGCGTTCTCTGCGCCGATGCCATCCCCGAAGGCGCACGGATCATCGATGTTGGCTGCGGCGGCGGGTTCCCGACCCTTCCGCTGGGCATTGCTCGGGATGATCTGGCGATCACAGGACTTGATTCGACAGCGAAAAAGCTGGGCTTTGTGCAGTCGACGGCAGATCTTCTGGGACTGCGGGTGAAGACGCTGAACATGCGGGCGGAAGCTGCAGGTCAGGATGTAAAGTACCGCGAAAAATTCGACTGTGCGGTGGCGAGAGCTGTTGCGCGGCTGAATATTCTCCTTGAGCTCTGTCTTCCGCTTGTGAAAGTTGGCGGTCATTTCGTCGCGCTCAAGGCGGCGGCGGGCAGGGAAGAGCTTGCCGAAGCGAAGGATGCCATCCACACGCTGGGCGGAAAATTGATTGATTCACGCGATATTTCGCTGATTTGCGGAGATGAAGTGCAGGGAAGACAGCTTTTCATCATCGAAAAAGTACGTCCCTGCGACAAAAAGCATCCGCGAAATTACGCACAAATCTCCAAAAAGCCACTTTGAGTGGCTTTCTTTTTTTGCCCTCGACAGGATGAGATCCCCTTTGACGGAGGCATGCGACAGAAGTTTCGCTCTTCTGCCGACAGAATTTTCTCGCGGAAAATGGTGGGATATGGTACACTTTTTGTGGAAATAGGGAAGTCATTTCCCACAGATATCAAAACGGAGGATGATTAT
Source organism: Clostridia bacterium (assembly GCA_017399105.1). Taxonomy (GTDB): domain Bacteria; phylum Bacillota; class Clostridia; order Oscillospirales; family CAG-272; genus RGIG1743. The sequence continues at coordinate 22,791 of JAFQEJ010000055.1, forward strand.
GATTTTCACGAAAAAAAGCGAAATGAATGCTATGGAAAAGAGAAGCGCCGAGCTTGACCGACGCGAATCGGAGCTTGCGAAAAAAGCGGAGTATGGGACGATACATATGGTTGCACTCGATCGGATCTGTCCGAATCCGGCTCAGCCGCGAAAGATTTTTGACGACGATGCCATTCTGCGGCTTGCCGACAGCATCAGGCAGTTTGGAATTCTTCAGCCGCTTTCTGTTCGCAGGCTGACCTCGGATGCGTCGCCTTCTGGAGCACTGTTCGAGCTAATCACAGGTGAACGGAGACTGCGTGCTTCCAGAGTTCTGGGACTGCGTGAAGTACCCTGCATCATTTTGGATGCTGATAATCACACCTCGGCGGAGCTTGCCATCATCGAGAACATTCAGCGGGAGGATCTGAACATGTTTGAACAGGCTTCGGCAATTGCGCTGCTCATTGACATTTACGGTCTGACCCAGGAACAGGTGGCGCGGCGGCTCTCGACCAGTCAATCCTGCGTGGCGAACAAGCTGCGGATTCTGCGGCTGACACCGAGAGAGCGGGATATGATTCTTCGGCTGGGGCTAACCGAACGGCATGCGCGGGCGCTCTTGAAGCTGGAGTCCGCCGAGCAGAGGATTCGTGTAATCGAGCGTGCGGCGGCGAAAAAAATGAATGTGGCTGCCACCGAGGAATATATCGATCGGATGTTGGATGACCGCAAAGCCGTGCAGGAGGACAAGCCGCGCCGAAAGCTTGTGCTAAAGGATATCCGCCTCTTTTACAACACCATTGACCGGGCAGTGGAAATTGTAAAAGCCGCGGGAATTCCGGTGACCACCGACAAGAGAGAAGAGAAGGATGGAGTAAAATTTGTGATTACGATTCCACATGCCGGTGAGAGCGCTTGAAAGATAAAAATGTTTCACGTGAAACGTTGTTCGGACAGATGCTTCGATGTTTCACGTGAAACATTTTTTATACTTTTTTCTTCCCATCATACAATATTCACGATTTACCGTTGACTTTTGCTCCATATGATGCTACAATAATATATATCCCCTTTTCGGGTGAATATTTTTCTTCGGAGGACGCGGCATTGGGCAAGGTCATTTCATTTGCCAATCAGAAGGGCGGCATCGGCAAGACCACTTCTGCGATCAACATTTCATCTGCGATCGGCAGTATGGGCAGGCGAGTGCTTCTAGTGGATATGGATCCGCAGGGCAACACCACCAGCGGGGTTGGCATCAATAAAAAGAATATGCGGAACAGCATTTATGACATGCTCATCGGGCGCTGTACTGCCGCGGAGGCGGTGGTCAAGACCGAATTCGCCGGGCTTTCGATCATTCCTGCCAACATTTCGCTGGCAGGAGCCGAGTTTGAGCTGGTATCGCTGGACGGCAGAGAAAATCGTCTGAGAGATGCTCTTTCACTCATTCAGGATGAGTACGATTTCATTTTCATCGACTGTCCTCCCTCTCTTGGCATTCTCACCATCAATGCGCTTACTGCTTCGGATGGCGTGATCATTCCCATGCAGTGCGAATATTTCGCTCTCGAGGGACTTTCTCAGCTCACCTATACCATCAAGCAGATCAAGCGGCTTTATAATCCCAGGCTTGAGCTTGTGGGCATTCTCGTTACCATGTACAACGCACGCCTGAATCTGACATTGCAGGTGATGGACGAGCTTAAGAAGTATTATTCTGACAAGCTGTTCTCTACCACTGTTGTGCGCAATGTGCGTCTCAGCGAGGCTCCCAGCTACGGACAGCCGATTCTGTATTACGATAAATTCTCGAAGGGCAGTAAGGCGTATATGGATGTTGCCATCGAGGTTTTGGAGAGAATTTAACTGCATCATTTTGGAGTATTACTATGGCAAAAAGCAAAGTTTCGGGGCTTGGACGCGGACTTGATTCCATTTTCGCCGACAATGCTGCCGAGGAGAGCGGCGGAGTCACCATACTGCGGCTTTCCGACATCGAGCCGCGCGCCGACCAGCCGAGAAAGACCTTCGACACCGAGTCGCTTGCTCAGCTGGCTGAATCGATTGCGACCCATGGCTTGATTCAGCCTATTGTGGTTCGTCCGTCGAGCGGCGGATTTTATCAGATTATCGCAGGTGAGCGTCGCTGGAGAGCATCACGGATGGCAGGTCTGTCCGAGGTGCCGGTGATCATCACCGATTACGATGACAAAAAGGCTGCCGAGACGGCATTGGTTGAGAACATCCAGCGCGAGAATCTCAATCCCGTGGAGGAAGCCAAGGCGATTAAGACGCTGATTGAGGTTTATGATCTGACCCAGGAAGCGGCGGCGAAGCAGATCGGGCGATCACGCTCGGCGCTGACAAATTCTCTGCGTTTGCTGGAGCTGCCCGAAGCGGTTCTCGATATGCTGGCATCGGGAACTCTTTCTGCAGGTCATGCGAGAGCGCTGCTTGCTCTGGCTGAGGACGATGACATCATCGAAGCGGCTGAGCTTGCGGTAAAGAAGGAGCTTTCGGTGCGCGCCGTTGAGGAGCTTGTCAAGCGTATGCTGAAGGAAGAGCCCTCAGGTGAAGCCGGGCACCAGCCCGATGTGGTCAAGGTCGACTACATCGCCGAGATTGAAAAGCGCGCCGCGCTCAGAATCGGCAAAAAGGTAAAGATCACCCGCAAGGGCAAGAATCGCCGCGTGGAGATTGCATTCTCCGACGAGGATGAGATGGAAGAGATTCTGAAGAAGCTCTGCGGCGACGATATTTTCGAGGACTGAGATTGGAACCGGCTTCGGTTTCGATTTTTCCCCGCACCCGTAGGGGACACCGCCCTCGGTGTCCCGCTCCCTGTCGATTTGATTTCGCTTTATCTCTATCTATTAATCTTTCTAAATCGATTGTTTGTTCCTTTTTTCTCTTTTTTCTTGCAAAAGAGAAAAAAGGAACCGAAAAAAGAGAAAATGCGCTTCTCAGCACAGGGTGTTTCGAGCTCTGCGGAGCTCGACCAAAGGCTTTGCCTTTGGAAACTACCAACCTTTTGAAAAAGGTTGGATCGAAAACTTTATTTTTTACAGCATGCAGCTTATTTTCAGCGTATAGCTGTTCATTTTACACGAATCTAATTTTAAGGAGTACCACTACCATGCTCGACATTCGATACATCAAAGAAAATCCCGAAGAAGCCATCGCACGTCTGACCCTCAAGGGTAAAGAGGACGCACGCGAAGCTATCACCCAAATCCTCGATCTCGACGCCAAGCGCCGCGCGATCATTTCCGAGGTTGAAGTTCTCAAGGCTGAACAGAACAAGGTTTCCAAATCCATTCCCCAGCTCAAAAAGGAAGGCAAGGACACCGCTCCCGTTTTCGCCGAGATGAAGCAGCTCTCCGACAAGATCAAGGCAATGGACGAGGAAGTAAAGGCTGTTGAAGCCGACTACACCGACTGCATGCTGGCTCTGCCCAACCTGCCCGACGCCGATCTGAAGCCCGGCGGAAAGGAAAACAACGAGCCCATCCGCTACTTTGGCGAGCCTCACGTATTTGATTTTGAGCCCAAGCATCACGTTGATCTCTGCACCGATCTCGGTCTGATCGACTATGACCGCGGTACCAAGCTGGCAGGCAGCGGCTACTGGATTTACAAGGGAATGGGCGCTGTGCTCGAGTGGGCGCTTCTCAACTACTTCGTTGAGTGCCATCTGGCTGACGGCTACGAATTCATCCTTCCCCCTCACATGCTTGAGTACAAGTGCGGTCTGACAGCCGGTCAGTTCCCCAAGTTTGCTGACGAGGTTTACAAGATCGAGAATCCCACCGATGACAGAATGCACTACATGCTTCCCACCGCAGAGGCAGCGCTTGCCAGCCTTTACCGCGACGAGATTCTCGCCGAGGCTGATCTGCCCAAGAAGTTCTTCTCCTACACACCCTGCTTCCGCCGTGAGGCAGGCTCCTACCGTTCTGACGAGCGCGGCATGGTCCGCGGACACCAGTTCAACAAGGTAGAGATGTTCCAGTTTACCCGCCCCGAGGATTCGGATGCTGCATTCGAGGAGCTGGTTGTGAAGGCAGAGAACCTGGTGAAGGGTCTCGGCTTCCACTTCCGCACCGTCAAGCTGGCTGCTGAGGACTGCTCGGCATCGATGGCGAGAACCTATGACATTGAGATTCAGATCCCCTCGATGAACGGCTACAAGGAAGTTTCTTCGGTATCCAACGCACGCGACTATCAGGCTCGCCGCGGTGCCATCCGCTTCAAGAGAGAAGCCACCGGCAAGACCGAATTTGTACACACTCTCAATGGCTCTGGACTGGCAACAAGCCGTATTTCCCCGCAATGGTTGAGCAGAATCAGCTTGCTGACGGCAGCGTAAAGGTGCCCGAGGTGCTGCAGAAGTATGTCGGCTGCGAGGTTATCAAGAAGGCATAAGCGATGAGGGAAGCTTCATCCGCCGCCCTTCTCATGTGTGACCGATGAAGCACTCATCAATATCATTTTTGTACTATTTTTAATAAGGAGAACAATCATGCCGGAATTCCTACAAAGCTACTCCGGAATGACTCTTGAGCTTGTCGTCTGGTCGCTCTTCATCGGCGTTTTAATCGCGTCGGGAATGAGCTTTTACAATAAATGGATTCTCGGATCCTTCGTGCGCAGGCTGCTGGATGACAGGGCAGAGACGCCGGGCAGCGGTAAGACGCTGGAGGAAGCGGGATTCGGAAAGAATTTCCTCGTCCGCAGAGCGCTGAGAACCAATCTGACTCTGCGCCGCGTGGTTCATTTCTCGGTGGAGGATGCGCCCGTCGATGCCGACACCGGTGAGCTTCTTCTGACCAAGGAAAACATTGGCGAGGCGAAATTCTTCGTGCCTGCCGAGAAAAATTTCCGCGCCGACATGATGTACAATCAGAAGCGCAACGATATCCTTCTGATTCTGCTGTCGCTGCTTGCATTCTTTGTGGCTGCATTCCTGTCGCTGTCGATCATCCCCGATCTGGTGGCGATGCTGTCAGCCTTTGTGTCGTCGCTCTAATTTGTCATTTATGTCCTATTTTTCAAGTTCGGAGTTAAACTATGAACAGTCATAATCATTCGGGCGCCCGTCAGCGTCCCTCAAGCCCGCGTAAAAAGCGCACAAGCACCGGACGCATCCTGCTGATCACGCTGATTGTGGCAGTCATTGCTGTCATTGTGGTGATGAGCATTATATACATGTCGGGGCTTCGTTCGGTGCGCTATGAATCGATGGATCTTGGAACCGTCAAGTTTCTCGGTTCGGTTGACAGCATGGGCGAGCCGACAAGGGGAACCATCCGTTTTTCGGACGGCAGCTCTGCTGAGCTGGACATGGAGTCGCGCACCATCGCCTACAACAACGGCGATTTCTACGAGGGCGAAATTGTCAAGCTGCTCCGCCACGGAAAGGGCCGCATGACCTATGAATCGGGCAATGTGTATGAGGGCGATTTTGAGAACGATCAGATCAACGGCAAGGGAACCTTCAGCTTTGTCAACGGCGATGTTTATGAGGGCGACTTCGTGAACGGCGTCAAGGAGGGCATGGGCACCTACACCTGGGCGGACGGATCGGTCTATGTGGGTGAGTTCAAAGCCGACAAAAAGGACGGCGAGGGCACCTACACCTGGGCAGACGGCTCTTACTACACCGGCGAATATGTCGCCGATTATAAAGAGGGCAAGGGTGTCTATCACTATGCAAACGGCGACGTTTACGAGGGTGACTTCGTGGGCGACGTGAGAACAGGCAGCGGCACCTACACCTGGGCAAACGGTGAATCCTATACCGGACAGTTTGCAGGCAACAAGCTCCACGGCGAGGGCACCTATACCTGGCCCAACGGCAGAGTCTATACCGGTTATTTTGAGTCGGGCAAGATTGTCCGCGCCGATGAAAATACGGTGGTAAGCGAACCCGCCGAGACGACCGCAAATGCATCGGCAGGCTGAAATGAATAGCATCATTTACCGTTCGGGTCATGGCTCGGACGGTATTTTTGTTTGATCTTTCCTCAAAATCTCTTTTTCCCCTTGTCATTTTCCCCGAATCGTGCTATCATATATACTGGAGGGTAATGCCATGACACTTGATCCAAACCTGACCTGCTGTTTTTCGGGGCACCGCACCATGCCCGAGATTGATAATATTGAGACGTTCGGCGAAAAGCTGACCGATATCCTGCGCGATTATTATGCCGAGGGAGTACGCCACTTTATATGCGGCGGCGCTGTCGGCTTTGATATGGTTGCGGCAACCGCTGTAGTCAATCTCAAGCGCAGACTGCCCGATATCTGTCTCACCATCGCCATCCCCTGCAGAAATCACGATGCCAAGTGGTCGATGGCAGACAGGGAGCGATTTGCCCGCATCCTTGAGCGTGCCGATGTGGTGCGTTATATTTCGGCGGCATATCACCCCGGCTGTATGCATGAGCGCAACCGATTCATGGTGGACAACAGCCGCTATCTGATCTGTTATCTCGGCAGGGACAGCGGCGGCACCTATTATACCTACAGCTACGCAAAAAAGAAGGAGCTCAGCATCCTGAATATCTATCCCTTCAGCTACAGGGGATCCCACGGACTGCTTTCTAAAGGAGAATTATAATGAAATTAACCACAATCACCCTGAATCCCGCCCTCGACCGCACCATGTACTTTGATTCAGCCTTCCTTGCGGGTGAGCTGAACCGCGCATCCTCTTCCATGCTGTCGCTTGGCGGCAAGGGCATCAATGTCTCGCGCGTCGCAAAGCTCATGGGGCATGACACCGAGTGCATCTCCTTCTGCGGCGGTCGGAACGGCGAGATCATGCGCGCCATGCTTGCCGAAGAAGGCATCCCCGCACGATTGTTTTCCACAGCCTGTGAATCGAGAATGAATCTGAAGATGATCGATAAAAACGGCGGCTGTACCGAGGCAAATGAGCGCGGCGGCCCTGTTACCGAAAGCGAAATGAAGGCGCTGACCGATCGACTTTTCGACAGCTTTTCCACAGACTGTGCACAGGTTTTTGCCCTTGGGGGAAGTATTCCACAGGGTGTGGAAAAGTCTGTGTATAAATTGCTGACAACCCTGTTGAAAAGTCGCGGTGCATATGTGATACTCGACTGTGACGGCGAGGCATTGAAGCATGGACTTGAAGGGGCTCCCCACCTGATCAAACCGAATCTTTTCGAGCTTTCCCTGCTGGTGGGAAGAGAGTTATCCACAACCGGAGATGCTGTGGAAAATGCCTCCCGCATCTATGGGGAAACAGGCACGTCTGTGCTGTGTACACTCGGTGGAAAAGGCGCACTTCTTGCCTGTGAGCGGGGTGTTTGCACAGTCACTTCTCCACAGGTTCCCCTGCGCGGCTTTACGGGAGCCGGCGACACCTTCCTTGCCTCCTTTGTCTGCGCCACCGCGGAAGGAAAGAGCATCGAGGACGCGCTTGCCTTTGCTTCCTCCACCGCCGCGGTGAAGGTGACTCTCCCCGGAACCGAGCTGCCCGAACGTGAGATGATGGGGAAATATCTCGGCGAGATCGAGACAAAATGGGTGAGATAAAGGAACCTCAGGTTTCTGTCGATTCTCCCCTGCCGATTGAATAAAAATTGCTGATTTAAACTGCATACGATATCCATGACAACAACCAACGAAAGGACACACCAATGAACACAACAAAATCCGAACTTGAAGCCCTTCTTGCGCCCTACGGTCAGACACAGCTTCTGCGCTTCTGGGACACCCTCGATGATGCGGGGCGCGAAAAGCTGGCGGGACAGATCAAAAATATCGACTTTTCTCTTCTGAAGCTGCTGGAAAAGGAAAATCACGCGGTGGAAAAGGGCGAGCTTGCTCCCCTCGGCTGCATGACGCTGGCTGAGATTGCCAAACAGCGCGATGTCTGCGAAGAAAAGGGCATCGAAATGATCAGACAGGGAAAGGCTGCGGCTGTACTTCTTGCCGGCGGACAGGGAACAAGACTGGGCTCGGACGGCCCCAAGGGCACATACAACATCGGTCTGACAAGGGATGTTTTTATCTTCCAGCGTCTGATTGAAAATCTGATGGATGTGACAACCAAAGCAGGCGCATGGATTCCGCTGCTGATTATGACCAGCGACAAGAATCACGAGGAGACGGTGCGCTTCCTCACCGAAAAAAAGTTCTTCGGCTACAATCCCGACTATGTGATCTTCTTCATGCAGTCGATGGCTCCCTCGGTGGATTATAACGGCAAGATTCTGCTCGAAGCACCCGATTCGATCTCGCTCTCTCCCAACGGCAACGGCGGCTGGTTTGCATCCATTCAGCGCGCCGAACTGCTTCCCAAGCTGAAGGAGATGGGCGTAGAATATTTCAACGTTTTCGCGGTAGACAATGTGCTCCAGCGTATCTGCGATCCCTGCTTCCTCGGTGCCACCGAGCTTGGCGGTTATGACGGAGCGGCAAAGGTGGTTCGCAAGAACGCACCCGATGAGCGAATCGGCGTACTCTGTCTCGAGGACGGCATGCCCAGCATTGTGGAATACTACGAGATGACCGAGGAGATGACCACACTCCGCGACAAAGACGGCGAGCTTGCCTATGCATTCGGTGTGATTCTCAACTATCTCTTCCGTGTTGATCATCTGGAGGAGATTTCCTCAAGCAAGCTTCCCACACATATTGTGGAAAAGAAGATTCCCTATGTGGATAACGACGGAACTCTGATCAAGCCCGACTCCCCCAACGGCTACAAGTTCGAGACGCTGATTCTCGACATGGTGCATCTGATGAACTCCTGTCTCTCCTATGAGATTGTGCGCGAGCATGAATTTGCGCCCATCAAGAACAAAACCGGCATCGATTCGGTTGAAAGCGCAAGAGAGCTGCTGAAGGGCGAAGGATATACGCTGTAATGTTAAAAAGCGAACGATGAAGATGTCGTTCGCTTTTTTGATTTGGTATAATTTATGGTATAATCGTATTAAAAATATTTGTTTTACCTTGAACCTTTTAATATCAATAAACAACATAATATGTGAAACCGGTTTTAATAACACGACAGGAGGAACATATGGAACAAGAAGCATCTTTTGAAGCATTGCTGAAAAAGCATCGTGTTGTTGTAGAGCGATATATTAATTTTAGGTTGCCAAGCATCTTTGATGCCGATGATGTGATTCAGGAAACATACTATGCAGCTTATATTGGTTACGAAAAACTTCGAAATAAAGAATTATTCAAGCCTTGGATATTATCTATTGCACGAAATCAATGTAATTTATGGTTTCGTAAAAAATACGGTAACGAGTTGATTTTATTAGATGCAATCCCGGATATAGCTGACACCGATACAACAGAAGATGATACCGCGTATCAGGTTTTGAATTTGTTACCCAAAGATTCTGCGGAACTGTTAATGCTAACGATGCAAGGATATAAGCAAAGTGATATTGCGAAACGCTTGAATATTCCGATAGGCACTGTAAAGAGTCGCTTGCATTACGCGCGAAAACGATTTCGTTCTATGTGTACCCCGGAACAGATTTTGATGTTTGAGAAAGGAAGAAAGATTATGACAAAGAAAGATTATACCTGCGGCTTTCCCGAGATCATGCCTACTCTCATTCTTAAGGAAAGCTCTCATCCATTTTTCGAAGTAAAATGTGCAGACGAATCCTTTATTGTACCGATTGTTGGAAATAAAAATTCGGAAGGAACATATCGTCGTAATAAGCTTGCATTAGTGTCTACTTGCTATGTTCCCAAAGCAGCTATGATACATGAGGTTGCAGGTGTTAAAATTCGCAGAGATACCTACAATATAAGGGCTGGAAAACTTTATAAAAATGAAAAAATCTGGTTCTCACAGCTTACCGATGAATACATTCGTGATCTTGCGACAATTGATTGTGATTGCGACGAAGATGATGATTTTCCTACGTCGATATACACTTTTCTGGAAGAAGATTATGATGTAATTGTCAACGGAAACGACCGGATTCATGGCAGACCTTTGCTTATCAAAGAGAATCCTCCCAGAATTGTTGATGATAAAATTTATATTGACGAATATAATATCCGATACACAATGGGTACATTTGATGTTACAATAGGTGAAAGAACGTTTGAGACGATCAAATTTATCCGCGTCCAAAATAACAACAATATCACTGAAAATTACGTTGATGCAAAGGGCAGACTTGTTTTAATGCGTTGGTATGAATCGGTTGATTGCATCAGACAAACCGAATGGTACACCGATGACTTCAAGGAACACATTGCCAACAATCCTAAATTGATTGTCAATGATATTGAATACCGTTTGGTTGAAACCCGTATCAGCGAATATGCACTCTAATCCTCCCCCCGCCTCGCGCGGGGTTTTTCTTTGATTTCTGCATATGAAAAAAGGGCTGTCGCATTTGCAATGCGTCAGCCCATGGATATTTGATTTTGCCGCTAAATTTTGTACGCCATCAAAACTCAGCTTCTGTTTCATCCATCTCAGTTGTCGAGATAAATCACAATTTTGCGGTTGTTTTCCGCACCGATCGAATTGGTGGTCACACCTGCAATTCCCTGAATTTCGGAGTGAATGATCCGTCTTTCATAGGGATTCATCGGCTCAAGCGCAATGCTTCTGCCGTACTTCTTGACCCGAGCTGCCATTCTGCGTGCCAGCGCGCGGAGAGTCTCCTCTCTCTTCGCTCTGTAATCACCGATGTCAACCGTGATCTTGGTGTAATCATCCTCATTCTCGCGCTCGCTCTTCTTGTTTGCCGCAAGGCTTGCAAGATACTGCAGAGAATCGAGGGTGTCACCGTGGTGACCGATGAGAATGCCCGCATCATCACCGTTGATCTTGATGGTAGCCGCACCGTCGCTCTCTTCAAGCTCGGCATCGGCATCAAGATCCATGTCGTCAAGCAGTGTGCATACAAAATTATAGGCGACCTCGGCAGGCGAAGGCGTGTAGCGTACAATCACCTTTGCCATAACCTCACCGAGTCCGAGAAAGCCTTTCTTCGGCGCGGTCAGAACCTCATATTCGACCTTGCTTACGTCAACGCCAAGCTCGAGCGCTCCTGCTTCAACAGCAGCCTCAACGCTCTTGCCCTGCGCCGTAACTTCCATTTTCATAAATCTCACCTTTGTGAATTTTCGGTTATTTTACTTGTTGTCTTTGCCTTCAGAAGATTTGTCATCCTCATCCTTCAGCGGAACCTGACCGATCAGCTCGTTTCCGCCGCCGTTCTTTGCAGCTTTTCTTGCTTCCTTCTCAGCCTTTTCTTCAGCCTGCTGAGCCTCGTAGGCAGCCATGTACTCCTCATCGTCAATGCGATGGAGCGAGCGCACCAGCTTCTTGTCGCCCGAGGTAGCGGTCATGCCGCTGCCCTTCTTCTTCTTGGAGGGCTTTCCGCCGTATTCGCGCTCAGCCGCCTTGTAATCCTCCTCGGTAAAGGTGGGATAGGGCAGAATCTTAGTCAGAATGAACTGCTGCACAACGCCGAGAATGTTCTGGAAAATCCAGTAAACACCCAGCACCGCCGGAACAGAGAAGGAAATCCATACGCTCATGAGAGGCATGGTAAAGTCCATGATCTTCATGGAGGCATTGCTCTGCGCATCCTGCTGAGGCTGATACATCAGCTTGCGGTTGAGGATCATGCTGCTGTAGCTGAATACAAAGGTCAGCACGGGAACCAGCAGCAGCCAGCCGGGCTCGGAAAGATTGGGCACCTGAGACAGGTCAAAGCCTGTGCCGAACACATTGAAGTTGGGAAGCTCTGCAGCCGAAGCGATGGTCATTCCATTAATATCACCGAAGGAAGCGAAATTCTGCTTCATGATCTCGACAACCTGGATCTGGGAGAGCACCTGCTTTTCGGCAAGCTGAACAATTTCACCGGCGCGTGTGGTGATGTTGGTGATGACCTCGGCAGACTGGAGGCAGAGATACTTCAGCGGATTGGTAACCACATGATAGAGCGAGAAAAGGATAGGCATCTGAAGCAGCATGGGAAGACAGCCACCCATGGGGTTGAAGTTCTCCTTCTGATAGAGAGCCATGATCTCTTCCTGCATTTTCTGCTTGGTCACGTTGTCGTCGCGTCCGGCATACTTGCTGCGGATAGCCTGTTCCTTGGGACGGAGTGAGGCCTGCTTGACCATGTTCTTCTGCTGTTTCCATCCGAGGGGGAAGAGTAATACCTTGATGACAATGGCAAAGAGCAGGAGTGCGATTGCGTAGTTGTTTGTCAGTGCGTAGCTGACCCGGATAATAAACCCGAGCGGGACATTCAGAATGTCGAAAATGTTTTCAAACATCGATTTTTTCCTTTTGCCATTTTAATATTCAGTTTTTTTTGCGTTTGGGTACGGGGTCATATCCGCCGCGCCCGAAGGGATTGCATCGCAGAATCCGCCAAAGGGACAGTGCAAGTCCTATAATACAGCCCCATTCGGAGATTGCCTCGATGGCATACTGACTGCATGTGGGTGTAAACCGACAGCAGGGGGCTTTCAGCGGGGAGATATATCTGCGATAGCAGGTAATGAGCCATATCAAAAGACGCTTCATGTCGCTTGGCTCCCGCCGACATCCGCTTTTGCAGAAGTCTGTTGTGCCGCATCCTTTATGGGAGTCTCAGCCATCCCCAGCTTTTTCAGGCTGCGGAGAAGCTCTCTGTAAATATCGCTCGATTTTGCACCGACCGCCGCCTCGCGCGCGACGATAACGATCAGATGACCTCCTCGGACATGAAGCTCACGGTCTGCAAGCCTGTAGCCCTCGCGGAGGATTCGTTTTACCCGATTGCGCACAACGGCGCCGCCAAGCTTTTTGGTAACGGTAAGACCGATGCGGTTCACCTTGATTTTCTGCGGGTGAGCCTTTCTCAGCGCCGCTGCCTTTCTGTCGGGAAGCACATAGAGAACGCAGTATTTTCCTGCCTGTTTTCTGCCCTTCGCGTAAACCTTGCCATAAAGGTGGTTTTCGCAGATGGCTCTGAACTTCATCCTGGCACTTCCTTTCGCTTACCTCAGCATTCAATCGGGCGGACAGAGTCCGGACGGTAAATTCGGACAATATCCCGACGCTGAAAAAACCGCTGATCGGATGGCTGAACTTGGGTCAGTGCTCCTTCGGCGGCTTTCAGCATATCAAATGGCAGCCAATGCTGCATCAACTCAATATGTGAGTCTGGCTCTTGCCTTCATACGTCTTCTCTTGAGAACTTTTCTGCCGTTGGCGGTGCTCATTCTCTTTCTGAAGCCGTGCTCCTTCTTTCTCTGGCGCTTCTTGGGCTGGTATGTTCTAAGCATTTTGGCACCTCGCTTTCTTATGTGGGAAGCCGTGCGCGCTCCCCGATATTTCAAGCCGCCTCTGAAATGCTCTCCACCGGTGAAATACCGATCGAGACTGCGGCTCATTTTGCGACACTTTCAATTATATACCGATTTCACACCCTTTGTCAAGAGCTTTTTTATCTTTTTCCGAAAATTTAATAATATAGCCTTGATTAAGTTTCTTCTTTATGATATAATATAACAGGATTTTAGTATGGATTTTTCGGTAATTTTTTTTTGAGAATCGGGCGATCCGGAGTCTTGATCGGATATATGGAGAGTTTATTCAGCTGAAAGAAGATCTTCTCAATCCATATCGCGAACAAGTTACGCCGGGCACCTCCATTCCCCAGGACCTCACAAAGGAGTGACAACATGAACACCCACGATATCGTATGGAACCTCGTCTTAAACGAGCTGAAAATCACCATCAACGAAGACATCGTAGAAAAGCTTCTCACAGGCATTGAGCTGGCGCTCCTTTCCGAAAAGGTCGCTGTCCTCGTTGTCCGTGTGGAGCATCAGAAATTTTTTATTGAACAGCTTTATCTCTCCCATATCAAGGGAGCCTTTCTCAAGGTTATGGGCATTGAGCTCGATATCTACGTCCGCTATTTCAAGCCGGGTGAGGAAGCCGATCTGCGTGAATTCAGCTTTACCCGCGATATTCACGATGAAACGCCCCTCCAGTTTCCCCCCATTCCCGAGAAAAAGGAGATCAAAAAGCCCGAGATTTACGGCAACAGCGAGGATCCCACCGTTCGTGCCGCCCATATCGCAAACGGCGGAGACTATACCTTCGAAAACTTCATCGTGGGCAACTCCAACAAGTTCGCCCATGCTGCCTGCACTGCCGTGGCAGTAGCTCCCGCAAAGGATTACAACCCCCTCTTTATCTACGGCCCCAGCGGTCTCGGTAAAACCCATCTGCTTTATGCGATTATCAACCGCATCATGACAGACAATCCCGGCTTCCGCTATGTATACGTCAACGGCGAGGAATTCACCAACCAGATGATCGACTCGCTCTCACGCAACAATCCTGCCGAATTCAGAGCAAAGTACCGCAACGCCGACATGCTGCTCATCGACGATATCCAGTTCATCGCAGGACGCGAAGCCACCCAGGAGGAATTCTTCCACACCTTCAACGCCCTCTACAACGAGAAAAAGCAGATCATCATGACCTCCGACCGTCCGCCCCGCGATATCAAGACCCTGGAGGACAGACTCAAGACGAGATTCGAGTGGGGTCTGATTGCAGACATTCAGCCGCCGGATTTTGAGCTGCGCATCGCGATCATGAAGAAGAAAGCCGAGATGATCGGTCTGATGATCCCCAATGACGTGCTCAACTTCCTTGCCGAGAACATCAAGAGCAACATCCGCCAGATCGAAGGTGCGGTCAAGAAGATCGGTGCTCAGTCCTTCTTAAACGGCGTGCCGGTTTCCATCGGTCTTGCAAGAGAATGTATCAACGATATCATCGATTCCACCAAAATGAGCGCCGTAACACCCGAAAAAATCATCGAGGCGGTAGCTCACAAGCACGGACTGTCCCCGGAGGATCTCAAGGGCAAGAAGCGCACAAAGGAAATCGCCCGCGCCCGTCACATTGCCATCTACATCACCCGCGAAATGACCGATATGTCGCTGCCCGCCATCGGAAAGGTATTCTCGAGGGATCATACAACGGTGATGTCCTCCATTGATGTAGTCGAGAGCGAGCTGCAGGAGGATTCGGCATTCGATAACGAGATTCAGCTTCTGATGAACGATATCAAGGACGATAAAATCTCCAAATAAGCTCTGCGGGATAAAAAGTTTTCCACACTCGGTGGAAAAGCCTGTGGAAAAGTCTGTTGGAAGACTTGGGAAAAGCTGTTTAATTGCTGAGGATAACTTTCTCTCCCAAACTTCACCAGCAACAAATGCAAAAAGCTGAAAATTCTGCTCTTTCCACACCCTTTCAAGAGGATTCCAACAGGAAAAAAATGCTTTTCAACATCCGCTCCCACAGGCGTTTTGCCTTGTAAAATATGGACATTTCGGGCTTTTCCACAGTTTCAACACGCCCTACTACTACGACTACTACTTAAATATATATATTTATTTTTATTTATCTTTCTCTTTTTCTTTATAAAAGAGTCACAGAGATGCAGCCTGACGCTGCTTCTGCAAATCCGAAAAACATTTTATGGAGATATAAGCATGAAAATTGTATTTGAAAAAGCGAAACTGCTTGATGCGATTGCACCTGCGCTGGGCGTGGTATCCGACCGCAACACCATGACTGCCATCGAGGGTATCCTCGTTGCATCGGCAGGCTCCGACAAGGTAGAGATCAGCGCATACGACCTGGAAAAAGGCATGAAGACCTCCCTCGAGGCAAGAGTGGTGGATCCCGGAAGCTGTGTCATCAATGCTGGCAAGCTGAGCCGCATTCTGAGAGTTATGCCCGATGCCGACATTACAATCGAGGTCAATGACCGCGGCGTTGCGAAGATTCATTCGGGCAAGAGCAAGTTTGAGCTGCATGTACTGCCTGCAGAGGATTTCCCTCATCTTCCCGAGCTTTCGGGTGAGCGCGGCTTTACACTGCCCCAGGCTGAGTTCAAAAAGATTGTTTCTCAGATTTCCCATGCCATCGCACAGAACGATCAGCGTCCTGCCATCAACGGTGCCTTTATCACCATCAAGGGAAGCAAAATGACAGCGGTTGCCACCGACGGAAGCCGCATTGCCCTGCGGGAGAAGGTCTGCGAGTTCGGCAATCTGAACCGTTCGGGTGAGGAGCTTGATCTGGAGTTTATCGTTCCCGGCAAGGCACTGGGCGAGGTCATGAAGCTGCTCGAGGGTGAAGGCGATGTAACCATCATGCTGGGCAGAAAGCATGCGATTTTCGTCTGCGGCGAGGTTTGCTTCTTCACCCGAATGATTGACAGCGAATACATCAATTACGAGAGATTTATTCCCACCGAGTCGAAGATGAGTGCGGTGGTTGATCGCGAGAAGCTGATTTCGGCACTGGAATGTGCGCTGCTTGTGACCGAGGACAGGACGCTTGGACAGGCGAAGAGTCCGGTCAAGCTGAATTTTGAGGATGGAAGTCTTTCGATTTCCTCCACATCGGTGAGCGGAAGCTTTGCCGACGAGATCGAGATTGAGAAGGACGGATGCGATCTTCTCATCGGCTTCAACTGCAGATATTTACTGGATGCACTGCGTGCGGCTGAAGGCGAGAAGGTGAAGATCAGCGGTTCGACTTCGCTGATTTGTGTGCTTATTGAAGCGGTGGAGGAGAAGGAAGAGGATCGGTTCCTCTATCTGGTACTGCCGGTGAAGATGTAAGGGGATTGGGAAAGGGTTTTTGAGGTGCTTCGAGTCGAGGTATGGCTAAAGTTGATTATTCTCCCTTTATTTCTTTCGGGTAGGCGAAAGCAAAGTAACAAACCGATACAATCACATCCGCTGAATGATATTCGAAGTGATCCCCTCCCCTTCATAAATCCCAACTCAAACAAAATTTCAACCATGGACAATACGTGATGATCATCACATCAATCACCTACAAAAACTTTCGCAATATCGGCGAAACCACCCTCGCCCTGTCCGAGGGGGTCAATATCCTCTGCGGCAATAATGCCCAGGGAAAAACCAATGCCCTTGAGGGTGTCTATATCTTCGCCGGAGGTCGCTCCTTCCGTACACCGAGAGAAAAAGAGCTCATCCGCTTCGGCGAAAAATCCGCCTCCCTCGAGCTTTCTTATCATACGGCAGAGCGCAATCGCTCCCTTTCAATCAAATTCACCTCCGACGGAAAACGCCAGTGTGAAAAAAACGGCGTAAAGCTCCGGAAAATGTCCGAGTTTATCGGTAACTTCCGCGCCGTCCTCTTCTGCCCGGGGCACCTCGCCATCGTGAGAGAAGGTCCCTCCATGAGACGAAATTTCCTCGATGTGGCACTTTCTCAGCTGGAGCCTGTCTATGTGGCTTCGCTGCAGCGCTATAATGCGGTGCTGGCAAGGAGAAATAAGCTGCTGGATGATTGGCAGAATCAGTCTCCCGCATCCCGTTCTACCCTCGATCTGTGGGATGAACAGCTCGCCCGTGAAGCCGCCATGATTTCGGCAAAGCGTGCACAGTATGTGGAGCGGCTCGGTGAGATTGTCGACGGGATTTTCGCCGAAATGACCTCATCCCGCGAGTCGGTGAGACTGGAATATAAAAAGCCGATGACAGAAGGCGAGTACATGGATGCGCTGAAAAACCTGCGGGAGCGCGAAATAAGGCTCGGTACGACCCTTTGCGGTACTCACAGGGATGATATTGCCATTTATCTGAACGGCCGCGAGGCGAGGCTTTACGGCTCTCAGGGACAGCAGCGATCGGTGGCACTGGCGATGAAGCTTGCCGAAGGAGCCATCTCAAAGGAGAAGAGCGGCGAGTGGCCGGTATTTTTACTGGACGACATTTTAAGCGAGCTTGACGAGGAGCGGCGCGAGTATGTACTTGGCGGGCTTACCGGCAGGCAGGTGCTTATCACGGCATGTGAGCGCGGATTATTTGCGCAGAAGGGCGGCAGCTTATGGCATGTTGCCGACGGGACATATGTGAAGGAGGATGGAGAATGATTTTTCTGCATCTTGGCGGCGGCGGTGTGATTCCGACAAACAGAATTATCGGGATTTTTGACATGGACACTGCCACGGTTTCGTCTCAGACGAGGGCATTTTTGTCCCGGGCGGAGAAGCGCGGGATTTTAAAGAGCGAGAATTTGAAGGACATTCCGAAGTCCTTTGTGCTCACCGACGAGGGCGTTTGTATGTCGACGCTGGCGCCGGCGTCGCTTGCCGGACGGGTGGGGAAATATGATGCTTAGGAAGCATCGAGTCGCACCAAACCTAACTTTATCGGAAGAAATCCCACGATCGGGTGCAGACGCCATATGCAGCTAAGCCATGTTTAGGGGCTTGGAGGATGGACACTGCAGCGACAGATTCCGTGGGAATACCGCAATGAAGAAACTAAATCGTTTCCACCACCGACACCCAAGCGCACTACATCGTGACGTCTCGCCAAAAGAAACAATTAGATCAGTGTCAATACGTTTGAACAAACTCTCCCCAACCATTGTGGAAAACCTTAAATATAGATAACGTTAGTCTCCCCTGACGCATATCGAGCTCTCTCCCGGTTGCTATTATGTGCGATTACGAAAACAATATAATTTTTATCATAGATACTACAATATGGAGGAAGTATGTGACACCTACAGATCACCCCCGACCTGTACTCCCGTCACTGCGCCGCTGAAATGGAAGAAATCACAGCATTTGAAAATCAAAAAATCCTCGACGTCGGCATCGAGAAGGAGGTCAAGCAGTCCTTTATCGAGTATGCCATGAGTGTTATCGTCTCCCGTGCGCTGCCCGATGTGCGTGATGGTCTTAAGCCTGTTCACCGTCGTATTCTCTATGCGATGTACGAGGATAATCTCACCTACGATAAATCCTACCGTAAATCGGCAACGACCGTCGGTAATGTGCTGGGACGTTATCATCCCCACGGTGATACCGCCGTCTATGACTCTATGGTCCGCCTTGCACAGCCCTTCTCGATGAGATATCCCCTCATCGACGGTCAGGGTAACTTCGGTAATATCGACGGCGACGGCGCTGCTGCTTACCGTTATACCGAGGCAAGACTGGCGCGCTTTGCCAATGAAATGATGACCAGTATTGAGAAAGAGGTCGTCAATTTCTCGCCCAACTTCGATAATAAGCTGCAGGAGCCGGATGTGCTCCCCGCAAGCTTCCCCAATCTGCTGGTCAACGGCTCTGTGGGCATCGCTGTCGGTATGGCGACCAATATTCCTCCCCATAATCTGGGAGAGGTCATCGATGGTACCATACATCTGCTGGAAAATCCCGATGCCACCATTCCCGATCTGATGAACTTTATCAAGGGTCCCGACTTCCCGACCTATGCTACCATCTGCGGTATGTCGGGCATCCAGTCCACCTATATGACCGGTCACGGCAGAATCATCGTCCGCTCCAAGGCTGAGGTGGATGAGGAAAAGCACCGCATCATTGTCACCGAAATTCCCTATCAGGTCAATAAGCAGATGCTGGTCGAATCGATGGCAGACTGTGTCAAGACCAAGAAAATCGAGGGCATCACAGGCATCAACGACGCAACCGGTCAGGCGGGCATCAAGATTGTCATCGACTACCGCCGCGATGCCAACGGACAGGTGATTTTAAATCAGCTCTATAAGTATACACAGCTTCAGGATACCTTCGCTGCCAATATGCTGGCACTTGTGGACGGCGAGCCGAAGATTCTCAATCTGAAGCAGATTCTTCAGCGCTATATCATGCACCGTGAAGAGGTTACCGTCCGCCGCGTGCAGTTCGATCTGAAGAAGGCGCGCCACGATGCACACATCAACGAGGGCTACAAAATTGCCATCGACAACATTGAGGCGGTCATTGCCATCATCCGCGGCTCGGCTTCGATTTCGGATGCAAAGGTACAGCTGATGGAAAGCTTCGGTCTCACCGAAATTCAGGCGCAGGCGATTGTCGAGATGACACTGGGACGTCTTTCGGGCATGGAGCGTCAGAAAATCGAGGACAGACTGGCAAAGCTCCACGCAACCATCGAGGAGCTGGAGGGCATTCTCGCTTCCGAGGGCAAGATCAAGGAGATCATCAAAACCGAGCTGCTCGAGATCAAGGATCGCTACTCCGACCCGAGACGCACCGAGATTGTGCCTGTTCATGACGAGATCATTTACGAGGATCTCATCGACCGCCACACCTGCGTGCTGACCATGACCCGCGACGGATATATCAAGCGTCAGCCCTCCGACACCTACACGGCGCAGAAGCGCGGCGGCAAGGGTATCATCGGCATGGGCACCAAGGAAGAGGATCTGGTGGAGAATGTGCTCGCCATGAATTCTCACGCGCTGCTGATGATGTTCACCAACCGCGGCAGGGTACACACAAGAAAGGCTTATCTGATTCCCGAGGCGGGAAGAACTGCCAAGGGCACCAATATTGTCAACATTCTCGATCTGGAGCAGGGCGAGAAGATCACGGCGATGCTGCCTGTCAACTCCTTTGCCCAAGAGGAATATCTCTTCATGGTAACCAGATTCGGCATTGTGAAGCGCACGCCTCTTTACGAGTTCGAATATCAGCGCAAGGGCGGTAAGATTGCCATTTCGCTGGATGAAGGCGATGAGCTGGTCTTTGTACGCCGCGCTACCGATGAGGACGAGATCATGATTGCCACCCGCGGTGGTCTGGCGGTGAGATTCCGCGTAGGCGATGTAAGACCCATGGGACGTTCTGCCCGCGGTGTAATCGGTATTCGTCTGGAAGAGGGCGACGAGGTTGCGGGAGCGACGATTGTTGACAATGAAAAGACTCTGCTGACCATCTGCGAGGGCGGATACGGAAAGCGCTGCGAATTTAATGAATATTCTGCACACAGCCGCGGCACCAAGGGTGTATGCTGTCACAGAATCAGCGACAAGACCGGACTTCTCGCCGGCATTGCGGCGGTCAATGAGAGCGATGACATCATGATGATCACCGACGAGGGAACCATCATCCGTACACCTGCGGCAGGAATTCCTGTTTACGGCAGAACAGCCGGCGGTGTTATTGTGATGCGTCTTGCCGAGGGCTCGAGCATTGTGAACTTCTCGCGCATTGAGAGCGAAGAGGAGCAGGAGAAGGAGATTGAGGCGGCATCTCAGGCACAGGTTGATGTGGGGGATGATGCTGAGGATATGGATATCGATGCTGACACCGATGCGGTGGAGATCAGCGGCGAGGATGATGATATTTGATGCACACCACCCCAGCCCCAGTCCAAGCCTCGCTTTCGGGTGAGGCGGCACACCTTGCACGCGAACTTGTTCGCGTTGGTGACGGAGAGGGCAACGAAAGGTAAAAGTAAGTTATAATTGAGATAACAGCGGGAGCGTTAATGAAGCGCCTTGGATGAGACTCAGCGGAGTTGTTTGTACAGGTTTGTTACTTTGCTTTCGCGTGCCCGAAATGAAACAGACGTATTTTGCTTCGCAAAAAACGTCCCCAAAGAAAGGGGCACCAAGGGGGTTCCCCCTTGGATTCTCCTGCGGCAGCTATAAGCGTTACTAAGTACAACTGGTGAACAGCTTGATAATCGTTAGGGGAGGCGAGCGTTAGGGTGCAGATTTCATTTCGCATCGAGTCGCACCAAACCTAACTTTATCGGAAGGAATCCCACGATCGGGTGCAGACGCGGCGTGCTGATTAGAGGATGCTTTAAGGCTTAGAGGATGGACACTGCAGCGACAGATTCCGTGGGAATACCGCACTGAAGAAACAAAATCGTTTCCACTATCGACACCCAAGCGCACTACGTCGTGACGTCTCGCCAAAAGAAACAATTAGAAGAGCACCAACGCGTTTACACAAACTCTCCCCAACTACTGTGGAAAACCTTAAATATGAATAACGTTAGCCTCCCCTAAGGCTTATCGAGCTCTCCCCCCAGTTGCTATTATGTGCGATTAAGAATACCTCAATATAGCGAACGGTCAGCACTTTCTATATCGGTAAGTTCTAACTATCCCTTTCTCACCGTCCCACGATTGGGTCGTCAGTAAAGGAGTCCACGGGGAACCCCTGGTGCCCCTTTCTTTGGTTACTTTCTTTAGAGTTTCATTGCTCGCAATGAAACTCTGCAATCGAAAGTAAAGTAACAAACCGGAAGTAACACATCCGCTGAACGTTATCCGAAGGAATAAACTCTCCCCTCATAACCCCCGAAACTAAAACTAACTACCCCCACCAAGGAGCACATATGAAAAAACTCATCTCTCTCGTGATGCTCGCCATCACACTTTTCACCTCCTGCGGTGCACGCACCGATGTGGACGTTCACGCTCTCCTCACCGAGCTGCTCCCAAAAGCGGCTGAGGTAAACGAAATCCTCTGGGGCGAAGGTCTCCCCACCGAAGGTGAAATCGATGAAGATGCCACAGTCGATCAGTACCTCCCCGTGGTGAGCGAAAAATATACCCGTCTCGCCGATATTAAAAAGGCGGTGCGTGAGATCTATTCATCCGAATATGCGGCAATTATCGAGGAAAATGTGCTCTCCAATACCGATTATACCAAGGCACGCTATGCCGAAACGGTAGAGGGTGTGCTGCGAATGAATGTCACCACCGAACCGATGTCGCTGGAAACCGTCTTTGATATCGACGGTGCAAAGGTGAAGAGCGCAAATCCCTATATGATTACGGTGGTCATCCCCTATACCGTGCGCGAACGGGAGGGTAAAACAACTCTGCTTCTTGTGAAGGAAAACGATCAGTGGCGCTTTGACGGACCTGCCTACTGATGATATTGAACATATAAAAATTATTTTCTGACTATATACGGAGGACGAAACCATGGCAAAGGGAAAATCCAAGTCTCCCGCCGTCGAGAAGATTGAAGACGGCGACGCTAAGAGAAAAGCGCTTGAAACGGCGATCAGCCAGATTGAAAAAGAGCATGGTAAGGGCATTATCATGCGTATGGGCGATAATCCCCATATGACCGTTTCGACGGTATCCACCGGTTCGCTCACCCTCGACCTTGCACTGGGTGTGGGCGGCGTTCCGAGAGGACGTATTATTGAGATTTACGGTCCCGAATCTTCGGGTAAAACCACCGTTGCGCTCCATGTGACCGCAGAGGTTCAGAAGACCGGCGGCATTGCGGCTTTTATCGACGCCGAGCATGCCCTTGATCCGGTTTATGCGAAGGCGCTGGGCGTGAATATTGAAGATCTGCTGGTTTCTCAGCCCGACAGCGGCGAGCAGGCTCTCGAGATCACCGAGGCGCTGGTTCGTTCGGGCGCTGTGGATGTGGTGGTCGTTGACTCTGTTGCGGCTCTTGTTCCTCAGCAGGAAATCGACGGCGAAATGGGCGCTTCCCATGTGGGTCTGCAGGCGCGACTCATGTCTCAGGCGCTCCGCAAGCTTTCGGGTGCCATCAACAAGAGCAACTGCGTGGCAATCTTCATCAACCAGCTTCGCGAGAAGGTGGGCGTTGTTTACGGCAATCCCGAGGTTACCCCCGGCGGACGTGCGCTGAAATTCTATGCTTCGGTACGTATTGAGGTACGCAAGACCGAGAATCTCAAGAACGGCAGCGAATCCTACGGAAACCGCGTCAAGTGCAAGGTGGTCAAGAACAAGGTTGCACCTCCCTTCAAGGTTGCCGAGTTTGATATTATCTACGGCAAGGGCATCTCCAAGTCGGGTGAAATCATCGACATCGGCGTAGGACTTGATATTGTCGAGAAGAGCGGTGCATGGTTCAGCTACAACGGCACCCGCATCGGTCAGGGCAAGGACAATGCGAGAAAGTATCTCGAGAGCAATCCCGATGTGCTTGCAGAGATTGAGGAGAAGATCCGCGATATGAGCATGGAGCTCGATCTTGAGGACGGATTTGACAACGATGTGGAAGATGAGCTGGCGGCAGGCTTTGATGAGGAAGAGGATGACGGCTTCAATATCAAGGTGCTGGGACTGGACGGCAGCGATAACTAATCGCAGCGATAACTAATCGCAGCGATAATGAATCGCAGCGATAATGAATCGCAGCGATAACTAATTATCGCCGAGATAGATTTTAATGAGATATATAACGTCGTGATATCGGGTATTGAAGGATGATGCCATCCTTTCCCATTTGCGGGAGCCCCTTCACGAAACAGAGGTAAATCATGCAAGATAACAACACAAACGAGATTCTTACAACAGAGGCTGTCGGTGACAACACTCCTGCCACCTATGACGAGAATCAGATTCAGGTTCTCGAGGGTCTGGAGGCTGTCCGCAAGCGTCCGGGTATGTATATCGGTACCACCTCGGTGCGCGGTCTGCATCATCTGATCAACGAGATTGTCGACAACTCCATCGACGAGGCTATGGCGGGCGCATGCTCGAAGATCACCATCACCCTCAATGCCGACGGAAGCGTGACGGTTGCCGATGACGGCCGAGGCATTCCCGGCGGCATCCATCAGAAGATGGGCATTCCGACGGTAGAGGTGGTCTTTACCGTGCTCCATGCGGGCGGTAAGTTCGGCGGCGGCGGCTACAAGATTGCGGGCGGTCTCCATGGCGTGGGCGCTTCGGTCGTCAATGCGCTTTCCGAATGGCTTGAAGTGGAGAATGCCAATGACGGCAAGCTCTATACCGAGCGTTTTGTCCGCGGAAAGGTTGACAGAGCATACACCTGCATCGGCGATTCCGAGGGACGCCACGGTCTGACGGTGCGCTTCAAGCCCGATCCCGAGATTTTCGAGGAAGTTGTCTTCGATTTTGACACGGTGCTGGGACGTATGCGCGAGCAGGCATTCCTCAACGCCGGTGTCCGCATTGTGCTGGTGGATGAGCGCGGCGAGGAGAGAAGGGAAGAGGATCTCTGCTACGAGGGCGGAATTGCATCCTTTGTTACCTATCTGAACAATCTGAAGCATGCTGAGGTGATTCACCCCGACGTAATCTATATCAAGGGCGAGCGGGACGGCATGACGGCTGAGGTGGCGCTCCAGTACAACGATACCTACAACGAGACGCTGATGACCTTCGCCAACAACATGAACACCATTGAGGGCGGTACGCACGAGACCGGCTTCAAGTCTGCGCTGACCAAGGCATTCAACGATTACGCCCGCAAGAAGGGCATTCTGAAGGAAAAGGATGCCAATCTGACCGGCGAGGATGTGCGTGAGGGCATTTGTGCCGTCATCAGCGTGAAGCTTCCCGACGCGCAGTTTGAGTCGCAGACCAAGGCGAAGCTGGGCAACTCGGAGGTACGCACCTTTGTTGACCGCATTGTAGGCGACAAGCTGGAGGAATTCCTCGAGGAAAATCCCTCGGCGGGACGTGCGATTCTTGACAAAGCGCTGGCTGCATCGAGAGCGAGAGAGGCGGCGAGAAAGGCGCGCGAGACCAGCCGCAAGAGCGTACTTGAGGGCAACTCGCTCCCCGGCAAGCTCTGGGACTGCCAGGAGCGCAATAAGGAGCTGACCGAGCTCTTCCTTGTAGAGGGTAACTCTGCGGGAGGCTCTGCGAAGGAAGCGAGAGAGAGCCGTTTCCAGGCGATTCTTCCCCTTCGCGGCAAGGTTCTCAATGTGGAAAAGAGCCGTCTTGACAAGGTTTACGCCAATCCGTCACTGACACCGATCATTCAGTCGCTGGGCTGTGGAATCGGCGAGGAATTTGACATCAACAAGCTGCGCTACGGCAAGATTATTATTATGGCGGATGCCGATGTTGACGGTTCGCACATTCGTATTCTGCTGCTTACCTTCTTTTTCCGTCACATGCGGAAGCTGATTGAAGAGGGACATGTTTTCCTTGCACAGCCGCCGCTTTACAGAGTTTTTGCCGGCAAGCAGGAATTTTATGCTTTCACAGAGGAAGAGCGCGATTATTACGCTGCACAGCTTGGCAGCAAGGCTGAAGCCAGTCGCTACAAGGGTCTTGGTGAGATGAATCCCAAGCAGCTTTGGGAGACGACGATGGATCCTGCCCGCCGCACGCTGTTGAAGGTTGACATTGAGGATGCCATCAAGTGTGATGAGATTTTCTCGATCTGCATGGGCGACAAGGTTGAGCCCAGACGCGCGTTTATTCAGGAGAATGCGAAGTACGCGATGAATTTGGATATTTGACAGTCTGCCAAATCCCTGAAGCGTACCATTTCCACTACCGCTACCTAAGCGCACTGCATCGTGACGTATCGCCAAAAGAAACAATTAGATCAGTAGAAGCGCGTCTCCTCAATCTCTCCCCAACCGCTGTGGAAAAACTTAAATATGAATAACATTAGGCTCCCCTATGGCATATCGAGTTCTCTCCCAGTTGCTATTATGTGCGGTTAAAGCTGCCTTAATATAGCGAACGGTTAGCACTTTCTTCATCGGTAAGTTTAAGTGACTCTTTTTCACCAATCCACGATTGGGTCGTCAGTAAAGGAGTCCACGGGGAACCCCTGGTGCCCCTTTCTTTGGTTACTTTCTTTCGGGCAAGCGAAAGCAAAGTAACAAACCGGTACAAATAAATTTTGCTGAACTTCATTCGAAGTGACACATCTACCCCACCATGACAACACCAAAATCCCAGCAGCTCCCTGCTGCAATCAAAAAAGCTGCCAACATCCTCGCCTACTCGGACAATACCCGAGCGAAGCTCATCGAAAAGCTCCGACGCGCCGGCTATGACGCTGATGTCTGCGAAGCGGCGGCAGATGAAATGACGGCAAAGGGCATGCTCAATGAAGAGCGCATGGTCATTCATGCCGTCGAATATATGGCAGAGGTCAAGCTCTTCGGCAGAAGGCGGATCTATGCTGAACTGAATAAAAAAGGCTTTTCCCGACAGGCTGTGGAAAACTGCGTGCCTGAAGTGATGGATGCCATCGATTTTGAGGAAGCCTGTCTGAAGCTGGCGAAAAAACAGCGCTTCGAGCACAGCGAAGCGGGACGGATGAAGCTGACCCGAACCCTCATGCGTTATGGATTTGGCGGTGATGAAATCCGCTATGCCATGAAGAATCTGAAAATCAACTGGCGCGCACAATCCGATCCGGATGAGTGTGAGGACGAGAGTGACGGGGAGTTTCTCGAATGAAGCTCTATATCACAGGCTCGGTGGCAAGCGGAAAATCCACCCTGGCGCGAAAGCTTTCCGAGGTGACGGGTGTTGCCTGTACCCATCTGGATGAGCTGATGTATGAGGTCGATCCCGAAAGCTCCTGGGGCAATCGCAGGCGAAATGAAGCCGAGCGGGATGCATGCTTTGCCGAAATTCTCTCGCAGGAAAGCTATATCATCGAGGACTGCGGGCGAAGATGCTTCAGGCGGGGCATGGAGGAGGCGGACCAGGTGATTCTGCTCGATCTTCCGCTCTCTCTGCGGTATCGGCGGATTCTTCTTCGCTGGCTGAAGCAGAATCTGGGCATCGAGCACTGCATCTACAAGCCCAATTGGCGGATGCTGCGAACCATGTTTGGATGGGCGAAGGAATTTGACCCCGCGGAATTTTCGCAGTATGAGGATAAGCTGACTGTTTTAAAGAATGACAGAGAAATTAATCGATTTATAAAGGAATTACAGGCATGAAAAAGTGTAAAATCGGATTTATTTCGCTCGGATGCCCCAAGAATCAGGTGGACACCGAGGTAATGCTCAAGGAGCTTATGGACGCAGGCTATGAGCTGACCGGAGAGGACATCGAGGCGGACATCATCATCGTCAACACCTGCGCCTTTATTGAAAGCGCAAAGAAGGAGTCGATCGACAACATTCTCGATGTGGCATGGCTGAAGAAAAACGGCAAGCTGAAGGGAATTATCGTCTGCGGCTGTATGGCAGAACGCTACCGCGAGGAGATTCTCGCCGAGATGCCCGAGGTGGACGCTGTGCTTGGTGTTGGAAGCCTGCACTCCATCGTGGCTGCGGTTGAAGCTGTGGCGAAGGGCAAAAAGGGCTACACCTGCTTCGATGACAAGGACAGCATGCCGCTGGGCGGTGAGCGCGTTGTGACGACCGCAGAGCACACTGCCTATCTCAAGATCGCGGAGGGCTGCGACAACCGATGCACCTACTGTGCAATTCCCTCCATCCGCGGCAAATTCCGCAGCCGCACCATCGAGGACATCGTGACTGAAGCGAAGACGCTGGAGGAGATCGGCGTGAAGGAGCTGGTGCTGGTGGCGCAGGATACCACCCGCTACGGCGAGGATCTTTACGGCGGCTACAAGCTGCCCGAGCTGGTGCGCGCCATCTGTGACGCGACGGCAATTCCGTGGATTCGCCTGCTCTACTGCTATCCCGACAAGATCACAGATGAGCTGATTGAGGAATTCAAGCAGAATGACAGACTGCTGAACTATATTGATATTCCGATTCAGCATATCTCGGCGAAGGTGCTGAAGCGCATGAACCGTCATGGCGGCGCTGCGGCTGTGCGCGATGCCATTTCAAAGCTGCGCGGCGTTGAGGGCATGGTGCTGAGAACAACGGCGATTGTCGGTTTCCCCGGCGAGAGCGAAGAAGATTTTACCGAGCTTTGTGAGTTTATCAAGGATACAAAGTTTGACCGCTTCGGTGTTTTCACCTATTCCAAAGAGGAAGGCACACCTGCAGCCGAATTTGAGGATCAGATTGACGAGCAGGTGAAGCAGGATCGCATGGACAATATCATGGAGCTTCAGCTGACGATCAACGAGGAGCTGAACGAGAAGAAGGTCGGTTCGGTCATCAAGGTGCTCTGTGAGGGCTTTGACCCCGTGTCCGAGGCATACTACGGACGCTCCTATGCCGATGCGCCCGATATCGACGGAAAGGTGTATTTCACCGGCCCCAAAGGAATTAAGGAAGGCAGCTTTGTGATGGTAAAGGTGACAGAGGTGCTGGATTATGACCTCGTGGGTGAGACGAAGTAGGATTACAGAGATTGTGCATCGAGATTGTGCGAGCATCGGTTACAGAGGTGACACATGCGAATGTATAAAGAGGGGATCGAATTTCCCGAGCGGAAGAATATACGTTTGAAGCAGCACGATTATAACAGCGCGGGAGCGTATTTTATCACGATCTGCACGAAGAATCGCAGAGAAATATTATCGAGGATACCTGAGCGATCGGATATCGCCGTACCCGTAGGGGATGCCGCCCTCGGCATCCCGCTCCCTAACGATTACAATTTCGTTACCCCTCTGTTAACCGACATCGGCAAAATTGTCGAAAAATACATTCTTTCAAGCAATCGGATGAAGGATATTACCGTTGACCGATATGTGATCATGCCCGATCATATCCATGTGATTGTGATTGTACGATCACAGAGGAATTACGATAGCGAATCTGTAGGGAGCGGGACACCGAGGGCGGTGTCCCCTACCGAGATTGTGCAAACAACGATTACAGAGGGGCGAACAAAGCGAAACAAAGAAGTGATACCGCAATTTGTTGCTGCTTTGAAACGGTTGTGCAATGCGGAGATCGGTGAGGATATCTTTCAGCGCTCCTATTACGACTACATCATCCGCGACAGGGACGACTACGACACCCGCATCGGTTACATTTACGGCAACCCCCTGCTTTGGCAATACAACAGACATACACACGACAAGCTCATAAGTGAGGTTTTATTATGAAAATGAATCTACCGAACAAGCTGACGCTGCTGCGCGTCATTATGATTCCTATCTTTATGGTGGTGATGCTCTTTCCCATTCTGCCCGAGACATGGTGGCGAATTTTAGGAGCGGCGCTTTTTGTATTCACCTCCTTCACCGATTTTCTTGACGGCTTTATTGCGAGAAAATTCAATCTGGTCACCGATTTCGGCAAGCTGATGGATCCCCTTGCCGACAAGCTGATGGTATTCGGTGCGATGATCTGTCTGCTTGTGCGCTACAGCGAGGACAGGGTGTTCTGCATCATCTTCGCCTGGGTGATCTTCATTCTGCTGCTGCGTGAATTTGCCATCACAGGACTTCGCGCCATGGTATCGGGCAGCGTTTCTGTAGCCGCCAACTGGGCAGGCAAGGTGAAGACGGTATCACAGATCATCTTCATCGTGGTGGTGCTTCTTGAGCCTGTGGTGATCGAGCCCCTTGGCACGCCCCACAATCTTTTCACCTACATCACCATGGCATTTATGACCTTTATGACGGTATTCTCGGGCTACAACTATGTCAGGGCATATCTCCCCCATCTGAGCAAGGAGATGTAATCCCGCGTTTTGCGGTCGGCAGCACCGACGGTCGGTTGCACCGACAGGCAATATCGGGTCGGCAGCGCCGACGGGCAATATCTACGTTAGGAATACAAAATTGTTTCCGCATACCACGAGGGTGGAGGAAATCTTATTCTGCAGGGGAGGTGTTTTGCCTCCCTTTATCAAGCTTTATTTACAACAGTCCCCTTTTGCGTAACAAACAACCACGAAAATCATCGAAAACAGGTCTGAAACCGACTCTACCGCCGGTTGATATCTCCCCAATCAACCGATAGTATGTAGATTGAAGCTACAATTCCGTTTATAATAGGAGTGAAAGGAGGCCAATTGATGGATCAAGTGAAAATCGGTCAATTCATTGCCGGATGCAGAAAAAAGGCAAACCTGACACAAATGCAGCTGGCAGAGAAGCTGAACATCACCGACAGAGCGGTATCGAAGTGGGAATGCGGCAAGGCAATGCCCGATTCTTCAATCATGCTGGAGCTGTGCGGTATTCTGAACATCACCGTAAATGATTTATTGTGTGGGGAGGTTATCACAATGGAAAACTACAACAAAGAATTGGAAAACAATCTGCTTGATATGATCAAGCAAAAAGAGGAAAGCGATAAAAGGCTGCTTCGTACCGAGATTATCATGGCAATTGCCTGCCTGATCCCGTTGATCGGTTCGATTGTGATCGCGCTTTCTCTGCCGCTGGAGGAATGGATTGCTACGGTTATTGTTTTAGCCGGTATGCTTCCGCTGCTGATTGCAGCACCCTTTGCCATCAGAATCGAGCAAAAAGCGGGGTATTATGCCTGCGGCAAATGCGGTCACAGATATGTGCCCACCTATAAAAGTGTTTTTGCAGCAGCACACATGCACACGACAAGATATATGCGCTGCCCCAAGTGCGGCAAAAGATCCTGGCAGAAAAAGGTGCTGAGCAGGAACAGTGAAGCAGAATAAAGGGGACGGCATACCTGTATGCGCCCTCTGAAACAGGAAACACCGACAGATTTTCGTCTGCCGGTGTCTTTTTTTGTTTATGTGAGATAAATTTATCTTCAGAGTCCGTACTCGACGATCTCGCCGAAGCCCTCGAAGGGATAATCGATGGTGAGTCTGCCCTCATGGGTGTCGCCGCAGCCGCCATAGAGCTCGCACTTGCCGTCGTCGCGCATGACGATGCCCGAGGTGAAGGTGCAGTCGATGAGGTCGGGGCGCTTTGCGGGAGCCGCAGGGTAGCAGGGGCGGGTACCGATGATCTTAAAATCGAGCACCTCGCAGGTATCGGGATCGATGACGAAGGAGGAGTTCATGTAAACGCTGAGACGCTGACCCGAGGGGGTTTGATCGCTGTAGCTCATGTGTCCGATGACGCCGACCTTGCCCGAGGAGAGGGCATATGCCTGATTGGGGCCGCCCCATTCGCCCTCGCCGAAGAGTCCCTTCAGGTAGGGAGCATTTTCAACAACATCCGCATCCAGCTCGGAGAGGTCAGCGATGGTGGTGAAGCCGATCTGAGAGCCGACGCCGCCCTCCAGTCCTGCATGACGGGGACGGGAGAAGACACCGATTCTGCCGTTCTGAAGCTGAACGAGACGGATATCCTTCATATAGTCGGGGCCTGTTGTGAAGTAGTAGAGATCCTCAAGGTCGGTGCCGTGGTAGAAGTAGCCGTAGTAGGTGTCGATTTCGCTCTTCTTGAAGCGGACGTGGGTGCCGCCCATGACCATTTCGCCCTTGATGAAGGCGATGTAGGGATCCTCCAGCTGATAGAGCATGGAGTTGGGAACACGGGTGTAATCGTCCTCGCCTGTCTCCTCAAAAAGCATGGCGCGGGAGCGTGCCCACTCATTGCGGCGCTCTACTCTGCCGTAGATATAGCGCTTGCCCTTCCATGTGAAGGGAATGGAGCAGTTGTAGACATCATAGCCGTCCACACCGTGGAAGGTGAGGAGTGCGCTGTCATAGATGCGCTTGGATGCCTCAAATTCAAGTCGTTTTTCGCGAAGATTCATAGTATTATCCTCCGTGATGGATTGATTTTTATTTTTATGAATAACTCCGCATCCTCAGTGCCATAATCAGAGCAGATTCAGATGCAAAAGCATCAAGGACTTTGGAGGTATTTGCAATGCGTGCAATGATATTTTTCTGTATTTCGGTATTGATTCTCACCCTGTCGGCGGCAATCCTGCCCATCAACGGCGAGGAGGCGGTTTACAGCGACACGGTAAGGCTTCATGTGATAGCGGCATCAGACAGTGAGCGGGATCAGGCACTGAAGCTGGCGGTTCGCGACGGTATTCTGGAGCTGACCGGGAATGCAATCCAAGCCTGCGGCAGTGCGGACGAGGCTGAAGCGGCGCTGGGTGAGATGATCTCTGAGATTGAGGAAAGAGCCGAGGAAATTCTCGCCGATGCGGGCGAGGTCTGTGAGGTGGAGGCTCAGCTGGGATATGAGCGATATCCCACGCGCAGCTATGAAGGTGTGAGCCTGCCTGCGGGGCGCTATCTCTCGCTGCGGGTGAAGATTGGCGAGGCTGCGGGCAAGAACTGGTGGTGTGTGCTCTATCCGCCGCTTTGTGTGGATTCCTCCCGTGCCGAGGAAAAGCTGAGCGCGGCGGGATTTACGCCGGGGCAGATCAAGCTGCTCTGCGAATCGGACAATCCGCGCTATGTGCTGAAATTTCGCCTGCTTGAGGTGATTGAAGAGCTGCTACATCGTGCAGCCGACAGCATCGGTGGGCAGCAATATCGGCGTTAGGCGGACAAGCCCTCATCTGCCTAACACAAGGAAAGGGAACCGCGTCAGCGGTGGAAGAGGGGGTAATGAATACCTCCCCCCTCGTGGTATACAGAAACACTTCTGTATACCTAACGCCGATATTGCCCGTCGGCGCAGCCGGCAATTTTATATAAAGCGTATAACTTCCTTGAATCCGGTCAATCCTAATACATGCAAAACATTGACATGCTGCAACGCAGCGGAATGGAGGCAATATGGAAAATCGAAACAGCAAGGCGCCCTCACGGCTCTATGTGAGCATTGCGCTGCTGATGGTAGCAATTTTAGCGGTAACGGTGATTACACTGATCAACGGTATTGCGAGACGGAATGAAGCGCCCCGCACCGAGGAAACAAGCGGTGAGACAGCATCGACAGAGACAAAAGCATCACCGCAAAGGGGAACCGATGTGCCCGAGACAAGATCGCCTGTGATGCTTCTCCCCGACAACACGGAGACGAAGGGCGAAACCGAAGCTGTAACCGAAGCGCCCGAGACTGCCGCTCCCACAGTTGAGCAGAAGGAAGAGGAGCCGGCCACGCAGACAAGCGCGCCGCTGACCTTTATGCAGCCGGTGGCAGGCTATGTGGTGAAGTTCCACGATCTGGACATGCCGGTCTACTCTTTCACCATGGAGGACTGGCGCGTGCATCGCGGCATTGACATTGCGGCGACGCTGGGCAGTGAAGTAAAGGCATGTGCAGCCGGCGTGATTGCGAGTGTAGGGAATGATCCCATGATGGGTGAGACGGTCATCATCGACCACGGAAACGGGCTGATGAGCATTTACCGCAATCTCTCCTCCGAGCATCCTGCTGAAATTGTTGAAGGTGCGCGCGTGGAAGCCGGTCAATGCATTGGCGGCATTGGAGAGAGTGCCCTCGTTGAGATTTCAGACGCATCCCATCTGCATTTCGAGATGAAGCTTGGCGGCATCGACGTCGACCCCCTCGAATACGTGATGTACGACGTAGTTGTGGAAGAGTGACCACCGTGCGAAGCGAACTTGTTCGCTTTGTGGACGGCCTGTATCGGCGGTCGACGGCGTCGACGAGCAATATCGGGTCGGTTGCACCGACAGGCAATATCGGCGTTAGGAACACAAAATCGTTTCCGCATATCACGAGGGGGGAGGGAGTCGTTTCCTTCTCCCCTTATCACTTCAGCGAAATTGCATACCTTGACAGGGATGGATACAGTAAGAGGGAGAGGAGAAGTCCTCTCCCTTTTTGTTGTTGTGATGATGCACCGCGAATTACAGCCGATGCAGAGTTACTTCTTATACAGTGTCACATCTTTTACGCTGATGGTGGCATTATAGGCATCGACGATAAATCTGTAATCCACATAATCAAAATCGCTTGTGTCGAAGGTAAGATTGAGATAGCCGTATCCCTCGGCGTCCTTTGGGGAGGTCGCATAGGTCACGTGGGTTGCGGGGGTCTGCAGCAGGGTTGTGGTGTAGCCCTCCTCGTCCACGCCTACAAGGCGGAGCATCATATAGTCGGTGACCTTGCGGTTGCTGCCCGGCTTGAAGGCGACAGAGCATACATATTCTCCATCATCAACCGTATCGCCGAAGAAGGAGAATGAGCTGAACATCTTGCGGTTGGGCTTTTTGGTTGCGGTGTAGCGCCAGTTCCAGACGTCGCCGTTGATGCTGCTGTATTTGCGCTTGCCGCCCACATCGGCTCCGGTGACAGAGGCGACGGGGGTCAGCTTATCGAGGGGAGCATAATCGTCGTTCCACTGGCTGTCCAGCCAATCAATACGCAGGGTGAGCCACTCCTTGAAATAGGCGACCTCGCTGTCCCAGTCGAAGTAGGGAGTTGCCTTGCCGCGGACATGGGTGACCTCCAGCGCATCCGGCCACTCGTCCTCCTCATAGCGGCGCGCATCCTCGAGAATGGCGACATATTCGTCGATTTTCTCAAACATCATATCGATGCTGCCGTCCTCCATGAGGGTATTCCAGCGCTCCTTGAGCGCGGTGACAAAGGCTTCGTCCTTGAAGAGACAGCGATACCATGCGCCCTTATCCGAGCGGTAGTTGTAGTAATTGAGTCCGTTATCCACCGTATCGGGGTAGGTGACGTCCTGATTGCCGAAGCAGACATCCACATCCCAGACCGGTCCCATGTGGAGAATACCGTCGTTGTCCAGATAGCAGTAGGTGCTGGTGACAAAGGCGGCGTCATAGTTCTTTGCCAGTGCATTGGCGATAAACCAG
The DNA here is from genome assembly GCA_017399105.1 of Clostridia bacterium. Taxonomy (GTDB): domain Bacteria; phylum Bacillota; class Clostridia; order Oscillospirales; family CAG-272; genus RGIG1743. The sequence continues at coordinate 57,946 of JAFQEJ010000055.1, forward strand.
TCGATGAAGGATCGCATGTCGATATCGTCGCAGTAGGCATCATAGCCCTTGGCAAGCTCGGCTTCGATCTCGTTGAGCCGATTCAGCGCCCGCGCCTTGATCTCCTTCATCTCAGCGGCGGTGTAGGATTTACCCTCTTCGGGATCCTTCAGCATGATATGGGTGTCGCTGTCGGTGATGATACAGTTGTCACAGCCCTCCGATTGATGGCGGTAGAGCATTTCCACCTCAAAGCGGACGGCACCCTCTTCGGGATCGCAGTTGATGCGCTCGTCATCAAATTCCACCTTTTCCACGAGCATGTAGATGCCCTGATAACTGCCGTTGATAAAGACATCGACAAAGCGGAATTCGGGGGCGTAGATGTTGTTGATGCGCTGTGCAAGGTCATAGGTGACGGCGTTGCGGAGCATAGTTTTATCCCAGTAGTTGGCAAGCAGCACCCAGGTTTTGGCTTCTCCCATACCGAGCAGATCGGCGGAGGCTGCCAGCTTGAAGTGATAGGGCTTCTTGGGCAGCGTCCAGGTGGAGTTGCCTCTGCCGCGGATTTCGCCCTTCAGATTGGTGACCGTCTCGCCTGTGTTTTCGCTGTCGACCATGGTGAAGCGGGCGGGAATGGTGGCATTGCGGGGGATCTGCAGACGGTTGCGCCCGTTTTCCAGCTCGATATGAAGTGCGGGAAGCGAGGTGAGCTGCGCGACGGCATCTCCTGCGGCTTCGGCTTCGGTGGCTTCGGGGGATTTTTCTCTTGCCGCGAAGGATACGGTAGTGAGAAGTGAGAGGATGGCAAGAAGGAGGGCGAGGAGGCGAATTTTCATGGGCGTGTCTCCTTTTTGTGTAAATCCCAATTACCTTATGTGTTCCCGGGCAGAAATGCGGTCCTTTGGGCAGGGCCTTGGTCCCGCCGCTCGAAGAAACCGAAATTGTATGTAACGGCGGGAGTGAACCTCCGCCCTACGGTGAAATTGCCGATTCCCGGACAGCAGGAACACTTTGTCGAATTGGGAGTTGTGTAAAAACAGGGAAGAAAAAGGGAAAGCTTGTGGGGCGGTGAGCGGGGATTCCCATAACCGGAAGTACCCTCCTCCCCCTCGTGGTATGCAGAAGCGGTCTCATATACCTAACGCCGAAACAGGCCCGCCGCGAGGCGCGATATTGCCTGTCGGTACAGCCGACTCGGCGCCGCCGACCCGACCCGACACGGCTTAGCTGAGCTTCGCGAAGACCTGCCAGCCGAGGCTGGGGGAGTAGGCGGTGAAAATGCCCATGGAGGTGTCGGAGATGTGGTTGTAGACCATCGGCACAATAAAGTCGCCTTCGCGGTCGATCATTCCCACGTACATGCCCTCGAAGCCGACTACGGCAAGTCCCTCGTGGAAGGGGCGGGCATAGGTATAAATCAGATTGGTCAGCCACCTGCCGGTGATGTCCATGTAGCCGTACTTGCCGTCGCGGGAGAGGAGCAGCACGCCCTCGGAGTAAGCCTCCAGCGTGTAGCCGGCAGGGATGTTGAAGGTCTTGCCCGATGCGTCGATGAGGGTGTCCACATCCTCGAGAATATAGTGGTCGTAGGTGTAGTGAACAATCTTTTTGCGCACGCGCACAAGTCCCGAGTCAAAGTAGAACATGCCGAGATTGTCCTCGGTGTAGATTTCGGGGGGATACCAGCCGTCATAAGCGTACAGCTCGCGGTGGTAATAGATGGTGCCGTAGGCGTCGAGGATCACCTGATTGTAGCGGTTGATGAAAATCTGGGTCCCGTCAGCGGTCACAACCGCCGCAAGGCCGTTTGAGTTGAAGTTGAATGCCTTCAGGTACTGGGGCTCGATGACAACATTGCCGGCTGCATCCTTGTAGCCCCAGAGTCCGCCATTTGTTTCGATGCGCTCCTCACGCTTGGCAGCACGTTCCGCTTCCTTTGCCTCAGCTTCGGTGGTCTCCGGAGGTTCGGTAACCTCGGGCTCTGTAACCACAGGTTCTATTGCCGGCACCTCGGTAACAGGCGGCTCGGTTACAACAGGAGCGGTCGTTTCGGGGACTGTCTCGGGAGTTGTCTCGATGGGAGCAGTCGTATCGGGGAGGGGGTCGAGGGATGGGTCGGCAGTCTCGGTGGGCGGTGTCTCGATTGCGGGGGCGCCCGTCTCGGACATGCTTTCGGCTAAGGTTTCGGAATCCGCAGGCAGCTCACTGTCGGCAGAGCTGTCGGGGATGGGGATGATTTCGCTTTCGGCTGTGTTTTCGCTTGCCGCGATGCTTTCAAGCTCGGACAGCGTCGAATCTGCCGATTCGGAAGTCTCACTGTCGGCAGCCTCACTGTCGGCAGCAGTTTCAAGGGCATCTGCGGCAGTGTCAGCAGGCTCGGGAAGGCTTTCCTCGGGGATGATGTCGGCAGGCTCACTTGTCTCGCTTACCGGACGGAATGTAGATGTAATCTCACCGCGCACAGCCGCCAGGGTGAGAACCTGCTCAACGCCGGTGAGGAATGCCGCGGGGATGGCTTCGCCTATCACCTCGGTTTCGGTTTCATTTGGCTGGAAGAAGGGGGTCAGACCGTAATTGACCTGTCCGTAGCCCGCGTTATGGTCGTACTCGATGCCGAAAACAAGCTGTGTCGGGTCGAGATCCTCAATGACCTTCAGCTCCTTTGCCGCCGCATCATAATATGCATAACGCTCGCCGTCGGTGAAGAGAGGACGGTTGGATGCGTCGCGCAGATAGGCGGGAACAAAGGCTCCCATATTTTGAACATAGATGATGCCGGTGGGATCGGCAAGCGAATAGGAGCTGCCATTGTCGACGATCAGATAGCCGCTGTAGGTCTGAAGCTTTGAAATCTCGATGGATTCGCGCTTGTATTCGATGGTGTAGCCGCCGTGCTCCAGCTCCTTGCGGTAGGGGATGTCACTGCTGACGGCGGGACGCGCCGAATAGCTGTCGCCGTAATCAACCGCGCCGTCCACAAGCGTGATGATCTGTCCCTTTTTGGTGTAGGGGGTGCGATTGACCGTAAAGCCGTAGCCTGTGGCGGTGGAGTAGGCATAGAGCGACTTTGTGAAGGATTCGGGCGCGGCACTCTGCACCGCGGCAGTCTCGGAGGGCGCCTTTGTCTCTGCAGAGGGAGTCTTTTCGCTCTCCGCACTGCCCGAAGTCTCGGTGAGATTCGCTGTGGGATCGGTCTCGGCAGCAGGGAGCGTCACAAGGCTTCCCGCCGTCGTCACCGCAGGGGGAGCTGCGGTTTCCGCCGTCTCGGCTTCTCCGTTTCGATTGATAAAGGACAGCTCATACAGTCCCATCTGGTATGTGATCAGGGCAAACAGGGGGAATGCCAGCAGCACTGCAATGGCGGCACCCCATGCGATACCTCGTGTAATTTTCATGAATTCACTCTCTCTTTGCAATCTGCTACTTATGATATTTCCCGCCGTGATTGATATTAAACGCCCTGTACACCTGCTCAAGCAGAATCACTCTCATGAGCTGATGGGGGAAGGTCATCTTCGAAAAGCTCAGCCGGGCATGGCAGGCAGCCTTCACCTCTTCGGGCAGCCCGTCCGAGCCGCCGATGACAAGCGCCGCATTCGAATAGCCGCGGGAGGGCAGATCGCCCAGCGTTGCCGCGAATTCCTCCGAGGTCTGCTGCTTTCCCTCCACGCAGAGAGCACAGCGCCAGCCCTTTTTCGGCAGGGCGGGAATCAGCTCGGCGTCCTCCTTCAGCTCGATGATGCGAAGCCTGCACCAGGGCGTGAGGCGTTTTTGATATTCGGCGCAGGCATCGCGGAGATATTGCTCCTTCAGCGTGCCGACGCAGATGATGTCGAGTTCAAACATGGTACTTGAAATCCTTTGTAATGTTGTGGATGAGGCTCCCCTCACACCAGCCTTGTCGCAGTCTTTCTCTCTGCCACCGCAACCTCGGTCGCGTATCCGCCGCCGACGATGATTTCGGCTGTTGCACTGCGGGCAAGCTCGGGGGTGTTGTTGTCCTTCGATAAATGGGCAAGCAGAATCCGCTCGGCTCCCTCGTCGGCGAGATATTCTGCCAGATGAGCGCAGTCGCTGTTTGAGAGATGCCCCATCCGCGAGAGAATCCGCTGCTTGAGTGTGGGCGGATAGGAACCGCACAGGAGCATGTCGGGATCGTGGTTCGACTCGAGCACCATATAGCGCGAGCCCTTCAGCTCGGCTGCCATTTTGCGCGAGATATAGCCGGTGTCGGTGGCAATGCCGATTCTGCCGGCTTCGGTGTCGATGACATAGCCCACGCTGGCGGCGCTGTCGTGAGAGGTTGCGAAGGAGCGAATCTCCATATCGCCCACCGTCACCGAATAAAGCGGCTCGTGGGAGATGAGGTTCATCCCCTCACCAAAGCCTGCGGCGAAGATCGAGGGGGCGGTCATATGGACGGGAATGCCGTATTTGCGCTCGATGACAGGGATGCCGCGAATATGGTCGATATGCTCATGGGTGACGAAAATTGCCGAAATCCGCTCGAGACTGCTGCCGATTCCGGCAAGAGCCTGTCCGACGGCGCGGGCACTGACTCCGGCATCGATGAGAATTTCGGTTTTGCCGTCGGAGATGTAAATACAGTTTCCTTCCGAGCCTGAGAAAAGGGTATAGGCGCTGATTTTATGCTGTGCTTCCATGCCGCCCTCATGCAGAGAAGGAAGCCATCAGCGGCTCCACATAGGTGAGAATCACCATATCGATAAAGATGGTGAGGATGAAGGGGATGAGCACCACCAGCACCATACGGGCCTGTCCCTTGCGCTTGGTGGCGAGGGCGATGTAATCGTGCTTTTCCTCGGGCGACATGTCGTCGGGCAGGTCGTCGGGGGTAGGCAGAGCGCGCTCCAGACCGCGGTTGAGGATGATGAATGCCACAGCGAGGGCGGTGATGATGGTGAGATAGATGGGCAGGATGGGATAGAAGTTGAAGCGGCAGGCGGTGTAGTAGATGACGAACACCGCGAGGAAGATGCAGAGCATGATGCCGCGCTTTTTCCAGTCGATTTTCTTTTGAGGTTGAATGCGGTACTTTTTAGCCATGATGTACGTCCTGTCATGTATTGATGAATGAAGATTGGTGAGGATGAAGGTGGTGGAGCCCGGTGAGCGGGAGTCTCAATCCCTCACACCACTCTTACCGCGCCTGCGGCTCTGGGAGTCAGCACCTTTGCGGCACCTTCGCCGAAGATGCTGTCCTCGAGGGCGATGAGCTCTTCTGCTGCCTCAAGGGGGATGAGGGTCTGGACGGTGCCGGCAAAGCCTCCGCCGTGAACGCGCCATGCGGCCTTGACTCCGTCGGTGTTGTATTTAGCCAGCACCTCTTCGGCGGCGGCGAGGGCGAGCGAAACACCCTGCTCATCGGGGAGTGCGGTTGTCCAGACATTCTGGAGATATTCAAAGCTCGATCTGCCCGATGCCAGCATGCCCTCGAGGAAGGCGGTGAGATTGCCCGATTGAAGAGCCGCGGTCTGAGCTGCCACGCGCTCGTTTTCGCGCAGAAAATGGAAGGCACGCAGGATGGCGCGGTCACCAACCTTTTCGCGCAGAACCATGATTTCGGGGAGAAGCTGTGCCATGGAGATCTCGCGCAGGCAGTCGGCACCGAAGTGAGCGGCGACCTGCTTCATCTCGGCAGGGATGGCGGCATAGTCGGGGGTGAGGTTGGCGTGATTGCCGCCGGTATTGATGATGCAGAGCGCATAGCCTGCACCGCGGAAATCGAAGTCCATCTTTTCAATGACAGCATTGCCCGGGATCTCAAAATCGATGGAAACGACGCCGCCGACAGCACATGCGGTCTGATCCATGAGTCCGCAGGGCTTGCCGAAGTAGACATTCTCTGCGTACTGAGCGATGCGGGCGATTTTGGCGGGATCGGCGCCGGCACCCGAAAATTCGTTGATGATACTGCCCACCAGCACCTCAAATGCCGCCGAGGAGGAGAGTCCGCTTCCCTTGGGTACGTCGGAGGTGGTGTAGGCATCAAAGCCGCAAGAGTCGCTGCAGTTCTGCTCAAACTCGGCTCTCATGCCGCGCAGGATGGCGGTGCCTGTGAAATATTCGCGCTCATCCGGCTCGTTTGAGGCATCGGCGATCTCCTCGTCAAAGCCCTCGCTCTTTACGCGGATGATGCCGTCACCTCTGGGGGATGCTACGGCGATTACATCAAGATCGACAGCACAGGCGATGACTCTGCCGTTGTTGTGGTCGGTATGATTGCCCGACAGCTCACTGCGTCCGGGGGTTGAGAAGATGGCAAGCTCGCGGTCGGTACCGTAGAGGCTTCCGAAGCTGCGGACTGCATTTGCATAGCGCTCTCTTTCGGAGGGGATACGGGACTTGCCGTAGAGCTGCTCCAAAGCTCCGTCGAGCGCGCCTGATGTGATATGATCAAGAAGAGCATTATAGTTCATAAGTATAATCCTTTCGGCGTATAGGCACAATTAACATATTTTATATATTATATCAAAGGATAGCAAAAGAAACAATGAAATAATGTAAACAAAAGTGTGAATTATAATGCACCGTGCCGGTACACGGGTCGGCAGCGCCGACAGGCGATATCGGCGTTAGGTATACGAAATCGTTTCCGCATACCACGAGGGGGGCGAAAAATTGGTGTTAATGTTGAGGGGGGATGGTGGATGAGGGGGAAAAACATCGCCCCGTATCTGTATACTCAGAAGTGTAGAAAAATCTCAGCTCACCGAGTCCACCATCCATCCTGTTCAACTTTACGTTAATATCACATTAAAATTCACATATTCACCTTGACAAAACTACACTTGCGTGTTATACTATGATATCATTATTATGTTTTCACACAAATTGTGAAAGAGAGGATTAAGAATGAACAAATTACGTATTACAGCACTGCTGCTTGCAATGCTGAGTGTTGTCACTGTTTTTGCATCCTGTGCGGGCGGAGATCAGGACACGGTGGGCAGTGCTGACACAACCGCAGATGCTGCGGTTACCACAGCATCTCCCGAAACAACCAACATCGTATATTCTGCCGAGCTTCCCGCTGACATCGACTACACCGGCCGCGATTTCACCATCATGGTTTACGATGAGAGCAATGCTACCTGGTATGACGTTGACTTCAACGCTACCGAGGAGAACGGCGAGCCTATCAATGATGCTGTTTTCCGCAGAACCGCAAAGACCGAGGAGAAGCTGGGCATCGATATTGAACGCGCTCCTGTTCCGGGCTACGGCGCATCCATCAAAAAGAGTGTTCAGGCAGGCGACCATGCTTATGACGCAGGCTTTGTCTACACACACGGCGCAGTACAGCTTGCAGAGGACAAGATTCTCTACAACCTGAACGCCATCTCGGATCTCCAGCTGGATCAGCCATGGTGGGACCAGAACGCAGTCGAGGACCTCTCGATTGACAACAAGCTCTTCATGGTTACCGGCGACATTTCGATCATGTACAAGAAGTCGCTGCGCGTAGTCTACTACAACAAGGCTCTGGCTGTAAACTATACCCTTGACAACCCCTACCAGCTCATGGACGAGCACACCTGGACGCTTGAGGCTATGACCAACATGTCCAAGGCAGTTTCCGAGGACCTGGACGGTGACGGCGACCGCGACGAGAACGACCGCTACGGCTTCGTTTACTCCATCGACTCGATTGCACTGGGTCTGATTGCATCGGGCGTTGAGTTTGCCTCCAAGGATGCCGACGACCTTCCCTACATCGACTTCTACAACGAGCGCACCCAGCAGATCTGGGAGGACTACATTGCCCTCTTCTACGATAAGGAAGTTGCCGATAACTGCACTGCAACCGGACACGACGGTGGTGCTATGTTCAGAAACGACCAGGCACTCTTCTGCTGCATCGAGCTTCACAATATCGAAAAAATGCGCGAAATGGCAAACGACTTCGGTATTCTCCCCATGCCTCTTTACGAGGAGACTCAGGAAGAGTATCACTGCACCATCAACCCCCACGTCGCGGCAATGCTCGTCATCCCTGCTGATAATGAGGATGTTACATACACTGCACACGTCCTCGATACCCTCGGCGCAGAGTCCAAGAATCTGCTGACTCCCGCATACTATGAGAAGTACCTCAAAGGCAAGAGCGCCCGCGACAACGAGTCCGAGGCTTCGCTTGACATCATCTTCAGCTCTGTCCGCTACGACCTGGGCTATGCCTACAACTGGGGCACCCTGGGCGACCTCCCGCTGACTCTTGTTCGTGCATACAAGGAAGACTTCGCTTCCCAGTACAACAAGCTGCTCTCCAAGGCTGAAAAGGCACTCAGCAAGACCATCGATCACTACGCCGATATGGATTAAATTCCGAAAACGCGGAGCGTTTTCGGAAAAGAAATTGATCTTGACGGTCAATGACCGTCACTTCGGGACTGCGTCCCGAAAACCGATCAATTTCGCTGACCGATGAAGATTGGTTCACATATTTAGTTTGAATAACGGGGCTGTTGCATTGCAAATGCGGCAGCCCTTTTATCTGTTTCATATTCTTCTATTTCCCTTCGGGGGTTATTCTTACCGTCTTTCATCCTCCCAATTCGAATAAAATTGAAACTTTCCCCTTCTTTCCTCTTGACATTGAAGCCGTTTTTGTATAAAATATAATTATATGTAATATCGCAGTATTGTTCTCTCTTGTGCTGGTGACACGATTTCTTTATTACATATTGAATAATTTTAACATATTAGAATTTCATTTAAGGAGGTGCAATATGGAAATACTGATTGCTTGTATCGTAACGGCTCTTATCTGCCTTGTGATCGGCTTCTTCGGCGGCATAATCTACCGTAAAAAGGTAGGCGAAAGCGAAATCGGCTCTGCTGAACAGGAAGCGGCACGAATCCTTGACAAGGCTGAGAAGGATGCCGAAACGACAAAGAAAGAAGCTCTGCTCGCAGCAAAGGAGGAAATCCTCCAACAGAAAACCGAGATGGAGAAGGAGATCAAGGATCGCCGCCGCGAGGTTTCCAAGCAGGAGCAGAGATTAACTTCCAAGGAAGAAACCCTTGAGCGCAAGATGGAAGCCCTTGAAAAGAAGGACGAAACCCTGAACCGCAAAATCAAGGAAAATGAAAGCAAGCTCGAGGAAATCGAGCAGATCAAGCAGCAGCACATCGAACAGCTGGAAAAGATCGCACAGCTCTCGGCAGAGGAAGCAAAGCGCGAGCTTGTTGAGCGTGTTGAATCGGAGGCTCGCCACGAGTCGGCAATGAAGCTTGCCGAGATTGAAGCGCAGCTCAAGGAAGATGCCGACGAAAAGGCGAAGAACATCATTTCGCTTGCCATCCAGCGCTGTGCCGCAGATCATGTCAGTGAAGCCACCGTATCTGTCGTCCCGATTCCCAGCGACGACATGAAGGGCCGTATCATCGGCCGCGAGGGCAGAAACATCCGTACCATTGAGACCCTCACAGGCGTCGATCTTATCATCGACGATACGCCCGAGGCGATCACAATCTCAAGCTTTGACCCCGTTCGCCGCGAGGCTGCACGCCTTGCCCTCGAGAAGCTGATCTCGGACGGCAGAATCCATCCCGCACGCATTGAGGAGACGGTGGAGAAGGCGAAGCGCGAGGTCGATGTGATGATCAAGCAGGCAGGCGAGCGCGCCACCTTCGAGACAGGCATCCACGGCATCAATCCCGAGCTTGTCAAGATACTGGGCAGACTCCGCTTCCGTACAAGCTACGGACAGAACGTGCTCGATCATTCGATTGAGGTTTCCTTTATTGCCGGCATGATTGCCGATGAGCTGGGGGTTGATACCGCACTTGCAAAGCGTGCAGGTCTGCTCCACGATATCGGTAAGGCAATGACACAGGAGATCGAGGGAAGCCACGTCCAGATCGGTGTGGACATTCTCAAGAAATACAAGGAAAACAAGGACGTTATTCACGCAGTGGAAGCACACCACAACGACGTGGAGCCCAAGACCATCGTGGCGATCATCGTGCAGGCAGCCGATGCGATTTCGGCAGCAAGACCGGGCGCGCGCCGCGAGAACATCGAGAGCTACATCAAGCGTCTTGAAAAGCTGGAGGAGATTGCAAACAGCTTCGCCGGCATCGAAAAATCCTACGCCATCCAGGCGGGCCGCGAGGTTCGCATCGTTGTCAAGCCCGAAGAGGTCAACGACGATCAGATGGTTATTATCGCCCGCGACATCGCAAAGAAGATTGAGGGCGAGCTGAAATATCCGGGACAGATCAAAATTCACATGGTACGCGAAAGCCGCGCCGTGGATTACGCAAAATGATATCCTGTCGGATAGGAATCGGCAAACATAACTTAATGATACCGATAGTATCTGTCGGTGTACAGATGTTCATGAATTGCAGTGGAAATATAGATTTTATATAAAACTACAATGAGCGATATCCGCAGTAATGCGGTGGTTATATGAACAATCAAAGCCCGTAGTTCAGACTGCGGGCTTTATGTTATGGAGGAATTAAAATGAAGACGATTATTACAATTCAGCATCCTGAGTCTGAACAGCATCTTAACCGTATGATCGGATCCTGGGCGGACTGGCAGCTTACCTCTCGCGGGACTGCGCAGGCTCGTTCCATTGGGGCGCATCTTGCCGCCGAGCTTGAGGGACGGACTTGTATCCTTTATTCTTCCGATCTGCTCCGTACCTGGCAAACCGCGGAGATACTTGCAGAGCGCCTTGGTGTTGTACCGGTTTTCACCGATGCTCTTCGCGAATTTAATCTTGGTGCGGCTGTCGGCAAATCGAAGGTTTGGGCGCGGGAGCATGTGCAGTGTGCCACATGGCAGGGAAGCATCGATTGGCCGCTGTCGGCAGATGACCGTCCCTTCCGGGGCGCCGAATCAAAGCGTGAGGTTGGGGAACGGCTTTCACACTTTCTCGAAAAAATCATGGCAAGTGACGCCGAAACCATCCTGCTCGTCTCCCATGACGGAACTCTCAGTATTCTCTTTGCCCTCTGGCTGGAGCTTGATCTCAATATGCTCGAAAGATGCAATATTGCGGGCAGGTCGGGCGGCGTTTCTTTTCTGCGCGAGGATGATGACGGCCGCCGCAGTCTTGTCCGGCTGAACGATCTATCCTACATTCAACCGAATTTGGAGTGAAAATATGCGTATCAACATTCTTTGTATCGGCGACGTGGTCGGAAGCGAAGCTGTCGCCTATCTCAGCAATCATCTCTGGCAGAAGCGGAGCGAGCTTGGTGCTCATTTCTGCGTTGTCAACGGTGAGAACGCGGCGCCGGGCAACGGCATCGACGTGGAGTCGGCAAAGATCATCCTCGCGGCGGGCGCAGATGTCATCACTACCGGTAATCACGTCTGGCAGAAGTCGGGCTTCCGCAGCTATCTCAACGACAGCGAAAATGTGATCCGTCCCGCCAACTATCCCGCTGGCTGCCCCGGGCAGGGTTATGTCATTGCCAACTGCGAGGGATATCGGGTTCTGGTCATCAACGTGATGGGCACCGTTTTCCTTGAGTCGCTGGCATCTCCCTTCGAGACGGTGGAGCGCATTCTCGAGCGTGAGCGGGGCAGTTATGATTTTGCCATTCTCGATGTCCATGCCGAAGCTACCTCCGAAAAAATCGCCCTCGGCAGATACTTTGACGGGCGCATCGGCATCGTGTTCGGTACGCACACCCATGTGCAGACCGCAGATGAGCAGATTTTCCCCGGCGGCACCGGCTACATCACCGATCTGGGCATGACAGGTCCGGACGATTCGATTCTCGGCGTGAAGGTTTCCTGCATCCTCGAAAAGATGACGCTGAAGATGCCGGTGCGCTTTGAGCTTGCCGAGGGAAAGATCACCTCTCACGGTGCGCTTTTCACCTTTGACACCGATCTCGGTCGCTGTATCGATGCAAAACGGGTACAATTTTGACGATTCTGCAAATTTTGTGCCGTTTATATAAGTGAATTTAACAAAATCTATTGCAATTTCCGACAGGATTATGTATAATAGCATTACATTAGGTACCTACGCAATGGGGCGGCAGGTGCTTTGAAGTCATGAAAGTACCTTCACATCACACAACGCTTCCTCTCTTTCAGGCTAAACAATCTACTTCGGTGTGCATCTGTCCGAGGCAGCTTGCATGCCTAATAAAGGCAGGGAGAATTGTATGGAAATTTTGAAAGTATCCTCGAAATCCAACCCGAATCTGGTCGCAGGCGCACTTGCGGCGGTGCTTCGCGAGAGCTCGCATGCTGAGCTTCAGGCAGTCGGTGCCGGCGCGGTCAATCAGGCTGTCAAGGCAATTGCCATCACCCGAAGCTTCATTGCAGACGAGGGGCTTGACCTCATCTGTGTCCCCTCTTTCTCCGACGTCAACATTGACGGCGTAGGCAAAACCGCCATCCGCATCGCCGTATCATCGTCGGCGGCGCCGACAGGCGATATCGGCGATAGCAAGGAGTAAGCCGCATATGCATCCCCCGAGGGTGACGGCATAATGGTAGGGGCGACCATCGGTCGTTCGGTGCCGATTCGGGTATAAATCCTTTTAGAACATGTCGGCGGTGCCGTTGCAATCGTTGCTTGTTAAAGGCAGCAGTCTGTATATCAATCCCACATGTAAGGGAGGCGTTTTGCCTCCCTTTTTTCATGCATTTATATATAATAAAAAATCGGAGGCAACCCTCCGATTCAATATTTCATCACAGCGCCGTCAGATCGCGCAGTCCCTCGGGGGTACAGCCGATTCGCTTGAGCATGGCGATGGCGGTGCGGTCAAAGTCGGTATGATCAATCAGGCGGAATGCGGCGGCAAGCAGATCTACCAGTGCCGATTCCTCACCGATCTCCTCGGCAAGACCCACGCAGAGGAAGCGAAGCAGGGCATAGATGGTGCAGAGCGCGGCAAACTCTTCCTTGAGATTATAGGGGCGATCCTGGAAGGGGAACTGGACAAAAAACATGTGATTGACCAGCAGGTGCTCGAAGAAAATCGCCCAGTTGGGATAGTCAGATTCGAATTTTGCCTTCAGGCGGTGATAGTTTGCCACAGCATCCTCGGCTTTGCCCAGATTGCGGAGAGCGCGCTCACCATAATCGCGGATGCTTTCACTGCGCGAATCGAGCAGGGTGACGATCTCCTCGGCGATACCAATGCCAAAGGTGAGGTGCTCTAATGAAATCCCATGATCCGTTTTGGCATCGCCAAAGGTAAGATGCGCTAAAGAAATATCGTGATCCATTTTGGCATCGCCAAAGGTAAGATGCTCTAAAGAAATATCATAATCCATTTTGGCATCGCCAAAGGTAAGATGCTCTAAAGAAATATCATAATTCATTTTGGCATCGCCAAAGGTAAGATGCGCCGCAGAATCATGCAGAATCGCATCCAACCCGGCGGCATTGCCGTAGGAAGCTTCGGTGGCTTCCAGCAGGAGATAGAGCCGTGTCAGGCGGTCGACTGGCATATAGCGTCGATCCTGCATGACCTCGATATAGCGCATGCGAAGGGCAAGCCCTCTTCCCTCGGTGGCGAAGCGTTCGGTGGGCGGGGCGAGCGGGGGCAGGACAATGGAAAGCGGCGCTTCCCTGAAGGTGAGCTTTTCGGTGCGGTGCAGGAAGAGCTCGAGGGTAGCTTCACAGCTGTTGGCACAGGAAATTTCATAGCCGCCGCCCTCCTTCATGCGGATACCGCGGGGATAGAGTCTGCAGACATCGGGGAGAGGCTCTTCGCCGAGCTCGGCCTGGATTCCGCATCTTCCGTCCTCCATACGCAGGGGGCAGTCTCCGTCCCAGCGGGGAGAGAACTGCGCGTATTCAAACTCAGAGGGGCGTCCGGTCAGGTGGAGCGCACAGTCCAGTCTGCGGCGCAGGGATTCCGAGCAGTCGATGCCGAGGAGGGTGAAATAGTTTGTCATCGATATGGTGATGGGCCATCCCACACAGCAGGCATGGCGGCAGTCACCCATTTTACAGGAAAAAGAGGAAAAATAATCGGGCATGAAATAGGGCTGCGGTTCTTGCATACATAAAACTCCGTAATACAAAAAATGGAACGGTAGTATTATAATCCCGAAATATGACATAAAAACCTATAAAATGTAAATAAAAACCACTATAAGGAAAATAATAGAAAAATATTTTACTATCCGGGGTGGCGAGAGTCGAATAACAAAAGAAACTGCCATGCTTCGGACAACAAAATCCGGCATGGCAGTTTTCAGTTTAAAATTAATGATTCCGCATGGCTGCAATCAGATCGGGCAGACCGATGAATTGGAATTTTCCTTCATATGCATCATCCGACAGAAGCTCCACCGCCTTCTCTACCGCATCTAAACGGTAGCCCCACACCTCTACATTGACCACAAAGAAGCGAACCTCGTCATCCTTCATGCCGCGGCTTTGGGTTAGCAGGGCATCCACAATATGTTCAGCCGTCAGAGCTCCCGTTCCATCCGGACCGCCCAGCTCTTCGAGTATGATGCAGTTATCCTTCTGTCTCCATTTACCCGTCTGACTGGTATGTCCCAGAAGAAGGGCATCCACCCCGACAGCCTCTGCATACTGATTCTGCAGGGTGGGATCCCGCCCGATCATAGCGTTGTTGTCGCTGAGATCCCAGTAGTTGACCATGGTCAGCCCCGCCTGTGCAAGCGCTGCCTTTGTCTGGGTCAGATATTCCACATACGCCTTTTGAGGATACATACAGGGATACATATAGCCTACACCCGACGGTCCCTGCAAAAAGGCATCCGACTCTGTGGCGGTATCATAGAGATACCGAAGGGTCAGCGGATTGTAGTCTGCAAACAGGGAGGGAATCGTCCAGGCGAGGGGATAATTTCCACGTCTTGCGTCGTTCCAGGAGGACAGCAGCTCCTTGGAGCAGTAATGCCATGCATCTCCGTCGCTGAGCATGAATGCCACGTAAACCTTTCCCGGCTTGACGGCAAAGGTCTCGCTCACCGGACTGACCGGAGCATCTGCCCTGAAGGACGGAAAGGCGCCCCATACAGAGCCGTTGGTGTAGCCCCAGTCAATGCATACCACATATTTTCCCAGCTTGGCGATGTTTTCCACATATGAGTTTTCCATATTCAGTCCCGGCCATCCCATCACGGGAATGTTATCGGGGAACTGAGAAAGGATCTTTTTCTGTACATCCAGCGATTGGGGATTGGTGGGATCCACGTGATAAATCAGTGCATTCATGGCAACCGCCAGATCGTAGCACCAGGGCAGATCACCGGGACCGCCGCGTCCGGTCGGCTTGAGACAGAAGACCGCCTTTTCGGATGCTCCCTCTGCCATATGATCAGCAATCCAGCCGTTGACTGTGATCGAATTGTCAGCGTCACCGAAGCCGCAAAGCTCGGTTATATAGGTAACCGGGAGATCGACTCCATTTTGCTGCATCTGACTGTAA
Organism: Clostridia bacterium; assembly: GCA_017399105.1. Lineage (GTDB taxonomy): Bacteria > Bacillota > Clostridia > Oscillospirales > CAG-272 > RGIG1743. The sequence goes on from JAFQEJ010000055.1 coordinate 73,354, forward strand.
AGCGATTCGGTCACCGCCACGCCCTGATTCCGTGCCGCCAGCATGGCTGCAATATTTGCGGTGTCCGACAGATGCTCTTCGGTGCTGTATATATAGATCTCTTTGATTTCGTCCTCATACGCCCGGAACAGGCTCCAGAAAGCGCGGTACTGACTGTCCGCCCCCATGTCCACAGGGAGATCCCTCAGCTTGACTTTGCCGTATTCCCGGAGAATATCCTGCTTGACTGCCTCAATATCGGTACCTTCCACGAAGAAAGAGGAGGACGCCAGATATACACGAGTCTCTTTTCGGTTGATCACACCCTGAAGCACCCGTGCGGCAAACATTCCGTCGGGGCAGTTCCCGTCGTCAATGACCAGATAAAGGGTTTCGGGAACCGTTAGCCCCAGTGCGCTGACTATTTTTGTGTTCTGCTGTTTCATTTCTGTATTCTCCTCTGCCTTGTATTCAGGGTCTGTGACTGCATCGGTTACATCCCGTTCTTTCGGTGTGCATCCCGCCAGAAACAAGCATGCGGAAAGAAGCAGGGCAAACAGTCGTTTGGTATGCTGTTTCATATTTGTGGTCCTTGTTCTGTGATTCTGCTTTTTTCTGTTTTCCGAATGGGACTGACGCATGGCAAATACGGCAGCCTTGCTGTAATCATATCATATACCGGATGAAATAACAATGATAATGCCGCAAATATATTGTCCGATTCTGCCAAAAATAGCGTATTCCTTGTTTTTTTCAGAAATATCTGCTATACTGAAGAAAAAAACTGGAGATACGCTATGCTCAATATTTTTGTTGGTCACCGCGAAAATTACGGTTCTATTCCCATCTCTCTGGTAGAGTTCCGCTTCCGCTCGGGAAAGGATCACAGGGTCTCCTGCTTTGTTCAGCACAATCACGAAACAATGGAGATGCTGAGCGTTCGGAAGGGAGTTCTCCGGGTGGTCTGTAACGGGGAGCAGCTGGTGCTTCATCCGGGAGATCATGTATTTTTCAATCCCTACGATGCTCATACGGGAGATATTGAGCCGGAGGATGGGGATACGCACTATATCTGCCTGATGCTGGAGAGCGAGCTCTGCGCCATAAGCTCCGGTCAAACCACCCTGAACCGGGTACTTGAGGAGGTTCGCCAGGGAAAGGTCCGATTCCGCACCTGTTATCCCGCTGAGACGGAGGAATCGGCAGCCATTACAGAGGCAATTCTCGCCCTCTGCAGTCATTACCGATATCTCCTCACCAGACAGGATGCAGCTGTGGAGTGTCTTCTGATGAGCGAGCTCTTCCGTCTGCTTGCCATTCTGCAGAAGGATGTCAGCGAAACGCCCCCCGAGCTGCTTTGCAGCCGGGATCTTCACTTCATCCGACAGATATCCGACTATGTGAAGGAGCATTATGCCGGTGCTGTAGACGTGGATTCTCTCTGCGTTGATCTGGGCTACAGTGAGCGTAATTTCTACAGGCTGTTCCGACAGAATTTTGCCATGACCTTCACGGAATACCTGCGGGAATACCGAATCCGCTGTGCAGCCGAAAACTACCGGGGGAGCGACCTGTCCCTTTCGGAAATTTCCGCCGCTGTGGGCTTCACCGATTACTGCTATTTCTCCAGAACCTTCAAAAAGTATACGGGACAGTCGCCCTGCTCATATTTTCGCAAGTGAATCCATGCCGAAGGGGGCGTGCTGATAACCCTCTATCCTTTTCTCGCCAGCTGAAGGTCGATGATATGCCGCAGGTTGAGTATGCCGCCGTGGGCGTTGATGACCTCCTCAACCTTCGCAAAAAATTCCCGCTTGACCTCCTCGGGGAGAACCGCATGATCCGAGTAGGTAGACAGCCTGCCTGCATATGCGGCGGCGGTGAAGGGAACGGTTAGCTCATACATGCGGTAGGTGCAGTCGGAAAAGCCGTACCTTTCGGCGGTGGCGGCGCGGGATGCGGCATCGGCTTCGGTGTATTCAACCGGTTTGGGGCCGGGTTTATAGATATCGTAGAGCTTCTGGATATCCTCGTAGAGTGCTTCCTGACCGATGCGGTATTCAGGATGGGAGGCGAATCTGGCGAAGCTTCCGCCCTCCTTTAAAAGCTCGTGCACACGGCGATAGCCGAAATCCTCCTCAATCCAATGGAAGGCGGATGCAGAAAAGATGAGATCGTAGCGCTCGCTGCAGTCAAATTCCTCGAATCTGCCCAGCCACAGCTTGAAATTGGGATAGCACGCGAATTTTTCGCTTGCGATGGCGGCGAGCTTATCTCCCTGCTCGATGGCGGTGAGGGAGCATCCCATGGCGAGGAAGGGCCCGGTTGCCTGTCCGCTGCCCATGCCGATTTCCAGCAGGGAAGAGTCGGAGCAGATTTGAGCATAGGCGAGGATATCGCGGTAGAGGGCTTCGGGGTATTTGATGCGGTATTGTTCAAAGGCGGCGGCGTTTTGATTGAAGGTCATGCTGAGGTTCATATTATCATCTCCTTTGGATTTGAGGATAAGAAAAGGGATGCCGAAACATCCCTTCACTTGTAAGTATCTGCTTGATAAATCCGAGTTTAAACAATCTCGGTTTCCCGCACAATTTTCCGAATACTGTCCACCGACAGGAAGAACATACCGGCAATCTCCTCGAAAGAGTGCTTTTCACGGTAGAGCGCTCTGATGCTTTCATTGCGCTCGCGGTACTGTTCTCTGGCGCCGCTTCTGCAGCCCCATTCGGTTTTATGTGCGGATTTGGCGGGGATGTAGATCAGCTCCCCGTCCACGTACTTCTGGATTTCCTTGAGCAGGCTCTCCGGAAGCACGCAGTTTGCGTTTTTGTAAGCCATGGCTGCGCTCCTTTCCTTTTATCGGCAGCGCGGGTGAGGTGTGACACCTTCGCATGCCGATCATGCGTGAACGCTCGGGGGTATGCATCAGATGAGACACACCCGCATGAGCGCGGGCAATCTCGGTTTTGGAAAGGCTCCCGCTCCCTTTATCGAAGCGGGGGACGCATAGGATTTCCATGCGCGGCAAAACACGAAATCAGCCCAGAATCACCTTATTCTTATTGATCATTTTGATAACCAGCTCCTTTCGTGTTTTATTTGAGCTTTCGGTGAGGAAGCTCCTTTTTTAATTATAACACACAATCACAAAAATTTCAACAGAAAAAACTTCTATAACCAATCTTTCCCACCGTGCCGGTGGACGGCCTGTTTCGGCGTTAGGAATACGAGGTTGTTTTCGCATACCACGAGGGGGGAGGTATACGGGGATTAGGAGGGGGAGGTACGCTTTCGCAGAAGCTTACCGCCGCCTGTCAGCAGGGGGGATCACGTGCGTCCGCTCCAATCGGCTCCGCTTCTTTTACTTCTGCAGCTCGCGGGAGAGCATAGCGAAGAAGGTGTAGGGATCGACAACCCGGATCTTCTTACCTTCGCCCTCTGCATCGAGCTTCTGCTGTGCGATGGCAACTGCTTCTGCGGCGAGGGAGGGATCAATGATGTTGGTTTTGATGGGGTAGAAGCGTTTCTTGCGGCGGTAGCTGATGGTATGGAGAATCGAGTCTGCGGCTTCCTCGGCGGTGTTGTACTTGGTGAAGCCCCAGTCTTGTGCCATGCCGCTGACAGCGGTGGCGGTGCCTCTGACCACGCTGACACCCATATCATTGTCCGGCCAGTTCCAGACGCCGATGCCGTCGGGGGAGAAGGTCTGATATGCCTTCAGAACCTTACTGTCGGCATAGCCGTTGAGTCCGTCGAGGATCATGCCTGTAATCGAGAGGTCTGCTTTTTTATACCACCCGGTACACCATCTTGCCCATGCATCGAGCCCGTCGGGCAGCTTGGAGTGCTTGCGGTTTTTGTTGCGGAGCAGCATGGGATTGACATAGCCTGCACCCGAGTCGCCGCCGATGAAGAAGTCATTTTCGGTGGCGGTGGCATAGAACACATCCCAGACCATGGGAATGCGTTCCATCAGGTTGGGATTGAATGCCCAGGAGAGGGGAATCTCTCCGCGCCCCTCGCTCTGCCAGGTACCGTTGGCAGCGATATGGTAGGTCCAGGAGGCTGCATCAAAATCGCCGCCGTAGATGTAGATATAGTAGGTGTCATCCTCATATTCAGGCAGATTGGAGAGTGCCTTTTCGCGCTTCTCAGCCTGGGAGTATTCAAGCTTCTGCTCATACCTTGAGAAAACCGAGCAGTTTGCAAGCGAGGAGGGGCCGGGGCAGTCGGCAACCACCGCGATATTGTAGGCGGACATGACTTCAACCGTGGTCCACTCCGCCATGACAGCATCATACTTGCCGCCCTGTCCGTCGGTATATTTATAGGGGAAGGGCGGGAATCCGATGCACTGGGAGAATTCGCCGTTGTTGCGGTCGTACTGATACTGGAGAAGCTGCTTCAGCACCTCATAGTCGAGTCCGACCTCCTGTTCCGGATCATCGGTGGCGGGATGGTCGCCGAACATGGCGAGGTCGAAGGTGAAGATGGCATTCTGGACGATATAGTCCTGGCTGGGCAGGTAGGTCTCGTTGACCGAGTTGTCGAGGAAGCTGCCGCCGCCAAATTCGCTGAGGGGATAGAAGTCGGTCATATAGGCGATGTGAGCCGCATCGGTTTTGCCGGTCTTCACATACTTTTCCATCGCCCAGAGGTAGGCATCGCACTTGGCAGAGCCGCTGGAGTCGAGGTTGGTGTCCCAGATTTTACTGCCTTCCTCGCCTGTGAATTTGCCGCGCAGATCCATTTTGACGATGTCATCGCCCAGCTTCTTCAGCAGGGTCTGACAAAGCGAATAGGAGTCCTCGCTGTACATGACCGGCAGATAGCCCTCCACGCCGCAGACATTGGTGGCGATGTTGGAGGTTGCGGGAAGGGCGGGATCCCAGAGAACGATACCTTGCTTTTTGATCTCCTCGCCGAAGGTGTCGATGAGCGCGTCGAAGTAGCCCAGCTTCACCGTCTTTTTGCCGTAGAGCAGACCGTCTGTGGTGGCACGAAGGAAGCGGAACCAGTTCATCGAGGCGACACCGTCATCCAAATAGAGTATCGGCTCCTCGCGGTTGAGGATGCCCTGCAGGCTGACGGCGAATTTGGTATAGTCATAATCGAGGGGACGCTCGCCGGTGGCATTCCAGCAGTCCTGGATGGCGAGCACATAGATGCTGCCCTTTACGCCGCTGTCAGCACCGGGCGCTTCCTTGAAATTGTCAAGCTCGCTGAAGTCAATATCGTCAAAGGTGACGGTGGGATAGTCGATCATTTCGGTGATTTCCTCGCTTTCCGGGGAGGGAGCCTCGGTCTGAGCCTTACTCTGCCCTGTGGTGTCGGCAGGTCCTGTTTCAGTCTCATCTGCGGCAGGGATTCCGCTTTGGCAGGCGGAAAGAAGGAAAACGAAGAGCAGCAGCAGGGCGGTCAGTGAGATCGTCATTTCTCGTTTGAAGCGGCGAATTTTCATGAGGTTCTCCTTTTGTTTTAAACTTTTCATTTTTAAATGGAGCTGTGCAGTCAAAGCTCTCTGTTCTATTTATAGCATAAAATCTCAGGAAAATAAATGTTCATTTGTACTGAATTTTCAATTAACTTTTTGTGCACTGTGATGAAGGATTCATCCGCCGTCAAAGCGGCGCTGCTTGCGGTACTGCAGGGGCGTGACGCCGACGCTCTCCTTGAAGCAGCGGATGAAGTAGGAGCAGTCGCCAAAGCCGCACTCGAAGCAGGCATCGGTGACGGTGGCGCCCTCCGAGAGCAGCCGCTTGGCAAGTCCGATCTTGCGCGCCCGCAGATATGCGTTGAGGTTGACGCCGATCTCCTGCTTGAAGAGGGTGGAGAGATAGGGCACCGACAGCCCGAAGACATCGGCGAGCATCGAAACCGAGGCGATGGCGGTGAGGTTTTCGTTGATGTAGGCGAGAATCTGGCGGCATCGGGAGGGGGGAAGCTCCTCGGGCATTGTTTTTTTGGGCTCGGCTTCTGCAGCACCTTTTGCGGCAAGGCAGACCAGCTGGGTGATCAGCGAAAAGACCAGCATGGAGGTGGTGTCATCCTGTTCGCCGAGAAGCAGACGGTCCATCCGTTCGAGGATACGCATCAGCTCAGCCTTGGCATCACTGTCGGGGGTGAAGTGTGCACAGCTGCTGTTCAGGATGGCGGCAAAGGGATTGAAGCGGAAATCCTCAAAAAAGTCGGCGGGCAGAACTACCGAGGCGCGCTCGTAAAGACAGGCACCTCGGAGCACCGTTTTGTGAACCTGATGGGGACGAATGATCATTACATCGCCGTGCTTCAGCGAATAGAGCGCACCGTCCACCATAAAATCCGAAAAGCCCTGCAGCGGGATGAAAATTTCAATACCGCTGTTGATATGAAGAGGATGATTCTCGGGACGATCATAGTTGCAGCGGTGGAAATAGGAGAAGGGCTCCTTGTTGGGAAAGATCGAAAAGGCAGTGTGCAGATGAAAATCCGATTCGTTATGGTACATAGCATCACCAAATATTAAATAAATACTATTTTATGTGAAAAAATCCATAGAAAAAGGATATCTTTTGTTTTATTATACTATATAGATCATCATTTGTCAATTTTAATTCTTCGGAGGTATATCATGTTTATATCTGTTTTCACCGACGAGCTCCATCGTGAGGTTACCGAAACACTCCCCATATTCGCTTCATGGGGCATGAAATATGTGGATTTCCGCGGTCTTGTCAACGGCAAAGCCATTGAGAATCAGACCGACGAGGAGCTTCGTGCGCTGAAGGGGCAGCTCGGTTCGCTGGGTCTTGAATGTGCGGTGCTCCAGTCCTCGCTCTGTAAGGTACATATGCCCGATGAGGCAGGCATCAAGCGTGAGCTTGCCAAGCTGGAGGGGCTGATCCGTGCATCCGATGTGCTGGGCTGTAATCTGGTTCGCGCCTTCAACTTCTGGCAGCATCCCCAGGACGATCCCGCCTGCGGTGAGCTTGCCATGCGCCCCGATATGCTCTCTCAGGTGCTCGAGATGTTCTATCCCGTGGCAAAGCGTGCAAAGGAAGCGGGCCTTGTTCTCAGCTTTGAGAACTGCGGGCAGACCCCCGATGAGGCGATTGCGGTCATCGATGCGCTGAATGTGCCCGGCTGGGGCATGGCGTGGGATGTGTCAAATATGTTTGAGCTTCTCCCCGAGGCGCAGGGCGACTGCGTCGATTACTTCACCAAGGCGCTGGGCTATGCAAATATGCTCCATGTCAAGGCGCGCGGCGTTCTCCCCGAAATCGAGGGCAGAAAGGTGCCCTGGGAGCGCGTTCTCCGCGGTGCGGCGGCAACAGGAAAGAATCTGCCGGTTTCCATCGAGACGCATGTTCCCTCGGGATGCTCGCTGACCGGTGAGGAGGCAACGGGGCGCTGCTATGACTATTTAAAGAAGGTGTGGCCTGCCTCCGCTCCCGGCGACCTCAAATCTGCACTCTCCCCCAAGCAGACCTTTGACCGCCCCTACCGCGATGATCCGGTTCGCTTTGTTGTGGTGGGGCTGGGCATGGGCAAGAACCGCTGCGCGCAGATCGAGGATACGGTCGGTGCCAAGCTGGTGGGCGTCTGCGATATCAATCCCGCAAAGGCAAAGGCTGTGGGCGAGCAGTTCGGCGTGCCCTATTCCACCGATCTTGAGGTCTTCCTCGCCGATCCCACTGTGGAGGTTTGCTATGTAGTCACCCCCACAGGCAACCACTGTGACACCGCCGATCGCTGCCTGCGTGCCGGCAAGCATGTACTGACCACAAAGCCGATGGATGTCACCTATCAGCGTATTGCCGAGAGCATCAAGCTGGCAAAGGAGCTGGGATTACTCTTTGCCTGCGACTTCGACCTGCACTTCCGCGGTCCGCTGAAGGAGCTGCAGACTGCAGTGAAGGAGGGCTTCTTCGGCAAGGTGAAGGGAGCGAATATGATCCTCAATATCAAGCGTCCCCCCGAATATTTCCTTGAAAACGGCGGATGGCGCGGCACCTGGGCGATGGACGGCGGCGGTGCGCTGAGCAATCAGGGCATCCACGAAATAGACCGTCTTATCTCGGTCTTCGGACTGCCTGCCGAGGTCAAGTGCAGCATCGCTACCCAGACCCAGAAAATCGAAGCCGAGGACTACGGCATCACCGAATGGCGCTATGCGGACGGCATGATCGCACGCTTCTCCTCCACCACCTCCTATCCCGTGGCGACCTGGTACACACGCCTCGAGGTCTACGGCGACAAGGGCGCATATCTGCTTACCTCAGGCGGCCCCGAGGGCGAGCACACCTACTGGTGGCAGGCGGGCAAGTGGAGCGAGGATTCGCCCTGCCCCCAGAAGAAGGAGTGGAATCAGGCAGCCGACAACTTCGCCAATGCCCTGCGTACCGGCGATCCGCTGATTGTCACCGCCGAGCGCGGTCTTGTCTCCCGTTATCTGCTCGACCGTATGTATGAGAGTGCGAAAACCGGCGAGGGCTGGGTTGATATCAACATCGCCCGCGATCTGGGACTTGAGGAGTGGCGCTGACAGCTCCCCATGAGCGTATACACCAGCTGAATAAAGAACAACAGGGCTGTCGCACTTGTCATGCGTCAGCCCTGCCACAAAATTTTTGATTTTGGGGCGTTTATTGATTGGTTTCAGGGCATAAAATGCCCTGAAATGGCGGTCTTTGACCGACAAAATTAATATCAGGGGGCTGACGCATTGCATATGCGACAGCCCTATATACTTAATGATTTGTTAATTGACAGAATAGGATGAACTAACCGTATAAATATGTGTTGTATCGGTTTCCTCATCATAATATGAATTTACGCCATTACTCTCGGAGGAACCTGTCCAATATCCAACCACTGTTACATAACAAGAGTGAGAAGAATAGCTGCTTCTCGCTTCATATTCGATGTATTTTTGGCTTATCGCCAACTTTATAATATCATATATATCCACTTTTGTCAATATGTGATACTGCACATGATTTTCTTTAAAACTTTGTGTATTTTTTTGTAATAAACCGCATTCTCAATCGTTCATTGTACAATATGCACAATTTCATTTTACCTCAAAACATCGCATCCCTTTTTGCACCTATCCCCGAAGGGAAAAACGGAGGAAACCAAATTTAATATTTCCTATACTTAATTTTTGTACTTGACTGCGGCGATATCATGTGATAGAATGACCATAACACCAAAACTTGATTTCACGAGGTGACCGATATGTTGATTGCAAAAGCAAAGGACGCGGCTTTCTGGGCAAGGGCAGCAACAGATGAAGCATACAGACCGCTTATAGAGAATCTTCTTGCCGGTTGGGAAGCCGACTGTAGGGACGATCTTCCGGCGGCAAAGTTCTCCGAGTTCCGCCTTTATTACGACAACGGCTCGCGCAAGGAATACGAGGCATCCTATTTCAAGCGCCGCCGCGCGATGAATCACAGCGCACTTCTGGCGTTGCTCTATCCCGAGGAGGAGAAGTATCTTGTCAAGCTGCAGGACTGCATCTGGGCGATTCTCGACGAGTTCACCTGGGTTCTTCCCGCGCACACCGGTCCCGTCACCCAGCCGCCGATTCCCATTGATCTTTTCTGCGCCGAGACCGGCTTTGCCCTCTCGGAGATTGACTATATTCTGGGGGATCGCCTGCATCCCGCCATCAGACGGCGCATCCGCGAGGAATGTGAAAGAAGAATCATCAACACCTTCTTAAACCGCGCCTTCGGATGGGAGAACGATCACCACAACTGGGCGGCAGTCTGCATGGGCGGCGTGACAGCAACCTTCCTCTACCTCGCCCCCGAGAAGTTCCCGCTGATCAGATCCCGACTGATCCACACCATGGACTGCTTCCTTGACAGCTATTCGGAGGACGGCATCTGCTACGAGGGCTTTGGCTACTGGATTTACGGACTTGGCTTCTTCCTCTATGCTGCCGATCTGGTGAAGGATTTCACCGAGGGAAAGATCAATCTGCTCACCGATCCGAGGGTGAAGCGAACGGCTACCTATCCGCAGAGAGTCATGGTTGCAAACGGCGCTGTGGCTTCCTTTGCCGACGGCGGCGGAAACGGAGATATTTCGCTGGCAATGGCACACTATCTGCGCGGTCTCTTCCCCGATGTGATGAAGATTCCCGCCATCAAGTATACACAGCTTAAGGATGGCTGCGGCAGATGGGCACTGCACCTGCGCTCCTTCATCTGGTACAATCCCGAGGCTGAGGTAACCGATATGGACAGCTCCCACGAATATTGGTCGGAATCCTCGCAGGTGCTTATCAAGCGAACCGGCATCTACGGCTTCGCTGCCAAGGGCGGCTCCAACGCCGAGCTGCACAATCACAACGACATCGGCAGCTTCCTTGTGACCGTGGACGGAAAGCAGCTGCTCTGCGATCCGGGTGCCGGCGTTTATTCGGCGCAGTATTTCAATGCCAAGCTGCGCTATGAGGATTTCTGCGCTTCCTCGAGAGGACACAGCCTTCCCATCATCGACGGTGCTTATCAGTCTGTAGGCGGCGCGCATCGGGCAAAAGCCGATTATGCCGACGGCAGGCTGACGCTCGATCTTTCCGCAGGCTATGTTGTAAACAGCGCGATCCTGCCCGAAGGCAGCTTTGTCCGCGAATTTGAGATTGAAGATGCCCGACTGGTGATGGTCGACCGCTACGCTCCCGGACATACGGTCGTTGAGCGGCTGATCGCAGGTGCCGAGCCTGTCATCGAGGGCGATGTGATCCGCATCGGCAGGCTGTCACTGAAGGCAAGCGGATTTGAGGGAAGCGTGAAGATCACCCCCGCCCCCAAGAATGGCTTCTGGTGCCTGGATTTCGAAGGCGTCGGAGCGCGCTTTGAGATGGAAGCTGTAATAATATAAGTATGTAATTTTCATGCCGCAGGGCAAAAAATATATCATGCAAATCATGCCCATCTGTCGCATAATCCCAACTCCATCCTGATTTTCAAGAAAGCGAGCCACCGTTATGAACTACACTCACACCGTCACCGATGACCACCACTACTACGAATTCAAAACCGAGGATAACCTCAGCGCCAGCCATATGACCGTCATCACCCGCATCAGCCATCTCTGCGGCAATGAACTGCGCTCCTGCACCGTAGGAGGCGTTGGCACCCGTCCCGAATTCCGCCGTGAAGGCTATGTCCGCTCGATGCTTACCGACGTCCATAACGCCGCGCCCGAAAATGGCTGGGCAGTCTCCTTCCTGCACCCCTTCTCCTTTGCCTACTACCGCAAATTCGGCTATGAAAAGGTCGCCGATGAGAAAATTGTCACCTTCCCCATTTCGAAGCTCGATTTCCTCGACCGCTGTTCCGATCTTGTCCCTGTCAATACCGAGCAGCGCGCCGCCGACTGTACCGCAGTTTATAATGCCTTTGCCAAAAACCGAGGCATCATGTTTAAGCGCTTTGGAACCGACATCTTCCCCACCGCCGAGGGAGAGGGCAGACCTACCTATCTCCGCTATGACGGTGAAGGCAAGCCCATCGCCTATATCTCCTATGATTCCGAAAAATACTTCGATGTGAATAAAATGGTGTCTGTCGCCCTTCATGTCCGCGAGTTTGCCTTCACCACCCCCGAAGGACTCCGCGACATCCTCGGTTTCCTGCGCATGTTCGACGGCGAGCATGACACCGTCATCATTCATAATTGCGCCATGGCGCCAGAGATCGACCTGCTCCTGCCCCACTATATGCATACCGCCTATGAGCTGCGTCCCGACATCATGGCGCGCATCCTCGATGTCCCCGCCGTTCTCACCGCCCACTCCTATCCCGACCGAGAGGGAAGCTTCACCCTCCGCGTAGCCGACACCCTCGATTTCACCCGCGGCAGCTACCGCGTTGACTTCGGCGGCGGAGAGGCAAAGGTCACCCGCATTGCGGACACCCTCCCCTGCGACCTCGACCTGGACATCACCGCCCTCGCCCGTCTTGTCTACGGCTATGAGGAATACACCCCCGCTCTCACCGCCTACATGCCGGGTGTCACCCTCCACAATCCCAACTCCTCCCTTTTCGAAGCCTTCCACAAACAGCCAACCGGCCTCTTCGAGCACTTCTAAGTCGGCAGCGCCGACAGGCAATATCGGCGTCAGGTAAATCAAACTGTACATGCATACCCCGAGGGTGACGGTATACGAGGCTGAATTAGTAAGTTTACAGCAATGCTTTGGATTTACCCCAATCCCGCTCCCTACCGCCCCGCTGTCGCAATCCCTCTGTAGCAATCCTCTCCACCTCAACTCAATAGAAAGGACACTCACTCATGAAAAAAATCCTCCTCCTCGGCGATTCCGCCCGCATGGGCTACGACGACTACGTCAAAGAAAATCTCAAAGGCAAATGCGAGGTCTGCTACAGCGAAGACAATGGCCGCTTTGCCGCCTATACCCTCTGGCAGGCGAACCAGATGTTCAAGCACTACGGCCCCTTCGACCTGGTTCACTGGAATAACGGCTACTGGGATATGAACATCGAAGCCCCCATGACCGAAGCCATCCACCCCATCGAGGAATACCTCCATTTCCTGCGCCGTATCATCCACTATATCCGTTCCCAGGGCGCCAAAATCATCTTTGCCACCACAGACCCCATCCTTGGCGACGGAAGCGCACCCGATCCCTATACCGGAAAGACCATCAACTACAGCAACGAATGGGTCAAAACCTATAACGCCGCCGCAAAGCTTCTCATGGCACAGGAGAATGTCCCGGTCAATGACCTATACGCCCTCTGCCTCGAGCATCCCCGCTATTATAAATGCGACGACCTCCTCCACCTCACCGATGAAGGAAACCGCCGCTGTGCCGCACAGGTCGCGGAAATGATTCTTGCCAATCTCTGACACCGCTCCGATCTTGCAGCAAATTCCCAAAAAACACCATCATACCGTAGGGCGGGGGCTTGTCTCCCGCCGTTTCATATGCGGTATTTTCCAAATTCTCAAATCTGCAGATTGACACCGCTCCGATCCTGCAGCAAATTCCCGAAATACACCATCATACCGTAGGGCGGGGGGCTTGTCTCCCGCCGTTTCATATGTGGTATTTTCCAAACTCTCAAATCTGCAGATTGACACCGCTCCGATCTTGCAGCGAATTTCCAAAAAACACCATCATACCGTAGGGCGGGGGCTTGTCTCCCGCCGTTTCATACGCAGCCTTTTCCAAACTCTCAAATCTGCAGATTGACACCGCTCCGATCCTGCAGCGAATTCCTAAAAAACACCATCATACCGTAGGGCGGGGGCTTGTCTCCCGCCGTTTCATATGCGGTATTTTCCAAACTCTCAAATTTACAGATTGACACCGCCCCAAATTCCCTGTATAATGAGAAAAAATGCATCCAAGGAGGTCTCCCCCATGTATACCATCATCTACGAACAAAACGAAGTATGCGAATTCGCCGCCGAAGAGCTGGCAAGCTATTACGCCAGGATCAACGGCGATATCCTTCGCCGCCATACCGCCCCCACCGAGTCTGGCATCCCGATTATCCTCGGCTCTCCCGCCTTTGTCGCCGAGATGACAGGTGAGCATGTTAAAGCCGATGCCCTCAGATATGACGGCTATATCCTCTCGGTAAACGAAAAGCGCATCATTGCCACCGGCAATTACCCCCGCTCCACCCTTTATGCCGTCTACCGCCTCCTTGAGGGGGCAGGCTGCCGCTGGATGTTCCCCGGTCCCATGGGTGAAATTCTTCCCGAAACCATCACCTTCGCCCCCTGCGAGATCATCGATAACCCCGACTATGCCATCCGTGCCACCGCAGATGATACCTCCATGGGCGAAATTCCCGACAGCTACACGCGGGAAATCATCGAAAAGTTCGACTGGGCAGCCAAAAACCGCATCAATACCTACTTCTGGTCGGCAGTCAATATCCATAACGGCGATGCCTTCCTTCGCCCCCTCATTCTCCGCGAGCTGAATAAGCGTGGAACCGTCATCGAAATCGGCGGTCATAATACCCCCCACTATGTGGACCGTGCTCTCTTTGATACCAAGCCCACCCTCTTCCGCGAGGTTAACGGCGAGCGCCGCCCCGACGGAAACTTCTGCTCCAGCAATCCCGAAGCCGTTCAGATGGTCATTGACGGCGTGGGCAGAATGATCGAAAAAATGCCCGGACTTGGCTGCTTCCACCTCTGGTTCGAGGATGTTTTCGAGGGCAGCTGGTGTACATGCGAAAAGTGCCGTCACCTCACGCCTACCCAGCAGATGATGAGCGTCATCTCGGCCGTGGCAAAGGCTTACCCCCAGCTCAGCGTTGACTTCATCATGTACCATGACAGCGGCGATATCTCTTCGCTTACCGAAGAGCTCCCGAAGAATATCTCCGCCTACTTCGCTCCCCGTGAGCGCTGCTATGCCCACTGCATCTCGGATAACACCTGCCGCCGCAACCGCGAATTCTACTATAACCAGCTGCAGCTCGCCGCCGAAAAATTCTCTGCCGTCTATCCCTTCGAATACTACGCCGATATGATTTTCTTCAATAAGATGGCAACCAATATGGGCCGCACCATCGCAGAGGATATGCGCGCCTACCATGCCATCGGTACCCGTGCCATGACCCTGCTTATGTTCGCCGGCTACTCCACCTTTGCCTATAAGCTTCCCATGGCGACCTACGCAGCCTGCACATGGCATATCGATACCGACCATATGCAGCTCCGCAAAACCTTCTGCGATACCTATTTCGATGAAGCCGCCGAGGATATGATGACCTACTACGCCCTCGAGGAGGAGTTCACCGATCAAATGCTCGAATTCTGCGGCTATGACAGGGTCAACGATATCCGCAGCATCGAGCCGGTTAACCGCGAATTCGGCGAGAAGCATCTTGCCGACCTTGTCCGCGCCGAAGAAATCCTCGCTGAGATGAGCAGAATCCTCGATACCGCAAAATCCAAAGCAAAAACCGCCCGTGCCCGTTACCTCATCAGCTCCGAGAAGGAAGCCCTCCATGTCACCGCCGTCACCGCCTCGGTCACCCACCGCTTTATGAAAGCCCGTCACGAGCTTGCCTTCTGCGGTCTTGCCAAAGCCGAATTCAACGCCGTCATGGATGCCATCATCGCCGATAACAATGCCCTTGCCGCCTATGCCCTCACCCTCCCCACCTCGCTCATCGGCATCAACGGCAAAACCAAATTCCGCGACCACCTCTGCGGCGATATCAACGGCTTCTATCGCGCCCTGAAGCAATAACCGATCATACCGCATCCTCGCTGCCCGATTCCTCAAATTTATCTCTTAAGGCTCGATGATGTTCCTGAAAGGAGAAGCTGTAATGTTAAAACGCAACCGCTGCATGCTCCTGTTCACAGCCCTTATGGTACTGTTCTGTTCATGTGCCCCCGATGCTGCCCCTCCCGTCATTGATGCAGACAATGTTCAAAAGCTGACCGTTATAAAAGAATATCCGCAGCAGGAAGTGTACAGTATCATCCCTGCGGAAATCCTCGATCTGCTTGCTGCCGTCAATGAACTGATCGCCATGCAGGAAATCCCTGTTCAGCCGGATGTTGATTCACTGCCCGATGACATGCTCCATATGACTCTCGAGCAAAAGGACGGCAGTTTGGTAATGCTGAATCTATATATCCTTTCAGATGACATCGGAATCCTGCGCTGTATCAACCACACAGCAGATGATATTCAAACGGTTATAGTCTCCTTTGAATTTCAAAATTCCGATCTGATCCGAGCTGTGCGGCATATACAATCAAAGTAGCTGCCCCCAAAGGAGC
Source organism: Clostridia bacterium (assembly GCA_017399105.1). Taxonomy (GTDB): domain Bacteria; phylum Bacillota; class Clostridia; order Oscillospirales; family CAG-272; genus RGIG1743. The sequence continues at coordinate 89,116 of JAFQEJ010000055.1, forward strand.
AAATCCCCCACGGATCTGCTCCTTTTTTCTGCCAAAAAGTCCGCCTATGTAAAATTTTCCCTCAAATTCACACTTTAGTCATGTAATTCGCTTTGCTTTATGGTATAATAATTCTAATCTTTTAAAAAATACCGTCAGAAAGGAATCCCACCATGATCAAGGAAAACATCGATTTTATCGCCCAGTATGACCCCGAAATCGCCGATGCCATCTCCCGTGAGCTTGCCCGTCAGCGCCGCGGCATCGAGCTGATCGCTTCCGAAAACTTTGTCTCCCCCGCGGTAATGGCAGCTATGTCCTCGCCGCTCACCAATAAATATGCCGAGGGCTACTCGGGCAAGCGCTACTACGGCGGCTGTGAGTGCGTCGATATTGCTGAAGATATCGCCATCGAGCGCGCCAAGAAGCTCTTCGGTGCAGAATTTGCCAACGTCCAGCCTCACAGCGGCGCACAGGCAAATACCGCAGTCTATATCGCACTTCTCCAGCCCGGTGATACCGTCCTCGGTATGAGCCTCGCTCACGGCGGTCACCTCACCCATGGCAGCCCGGTCAACCTCTCGGGTCTTTACTATAACTTCGTCCCCTACGGCGTGGATGATGTTACCCACCGCATCGATTACGATGCCCTCGAAGCACTTGCCATCGAAAAGAAGCCCAAGCTCATCGTGGCCGGTGCCTCTGCATACCCCCGTACCATCGACTTCGAGCGCATGGCAGACATCGCCCATAAGGTCGGTGCTTACCTCATGGTTGACATGGCGCATATCGCAGGCCTCGTTGCCGCCGGACTCCATCCCTCGCCGGTACCCTATGCGGATGTTGTTACCACAACTACCCATAAAACCCTCCGCGGCCCCAGAGGCGGTCTGATCCTCTGCCGCGAAGAGCTGGGCAAGCAGATCAATAAGGGTCTCTTCCCCGGCACCCAGGGCGGTCCCCTTATGCATATCATCGCTTCCAAGGCTGTCTGCTTCGGCGAAGCACTCAAGCCCGAATTCAAAGCATACCAGCAGCAGATTGTCAAGAACGCGGCAACCCTCGCCGATACCCTCCTTGCCGAAGGCTTCGACCTCGTCTCGGGCGGTACCGATAACCACCTCATGCTGGTCGACCTCCGCAACTTCAATGTCACCGGCAAGGAGCTGGAAAAGAAGCTGGATGAGGTCTATATCACCGTCAATAAGAACGCCATCCCCAATGACCCCCAGTCTCCCTTCATCACCAGCGGTATCCGTGTCGGAACCCCCGCAGCCACCACCCGCGGCTTCAAGGAAGAGGATATGAAGACCATCGGTCACCTCATCAAGCTGGCAGCCGCCGACTTCGAAAACTCCGCCGACTATATCCGCAGTGAGGTTACCAAGCTCTGCGAAAAATACCCCCTCTATCCTGAGAACTAAATCAAGCAAAAATAGCATGGAAGAGACATCCATGCTATTTTTTGCCTTAAGGAGTCACCTATGAAACCCATCATCCTCTTCGACCTCGACGAAACCCTCTTCGAATCCCCCTATGACTACGACTGTGCTGCCGATACCCTCTATGCAGCCCTCTCTATCCCCGCAGATGAGCACGACCGCATCGATCAAATTCGCCGCCGCTGCTTCTCGGAAGCATGGAAAGCCTGCGGTATTGACGATATCTCCACCCCCGCCGACCGCGCCGCCTATCATACCCGCTATGATACTTACGCCCTTGACCGCTTCATCCGCTTCGCAAAGACAGCAGAAATCACAGCGATGACCCCGACCGAGATGAATGACCTCTTCCTTTGCGACTACGCAAAGCGCGGCACCCCCATCGAAGGCGCTGTCGATCTCCTCGCCCGCCTGAAGGCAGAGGGCAGAATCATCTGCATCGCCACAAACGGCCTCGTCCGCACCCAGCCCAACCGCATCGCCCGCTCTCCCATTGCGCCCTTTATCGATCATCTCTTCGTCTCGGAAGCCATTGGCAATATCAAGCCCGACCCCATCTACTTCGGACATATTCTGAAGACCCTCGGCGCAAAAGCCGACGACTGCATCATGTGCGGCGACTCAGCCCCCCACGATATCGCAGGTGCATACAATATCGGCATGCAATCGATCCACTTCAACCGTAAAAATGTCCCCGCCGATCCGAGAGCTACCTACGAAATCAAGGCTTGGGCAGATTTTCCCGCCGAGGTGTAAAGGAAAACATTGCAAAAGAACGCAATCATCCCCAAACTGCCGTTTCATAAATTACCCTGTGAAAATATCGACTGATATTGACAAGATGCCCGCACATATGATATACTGATTTCGACAAAAGTGCAGCATTCATCACTCCGCTCCCGCAGTGCACCCATCAAACGCAGAAAGGTGAACGTTATGACAAAGAAATCAGATCTCATGCTCGAATTTGCCGCAGCGCACAGCCTCTCCTACGATGCGCGCAGTGAAACCGTTTTCGGTGAATACCGCGGTCATCCGCTGATCCTGTGCTTTCAGGATAACGATGCGCTTTCCTTCGTCTTTTCTCTGAAATATAAGGAACGCATGCCGGGCAGCGCGCTTTTCAATGATCTTCAGAACAAGTGCAAATCCATTCATCAGATCAAACAGGTGCGCAGCCAGGTGATTTTTGTGCTCCGCAAAGCGCTCTTCGGCATGAAAAAGGCATTTGCGCTTGCCGATACTGCCCTCAACGATATTACCGCCTATCTGAACGAAAAGGGGATTGTCTCCTGCTGTCAGGGCTGCTCTGCCGATTCACTTTCAGCAGCGCCCGATGCCGCCCCCGAAAGCGCGACCGATCCCTCCGATGAGCGCCCTGCTCCCGCTGCCCTTTCGCCCTATCTGATCAGCGGTATTCCCTCTATCATGTGCGAGGCATGCTATAAGCAAATTTCAAGGGACGCCGAGCGCAATGCCATCGATGAAAGACAGATCAGGGAAAGCCTGCCGCTGGGAATTGTCGGTGCTCTTGTAGGCGCTGTGATCGGTGCCGCCTCCATTGTGCTGATCGGACAGCTGGGCTATGTGGCGGCAATCAGCGGATTCCTTCTTGCAGTGCTCACCGTCAAGGGCTACGAGCTTCTCGGCAGAAAGCTTACCGGCAGAGGCATCCTCGCCTGCGTGGTGATCATGGTTCTCATGACCTGGTTCGGCCAGCGTATGGATTGGGCATTTTCGCTTTACAATGAGATCAAAGCCTATCCCGATCAGTACGATTATACCCTTACCCTCTTCGAAGCCTTCCGTTATATGGAAGCCTTTCTCACCGAGGATGGCTATAACAGCTACCTGATTCATCTGGCAGAGGTGGCGCTCTTCGTCCTCATCGGCGCCTTCCCCACCATCCGAGGCACACTCCGTTCCCAAAAGCACAGCAATGTGACCTATCCCCTGAAGGAAAGCAGCAGGGCAGAGGAGGAATAAGCTTGTCACTTCTGCATAAAATATTCGCCGCAATTAAGGCATTTTTCACAAGCTCCACTCCTCTATCAAGCGGCGATGCGCGAAGAAAATGCCCGGGCCTCAGCGAAAAATCTGCCATCACCCTCGACAAGGACGCCCCGGGCAAGTTCGGATTCCGAATGTAGCCGGTCAGTGATGATTAATATTGCGCCTCAAATCAATCAAAAAACGTGCATCCCGAACTCAAAATCGGTTTGCACGTTTGTTTTTTCATTCCCATTCCCTAAGCAGCTGTATCACTTCGCCAAACGCCCGCTTGCAGGCACAGACGCGAATGTGTCCGCGCGTTCCGAGAAAATGGCACTCGATCACCTTTGTATTGATTCTGCCGCCCCGCTTTGCCGCAATGCC
>JAFQEJ010000056.1 GCA_017399105.1 Clostridia bacterium
CGTCAAAAGCGGTAGATCCTGCATTGCTGGAACAGGCAAAAGAGGATGGCAAGATCGTCCTTGAGGACGGATACGCCACTTCCGGGCAGGCTCTGTGGAATACCTTCTATAAGTTATCCGGTGAGGGCAAGCATATCTCGGCGGATATCGTCCACTACCACACGATGGAAAACGGCAATTACGACGGAAAGTATTATGAAGCCTACAAAGAAGACTACCCGGCAATGTACGAATTTGAACTGACCCACGACGGCGGTATCTATACGATGAAATGGAACGAATACGGTACTGAATATGTTCGCACATATAAGTATCTGAGAAAATTTGAGACTACCATCCCAACCCCGCAGTCCGCAAAAGACCCCGTGAGGGTTACGAAATATGTGTTGACCAACGACGCTGACGCAACACTTGATGAACTCTGGCATGGTGTGGCAAGCTCGCAGCTTGGGGATTATATCGACTTTTATACAATCTATTCTATTAAAGAATAATGTAAACCCGTGTTGTTTCTTTGAAGCTGCACGGGTTTCACAGTTTACACATCGGCTCTGTATTTTTCCTGACATATGATATAATTATTTAATATTCTGAAACCTTCAGGTAAATCCTGCGAGATATAAGGTAGAAGCACCTTGAGGTTGTTTCAACCAATGAAAAGGAGGACACAGCAATGAATGACGATGCGATTGTGGCATTATACTGGCAGCGGGACGAATCGGCAATCACCGTGACACAGGAAAAATACAATGCCTATCTCATGAAAATCGCCCGGAACATACTGAACGATACCGAAGACAGCGAGGAGAGCGTGAACGATACATATCTCGCCGCGTGGGAATCGATGCCGCCCCAGAAGCCGACTGTGCTGTCCACATATCTCGGCAAGCTGACACGGCGTATTTCAATCAGTATGTTTCGCAAAAGAAACGCCGCAAAAAGACAAGGCAGCGAATTTGCGCTGTCCATATCGGAGGTGGAGGAAATTATGACCGATCATGCAAATCCGGAAAAGGAGCTGGAAGCGAGCCACCTCGGTGAACTGCTGAATGCCTTTCTCTGTTCTCTGAAGCCGGACGAGAGGAATAGCTTCATCGGACGGTACTATTATATGGATTCGCTGAAGGATGTTGCCGGATACTGCGGCATGACCGAAGGAAAAGCAAAAACTGTATTGTTCCGCACACGGCAGAAGCTGAAGGAGTATCTTACCAAGGAGGGGTATGAACTGTGAAACAGGAATTATTTTTTAATGCGATGGACTATATTGATGATGACATGATCGAAGCGGTGGATATACTGCGTACTAAGAAGAAATCGGGCGTGAACCGTGCATGGATTCGCAGAGCTTCTGCGGCGGCTGGTGTTTGCATAATTCTTGGCGGATTGTTTGCCGCAAACCGATTCGGTAATTCTAAATTGCATCCCGAAAGTGACGGCTCTGATCATGAAATGATGGCTCAAGGTACCGACGGTCTCTCGGGCAGTGGTGATACAGGTGCTCTCGGTGTTACAATTCCGAAAACCGAGATCTCTATAAAACCGAATTCATCTGCTGATCTCCTGGCATTCTTCATTTATGAAGGAAAGATGTATGTACAGTATGAGTGGATATACGATCATCCCGAACTTGCGGGCAAATATGTGGGCACGGCTACCGGAAATATCGATTGCTTCACCTCGAAAAAAGAATATGAAGACTTCGCAGGCAGTGTCTCGGGAGACTTTTATACAGTAAACGGATTCGATCCTTCATTTATGCTTTGTATGAAATACGACGACGGATCAGTATCCATCTATGTAAATGATAATGGGTTGACATTGTTGAAAGGCTCCGACCTCTTTGAAGACAGACTGCATCTCAGCGGCAACTATTCGGAAGCAGAATACCAGACAAGACATGATTGGGTTAATAGCCTCGGTAATATAAAAACGCTGTCCGGTGAAGCGGCAGATGTGCTTGAAAATTTCATCACTGAACTGAATAAGGGGAATTTCATGTACACCGATGATGTTCCCTTGGAGGATGGACAGAATAACATCTATGACCTCGAGATTTATCACCTGTTCTTCCGTATGAGCAATGGAATGACCGTACATCTGCGATTGTATGATGGCGGCTATGTGCGATATGCCGCACTGATTCCCGTATGTGTGAAGATGGATGTATCGGCATTTGATGCACTTGTTGATCTTCTGCAATGAGAAAGGAGCTTTTATGAAAAAATATTATATTATTTTACCTATTCTGTTGACGATGCTTATGCTTGTTTCCTGTGACCCCTTTGAAAAAGAGGTTCTTGCCAAAAAGCCTGTAATCTATCTTTATCCTACTGAGGAAACGGAGATTTCAGTAAAGCTCAACCTGAACGGCAGCCTCTCCTGTACCTATCCGAAGTACAATCATGGCTGGACTGTCATGGCTTCTCCCGACGGCATGCTGACCGATGAAAAGGGACAGACATACAGCTGTCTCTACTGGGAAGGCGAGATTTCGATGCAGTACGATCTGTCGAAAGGCTTCTGCGTAAAAGGCGAAAATACCGCCGAATTTCTTGAAGGAGCGCTTGCGAAGCTCGGTCTGAACCGTCGTGAGGCAAACGAATTTATCGTCTATTGGCTGCCGATGATGGAACAGAATCCATATAACATTATTTCATTCCGAACCGATCTTTATGCCGAATCAGCGAAGCTTGAAATCACGCCTGAGCCGGATACAATTATTCGTGTATTCATGACATGGCAGGCTTCGAATGAGTATATAGAGTTGGAAGCGCAGCAGCTGTTCGCGCCGGAGCGTGACGGATTCACCGTGATCGAATGGGGCGGAACAGAAATAAATATGAAGATGTAATCTGCATCAAACTGCATTAAAACGAACAGAAGGGACAGTCGCATTTGCATGCGACTGTCCCTTGAATATTGATTTTGACGGTCAAAGACCGCCATTCCAGGGCGTTTTACGCCCTGGAACCAATCAATATACGCCACAAAATCGAAAATTTTGTGGCTGGGCTGTTGCAAATTTTCATTTGCAACAGCTCCTTCTGCTTTTTTTCGGGAATATTTTTAGAATCTGGTAATCATTGCTCAAAAATAAAAAATCACTCAATCGTTTCCATGTTGATTGAGTGATGAAAGTTCGATGTTTATTCATAGAGTGAACCACTCTATGAAAGAATATCTATTTGTGATTCGTCCGAGGTCAGGGTGTTTTTGACTCGTGCCATCATGATATTCTCATTTTTATTCCACCCTATTATAACATAAAAATATAAAATTGCAATCCTTACTGCGTTATACATAAAAAATTCACAATTCTGCTCCGTCTGCGGCGAAACCAAGACCGAAGCAATCGAGAAGATCGATCATGTTCATAACTACGAAGCAGTTGTAACAGCGCCTACCTGCACAGCACCCGGTTACACCACCTACACCTGTGCATGCGGTGAAAGCTATACAGCCGACGAGGTTGCAGCGCTCGGTCACATTTACACCTATACGATCGTAAATGGCAAGCCTGTAAAATCTTGTACCCGTTGCAAAAACGCAGCATAAAAGATTTTGAGATCTATCGCGGCGGAGCATTATACTCCACCGTAATGGTTAACTCATTAAGAATGATAAAACTTTAAGTGGACAAGCTCCACTTATAATCCCTAAGGAGGAATTTGATGAGATTGAAAAAGTTTATCAGTATCATCATGGTTGTCCTACTCTTGCTGTCTGCAATTCCTGCATATGCGGCTGAACAAGACGACATACTGGGTGTAATGTTCAGCTGGAGCGATAACGATTCAGAGTTCATCTCTCCCTTTGAAGAAGGCAAAGCGCTTTCCTATTATACCAACCAAATGCAGCATATCCCCGCCCGGGACGGTATGAACTTTGTCGGCTGGAGGCTGCACGGTACCGAAATACTATTGAGTGATGATTCTGTTATCACCGCTGCCATGTGCGATTCTGAAATACTTGAAATTATCTGGATCGAAGCTGTTTTCGAGGTGATCGTTCCTGAGCCTGCTCCCTCTGATAAAGAGGATAATATGGATTGGTACTGGCAGCTGATCATGATACTTCAAAACACCAGATATGATGTTACAGCGACAGCAGGTGAGGGCGGAAGTATCACCAATGCCGGCATTTCCAAGGTGAAGTATGGCAGCAGCATTACCTATACCATTACACCGGATAAAGGTTATGAAATCGAATCTGTCAAGGTCAACGGCAAGGATATGGGTGCTATTACTGAATATACCTTCATGAACGTAAAATTAAAAGCAGAATATCAGTGTAACCTTTAAAAAGACAGTTAAACCGAATGGGTAAATCCGTTTACAGACATCATCAAAACGGATAAATATTATGCAGCAATCGAATTTGTCTATGAAAACAATCTGTTCAAAGGCACTTCCGATACGACATTTGCTCCGAATACCACAATGTCTCGCGCTATGTTTGTAACCGTTCTCGGCAGACTGGCTGAGATCGATGCTTCCGCATATACCGGTGCTGCTTTCGATGGCGTAATTCCCGATCAGTATTATGCACCTTATGTGGCATGGGCTGTAGAAAACGGAATTGCTCTCGGCTACGGTGACGGTACTTTTGGTGTGGATGATGAAGTCACAATTGAACAGGCTGTCGTATTCATCGCAAGATTTGCAAAGCTGTACAATATAAAAATTGATGCCGCAGACATCGATTATACCGCCTATACCGATGCGAATGATGTATCCGAATGGGCATTTAACGAGATGCTGTGGGCACTGGAAAACGGAATCTACGATGTGGATGAAGCTGTTCTGAACCCGCAGGGCAAAGCAGCAAGATGGCTTGTAGCAGAAATGATCTATAATTTTTGCAGTAATTATGAGCTTATCGATTAACTGAATAAAAAGGGGCTGATGCATGCAAATGCGACAGCCCCATCTATTTTAGGTGATATATAATATTTCTGCAGCCGCAATGTATGGTGCTATTCTTCGTCAAGCTCCTCCAGCACAGCCCGCTTTGCGCCATGTTCCGCTGTGATGCGGTAAGCCTTGCCCCGGATGCAGACCCTGCCGATTGTCAGCTTTGTCCAGCCTGACGGAAGGACGATATCCTCCCCGAACCACTCATCCACCGATCCGTCCACAGCTCCCTTCCAGGGGCACATCTTCGTCAGACCCATGATCAGTCCCGACAGCAGACTGCCTCGCGCTGTGATGAAGTTGGTTCCCACCGGACGGCTCATTTCCACGCGGTCTGCCTTATCCCTGATGCTCCATTCGGTGCTTGAATGGAAGGGCTCGCAGAAGAAAGTCAGGTTCGCTTCTTCATAAAATTTCAGCGAAGTCTCGCGATCACCGTTCCACGCGGGATAGACTCCGAGGAAGCCTGACAGCATCGGATAACGGCAGTAGTCAAACATATCATGCTTGATGAAATAATCGAGTGTTGCATACTGATTTTCGTCGGTGTATCCGTACGGAAAATATGACATCAGTGATGTCGGATGCTGCTGCGGCTTTTCGGGCATGCCCTCATACTGCTCCATCACGCCGTCCTCGCGTACCGGCAGGAACATTCTGTCCGCAATTTCCAGCCACTTTTTTCGCTCGCCAAGCCCGAGCATCCTCGAATATGCCGCCGCTGAACGGAGCACCTTTGCCGCCATCAGATTGCTGTATGAATCGTTGTTTACATCGTCAATCTCCTCGTCGATGCCGGTGATGTGCAGAATTTCATACCCGCGTTTTGTCTTTTCCACGCGGCTCTCGATCCATTCTGCCACTCCGCGCATGACGGGCCATACCTGCTCGCGAATGTAGCCCTCATCGCCCGATACTCTCGCATAGCCGTCAAATGCCAGCGCAATGTCGAGATTCACATGCTGCTCGCCTGCCTGTGCACACCATGGGGCGGTCACCTCCGAGCCGGTAGTGCCCGACTGCCAGGGGAATTGGATTCCGCGGTAGCCATTGATGCGTGCGTTGTTTTCGGCTGCCTCGATCCGACGGAAGCGATAGTCGAGCATGGCTCGAGCCACATGGGGAGCACAGAACAGCGGCGTCATAAACATGAAGCTCTCGGTATCCCAGAAGCAATGTCCCTCATAAGCGTCGGGCTGGCTCAAGCCGTAGGGAGAAACAGAAGTCGGTGAGAACTCGGACACCGATGACATCAGATAGAAGAAGGAGGCATCGATCGCGTCCTGCCATTCTTCTCCCGCACCGTCGATGGTGATGCGGCTCTTCCATAACTCTGCCCATGCCTTTCGGTTTGCTTCGCGCAGACGCTCCAAGCCCTGCCAGGATGAAAGCTGAATCATGCGCTGTGCCTGATTGTGGGGCTCACTGTGCATGGCAGAGGGAACATAGGAGGTAACGAGCTGAATTTCGGCGCCGTTTTCACCAAGGTCAAGCTCTGCCCGCTCGCCGAGTACGCCGGATACAGGATCAATGGGTGTCTTGCGAACATCACCGAAAATTTTATATGCGATGCCGGCCGATGTGGTGCCGTCGTAGGAATGCTGCAGGCACTTTCCGTCAAGGGCATCATTGAAGCCCTCAAAATATTTCGCTCCGCCAAGGGTATAGCGGTATTCTTCACGGACATCGTAGGACAGATTTACAGCAATAGCTGCAGGTGTACCTGTAAATGTCAGATGCGATATCAGCAGCGTCGGGCAGGTGCGGGAGCAGTACAGCATGTATGTTAATGTCACATTTCCGAGCCTTGCTGTAGTGGTGAACTCTCCGTTTGCAAAGTCATAGGACTGGGAGAGAATTTCCGGTTCGATGGCGGTTCCATCCACTTCAAAGGTGAGCTGAGCTGTCGGCAGGACTGCCATCGCCTCGACCTGCATCTTTTCGCGCAGTGTGGTAAAGCCGGCGAGAAGTCCGATGGCACCGGTGAAGGGGTTCTTTCCGAAGCGGAAGCCGATTACACCGTTTGAGACATATGCTTCCGGCGCATATTTTCCCCAATATGTTACAGTATATTTTTTCATCTTTGTTATCTCCTGTTGAAACAATCTTAGTTCATTTTAAATCCGGCGTATTTCTTATATTTGTATTTGCATTATTATAGCACAATTTGGGTTATAGTTCAATGTTGATTTGTGATTCAAACTAATATTGACAATTTTGCATACATGGTGCTATAATATAAAAGACCAATATCTGATGATCGTTAAATCAATTTCAAAATGATGGTTTTAGGAGTGATTAATCGTGAAAAAAAGAATTCTGTCTCTGCTTTTGGCGGCATTGATGCTGATTCCTATGACAGCATGCAATGATCCGGAAAACAATGATATCGCGGAAAATAACGATACAACAGTGGCTTCAGATACATCGGGAAACGAAGCTGAAACAAGCGAGTATGACGCGCTGGTGGCAGATCTTCCCACCGGAAATTATGACGGCTACAAATTCATGATGCTCAACAATGAAAGCAACTTTGCACTGACGCAGATGGATGCGGACGAACAGACCGGTGAACCCATCAACGATGCAATTTACAAGCGCAATTCAGCGGTTGCCGAACGATTAAATATCGATATCAGCGAGAACATGGTGGGATATGCCGAGGTTACAAATATCATGAGCAAGTCCATTGCGGCAGAGGAGGATACATACTCCTGTTTCTGGAATGAAGCCTACCTGGTAGCACCCTTTGCCATTGACGGAAAGCTTCAGAATATAAACAGCATTTCGGCAATCAATCTGGAAAAGCCTTGGTGGGACGGAGATGCGCTCGGCGAGATCGCTTTTGGCGATTATCAGTATTTCCTTGTGGGAGATATCCACCTGATGTTCAAGGAAGCCTTCTACATGATGGCCTTCAATAAGGGTATTCTTGCAGATAACAGCCTCGCTGTGCCTTATGATATGGTCCGTGACGGTAAATGGACAATGGATGTAATGCAGTCTTATATGAAAACGGCGAAGCTTGACCTGAACGGTGACAGTGTTATCGACGGATATGACCGTTTCGGCATGACTTCCACCGCTCTTTGCGCCTACGGTTTGTTCATTTCTTCGGGAGAGCTGTTTGTCGAACGCGGAAATGATGGAATTCCCGCTCTTGTACAGCCTGATGAGCGTTTCTATTCCGTATATGAGAAGATTCTCGGCATGACAACAGCCCATTCTGCTGACTATGCCTGCATTTCGGGTCTTACCAAGAATCTCTCTATTTATCAAAATGATTTTCATGATGTGTTCCATGTTGGAAATGCGTTGTTCTACCTTGAACCCCTCGGTTCTTTGAAGAAATTCCGCGATTCTGATGTCGAATTCGGTGTTCTGCCCCTTCCGAAGTATGACGAAGCACAGGAGAATTATCATACATATATTACAAACCTGGCAGCGCTCTGCGGTATTCCGATTACAGCAGATTCGGAAAGAACAGGTGTAATCCTCGAAAATCTTGCTGCAGAATCCTATGTTGAGCTCCGTGAGACCTATATGGATGTTACGCTCAAATCCAAGTATATCCGTGATGAGGAGAGCGTGGAAATGCTTGAGCTGATTCTTGACAGCGGACGCTTCAGTCTGACTGACATTCTCTCGGTCAGCGATCCGGTGGATGTTATCAGTCAGAATTTAACTGCGCGTAAGAGTGACCTGTCTTCAAAGCATGCTGCCATTATGGACAGAGCGGCTAAAAAGGTTGAAGATAACGTTAAAAAGCTCATGAAATCCGAATAGTAAATAATCGTTAACTCATGTTGTAAAAAAAGGGATGGCTGTTGCAAATGTTCCATTTGTAACAGCCCTTTTTATCTTGTCAAAAAAAACAGCGCATATGCAAAGCATACACGCTGTAAAAACTCAGGTATTTTTCATAATAACCGATCCGACACATTCACTGACATGCTCGCAGGCATCGGCACAGGCTTCAAAGCACTCAAAAATCTCACGCTGGGAAATGGTTGTGAGTACATCGGAGGAATTCAAGGTAAGCTCACGCATGGATTTGAGATACAGTCTGTCGCATTCTTCTTCCACATCGTTCAGCTCAATGATATAGTCGCGGATTTTCTTGGAGCGTTTGAAGTTCTCAAACTCAGCCATAAGAGCGCAGAGAAGCTCACAGGATCTGACCAGATTCTTCGCAAACTCAATGACAGCAGGGGTTACCGACTGCACATTGTAGATATAAAATTTCTGCAGGATTTCTTCCAGCTTGTCGGTTACATCGTCAATGGTGTGGCTCAGCATGTCCAGATCTTCGCGGTCAACAGGTGTAACAAATGCCTTTGCCAATGCCTCGTTTAATTCGTGCTTTTTCTGGTCGGCAGTATGCTCGATCTTGTGCATCTCTACCAGCATAACCTCAATGCTTGCCGGATCATAGCTTTCAAGACTCTTTACCAGATAGGAGGCAGCCTTTTTGGCGATCTCCGTGCAAGACGCAAAATTTTCAAAATAAAACTTATCACCCTTAGCCATTATCAAATATCCTTTCGATCAAGTAAATATGAACATAAACAGTTTCGTCATAATAAAGCCAACCAGTCCGCATCCGGGGAAGGTCAGCACCCATGTAAGTACCATTTCCTTTACAACACCGAAGTTGATGGCGGATACTCTCTTAACAGCACCCACTCCCATAATGGAGGTTGTCTTTGCATGGGTGGTGGATACAGGGAGACTGAACACCGAACAGAAGAGCAGGGAAAGCGCCGCTGCAATATCCGCCGAGAAGCCCTGATATTTTTCCAGCTTAACCATATCCATTCCCACCGATTTGATAATCTTCTTTCCGCCCATTGCGGTTCCTGCTGCCATCACTACAGAGCAGACTACCATCAGCCAGAGGGGAATATGAATATCAGAGGGGAGCGCCTCTCCCTGCGACATGTAAACGCAGAGCAGAATAACGCCCATGAATTTCTGACCGTCCTGAGCGCCGTGCATAAAAGCCATGGATGCGGCTCCCGCAATCTGTGCGCCTCTGAAGAAGGGCTCGGTTTTCGGTCGGTTTGCTTTATAGAATATCAGAGTCACCAGCTTGCATACCAGCCATCCGAGACCGAAGCCGAGTGTAACCGAGATTCCGATACCGTAAATAACCTTAATCCATTCTGCTCCATTAACTCCGGCAAGGCTGTTATGAAGTGCAATGGCACTGCCGGTAAGGCCGGCGATGAGCGCATGACTTTCGCTGGTCGGGATGCCGAATATCCATGCAAGGGTTGCCCAGAGAACAATCGCAAACAGGGCGGCACTCAGAGAAATAATCGCTTTGTCGGGATCGGTACCGAAGTCAACCATTTTTGTGATGGTTTCCGCAACCGTCGCATTGATGAGCGTCATCACAAAAACGCCGAGGAAGTTGAATACCGCCGCCATGAGAATTGCAGCTTTGGGCGGCATGCATCGTGTGACAACACAGGTGGCAATTGCGTTCGGAGCATCTGTCCAGCCGTTTACAAGGATAACGCCGAGGGTCAGCGATACCGCAATAAACAGCAGCGGATTTTCAGTCATTTGATACCAAAAAGTCAAAATAGAATCCATAGATGACCTTCCTTTTACTTGCTGTATAGAATTGTATGATCTGCTTCAGAAAAATCTGTATGCATCATCTGTCAAAAACAAGCTGCTGCCAATCAAATATCAAAAGCCGAACCAAATCAAATTTATTTTAACATATTAATGTATAAAATTCAATAAAAATCCGTTAATAATTCAATATTATTTATTCAATGAGGCTTCGCTGCCTTATTTTTCGACAATGACAATCGATTCAGCCGCATCGGCATCTATGCGGATTTTTCCGTTTTCACACTGAAAGGGAATCTTGCACCCGTCCACTGTTACAGACTCAATTTCGGTGCAGTAATTCAGCTCGATGCTGTGAAGCTGCAGTCTGCCCGCTAGGATAGTCAGCTCGGTTTTGCCCTCACTCTTTTCATAACGTCCCCATGCACAGTCAACTGCCCAGATGCTTCTGAAGTCCCCCTTCGAAACAGGCGCAAATCCGATCGTTTTCTCCTGCATAGCAAATTGATAGCCGCTGAATATCGGGATCAAAGCATAGCTTGCCATGCTGCGTGCATAATTGGAGCCGCACTCAATCTCGTTCCATGGATTGCGGTTATAGCCTCTGTAGCGGTCGCGGATCGCTTTTACAACAGATACTCCCTCATCAATCATCCCCTCCGAGATCATCAGTCCCGCCAGCGCATATTCAAAGCCGTGCATGGATTCCTGCGCATAGGGAATGGGAATTGCAGGGGCAGTGATATCCTTCGGATAGCTGCAGATGATGGTGCCTGCCTCGTCATTCAGCGCGAAGAGTCGGAAGGTGTTGTAGTGCGAGCGCATATCAGAGAGGAAGTTGTTCTCATACAGGCTCATCAGCGCGGTGTGAAGCTGATCTTTATCATAAATCTCGCCGATACCGCAGATGTTTGCATGCCACTGTGCCAGACATTGGTCAATGATGCAGCCTTCCCCGATCTGATATTTAATTTCACCCGACTCTGCGTTCCAGTAATCATCGGCACCGAAGGAATCAAGGATTGCTTTGTCCTTCAAATCCACCTTCTGTGTGTACCAGCGACCGTTGAACAGATTTTCATCGCACCATTTCTTGCCGGCGCTGTACAGCCGTCTGTATTCGGAAGCCGTCTCGGGCTCACCCATGCGCTCAGCCATCTCAGCGCCACAGAGGAGTGCTGCCAGATAGAATCCCTCCAGCCAGGAGGAAGGTCCGAATAACTCCATGTCCAGCGTATGATGCTGACGCCCCTCAAGAACACCGTCTCTGTCTGCATCCCATCGGTCGGGATTTTCGGGACTCCATGCATACTCAAGAGATTTTTTTACCTCAGGCCACAGCTTTTTCAGCCAATTGTCGTCGCCGAACAGCTTCCATTCACGGTAGGTCTTGATCACACCGCCCATCTGACCGTCCACACAGGCACGGAATGTGTTCTGCTCGCGTCCGAGGGGAAGGGTCATACGGAAGGACATCTTGCCGCTTTCGTTGGTATTGTATGTAAAATCGGTCTCTCTGATCGAGCGCTCCAGACCGGGGAAGAGGAAGCAAAGGGCATAAGCATAATTCCAGACATGGGTACAGGTGCCCTCACAGGAGCCTCTGTTTTCATGTACACCCTCCCAGCCGTAGAATTCGCCATGCTCCAGCCGCAGAATGGTGGGAGATTTCAGTACAGAGGTGGTAGCTGATATCGCTTCAATAATCTCTTCCGGCATGGTTGATGCAAACAGCTCGTCATGATAAAGCTTTGTTCCTTCCCACAGCCTGTCCCACTGAGTGAGCGCATATTTTGCCGTGCAGCAGGAATCTTCAAAGAGCGTCGCGTAGTAATTCTTCCATGTCACATCGACGGAATTCCCCTTTTCGTCCTGTCTGGTGTATGGATTCCAGTAATTGCGGCAGTTGGGGCTGCTCCATGTGATTACATAACGGAAATGAACCGTATCACCGGGCTTCGCTTGACATCTGACCGCCAGATTTGCCGTATCCGATTTGCCCGGCGTGTCATATACGCGATTCTCATAGCTGTCATTTTCGGTGAAATTTCGCCAGTAGCGCTCAAGCCCGTCAAACCAGCTGCCGCGATACCAGTATTGCTGGTAGGATACCTCACCCACCGTGTCGGTTGCAAGGGTCATGTCTCCGTATTCGGGGCTGTCCGGGGCATATTTGGTTTGTTTCAGAAAGATCGCGTGCTGCTTTCCCTCGGAGCAATATTCGTTGACCGCATCGGCATAAGGATTCTTGAGAGAAGCCGAAACCGTATAATCAAGTATATCCTCCCCCGTGTTGGTCACCGCAAAATCAAAGAAAGCGGCGGGAATGCCGGAATCCTTATCATTCAGAGGAATCAGCGGACTCCATGCTGTCAGTCTGATCTCGCCGGGGAAGCATTCGTCGGCAAAATCCAGCATGGCAATCGGGAACTCTCCTGTAAAGGTACAGCGGCGGAAATGAGGGAATCCCGCCATGGAAGCGGCATTAAGACCCAAGCCAAAGCCTCGTCCGAGCGTGCCGGTCAGATTGGTATTCACATCGCCGTTGATGACGCGGGCATCAAGAAGCTTTCCGTTCTTCGTCGCTTTGATGGCGAAGTGAGAATTTCCGTTGGTGCTTCCCTTGTTGGGACGGTTGAAAATTTCCCAGTCAATGAGTCTGCCGTTTCCTGCCAGTCCGATACAGCCCGCACCGATTCCGCCAAGCGGGAAAGAAATTTCATTGAGGGCATTTCCCTCGAAAACAGTTCGTTTCATTATGATGTTGACCTCCGAGCGTGATCTGCCGCAGTTGTTTCTCTGCGATTTTATGAAAATTATAACACAGAACAACCCGTTTGTAAAGAAAAATGTAAAAGGGCTATCTCACAAAAAGCACTGAGATAACCCTTGGATGATTACATAAACTGCCGCATAAAGAGCTGTGTTGTCAGAATAATCAACGCATGCACTGCAATCTGGAAGAGCCAGAAGTATACCTGCCTGTACTTCAGATCACGCCATACCTCGGCAACCGAAGTTAGCGGCATCGCCATGAGAATGAGCACCGGAAGATTGGTCATAAACCACACCTCATAACTGAAGAGGGGAATCATGCCCACCACAAGCTCGCAAAAGTAGAGAGGCAGACAGGTGAGCAGCGTATAGAGCGGCGCTCTCGGATGCCGATCGACAAGATAGATCAGCTTATCCATGCCATAGTCGGAGAGGCTCATGCATACCACATAGAGCAGCATGACAAGCCCGATGCAGGTGTAAAAGCGTACATTGAAATCGGGATTGCTCAGCGCAAAAACGATGCCGACCGTCAGGGAAAGTGCTCCCGTTATTTTCACGCCAAGTAATATTTTGGAGTATAACCTGACCATATTCACCTCTCCTCTGCAGAATAAACTGCCGCAGAGATCGCAGGACCGGTGCGGCAGTTGAAAATTTGATATGTAAGAAGATATTGATCGATAAAATCAATATCCGGCGTTTAGCGCATGCAATGCGATAAACTCTTTACTCTAAGGGAGTAACCTCCATGAAGTGAAGGATCTCGTCCATGGACTTGATACCGGTGGAAGCACCGATTTCCATGATGCAGTGTGTGCCGACCGCATTTGCGAATCTGCCGCTGCGCTCATAGTCCCAGCCGCATGCCAGACCGGAGAGGAAGCCTGCACAGAAGGAGTCGCCTGCGCCTGTGGAATCCTTGGGCTTGATCTTGCGGTATGTGGGCAGGGTGTAGCGAGCCTTGCCGCCCTCGCAGATGAAGGCACCGTCCTTGCCGACCTTGATGATAACGTTCTTGGCGCCGAGCTCAAAGAAGAAGTCAGCGATCTCGTCGGGAGTTTCCTTGCCCGAAATCTTGATGGCCTCGTCGATGCTGGGCATGAAGAGGTCGAGGTGAGGAATAACATCCTTAACCTTGGGCAGCCAGATACCCTCGGAGTCCCAGGCGGTGTCGGCTACGGTGTACTTGCCCTTAGCCTGCATTTCAGCCATAAACTCAGCGCAGGGCTTGCCGTCGAAGGAGGAGAGCAGGTTGATGCCGGCAACGAAAACGATGTCGCAGTCATCATAAACATCGGGAGTGATGTCTTCCTTCACGAAAGCGGAGGTAGAGCCGGGATTGTAGAGGAAGCTGCGCTCACCGGTGGAGGAAACGCAAACGATCGAAACGGTGGTGGAAACCGAAGGATCCTGAAGCACGCCCTTCACATCAACGCCTGCCTCGGAAGCGGTCTTCTTGACGAAATCGCCGAAGGAGTCGCAGCCAACCTTGCAGGAGAGCGCAACCGGAACACCGATCTTAGCCATGTCGATGGCAGCGTTGGAAGCACAGCCGCCCACATGGGTGGTGATGGAGTTTACATAACGAAGAGTACCGGGAGTCGGGATCGAATCGGCAGGAGTAACGATAACGTCGGTGGTAACGCTGCCGATGCAGAGAATCTTTTTCATAGGTGTATCATCCTTTTCTGAATTTACAAAGAGGGAACCTCTATTTTCTATATTGTACCATAATCACATGGGGATTGTCAATACGAACAGCAGAATTTACATTCGAATGAAGCTTATTTGCTCCAGTTGAAGTGCTCGGTAATCTCGCCGCCCTTATGCTCGATGTCCATCGCGGGAGCACAGTCGATACGCTTTTCGGCGCGTCTGGGAGTCATATTTCCGACAAGAGCACACTTGCCGCCGTTGACAGTCACATTGTTCTTGTTGGTGTAGAGGTAGGATGCCGAGAAGGAAGCCTTGCCGCCGTTGACCGTGATCGACATGTTGCCCGAGTGCACGAAGTTGGTCTGCTGCATGTCCACATCTCCGCCGCCAATGACCACCGCATAATGAGGCGCGCCCCACATGAGGGTGTTGTACATTCTCGCCTTGCCTGTCGCCCCCTCGGCTGTGAGCATGTAGACGCGGGTGTTGGGCGATTCAATGGTGACAAGCTCGGTGTTGATCAGATCGGCATCCCCGATGCCCTCGATGTAAAGACCGTTTTCGCCGCCGTCGGTACCGTGACCGATGAATTTGCCCGATGTACCCTTGCCGTCCTGATTGACGAACATGAGCCCGTGGAGCGCCGCAAAGACGAAGGTGCCAAGCAGATGCTCACACTCGTTGTATCCGAACTTGAGTGCCTCCAGATATTTGATCTGATTGTGCCAGAAGCTGTGCCAGTCCTTGCCTGTGGGCGCATTGGGCAGGGAGCAGCGGAACCAGTAGTGAGGATTGTACTGAATATTCTCAACCCAGCCCTCGCCCTCGTTGCTGCCCACGAAGATACCGCAGCGGATGGGAGCGCCCGAGATGTAGGAGATATAGTGTCCCTCAGATGGATAGCTTGCGAAATCAACGCCCTGCCAGGGATTGACAAAGACGGTGTTGATCACATAGCAGAACTTACCGCGGGATTGGAGCGTCCAGGGGTACTTGTGAGGCTCTGCGGGATCCTGCTCGGGATAATGGATGACAATACCGCGCACACCGGCTTTTTCGCCGAGGGTGATAAAGGGAGCACCATCCTCGTTGTCCCTGTCAGCGAAGGGCTGAAGCACCGTACCGCCGCCCATGGTGTGGCAGGGAACCTCAAATACACCGCGCAGCTCAACGCCGCAGGGCACATGAATGCTGCCGTCAAAGCGATACCAGCCTGCGGGAGCATAGACAATGCCGCCCGTTTTTGAGGCTTCATTGAGTGCCTTTTGGAAAGCCTCCGTGTTGTCGGTTACACCGTCAGCCGCCGCACCGAAATCGGTGACGAGATAGAGCGCATCGGACGCAGGCTTTGCGCCGTAGGGATAAGGCTTGTGACCGCCGCGGGGCGCCACATTCAGATTCAGTGGAGCCTCCGAAAAAACAAGCTCCTCCTCTGCAGCCTTGTCACAATCGATGCGCAGCTCACCGCCGAACTCACAGCCGAGAATCTGACAGCCGCCGATGCCTTCCTTCAGATCAAAATGACTGCCCGATCCCGCAAAACTGCACTGCTCCACCGAAAGACCGCCCTTCATCTGGAGAAAAGCAGCATCGGTCCAGTCCTCAAAGCGACAGTTGACGAAGGAGAGCTGACCGCTGCCCTTGTGTACAACCAGATGCTTGTAAGGACCGATCAGATCGACGCCGTTTAACTGCATGACCGTCTCGAATTTGGCATCGCTGATGATG
The DNA here is from genome assembly GCA_017399105.1 of Clostridia bacterium. Taxonomy (GTDB): domain Bacteria; phylum Bacillota; class Clostridia; order Oscillospirales; family CAG-272; genus RGIG1743. Next base: position 16,665 of record JAFQEJ010000056.1, read on the forward strand.
GCAGCCTCAAGCCCCTCAATGTCGCAGGAGATCACGCTGTCCGAGAGCGCAACGCCGTAGGGATTCACATTGATCAGCTTGAAGCCGTTTTGACAGTTGTGCAGACGCAGATCCGAGAGCTGTGTGTTGGGGCCGCTGTCCTTGAAGGAGGTGATCATAAAGCCCACATTGCACCACTCCACATGGATGGCATAGCCGTACTCCCAGTCGGAGCGTCCCATGCAGACACCGGTGGCATTGGCAAGCATGTATCGCTGAACCCTTTCAAGCTCGATGCCGCAGAACTCGGCGAGATAACGGGGGGAGATGTTGAGATTCTCCATGCGTCCGATGTCGGTGGTCATATCCATGAAGAAGCCGGTTTTGATGGGAGAGATATAGACATTCTTGAGATAATGCAGCTCATTGGCATCCGAGCCGCACTGAACGCCCAGCCAGGGGTTGATCATGGTTACATTTTCCAGCGTCACGCTGTCAACGCCGTGCTGTCTGACGGCAGGAGAGTAGGGAACAGGTGACTCAAAATCCTGCTCCGGATAGAAAAGTGTCACATCCTTCAGACCCGTGCAGGCGCGCATGGTGATCTGAGCCTCGCCTTCTTCCTCGCCGCGTCCGGCATAACAGAGCAGAAGGGTACCCTTGTCAGAGCATGCTTCCCTTTCGGGGGAAATCCATTCACCGCGCAGGGTGACTGCGGTCTTGACCTCGATGCGCTCCCTCAGCGCATAGCTTCCCTCGGGCAGATAGATGACACCTCCGCCGATGCCGTGAATCTCGTCAATGGCAGCCTGAAGCGCGGCAGAGCTGTCGGCAGTACCGGTGGGATCGGCGCCGTAATCGAGCAGATTGGCAGCGGCTACGGTATAGTCGCCGGTGTTGTAAGTTTCTTTAATAACAAACGGTTTCATTGTAAAACCCCCTTTTGTCGTCGGTCATATACTGATGGATCATTTCGATCCTACCTTTATTTTACCTTTCCGCCCTCCTGTTGTAAATAGGCAGAATGGATAAATTAATTGCATTAATTTTGTATATAACGATAAAAAAAGCACGGAAACCAAAGGCCTCCGTGCATGAAATGGTATTCTCAGTTTTTGGCATTATCCTTCAGATAAGCATTGATGAATCCGTCAATATCTCCGTCCATGACCGCCTGAATGTTGCCGTCCTCGTAGCCGGTTCTGGTGTCCTTCGCCAGCGTATAGGGCATAAAGACGTAGGATCTGATCTGCGCGCCCCACTCGATGTTGGTCTTGACCCCCTTGATATCGTCGATCTTCTCCAGCTTCTCGCGCTCCTTGATCTCCATCAGCTTGCTCTTGAGCATCTTCATGGCAGTTTCCTTGTTCTGGAGCTGGCTGCGCTCGGTCTGGCATCCGACCACAATACCGGTGGGAATGTGCAGAATACGAATGGCAGAGTCGGTCTTGTTGATGTGCTGTCCGCCTGCGCCGCTGGAGCGGTGAGCGGTGATTTCCAGATCCTCCTCGCGGATCTCAATGGTGCCGTCGTCGTCAAATTCGGGCATAACCTCCACCGATGCGAAGGAGGTGTGGCGGCGTCCCGAGGAGTCGAAGGGAGAGACGCGCACCAGACGGTGAACGCCGTTTTCGCTCTTGAGATAGCCGTAGGCATTGATGCCCTCCACCGAAATGGTGGCACTCTTCAGACCTGCTTCTTCGCCGTCCAGCCAGTCGATGAGCTTGACATTGTAGCCGTGACGCTCAGCCCAGCGGGTGTACATGCGGTAGAGCATCAGCGCCCAGTCCTGCGCCTCGGTACCGCCGGCACCGGGATGGAAGGAAACGATGGCATTGTTCTTGTCATATTCGCCCGAGAGCAGAACCTCGATTCTCTGGCGCTCTTCCTCAGCTTCGATTTCCTTCAGCTCGGAGAGTACCTCGTCGGTGCAGCTTTCGTCGTTTTCCTCGATTGCCATTTCGGCGAGAGCGATGGCATCCTCCAGCTTTGCGTTGAGCTTCTCATAGGCTTCGATTTTGTATTCGCAGACCTTCTTCTGCTGCATGATCTTGGTGGAGTTTACCTGATCGTTCCAGAAGCCGTCCTTCAGCGATTCTTCCTCGTATTCCTTTACCTTTTCGCGCAGCTCACTGATTTTCAGCGCCTCCGCAAGCTCTGCAAGGTCGGCACGGTAGCCTTCCAGTGTGTGTTTTGCTTCTTCAAGTTGTATAATCAAAAGATGATCCTCCTAAATGTATTCATTGGTATTGTCGGGATGGGTATTGTCTGTTGCCGCGGGCAGCGCGAATTATAACGTTACTTATCGACTACGGTTGTCTATTGCCACGGGCAACGCGAATTATAACTTTACTTATCGACTACGGTTGCCTGTTGCCGCGGGCAACGCGAATTATAACTTTACTTATCGACTACGGCTGTCTATTGCCGCGGGCAACGCGAATTATAACTTTACTTATCGACTACGGCTGTCTATTGCCGCGGGCAATGCGAATTATAAGTTTACTTATCGACTACGGCTGTCTGTTGCCCGTGTATACCGTTCCCGTTCTGCCGTCGATGGTGACGGTGGTGCCGCTCTTGAGCAGCTTTGTCGCGCCGGGAGCACCTACAATCACGGGGATGTTCAGCGTCTGTCCCACAATTGCCGCATGGGAGTCGGCGCCGTCACGCTCACAGACAATGCCGCTGGCATGGCGAAGGATGCTGATGATGCGGTTGGAGGTGGTGGGAATGACCAGAATATCGCCGTCCTTGAAGTTGGAGAGCGCCTGATCCTCGTCGGTACAGACGCAGAGAGGACCGCAGACCGATTCCTTCACGATGCCGGTGCCGGTGACCAGCACATCACCTACGATTTGAACCTTGAGCATGTTTGTGGTGCCTGTGACCCCTACCGGGATGCCTGCTGTGATGACAACCAGCGAGCCGAAATTCACAAGCCCGTTTGCGTAGGTCATCTCAACCGCGTGGGAAAATAACTCATCCGAGTTGGTCTTTTCATCGATCAGCAGGGGAGTGACGCCCCAGGAGAGCGACAGAATACGGCAGGTCTTTTCGATGCAGGAGCAGCCGATGATGGGAGTCTCGGGACGGTACTTGCTGATGTGACGGGCAGTCTGTCCCGATTTTGTCACCGTGATGATCGCCGCCGCTCTGAGATCCTGAGCGGTGGTGCAGGTGGCGTGGGAGATGGCAGAGGTCACGTTGAAGTAGCTTCCCATGCCGATCTGGGAGAATTTTGCCTGGGTAATGTTCGCCTTGTAGTCGATCTTGCTTTCGGTGTGCAGAGCAAGTCTTGCCATGGTCTTGACCGCCTCAACGGGATAGGAGCCCGCCGCAGTCTCACCCGAGAGCATAATCGCACTGGTGCCGTCATAGATGGCATTTGCCACGTCGGTCGCTTCGGCTCTGGTGGGACGGGGATTGCTTCTCATGCTTTCCAGCATCTGGGTGGCGGTAATCACCTGCTTGCCCGCACGGTAGCTCTTGGCGATCAGCTCCTTCTGAATTACGGGCAGCTCCTCGAAGGGAATCTCCACGCCCATGTCGCCTCTCGCTACCATAATGCCGTCGGATACGTTGATAATCTCGTCGATGTTGGCAACGCCCGAAGCGTTCTCGATCTTTGCAATGATCTTGATGTCCTGTCCGCCTGCCCGGTCAAGCTCGGCGCGGATGGAGAGAATGTCGTCGGCGCACTGGGTGAAGGAGGCGGCAATAAAGTCCACATCCTGCTCCACGCCGAAGAGAATGTCCGATTTATCCTTCTCGCTGAGGAAGGGGAGCGACAGCTTCACGCCGGGGACATTGATGCCCTTGCGATCCGAGATAAAGCCGCCGTTGATGACACGGCAGAGGATGGCGGAGCAGTCGGCGCGCTCAACCTCCATATCAATCAGACCGTCGTCGATGAGGATGTGGGTGCCCGGTCTGACGTCGCGGTAAAGCTGGCTGTAGGTGATCGAAGCTCTGGTGTTATCTCCCTCGATCTCCTCGGGAAGGAGGGCGAAGGTCTGGCCAACCTCCAGCTTGACTCTGCCGCCTGCGAATTTATGCAGTCTGATCTCGGGGCCCTTGGTGTCGAGCATGATGGCGATATGCCGCTTCATCTCAGCGCGGAGCTTCTTCACAAGATCCATCTTTTCCTTGTGATCGGCATGGGTGCCGTGCGAGAAATTCAGTCTTGCCACGTCCATACCGGCGCTGATCATTTCGCGCAGAATCTCCTCTTTTTCGGAAGCAGGGCCGAGGGTGCAGATGATTTTTGTTTTACGCATTTTCAAATTCCCCCAAAAAGAACAATTACAATTATTTTACCATTTATTTGTGTATAATTCAAGTACAACCAACCGCAGAGAGCAAAAAATCATCAAAAAACAGTTTGTCTATAGGGTGATCACTCGATTGCTGTCGGTCAGCGTGATGCGAAGCGTCCCATCCCATTCAAGAAGGATTCGCTCAAGGAACCGAAGCACCGGCTGCTCGGTGTGGAAATGCCCCGCTTCAATCAAGCCCAATCCCAGCTCGTCGGCATCCACCATCATATTGTAGCTGAGCGTGCCGGTGAGATAGACGTCCGCCCCCGCAAGGTGAGCATCCTTCATGAAATCCTTGCCGTCGCCGCCCACAAGAGCAACCTTCGTCACAGGGCGATGGCAGTCCACACAGCTTACATGAGGCGCATGGAGCACTTCCTTCACCAACCCTGCAAAATCGGCAAATGCCATGGGAGAGGGCAGGGAACCGATCCGTCCGATCATCTCACCCTCGTGACCGAAAGCCTCAACTCCTTCAAGCGACAGGAGAGAAGCCAGCACATCATTCACGCCGCCCCGGAGCGCATCCAGCCTCGTGTGGAAGGACATCACAGCAATGCCATTCTGTACCAGCTTCAGCAGCTTGCGGGAGCACGGATCGCCCCCCGAGAGATTCTTCAGCGGACGGAAGATCAGCGGATGGTGCGAGAGAATCACATCATAGCCGCCAACCACAGCCTCATCGATGACCGCCTCGGTGACATCCAGCGCAAGGAGAACCGACTTTACCTCGCGGCTTCGGTCGGGCGCGCACATCAACCCGTCGTTGTCCCAGTCGCAGGAGAGAGACGCTGGAATGCGCTCATTCAAAAATTGATATAATTCGATAACAGTCATAATCCACCTCATAATAACGCCGCGATATCCCACCGCAGTGCCTTCAGCCCGGATGTATCAAGTCCCGCCTTATCCATGCCGCCGATGCGAACATCGAGAATCTCAAGATGCCGCGCGATGTAAGCTTCAAAATGCGCGGGACGCTCCTCAATCAGCCGCCTGCCGACCACAAGCTCAAGCTCACTGTAGGGAGACTCTGCATCATCCGCTCTGTATTCGGCGCAGAGAATACTGTATAACCTGCCGTTCAGATTGCTGTCGAGGGATAACAGCTCACGGCTGATATGGAAATGACCGGTGCTCAAATATTCCCTCAGCTCACGCTGCATGGTCATCGGCTGAAGAATCAGACGCACACCGCTCTTTTTCGGGATGGGAGATGCGGCAAGAATGTCGCGGATCAGCTCGCCGCCCATGCCTGCGATGACAATATCGGTAGGCGCATAGCTCTCAAGCCCCGCAAGACCGTCGGTGAGAAGAACATCAATTTGCCCCTCAAAGCCGCAGGCGCGGACAGTCTCCCTCGCATGAGCGACAGGTCCCTCATTTACATCTGAAGCGACGGCTCCCCTGATTTTGCCGCATTCCATAAGAGCGGCAGGGAGCTGTGCATGATCGGTGCCCACATCGGCGAGAAAGGCGCCCTCGCGTACAAGAGAAGCCACCGCCGCAAGCCTCGGAGATAAGCGAATCATCATAATACCCCTGTTTTACAGCAAAAGGCGGACAAAACCTTGCCCGCCAGCGCATACTTATTTGGATTCGAGGAAGCTGTTGATCTTTTCAACCAGCGCGTCAGCGTCTGTGCCGTGAACCTCGCAAGCCATCTCAATGCTCTCGCCGCGAGCCGAAGGACAGCCCAGGCAGTGCATGCCGATTTCAAGGAAGAACTTCGCGGTCTCGGGTGCTTCGTCGAGAACGTCGCCGATAATGGAATCTTTCGTGATCTTCATGATGATACCTCCGTGATATTGATCGATATTTACTTTATTATATCATATAGGAGGAGTATTGTCAAGTTCTGCGGGAATTATTCCTGACGGCGAGTGTGCACCGTATGGAGAGCCTCCCAACACCTGTCAAAAAATTCTCCCCATTCGACAAAGTGTTCCCGCTGTCCGGGGATATGCAATTTCACCGTAGGGCGGGGGTTTACTCCCGCCGTTTTGTAGGATATCGGTTATTTCAGGCGGCGGGACCAAGGCCCCGGCGTACCGCTCCCTCAACACAACGATTTCATGTTGCATC
>JAFQEJ010000057.1 GCA_017399105.1 Clostridia bacterium
CGAAGGAGTGCTTTACATTTCTACCATCGACAATAACGTATGGAGTCCTGTTGCTTATCCCGCAGGCTGGGAGGTTTACACCGAGGGTTCTGAAGAATCTGAGGCGTAACCAAAGTGTAGTTTTATAAGCAAAGGAGGTGGGTTCATATGGCTTCAAACGAACAGCGCATATGGAACTATCTGAAATCCAAGGGATTAAATGATTTCGGCGTAGCGGGTCTTATGGGCAACCTCTATGCTGAATCTGCATTGAATCCCAAAAACCTGCAGCAGACTTTTGAAAAGAAGCTTGGTTACACCGACGCTACATATACAGAATCTGTTGACAATGGTACGTACACAAACTTTGTCAAGGATTCCGCAGGCTACGGTCTTGCCCAGTGGACATACTGGAGCCGAAAGCAGAATCTGCTGAACTTTGCACAGGCGGCAGGCAAGTCAATCGGTGACTTGGATATGCAGCTCGATTTCTTATGGAAAGAACTGAATGACGGATATCGCGGCGTTCTTGATTTACTCAGGAACGCCACTTCTGTTTTAGAGGCATCGAATGAGATACTGTTCAAATTTGAGCGTCCCGCCAATCAGGGAATTTCTGTCCAAGAGAAGCGTGCAAATTACGGACAGGTTTACTTTGATAAGTACGCAAGTACAGAGAAAGGAGGGGATGTGGCTATGAGCAACAGCCCACTCGTTGATTACACGTTGATTTCACCGAACAAGACAAGCCCAAGACGTGGTGAGATTGACACAGTTACGATTCACTGTGTTGTAGGACAGTGTACCGTAGAATCACTCGGCGCTTTGTTTGCCAAATCATCCAGAGGCGCTTCGTCCAACTACGGTGTTGGCAAGGATGGCAGGATTGGTATGTATGTCGAGGAAAAAGACCGCGCATGGTGTTCGGGCGGCAAAGACAAGAATGGTAACCCCATCAGAGTGAACGGAATCTCAGGCTCTGACAACGACCATAGAGCCATCACCATTGAAGTTGCCAGCGACACCACACATCCTTATGCTGTCACCGATGCCGCATACGAAGGACTTATCCGGTTGCTTGTGGATATCTGCAAGCGCAACCCCGGTATCAAGCGGCTCAGATGGCTTGGAGACAAATCCCTCGTTGGTGAAACGGACAAGCAGAATATGACGGTACACCGTTGGTTCGCTTACAAGTCCTGCCCCGGCGATTACTTATATGAACGCCATTCTGCTATCGCAGAAGAGGTAAACAGACGGCTGGATGCCGAAATCTTGGAAACGGAGGACGATGATATGGATGCGGCTAAATTCAAAGAAATGTGGCTCGAAATGCGTAAAGAGCTTCAGGACAATGACGCAGGTCAGTGGAGCGAAGCAGCTCGTGCATGGGCTATCAGTAACGGTTTGATTAACGGCAACGGTTCTACCGTTGATGGCGAACCGAACTGTATGTGGGCGGACGTTCTCACGAGAGAACAGTTTATAACCGTCCTCTATCGTTTCGCCCAGATTATGGGTAAAGCGTAATGAAGAAGATGGGTGCACAAAAATGTGTGTCCAAAAGTGGTAAAAAAGGAAAGCGATTGGATTATTCTCAGAAACTGATTGCTGATATCAGGTGGCTCTTATGGGTCGTAACAATCGGTGGGCTGTTGCTCGCCGCTCTTTGTATTTATAAGGGCTATCTTGGTTCCTTACCGTGGCTCTCAGCTATGGTTGGACTGCCGTGGACAGCGCATGGTGTTGTGTGCTCATTCTATTTGAATATGGCGAAGTCTGACCATAAAGAAGGCGGTATCACTTTTGAGACAGCGAAAGCTAACGGGTTCTCCCAAGTCGATAAAAACGGCAGCGATGAGAGTCCCTCAATATAACTTTAGGAGGTAACGTATATGGAGTGGTTGGAACTTGCTGTATCAATCCTTGCTGGTTTGGCAACGGCTATTCCTCTGGTCATCAAACTTGTTGAGTATGTTAAGAAAGCGGTGAAGGAAAAGAACTGGAACGCTCTGCTTGACATGGTCATGGACTATATGGAAATTGCCGAAACGAAATTTGAAACCGGCGCTGAACGTAAAGAATGGGTTCTTGCTATGGTTGAAGCATCTGCCGATACAGTCAACTATGACATCGACCTTGCTGTTGTCAGCAAGCTGATTGATAGTCTTTGCTCTATGACTAAGGTAGTCAACCCACCCGCACAGAAAGCGGGTGAGTAAGCCCTATGGTTAGTTTCATTGAATACTTAAAATTGCCCGCCACAGTTGGCGGCATTATCGTTGGCGTATTTCTGGTGATTCAAATTATCGGCGGTATCCTTGACTTCAAGGGAAAAGCTGTACCGGCAATCATGAACGTCAGAAAATACTTCAAACAGAAAAAGCAGGAGAAAATCGAAACGGCTGAAACTTTGAAGGCTGTGAAGATTCTTCTGCAGGATGTCAACGGTCATTACTCTGCGGACAACATTGCCAAGCGCGACAGTTGGATGCAATGGGTAAACGACAGAGCGGTCACCTACGATAGATTTATCGAGGAGATGGGCGAGAAATTCGCTGATGTCGTTAAAGTGCTGGAAGAGATATTCGTTCAAAACAGCCGTGACCGCATCATCGACTTTGCGACAAAAGTTGAAAACAAGAACACAATGGTCTCCCGAGAAGAGTTCAATCGAATCTTCAAGGTGTACGACAAGTATGAAAAATTCCTCAAAGAACGTGAGCTGACGAACGGTGAAGTCGATATCAATTATCAAATCATCAAGGAGTCGTATGAGGAGCATCTGCGTAATCACACGTTTATCGAGGATGTTCGTGGTTACACGAAGTAACCGAAAATCAAAAACCAATCTGATATTTTGTGGGTGTAAAATATTCAGAAACAAAAAATGGCAGCTCCACCGAGCTGCCTGACTTTTCCTTGACTATTTTCGAGGAATCGGGTATAATATTAACAGGTAACAGCAAGACTGTTGCTGCAGTGATGAAGTGTACAGCCGGGTCAGTTTCGGTTGTGCATGGAGCTTCGATAGGGTTCGAGACAGTTCCCACAGACTGACGTAGGCGTGAGCTGAAAGAAAATGTCCTAATCATATTATTGAGAGTTGATTCACTATCTGGTGGATTGGCTCTCTTTTTTTGCGCAAAAAAAGAAGGTAGACCCAGTATTATAACTGAATCTACCTTATCAATATATACTCCCTCAGAGCGCCATTTTAAGCGTTTCTGGGGGATTCTTTTTTGCGGTGAACACGTGGTTGTCTTTGCTGTTTCATGTGCTTGGTGGCGTTCCTGTGCGCTCCTGCGTGGGTTTCTGTATGCTTATAACAGTGTTGCTGACGGTCAGCAGCATTCTTATAAACAGGCAGAATATGTATGCCATCCCATGTTTGAGACGGGGGTAAAATGTGGGGTAAAGCAAAAGAAAAAACACCCTTGCGTGCCTGCAAAAGTGTCTTTTCAGAGGTCGTTATTGTGGGCTCATAAGTCAAATGGTGTAAATTAGGTGTAAAATGCTCCAAAATCATACCTTAGAAACCCGCAAACCCTTGTGCCACAAGGGGATTAGTTGTCGAGGGATTTCATTGTGGGGAAGAGCAATACATCTCTGATCGCCGCGCTGTCGGTGAGCAGCATACACATACGGTCAATACCATATCCGATACCGCCTGTGGGAGGCATACCAATCTCAAGCGCGTTGAGGAAGTCCTCGTCGGTGTGGTTTGCTTCTTCATCGCCTGCTGCAAAGAGAGCATCCTGTTCGGCGAAGCGTGCCCGCTGATCAATGGGATCATTGAGCTCGGAGTATGCGTTTGCCATTTCCCAGCCGTTCATGAAGAACTCGAAACGTTCAACATATTCGGGATTTTCGGGCTTGCGCTTGGTCAGCGGGGAAATCTCAACAGGGTGATCCATGACGAAAGTAGGCTGAACCAGATGCTCTTCCACATACTGTTCGAAGAAGAGGTTGAGGATATCGCCCTTCTTGTGGCGCTCCTCGAATTCTACATGCTTTTCTTTTGCAATGGCGCGAGCTTCTTCCAGCGTGTGAATCTCATTAAAATCAACATCCGCATACTTCTTAACCGCATCAACCATTGTGATACGCTCGAAGGGCTTGCCGAGATCCATTTCCACGCCATTATAGACGATGGTGGTGGTGCCCAGCACTTCCTGCGCCACATAACGGTACATGTTTTCGGTGAGATCCATCATGCCGTGGTAGTCGGTATATGCCTGATAAAGCTCCATCAGTGTGAACTCGGGGTTGTGACGGGTGTCAAGACCCTCATTGCGGAAGACTCGTCCAATCTCATAAACACGCTCAAGTCCGCCTACAATAAGACGCTTGAGATAGAGCTCCAGCGAGATGCGAAGCTTGAAGTCCTCGTCCAGAGCGTTGAAGTGAGTCTCAAAGGGACGAGCTGCAGCACCGCCTGCATTGGAGACCAGCATGGGAGTTTCGACTTCCATAAAGCCCTGTGCATCGAGGAAACGGCGAATGGTGCTGATGATCTTGGAGCGCTTGATGAAGGTATCCTTGGATTCGGGATTCATGATGAGATCCACATAACGCTGACGGTAACGGGTGTCGGTGTTGGTCAGACCGTGGAATTTCTCGGGCAGAATTTGCAGGCTCTTGGTGAGAAGAGTGATCTCGGTTGCGTGAACAGAAATCTCACCGGTACGGGTCTTGAAGACGGTACCCTTGACACCGATGATGTCACCAATATCGTACTTCTTGAAAAGTGTATATGCTTCCTCGCCAATCGAATCGCGGGCGACATAAACCTGCATATTACCCGACAGATCCTGCACATTGCAGAAGGACGCCTTACCCATGATGCGCTTGGACATCATACGACCTGCGATGGTGGTTTCTGTATTTTCCAGCGTCTCAAAGTTCTCTCGAATTTCAGATGCCTTAGCCTTCACATCATACTTTGTAATGATAAAAGGATCACGTCCGTCAGCCTTCAGTGCATTGAGCTTTTCGTGTCTGACACGGATCAGCTCGGAAAGGTCTTCGGATTCATTCTGGGGATTCTTTGTCTGATTGTCGTTCATATATACGTCCGGTCCTTTCAAAAACTTAGTTGTCGCGCTTGGAGATTTCGAGAATCTTCAGCTGCAGCAAACCGCCGGGAGTTTCAACATCAACAGTTTCTCCAACCTTGGCGCCGATGATTGCGCGGCCAATGGGAGATTGATCCGAGATCTTGCCGGCAAGGGGATCTGCCTCGGTGGAGCCTACAAGGGAATATTCGATTTCTTCTTCAAATTCGATGTCATAAACCTTAACGGTTGCGCCGACATTAACCGAGTCAGTATGGATATCGTCCTCGCTGATGAGCTTGACATGCTTGAGCATTTCTTCCAGCTCGATGATGCGGGCTTCGGTCTTTGCCTGCTCGTTCTTTGCCTCGTCGTATTCGCTGTTCTCCGAAAGGTCACCGAAGGAGAGGGCGATTCGAATCGCTTCCACAACCTCTTTGCGCTTGGTGGTTTTGAGATAGTTCAGCTCCTCATTCAGCTTCTTCAAACCCTCATCGGTAACTAAAATTTCCTTAGCCATTTTATAATATCTCCTGTAGTAATTGTATTTTTATTTGGAAGCAAGAGCGGCAAGCGCAGCCTGAAGCTGATTGTCCTCTGCATCGGTAATCTTGTAGATGTTCTTATTTACCAGCGCCTCATCCAGCTCAACTTCGATATCGGGGGTGATGCCGATTCCCTCATAGTTGTCCGAATAAGGGGGATTGTACATGCGGTAGGATACACTGAAGGCGGAATTGTCCGAGAGCGGAATGACCGTCTGCATGGTGCCCTTGCCGTAGGTGGTTGTGCCTACCAGCGTCGCTTTATTATAATCCTTCAGCGCACAGGAGAAGAGCTCGGCGGCACTTGCCGTACTGCCGTTCACCAGCACCGCGATGGGAGCATCAAAGCTTGCCGCATCCGAGTAGGTGACCTCTTCGTTTCCTTCACCGTCCACAACACGGATGATGGGACCTTCGGGAAGCAGATAATCGAGAATCGTGGTGATGCTGTTCAGCTCTCCGCCGGGATTGTAGCGGACATCAAAGACAAACTTGGTTGCGCCCAGTCCCTGCAGCTCAGCTATGGCAGCCTTAAACTGCTCGGGGGTGACCGAGGTGAACTGCAGAATCTTGATATAACCCACATCGGCAGAACCTTCCACCATGTGTGACATTACCGTGATGGTTTCCACCGTTCCGCGCAGAACCTCAAATTCCAATGTCTCATTACCGCGCAGAACAGTCAGCTTCACCGTGGTGCCGATCTCTCCCTTCACCGCCGCGACCGAGTTGTAATAACCCAATTGAGCCGCGTCCTGTCCGTCGATGCCGATAATCAGATCGCCCGGCTCAATGCCTGCTTCAAGCGCACCCGAGTTGGGCATGACGCTGATAACCTCGATGACATTATATTCATCATTCTGGATAACCAGAACGCCGATTCCCTGACCTTCACCGCGCTGGCTTGACATGAATTCTTCATAAGCCTCGGTATTCATGTAGGTTGCGTATTTGTCGCCCGTACCCGCGATATAACCGGCGATGATGCCATCGGTGACCTGCTTTTCATCGATCTCGCCGATGTAGAGACTTCGGAAGGCTGCATCTACTGCCGACAGCTTTTCATAAGCGTTGTTTTCGGCAGTCAGCTCATTCATCCGCTGGGAGTATTTGTTGTTTACCGCCAGATAGGTGATCTGGAAGGTGAGAATCACGGCAAGCAGCATCAGAACGATGGTGGTGCCAAGCGAGATTTTCTTTGACATAGCTTCTCCTTATTTCGCCACAACAAGCCCCGCAGGTGTAGCGAAGTCCGCATATTTCAGCGGGTCGGTGGTGGTGCCGTTGATACGGATTTCAAAATGCAGGTGATAGCCCGAGGATGAGCCTGTGGTTCCAACCTTTGCAATGACATCTCCCTGAGTAACCTTGTCGCCTGCCGAGACGAGAAGCTTGCTGCTGTGAGCATAAAGGGTTGCTTTTCCGCCGCCGTGGTCGATGACAACATAATAACCGTAGCTCTTGTGATAGGTGGCAGTCACAACCGTACCGCTGTTTGCAGCATAAATGTTCGAGCCGTTTGCTGCCGGAATGTCGATACCCAGATGGAAGTCACGGCTGCCCCAGAGGGTACGCCAGCCGTAACCCGAGCTGATGTACTTGATGGAAAGATCCACCGGCCAGTTGAATTCACCGCCTACATAAGAGGCTGCAGACTTCTTTGCAAGCTCTGCCAGGGTCTTTTCAAGCTCCTTATCGAGCTCTTGCTCGGCAGCTTTGGCTTCGTTGTAGAGTGTCTGATATTTGCTTGCATCGCTTTGATAGCTGGCTACCTGATTTTCTCGTTCAGCGGAGAGTCCTTCGTATTTCGCTTTGTCCTCGTTCAGTGTCGCATAGGTTGCGTCCTGCTCAGCCTTGAGTGTATTCAGTTCGGCAAGCTCACGGTTCAGCTCCTGCTCTTCCTTTTCAAGCTTGTCCATCAGCGAGCTTTCACGCTCAAGAACATCACTGACCCGCTCCATGCTCACTAAAAAATCGGTAAAGGTTTCGGCTGAGAGAAGGATTTCAAGATAACTTACATAGCCTTCCTCATATGAAAGACGAAGTCGCTGACGGAAGCTTTCATAGCTTTCCTCATATTCTGTTTGCTTGCCTGCGATCTCAAGCTCTTTTTCACCGATTTCCTTGGTATACTGAGCGATAAGCTCCTCAGCAGCAGTGATTTTCTTTTCGGTAGCGGTAACAAGAGAATCGAAATAATTCTTCTCTTCAAGGGCGTTGGAAGCACCCTTTCTTGCAGTATAGAGAAGATTTTCGTATTTCTGACGCTCTCTTTCTGCCGCATCCAGCTCAGCCTCAATGCGCGAAACATCGGCGCTGGTGACACCTGCGGCATAAACGGGTGATGTATTTTCGGGGACGGATAAAAGGAGCATACCGCAGAGCAGCAGCGCTCCTGTCATCCTTTTGAGGACGGTCGATAACTTCTTATTGTTCATGAGATTCCTTCCAAGGCAAGGCGCCTTACAGTTTAAGCGTGGAGGTACTTTCTCAGAGAGATCGAACTGCCGATGATGCCGGTGACCACACCGATTGCAAGGAATGCGGCAATGACATAATGGCTGATGTCAGCATAAGCCATGACCGAGATCATGTTATAATCGGTGATGATGATATTGTAAACGTATGTATAAAGATACCACTGGAGCAGATAACCGATTCCGCCGGCAAGCAGACCGATGAAAATGCCCTCAAAGACGAAGGGCAGAGTGATGAACCAGTTTGTGGCTCCCACATAGCGCATGATGCTGATTTCCTGCCGTCTTGCAAAGACTGCCAGCTTGATGGTGTTGATGATAACAAAGATGCTGACCACCATCAGAATAGCGAGGAACCAGATAAAGATCATGGTAATGCCGCTCTTTAGACTTTCGATGGTTTCTGCGAGATCGGTGCGGCAGATAATTTTGGAAACACCTTTATTTTCCAGATGCTCCAGCTGATATTGCAGGGTGGAAACTCTGGAGTTGTCGCTGTAGGTGATCACATAGGAATGACGGTAAATTTCCTTGTCCAGCGACATACGCTGCAGCAGATTGGGGTGATCGGCGAGCTTTGCCATCTCACTCTCGTGAGCTTCCTCGCGGGAAATGAACCGCACACCCGACACATTGTCCAGTCCTTTGATCTCGGTACCGATGGCGGCAACCTGCTCATCAGTGCTGTTCTCGTCAATAAAGACAACAATCTCGTTCAGAAGACCGATCTCTTCCATATTGTAATTAATGTTCGCCAGCAGCAGGGAAAAGCTTCCCATGACCAGCAGACAGGACATGAGTACCGTGATGGAAGCAAGCGACATAACGCCGTTGCGCCACAGTCCCTTGAAGCTCTGACCGATGAAATAGGTGAGACTATACCTCCGCATTGTACATACCTCCAACCGTGTCGCTGATGACGCCGCCTTCGCCGATGGTGACAACGCGCTGCTTGAAATAGTCTACCAGATTTTTTTCATGGGTGACAACAATAACAGTTTTACCCTTTTTCTGGATCTTAACGAGCAAATTCATAATTTCCAGCGACATTTTCGGGTCGATATTTCCGGTGGGCTCATCGGCAATGATGATGCGGGGATTGTTCGCCATGGCTCTTGCCAGTGCCACACGCTGCTGCTCACCGCCCGAAAGCTCACGAGGAAAGCAGTTATATTTATCCTGCAGATTCACAATGCTGAGGATGGTAGGCACGCGGCGGCGAATCACCTTGGAAGGCTCCCCGATGACGCGCATGGCAAATGCCACGTTTTCGTATACCGTCTTGTTGGGGAAAAGGCGGAAATCCTGGAATACAACGCCAAGCTGTCGGCGGTAGTAGGGCACCTTGAAGTTGGACAGCTTCTTCAAATCAAATTCATCCACGGTCAGCGAGCCGGAGGTCAGCTTTTCCTCGCGGAGCAGCAGCTTCATCAGCGTGGTTTTGCCCGCGCCCGAGGCTCCGACGATAAAGACAAATTCGCCGTCGTTAATACGCAGATTGACATTATCCAGCGCGACCGTACCGTTGGGATATACCTTTTTTACGTTTTTAAACTCGATCATATATTAAATCATTTCTCCGGGTCATAAAATAGCGAAATCAGGCGGCAAACAGAAATAACATCAAAGCTTGTACGCAGAATAAACAGATGTCTTTTGCGTACAAGCCGGGAATTCATTATGAAATGCCGACGCCGTTATGGAGAGACAGAACCTTGGCGTCAGAATTTAATGGGTTTGGAGGTCAGATATTTTCTGACCATGAGCGCTACCTTGAAGGTGATTGCATGCTCGAATTCACGCAGATCAAGACCGGTCAGCTTGCGGATCTTCTCCAGACGGTAGACCAGCGTATTGCGGTGAACGAAGAGCTTGCGGGAGGTTTCGGACACATTCAGATTGTTCTCGAAGAAGCACTGAATGGTCATGAGCGTCTCGCGGTCAAGACTCTCAAGTGAACCTTTCTTAAATACCTCCTGCAGGAACATCTCGCAGAGGGTAGTGGGGAGCTGATAAATCAGGCGGCCGATGCCGAGATTTTCATAGCTGATGATGCTTTTCTCGGTGTCAAAAACCTTACCGACCTCAAGGGCAACCTGCGCTTCCTTGAAGGAGCGGGCAAGATCCTTGATGTTGTCAACGGTGGTGCCAATACCGATGGAAACCTTTGTATAGAACTCAGCGCTGAGGGTGTCAGCGATGGATTTTGCGAGCTTTTCGATCTCTCTCAGCTCGGTGGTGGGCTTGACCTCCTTCACGAGGACGATATCATGCTCGCCGACGCTGATGACGTAATCTTTATTCTTGTCGGGGAACATGTTCTGAACCATATCAAAGGGGATCAGATCGTTCTTTCCGTAGAACTTGATTAAGAATACGACGCGCACAACCTCCGAGGAGAAGTGCAGCTCCTTCGACTTGATATAGATGTCGCTGGGCAGAATGTTGTCAAGAATGATATTCTTGATAAAGGAGCCCTTATCGTATTTTTCGTCGTAGAGATTTTTAATATTGTTAAGAGAAATGGAGAGAAGCTGAGCGGTATTTTCCGCCATCTTGTCCTCGCCTTCCACAAAGACGATATACTCAGCCTTTGCACTGTTGCCGATGGGATGATATGTATAACCCCCACTGGTAACCGTTTCGGTGGAATAGGCAATCTCGTCACGCACACTCTGTCTGATCTCACCGATCTTGATGAGCTCGCTGCACGAGATGATCACTCCGTTTTCGTCAATAACGCCAATAACACGGTCTACAGCTTCTTTCATCTGGTGTATGATACCCTGAAACAATCTGTTTGACATATGGCGCCTCCTTTCAATATATTAAGATACATAATTTACGCAAATTGAGAATGGGATATAAGCGATGGGATTTATATCATCTTAACGGTGTAGATTATGCCAATGAGTAAATATACCGCAAGAAGTGCCAGGATGCAGTAGAGAACAAAGGTGGTGGTAATCAGCGTGAGCGCCGCAAAGGCAAGCACAACAGCCGCCAGCACGAGAATGGGTGTATACTGATAGCCGGGCTTCATGATGCTGCGTTTTTTACCGCCGACAGTCAGCTTTCCGCCGTTCTTCTTCATCATGAGGAAGAGCAGGATGACGGCGATCGAAAGGACAATTGCCAGTGCCAGCGCACCGAAGGAGATCAGGGGTGAAACCGAGCGTCCGGCAAGGAGCAGGAAGCTGCCGAAGGCTGCTGTGAGAGAGCACCAGAAGAAGTCTCTTTCATAGAGACAGTATACAAAATAGAGCAGGGCAGCCGCGATGACAACCGCAATGGCATAAATGCCGGTCAGGCTCTTATAGAAAAGCGTAACAAAGAAAAGGACAGAAGCCATGCCGAGCAGACTGTAGCTTGTGATCAGCTTGTCTGCCTCGGAGATACCCTTGACGCGTTTCAGAATAAAATAAATCAGTGCCGCAGCAAAGAGAACGCCGCAGACAATTGTAAGGATGGGAAGTACGTTCACGACGAACAGTACCTCTGTCTTGGAGATGCCGCTCATGGCATCACGCTTGATGATAAAGAGTCCGCAGAGCGCTGCGGCTGCCGCCACGAGAACGACAATCATACGATTGAAAATCAGATCACTGTTTCTGCGATCCTTTGCGGTAAGTACCTCTATTCCGGTTGTTTTGCTCTTAGTCAAAATCGTTCACCCCATAACTGAAATTTCAAAAAGATAACGGCTTAAAGCTCTGCCGCGAAGCATATGCAGGAAAGTACGAAGCCCGACGCCGTTTCACAGCGCAGAATTCGTTTGCCGAGCCCCACAGGAGGACAACCGAGCGAAGCAACTCTTTCCACTTCACTCACAGAAAATCCGCCCTCGGGTCCGATTACGATGGAAATTGACGCTCCCGCCAGCCTGTCCTTATCCGAAAGAAAAGCGGATAACGGTGTCGTTCCGTCTCCTTCATAACAGAAGAGGGGAATGTCCGCACCCGATGCCTGCTTCATTGCCTCCGAAAATGTCATTGGCTCTCTTACCGGGACAAGCGCGCCCCGACCGCACTGCTTTGCAGCTCCGTCGGCAATCTTTTGCCAGCGCTCGGTCTTTCTCTTTGCCGATTTGTCATCAAGCCTGGAGATACAGCGCTCGCAGGAGAAGGGAATGATCTCGGAAACACCAAGCTCCACCGCCTTCTGGACGATGTATTCCATTTTGTCGCCCTTGGGCAGCGCCTGATAAAGAATGGCGCGGTAGACCGGCTCTGTCTCGTTTTTTCTCGCTTCGAGAATCCTTGCACTTACCGTATCGGCGGTGAAGGATACAAGCTCGCATTCATATTCGTTCTTCTGCATGTCACAGACCGTGATCTTCTCGCCGCTGCGCATGCGAAGAGAGCGCGAAATATGGAGAGCATCCTCTCCCGTGATGGTAACGGTATCGCCGCAGATGTGATCGGCGGACAGAAAAAATCTGGGCATAAAAACTCCCTGACTGCACCGAAAACAACGCCGGAAATTGATTATGGTGGAATGTACACAGATATTCCGACTCAAATCCGGCGGATTTTCTCTTATTATACTATGTTTTCGTCAATTTGTCAAATATTTTTCTGAAATTTTGTATTTTTTATCTATTATTTTTCAAATGTTTTTTCAAATGCCGCATCAAGCCTTGAAAACAATCGCATGCCAGCCGTTCTCGCTGATGCGGTCATGGAGCGAAAGGCCCGCTTCTTCCATTGCTGTAATAACGTCATTCGCATACTTGTCGATGATGCCCGAGGTGACCAGCAGAGCACCCTTTTTCAGATAGCGCGAGATGTCGGGAGCCATTCGGATGATAATCTCGGCAACAATATTGGCGCAGGCAATGTCATAGACACCGTTCTCAAGCGAAACCGAAGCAAGCAAATCGGAAACCTCACAGGTGATGTTGTTACAGGCGTTTGCTTCCGCATTTTCAATCGCCACGCGAACTGCCACCGGGTCGATATCATAAGCATTCACATGAGAAGCTCCCAGCTTAGAAGCACAGACTGCAAGAATACCGCTGCCCGTACCCACATCCAGCATGCGGTCGCCCGGCTTCAGATAGGTTTCGAGCATCGATGCACAGAGTCTGGTGGTTTCATGTGTTCCGGTTCCGAATGCCATGCCGGGATCCATCTTGACAATCAGCTCACCCTCGGCAGCATCATAATCCTGCCACATGGGGACGATCACAATTCTGTTGCCCGTTTTGATCGGCTTGTAATATTTCTTCCATTCGTTTGCCCAGTCCTTCTCGTCGATGCCGGCAAGTGAAAGCTTGACATCGAGTGCGGCTGCTGTGAAGCGCTCGCGCAGGAAGGCAACATAATCGGCACAGTTTTTCTCCTCGGGGACGAATATGCTGACCGCAGCCACTGTTTTATCTGCCTCGAGAATGCTCTCATCGATCAGATCGCCGTAGCAGGTGTTCAATCCCTCTTCAATGTCGCTGTAATCCTCGATCATCAGACCGTTGTCCAGCATGCTCATGACCGCACAAACCTCATCAAGGTCGGAGGCGGCACAGACCGCCTTCAGCTGAGTCCATTCCATGGGATGTCTCCTTTATTTATCTTTTCCGAATATTTTCTTTAAAAAAGATTGCTTCTTTGTGTGATTGGTGTTGCCGCAGGTGGCATCAAACTGACGGAGCAGCTCCTTCTGTGCATCGGTGAGATTCTTGGGAACCTCCACGACTACGCTGAAGATCAGATCCCCCTTGTTCTTTCCGTTGACCTGCTGAATGCCCTTGCCCCTGAGGGTGAACATGGTGCCTGTCTGAGTTCCCTCAGGGATGGTGTACTTCACATCGCCCTCCAGTGTGGGAATGTCAATCTCCGCACCCAGTGCCGCCTCGGTGAAGGTAACAGGAACCTCGCAGTAAATATTGTAGCCGTCACGCTCAAAAACAGTGTGGGGTCTTACCGTAACAACCAAAATCAGATCACCCGCAGGACCGCCGTTTCTGCCGGCATCACCCTGACCGCGGAGTGCAACCTTCTGACCGTCATCAATACCGGCGGGAATGGACACATCCAGCTTCTTCTTGATGCGTACATAGCCGGTGCCGCGGCAGCCTGTACAGGGATTCTTGATGATCTTACCGGTACCCCGGCAGGCATCACAGGTCTGGGTGGTCTGGAACATGCCCATCATGGTGCGCTGAGACACGCGAACCTGACCGGTACCTCCGCAGTGAGAGCAGGTCTCGGCAGTGCTTCCCTTAGCCGCACCCGAGCCGCCGCATTCATCGCACTTTTCGATGCGGTTGTAGGAAATCTCTTTCTTGCAGCCGAAAGCGGCTTCCTCAAAGGAGATGGAGACCGACGCCCGGATATCGTTTCCTCTTGTGGGCGCATTGCGTCTCGAGGTCTGTGCGCCGCCGCCAAAGAAGCTGGAGAAGATATCGCCGAAATCGATACCGCCAAAGCCGTCGAAATCGCCGTAGCCTCCTCCGCCGCCCGCCGAGGGATCAACCCCCGCATGACCGAACTGATCGTAGCGCGCACGCTTTTCCGAGTCGGAGAGCACCGCGTAAGCTTCGTTGATCTCCTTGAATTTGACCTCAGCCTCAGCATCGCCTGGATTCATATCGGGATGATATTTCTTGGCAAGCTGACGGTAGGCCTTCTTTATTTCATCATCGCCCGCACCCTTCGCAAGGCCGAGCACTTCATAATAATCTCTCTTGTCTGCCATATGCTATCCTTTCAAAAAAATACGCTTATGCACAACAATATATTATACTATAGATTCGTGATGTATTTAAAGATAATTTGTAAATTTATGTTGGATATCTCGAGTAGTGAGTCAAAAAGCACGGCAGAATGTGTCCGCCGTGCTTGAAAAATGACCGATTTTCGTTAAACGATTACTGATCGCCTGTCTTATCCTCGAAGTCGGTGTTGTAGTAGGTGCCGTCAGAGCCTGCGCCTGCATCACCTGCACCGCCGGTGGGATCCTGTCCCTGAGCTGCCTGCTGCTGATAGAGCTTCTCGGAGATGGCGTAGAATGCCTGCTGGAGTGCCTCGGTGTCAGCCTTGATCGCATCGGTGTCATCGCCCTTGACGGTTTCCTTCAGCTTCTCAATAGCAGCTGTGATGGGAGCCTTCTCAGCTTCGGTAACCTTGTCGCCAAGCTCTGTGAGAGTCTTCTCGCTCTGGAAGATGAGGCTTTCAGCCTGGTTCTTGGTCTCGACAGCGTCCTTTGCCTTCTTGTCCTGCTCTGCGAACATCTCGGCTTCCTTAACGGCACGGTCGATATCTTCCTTGCTCATATTGGTAGAAGAGGTAATGGTGATATGCTGCTCGCGGCCAGTGCCCTTATCCTTAGCGGTGACGTTTACGATGCCGTTTGCGTCGATATCAAAGGTAACCTCGATCTGAGGAACACCGCGGGGAGCTGCGGGGATGCCGTCCAGCATGAAGCGGCCGAGGGTGGTGTTGTCCTTTGCCATTTCGCGCTCACCCTGGAGAATATGAATCTCAACAGAGGTCTGACCGTCGGCTGCGGTGGAGTAAACCTGGCTCTTCTTAACCGGGATGGTGGTGTTGCGGTCGATGATCTTGTTGGTAATACCGCCCAGAGTTTCGATGCCGAGAGAAAGGGGAGTAACGTCAAGCAGGAGCAGATCCTTTACATCGCCGCCGAGAACGCCGCCCTGGATAGCAGCGCCGATGGCAACGCACTCATCGGGGTTGATGCCCTTAAAGGGATCCTTGCCCATGAAGTTCTTGATGGCTTCCTGAACGGCGGGAATTCTGGTGGAACCGCCCACAAGCAGAACCTTGTCAATCTGAGATGCCGAAAGACCTGCATCCGAGAGAACACGCTTGGTGGGAGTCATGGTAGCCTCAACCAGATCGGCTGTGATCTCGTTGAACTTCGCTCTGGTGAGGGTGCCGTCGAAGTGCTTGGGGCCTGTCGCATCTGCGGTGATGAAGGGCAGGTTGATGTTTGCTGTGGTCATGCCCGAAAGCTCGATCTTTGCCTTTTCTGCAGCTTCCTTCAGTCTCTGGAGTGCCATCTTGTCCTTGCGAAGATCGATGCCGCCGTTTTCCTTCATGAATTCCTCGGCAATCCAGTCGATAACGCGCTTGTCGAAGTCGTCGCCGCCCAGCTTGTTGTTACCGGCGGTAGCCAGAACCTCAAAGACACCGTCGCTGATCTCGAGCAGCGAAACGTCGAAGGTACCGCCGCCAAGGTCGTAAATCATGATCTTCTGCTCGTTTGCTTCCTTATCCATACCGTATGCGAGAGCAGCCGCAGTAGGCTCGTTGATGATACGCATAACCTCAAGACCCGCAATCTTGCCCGCGTCCTTGGTAGCCTGACGCTGAGCATCAGAGAAGTATGCGGGAACGGTGATAACAGCCTGAGAAACGGTGGTGCCGAGATATGCCTCAGCGTCAGCCTTCAGCTTCTGCAGAATCATCGCGGAAACTTCCTGAGGAGTGTAGTTCTTGCCGTCGATTGTAACGCTGTAATTGGTACCCATCTCACGCTTGATGGACATAACGGTGCGGTCGGGGTTGGTGATTGCCTGACGCTTTGCAACCTGACCGACCATGCGCTCGCCGGTCTTGGAGAATGCTACAACCGAGGGAGTGGTTCTTGCACCCTCGGGGTTGGTGATAACAGTAGGTTCGCCGCCCTCGTAAACTGCGACGCAGGAGTTTGTTGTACCCAGGTCAATGCCTATAATCTTTCCCATAATTAAATAATTCCTCCGTATATAATATGTGTTTGTTTATCAGTTTGCTACCTTGACCATCGCAAAGCGGATGACCTTGTCACCCTTGCGGTATCCCTTCTGGAATACCTCGACAATCTTGTTTTCTTCCACGCTGTCATCCTCCACATGCATCACCGCATTGTGCAGGTTGGGATCGAAGTCTACACATTCGATCTCGCTGATGCCCAGCTTTTCCATGGAAGCCTTGAACTGCTTGAGGGTCATTTCCACGCCTGCTGTGAGTGTTTCGCCTTCAGAGAATGCCAGCGCACGCTCCAGATTGTCGATAACAGGCAGAATCTCTGTGACCACCGCCGTGTAGGCGTCGCCATAAGCACTCTCGCGATCCTTTGCACTTCTCTTGCGGAAGTTGTCATACTCGGCGAGCATGCGCATGTAGCGATCCTTTTCCTCTGCCAGCGCCGCGGTGAGTGTTTCCACTTCCTTCTTCAGCTCTGCAGCTTCCTTTTTATATTTACGCTCGGATTTTACCTTTTTTTCATCCTCCGCGTCGGCAGCAGCCTCATTTTCGGAAACTGTCTCTTCAGTAGCCTCTTCCTTTATTTCTTCGCCCTCAAGCGTTTCCTTGATCTCTTCTGTCATGATGAACCTCCGTTATTGGGATCGTTTTCGTTCTCGCCCGGCGGAGGAAGGGCTCCTCCGATCAGACCGTTGATGCTTCGTGATAGATAATCCACCGTTGTGATTACCTTGGAATAATCCATGCGGCAGGGACCGATGACGCCGATGGCGCCAACAATGTGTCCGTCCTGTGTAATGGTTTTGAAAACCAGCGTGGAATCCTTCATGGGATCCACTGCATTCTCCGAGCCAATGAGCACATTCACCTTGTCAGTGTCGGCACCCGATATCATGCTGACAATCTCGTCCTTCTTTTCGAGCGCACCGAGCAGTCCTCTCAGACGCATCACATCGGAATATTCCCGATACTGCAGCAGACGGTCGATTCCCTCAAGCCGCAGATCGGCATGCTCGGGCTCGCTGATGGTGTCATAGATGCACTTGATGGCACTCTGAATGAGGAAGGCGTGCTCCCCCATCTCGCGCTCGGCGGCCATCATGACAGGCAGTGTTACCTGCTCCATGGGTTGCCCCGCGATATGATGATTGAGTACATTCTGCAGCTTCAGCGCCGCCTCGTCATCTACCTCGGAAGGGGTGCTCATATAGGAGGTTTTAACCGTGCCCGCTTCGAGAATCATAACCAACAACAGCGTGATGCCGTCAACCCGGATGACGCTGAACTTTATAACCGAAGGGGAGATGTTCTGCGGTTTTACCGAAAGTGAGGTGTAGCCTGTCAGTGCGGTCATTACACGGCTGGCGTTGTCCAGCAGCCTGTCGAGCTCTGCAGCCTTGGCTTTGAGCATGGAGTTGAGCTTCACAATTTCGCCTGCGGTCAGCTTATACTGCTGCAGCAGGTTATCCACATAAAAGCGGTAGCCCATCTCGGAGGGAATACGTCCCGCCGATGTGTGAGGCTGCTCCAGATAGCCCATCTCCTCAAGCTCGGCCATCTCGTTGCGGATGGTAGCAGACGAAAGTGCGATCTGCTGATTTGTTGTCAGCGATTTGGATCCGACCGGTTCGCCGTTGGAAATATGCGTGTTTACAATCGCCTTCAGAATGGTCTTTTTGCGGGGAGTAAGCTCAACCTTCTTCACCATGAGATGTCTGCACCTCCTTTGACGGGATAATCGTTTGGGTGTATCCGGCGTTTTTAGCACTCGTTGTGCCGAAGTGCTAATCACAGTAAATAATTTACCATTTTTACGCAGGTAATTCAAGGCATTTTTTCATCTAGAATGTTAATTGTTTGTAAACACCCGAAAAGAGCGCTAACGGATGTGTAATATACATAAAGTATCGGTCGGAAGCGAAAAAAGATACATTAAAAATCTCCGCGATGGAAAAATCGCGGAGATTGTATTGTGTTGATATGGAATTACATAACAGCGTCTTCGTACATTTTCTCAAATGCCTTATAAACATTCTTGAGCTTGGCGTTGATGCTCTTCTCCTGAGAAGCGTACTTGGAAGCGAAGTTGCTGGAGGGAGACTGGTCGGGGCTGAGCAGACCGTTGATCAGACCGTTGATGTCAGCGCAGTAAACGAATGCGAAGTCGAGAATACGGCAGTCGTTGATCAGATCAAGCACCTGCATGGACTCGTTGTCGAAGGTGAATTTCTGCTTGAGGGCGATTTCGTAGTAAGCAGGGAAGATCTGTCTGTAGCCCTCAGCACTCATCGCCTCGATGATGGTGCCGACGAACTCATAGCGATCGGTGGGAAGTGTTCTGGGAACGACGAAGAAACGGTCGGTGTAGGCTGCCAGATAATCCTCCTGCACCTCGTCCAGCTTGGGAGTGGGGATGATGCCGTAGTTGACCTCGGTGTGGCGGAGGTAGTCAACCGCATTGCCAATCTCACCGAATGCATAGAGCGACTGGTTGTTGCCGAAGAGAGCGACATTGTGGTCATCATCCTGACCTTTTCTGTAGATCATGGCACCGTCGGACTCATAGAGCAGGTTATAGAGCTTCTCGACCATGGTGATGGTGCGGGCATTGTTGACACCGGTGGTGAGGCTGTCCTCTTCCTTGATAATGGTGGGAATGCCGTAGGATTCGAGGTAGCAGTATATAGGTGCGCCGGCGATGTAGCCGTAGAAGTCTTCCTTGTCCTTGGTGGAGTTGCCGTTCAGATCTTCATAAACATCCTTTGTCTGATTGATGAGGGTATCGAGGTACCACTCACCGGCAAAGACGGTTTCATAGGGCTCTTCCATGTTGTACCTGTTGAGCAGATCCTTGTTGAAGAAGATAACACGGGTCTGGTTGAAGCCTGTGATCGACATAGCGCTGGAGCCGAGATAAAGCTGCTCCATATAGGTCAGTGATTCCACCGCGTTGGGAGCCCACCAGGGCTGTGAAAAGTCGAGACGCTCGAGATTGCGCAGGTTGGTGTACATTCCTTCGATTGCCGCAGAGCCCGAAAGCGAGTCGTGGTTTTCTGCCACATCGCAGATATCCTCTTCTGCCTGAACCGCCTTGCGGATGGCATCATTGTGGGTGACATCCTCATTACCGCCGAGATCCGAGAGAATGCAGACAATATCGGTGTTGAAGCGCTGCTCGGTGGTCAGAATCGCATTGTAGATGGCGTCGTTGATGACATCACCGTTGGACGCTTCGGCATAAAACTTCTGAGCACGCTTTTCGGTGGAGGCATAAAGACGGAAAGTTTCACCGTCAAAATTTGCCTCGGGCAGATTGTCACTGATGCTCTTGCGGGCATCGAGCGCACTGGTTTCGGCTTCGGTCTGTGCAGACTGTGCTGTTGTCGCTGCGGCATTACCGCTGTCAGCAGGCTCGTCGGAGCAGGATGCGATGCTGCTCACCAGAAGAAGCGCCGCCAGAATCAGAGATAGCTTTTTCATGATTTCCTCCTGTTTAACTGAATTTGATATTTGCAGTATAGATAATAAACTGTAGCCTATATTATAACACAAGTTTACTTGTAATTCAAGACTAATCTGGCTGTATATGCGACAGAAATTGCCATGAAAAAGATTTTTCAAAGTCACTCCGAATGCTTGCTATTTTAAACTAATGATGTTATAATGATATCATACATGTCGAATTTTCAGGAACCCCGGAGGTATGCCATGAGAAAGAAAGGAAAACTGCCGATAGCAAAGCTGATTATCCGTATAATCAGTATGGTTGTGCTTACGCTGATGATGGTGCTGCTCTTTCTTCTCGGCGCCATGTGGGTGATCGCAAAGGGACCCTCTCCTGCGGCAGGCAGACTTTTCGCCCTGTCGGTGCGAGAAACAAGTGCTGTGGGCTTCCTTGCCGATATCTATTTTACCAAGGACGAACTTGCCGCCTTTTATGCCGATGATACCGAGAACGCGGCTAAAACCGATACTTCGCTGATTCAGATTCAGGTAAAGCCCAACACAGACAATGCCGATGAGAGCAATGGCGATCACGGCATCGCCGATAACAGCACCGAAACGCTGACCGCCTATGAACAGCAGCCTGCCGATACAGCCGAAGCCCCCGCAACCAAGCCCGACAATGGCGGCGTTGAGGTCTATGATATCAAAGGCCCCGCCTACCAGGGCAAGATGATGGTGGTCGCCGATCCCTCGCGCATTATCGTGGGCATTCCCGACAGCTTTGGCGGCAGTGCCAAGGGACTATCTGTCTATAATATGATCGAAAAATACGGCGCTGTCGCAGGCATCAACGCAGGCGGCTTCGCGGATGAAGGCGGAAGCGGCACAGGCGGCATCCCCGAGGGAATCGTCATTGTGGACGGTGAGGTGCTCTGGGGAGATAACGGTGTCGCATATAATGTCGTTGGCCTTGATGCCGACAACATTCTCCATGTGGGACGCATGACCTGCCGTGAAGCGGTCGCCGCCGGTGTTACCGATGCGGTAAGCTTCGGACCCTCGCTGATCATCAACGGCAATCCCGCAAACACCAACCGACAGCTGGGCGGCGGTGTCAATCCCCGTACCGCCATCGGACAGCGTGCCGACGGAGCCATCCTGCTGCTGGTGATCAACGGACGTCAGATCGACAGTCTGGGGGCTACCTACGATGACCTCATTGATATCATGCTGGAATACGGCGCGGTCAATGCCTCGAATCTTGACGGCGGCTCCTCCTCGCTGATGATCCATAACGGTGAATATATCACCAACAGCGCATACATCTTCGGCGAACGTGTCATCGCCACATCCTTCCTTGTGATGCCGGAGGTCTGATCATGAACGCAAAACCGAGAAAAGCCAAAAAGGGCGGCAGCAGCTTCCTTCGCGGCGTACTGATTTATATTGGTATATTCGCCCTTGCCGCCATATCAATACTGATTTTTCTCTGGAATTTTATGTCAGCCTACGAGCGCTCCCTTCCCGAAAAAGCGTTAATTCCCTATACTTCTGATGGCGGAATAAGCCTTCTCGATGAAGCGGCACGGCGCGATAACGATGATACAGCCCTCCTCGATTACCTCTATCCCCTCAAGCTGGAGGGCAGAGAGATCACCTGCCGCAAGAAAGCAGGCGAATACACCGCCGCAAAGCCGGTCTATTCCATCCTCGCCGACGGCGAAGCCTATTTCACGCTCACGCTGAAGGAGGGAGAGGAGGTCGGCTTCGGTATGAGAATGTGGGAAGCAGATACTCTCACCGCCGATGAAGCCTACTATACTACCGAGCGGCATACCCTCACCATTACAGCTCCCTCCGAGGCTGAGGTCAGCGTTAACGGACGAATCCTCGCCGCAACCGATATCGAAGCCGACGGTCTGCGCTACCGCGATGTGAATCCCTACGAAGCCTCGCTTGCCGAGCTTGCCTGCACCAAATACCGCGTGGAGGGACTCTTTACGCCTCCCGAGGTTGAAGTGATCTATGAAGGCGTGGCACTCACCCCCTCAAATAAAGGCGATTATTCCTATGTATTCCTTCCCGGTCAGGCGCAAACCCTCACAGTGAAAGCACCAAGCACCGCCACCGTTACGGTCAACGGCTATATTCTCACCAACGACTATGTGGTGGAATCCACCGCCTACACTGACATTCAGCCCGAGGAAAAGGACATCGCAAATCTTCCCACCGAGCTGACCTATCTCCTTGAGGGCATATACAGCACCCCTGCCGTAGCCTGCCACCTGAACAATACCGAGCTTTTCGGAGAGAACTCCGATAATACATACTGCTACTCCTATCCCGAATCGGCGAAATATACCGCCACCGTCCGCCTGCCCGAGAGCGCGTCTCTGATGATGGCAAATGCCCCCGTGGACATGGCGCGCATCACCTCCAAGGGCGAAGCCTACGAGGTGCTTGCTGGACTTGAAGCCTACCTGGGCACGCTTCCCACCGGCGTAACCTATACAATCGACGGACTCTACCTGAAGCCGACCTTTACCGCCGCCGATGAAACGGGTGCCCTCGGCATTACAAGAGAAGTTACCGACGGATATTCCTATACCGTTGAATTCGCCCGCATCAGCGATGGCGAGCATGACACCGAAATCCCCCTCACCATGCTCCGCCGCTATATCGAATATACCGCCTACGGAAGCAGCAATACCCAGCAGAACTACGAAGCGGTGCTTCCCTATGTGGTCAGCGGCTCTCCCGTGGCAAAGCTGCTCCGCGAGTCGGTGGAGAGCATCAAGTGGAACAGTGTCTTCTCCACCATCACCTATAACGACATCGGCGCCCGCAACTTTGTCGACTACGGCGAGAACTGCTTTACCTGCGAGCTCTACTGTGACGTGCAGCTTGCAAGATGGAGCACCGAGCGCCACTATGTCAGCGCATGGAATGTCACCTGCATCAAAACCGCAAACGGCTGGCGCGTCTGGGATATGGTGACGAAATAAAATGAAATAAAGGGACTGTCGCATGCAAATGCGGCAGTCCCTTGAATATTGATTTTGCCGGTCAAAGACCGCCATTTCAGGGCGTTATATGCCCTGAAACCAATCAATATACGCCACAAAATCGAAAATTTTGTGGCTGGGCTGTTGTGAATGTTTCATTTACAACAGCCTCTTTGTGTTTGAAATTAATAATTGACCGTCCAGTTGCCTTCAAAAATGCAGGCGATTGCCGAAGCAGAGAGGTAGAACTGCTCAACTGAATCAAGTCCGCCCTCCGGCATTTTACTGAAATCAAAGGTTCTGCATAATGAACCGTCTTGAGCTTGTACCCATTCGTTTCCGATGCTGAAATAATCTGCATCCTTCAGGGAAAGTGTGTAAAAGACATATGCAGAGGTACAGCCATTGCTTCCGTTGTACGGAATACCGATATAATTAAAACGAATAGAAAAATCATTTTTATCCGGTTGGAATCCGTTTGCGTATATTTTCAGTTGATTTCCTTCACGGGAATATCCGGTGATCTTCGCGTCAAATCCCGCACCGGTAAAGATTTCTATTTCTTTGCAGATATATTCTCCGTCAGCCGGTATATCAAGCAGAACATCCGGATCACCATGATTGGTATTTTGCAGGAAATAATTGATAATTAACCTGTTTGCCGATGCTTTCTTAATGTCATAGCCATTATCGGATGGAGTTTGTGCAATAGAAATATTGACCCCCCGGTCTTTTGTTCCGCCATGAAAACTCGACCATGGAATTCGTTTATTGTTACTGTCATACAGAAGTACTCCTGCAGTATTGAAGCTCAATGCACTTTCGCTTATATATTCCGCAAACCCATCCGAGATCGTATTATCAATAAAATCCACGCTGAACTCCGAAAACTCCTCATTTGCCGGACTCATGATCAGCGTAATTCCTTTATCGGTCGGATATTCCATATAAGAATACCCCACATCCTCCACAAGCCCCAGCTCCACTTTAAGCTCGGCTCCAAGACCTTCACTCACCAGCGTAAGCTTGGTATTAAGCTTCTCAGCCGCAAAGTTGTACACGATGCTGCCGCTGCTGCTGCTTCTCACCGACTCGGGAGCCAGACTGCTTCCATCGGGCAGAATAATCTTCAGATCTTCGATCACATGATCGGCAACCGTCACCTTCGGATTGCCGTAGGAATCCTTTTGGTAGCTTGCCATCAGCTCATCACCCATGTGCGACCATATGGTGAAAGATGCAAGTCCATTATATTCGGTGTAGGTGACGCTCTCGATCACAAAGCCTCCCAGCTCATATTCTTCGGGCGTTTTGTAGGCTGTGATATCAAGATCGCCAATGTCATCCTCTCTGATCACCAGCATGCCATCCTCGTCCACCAGACCGGCACCCGGCAGATAGAAGAGCCGATTGACAATGCCGTATACAGATACCGCCATCAGAATCACCAGCGCCGCCGCAATCGCAGCAAGCTTCAGCATTCTTCCCGGGCGAACGGTTCTGATCGGCTGCTCGGTGATCACAGCACTTTTTTCATAAGAAGCCGCCATGTCCATGATTCTTTCGCTGAGCTCTTCACTCGGTGTCAGCTCAGAAATAGCCTTTTTAATTTTATCTACTTTCATTTCTCTTCTCCTTTCAGCTTTGCCTGCAGTTTCTTCCGTCCCCTTGCCAGCTCGCGGCGCACCGTGTTCGGCTTTCTTCCCAAAATTCCGGCAATCTCGTTTGTGTCGTACCCTTCTACGCAGTAGAGATAAATCACGTCCCGATAGGCAGTCGGCAGAGCAAGCACTTCCCGGATGATCTCATGCTCGGAAGCCGCATCCTCCGCCGTATTGCTGCCCATAAGGTATTCGCACTCTTCAAGAGGAATCGCTGCGCGTCTGCTTCGGTCGCGGTAAATGTCAGTGCAGACATTGCAGGCTACGCGGATAAACCATGCCTTTTCATGCTCGGCTGAATCAAAATGTCTGCCGCTCTCCAGCCAGCGAAGGAATACCTCCTGTACCGCATCCTCGATGTTCGAACTCTCAGCTCCCGCAAGCCGCATCACACAGAGCCGCCATACCGTGGGGAGCATCCGCTCGACCGTCTCATGCCGCCGCTTTATGATATCGTTTTCCGCCATGTCAACACCTCCTATTGTTTTACCCGGGTACCTATAATACGGACAGGATGGCTGAAAAGGGACAACACAAACAAAATAAGGAGCCGAAAATTCAGCTCCTTTGAAAATCGATTATGCCGCCTTCTTTGCCGCAAGCTTCGTCTCGACCGCAGCCCAGACCTTATCCACGATCACACAGCCCAGCACCGCGAAGATTGTACCGAGAATCGCCCCGACAATCACATCGCTTGGGAAGTGTACATAAAGATAGAGCCTTGAAAATGCGATCAGAACCGCCAGTACCATCGCCGCAATGCCGATCTTGCGGTGCTTGATAAAGAGCACGACACCACCCTCAAAGCTTGCCAGCGTGTGTCCCGAGGGGAAGGAGAAGTCGCTCAGCCTTTCCACCAGCATGGGAACCGTGGTGTTGATGTCATAAGGGCGGATGCGTCCCACAAGAGGCTTCAGTGTCGCATTGCCCACAATCAGCCCGAAGATAAGCGCGACACCCATGGCAGCTCCGGCTTTGCGCGTCTTTTTGAAAAAGAGCAGAATCACAGCAATGGCAATCCAGCCGATTCCGTGGTCGGCGAAGGAAGAGATTGCCGGCATCACCGCATCAAGAAAACCGCAGCGGATATGCTCCACGATAAAATCAAGAATGGCAAAGTCAATGCTCTGAATGGCGTCAAACATGATGAGTCTCCTTTATGAAAATATCCTTATTTTTTGAATACCCAGCGCTGCTGAATCTGATAGCTGATGACAAACAGCGTGCTGTCGGTGAGAATTTTAAGCAGAGTCACCGCCGCAGGATTTTCGGCACCGAGGAGCATGGAGAGCAGCGTGAGAATTCCTCCCGATGCCAGCATCTGCGCTGCGGCGAGGATGTAATAGCGCAGCATGGAGGATGCTGCCGAGCCCTTCGCGCCGAAAACAGCCTTGTAGTTGTATGTAAAGTTGAAGAGCGACGAGATCACCCGCGCAATCACCGTGCAGACCATCTCGGCAGCTTTTCCCAGCATCCCGCCAAGCAGCAGTGAAGCCAGATAAAAGACACAGATATCGAGCAGAGATGAGAACAGCGATCCTGCAAGAAAGCGCAGAATCCGCGCATAGATCCGAAGCGAGTCGCGGATGGGATGGAAGTGAGAGGCGCGATTTTCGTCTAAATACACCGTCTCGATCTTCACCTCGCGGAAGGGCAGCTTCTCCTTTCCAAGTGCAAGGAGCTGATTTGTCTCAAACTCATAGCGATCTCCCTCCACCTCGCACCAGCGCGCAAGCTGTTCTCGAGGAATGGCACGCAGTCCCGTCTGCGTATCCGAGATTTTGATGCCGCAGGCTGTGCGGAAGATAAAGGAGGTCATACAGTTGCCGAATTTGCTTCTGTCGGGCACCTCGGGCAGATCGAAATCGCGCACACCGAGGACAAAGCAGCCCTCCTCCAGCATTACCTCAGCACATGCGGCGATATCACGGGGAAGATGCTGTCCGTCGCCGTCTGCGGTGACGATGCCTTTAACCTCGGGGTGTTTCTCAAGCACATATTGCATCGCTGTTTTGAGCGCGGCGCCCTTTCCCCGATTCACCTCATGAACAAGCAGCGTGAGCCTGTCCGTGCTTATCGGAAAGTTGACCTTGTGTGCGCTGTCGCTGCCGTCATCGACAACAATGATGTGAGCAAAGTCATAACTTTGAAGCGCCGCAGCAAGCGCCTTCAGTCTGTGATCCGGATTGAGTGACGGAATAATAACCGCACATGAAATGGACATAATTATTTCCTCCCGACATCGGTGGAGTCTGCTGTCATCATTTTACCACATAAACGATGACTTTACAAGCACCGAATAACAGCTTTTGCTTTACAAAAAATAAATTTTATGTTAAGATAGAGCAGTAGAAGAGCAATATCTTTTGTCCTTCGGCCGGAGATGGCGCTTTTCCATAACGAATGACTGCAGGAGGCTTTATATGTCCGAAACACGCTCTCCAATATTTTATTATCTCAATCAAAAGGGCGAAACCGCAAAAATCGAAGCGCGCATGATGCCCATGGGAAAATCCTATCATGTGGATATTCTCGATTCCGGCTGGACAAGGCACGCGGGCGATATCCGCGACTGTGTCAGCAGGGGTGGGCATATTGCCGCTGTTGAGCAGATCTCACGCGGTATCACAAGGCTGTGGTATATCTGCGGCGACCGTCAGCTTCCCCTTGCCGAAGAGGGAAAATTCTCCCACCCCGCCATCGCCGTCGATGAAAAGCAGGTCTATGTCGCCTGCGAATCCCGTGAAGAGGGCAAAAACCACATCCTGATTCTGCAGATTTCCACCGATCGGAATGAAATCACAAAGCTCTCCCTCGACTGCGGCGATCGTGAATACAGACCTGCCCTTGCGGTGGGAGAGGGATGTCTCCTGCTTCTGACCGAGGCTTTTTACGGCGGTCATTATCATATCCTTGCCCGCACCCTCCGAGAGGGAAGCTTTACAGCCCCCCATGAAATCGGCTATGCGGACAGTCCCGAGGATGGCAACGACCACGCTCCCGCCGCCGAATGGGATGGGGAAGCCTTCCTTGTTTCTTTTGAGAGCAACCGCCGTCTGAGCAAAGGCTATATCATGCCCGAGCTGCCCGAGCTGATCATCCCCACCGAGGGACATGGCTGGGCGATTGAGGGCAGAGTGTTCACCCGCAGACTGCGCCCCGGTGAGGGCATTTCGGTCACTCCCCTTGCAGAGCTTCCTCTCGATACCGCAAGTGCCGGTGTAACCTCACTATTTAGAACCGACTTCGGCATGGTGCTTGCCCTCTATGAATTTCACCGCGGCTACAGACCCAATCTCTACCTGGAGACAGCGGACGGCTGGCAAAAGCTTGGAGAGGGAGAGCATACCCCCCACCGGCTGCCGGTCAGCCTCTTCGCAAAGGGGAGTGAGCTGTACTATTCCTACCTCGGAGATAAGGGCTGCGTTGAGGGTGTGCTCTCCCTTCCGGGCTGTTCGCCAACCGCGAATGACTGCGAATATCAGACCATTGTCCCCGTCAGCCTGCCCCCTGTATCGGATGCTCAACCCGAGCAGATTACGGTTGGCGATAAAGCCTTCAACATTTACATCGGCGACCTGCACATGCATACAAATGTCTCGCCCTGCAGCATGCATCCCTTCACCCATTGCTATGAGCCGGAGGATAAATACCGCGTCGCACGGGATTATGTGGGATTGGATTTTGCCCTGATCAACGACCACGATCACATGACCGACACCGACTGGGAGCGTATCAGATATGCCGCAGATCTTGCCTATGAGCCGGAGCATTTCGTCTGCTTCCCCGGCTTTGAATGGACCAGCCAGAGCCTTGACCCCTACTACGGTCATATGAACCTGCTCTATCTCGATGACGGCGACCTTCACCGCTGTACCTATCATGATGGAGAGCGCTGGGTAGGTTATACCCCCACTCAGCTGTGGGAAGCCATCGGCGATCATCCTGTGCTGACAACCCCGCATCATACCTCCGCACTGACCCAGGACTATAACTTCGATTACTACAATCCCGCATGCCAGCGTCTTATTGAGATTTTCAATGTGGGTGGAAGCTATGAATACGATGACTGCGAGTGGTATCCCCCTAACTTCGGCAGAAAGACAAGACGGGGCAACTGCGTGGATGAGGCATTTCGCCGCGGCTGGAAGGTTGGCTTTACCTCGGGCGGTGAGCATGAAGGCTGCGGCGTGACGGCGGTGCTTGCCGAAAATCTCACCCGTGAAGCCATCTTTAAGGCGCTCTATGACCGGCACACCTTCGCTATGACTCATACCGGCTTTATAGTCGATTTCCGTATCGGCAACAATAGAGAAACTGCCATCATGGGCGATGAGCTCAAAGCCGCAGAGCCGCTCACACTCACCTGCAGAATCAAAGCTGAGCGCGGCATCGACTGTGTGCGTCTGATGAAGAACAGCAAACCTTACCGCGAATGGAGCGTCGGCGGTGACTCTGCCTTTGAAGCTTCGCTACCCCTGGATGCTTCCCCTTCATATTACTACCTCTTCGTGCGCGACAGCACAGGAGAGCTCTGCTGGTCAAGCCCCATCTGGATTGAACATGAATGAATATAAAGCATTGAAAGGAAAATAACCATGACAGATTTAAGACTTGAATATCCGCGTCCCCAATTCGTCCGCCCTGACTGGCTTTGCCTGAACGGTCAGTGGCAGTTTGAAATCGACTTCGGCTGTGAGGGCGAAAACCGCCGCTATTTCGAGCGGGAAACGCTGAAGGACGAGATCACCGTCCCCTACTGTCCCGAGAGTGAGCTTTCGGGTATTGGCTATAAGGGCTTCATGAACTGCGTCTGGTACCGCAAAGAGGTGACACTCCCCGACAGCTTCAAGGACAAGCGCACCATCCTCCATATCGGCGCTATCGACTACCATGCCAAGCTTTGGGTCAACGGAAAATATGCCGCATCCCACAAGGGCGGCTATACTCCCTTCGATGCCGATATCACCGATTTCATCGAAGGCGATCATGTCACCCTTACCCTCTGTGCCTACGACGATAACCGCAGCGGCAAGCAGCCCTCGGGCAAGCAGAGTATGCTCTATCAGTCTCACGGATGCTTCTATACCCGTACCACCGGCATCTGGCAGAGCGTGTGGCTGGAGCCTGTCGATGCTGCACATATTCTCCGCTTCCGTGCCTATCCCGATATCACCACCCCCTCGGTATCCCTCCATCTCGACCTCACCGAGGCCTGCCTGGGTGCCGTACTGACAGTCGAAGCTTCCTTCGATGGAAAGCCCATGGGACGCGCTGTCACCACAGTCAACTCCCGTACCGCAGACGTATGCCTTTCCCTTACCGAGGCGCATCTCTGGGATCTGGGACAGGGCAATCTCTATGATCTCACCTTTAAGCTAACCCGCGGCGATCATCTCCTTGATGTGGTTGAAGCCTACTTCGGTCTGCGTCAGGTCGGTCTTGATCGGAAGGGCATGACCCTCAATGGCCGCTATGTCTTCGGCCGCTTTGTGCTGGATCAGGGCTTCTATCCAGACGGCATCTATACCGCTCCCTCGGATGAGGCACTTCGTATGGATGTGGTTAATTCCATGAAGCTGGGTTTCAACGGCGCAAGACTGCATGAGAAGATTTTCGAGCCCCGTCTCCTTTACTGGGCAGATAAGCTCGGCTATATGGTCTGGGGCGAGCATGGAAACTGGGGCATGAGCGTCCTTGATGCAGGCTCGGTGATGAACTTCCTGCCCGAGTGGCTGGAGGCTGTCGAGCGCGATTTTTCCCATCCCTCCATCATCGGCTGGTGTCCCTTCAATGAGACCTGGGACGAGGGAGGAAACCGCCAATGTGACGATGTGCTCCGCCTTGTCTACCTTGCTACCAAAGCCGCCGATAAAACCCGTCCCTGCATCGATACCAGCGGCAATTTCCATGTTGTCACCGACATTTTCGATGTCCACGATTACGAGCAGGATCCGGTGAAGTTTGCGTCCTACTATGAAAAGATTGCTTCCGACGGCATCATCCGTGACCAGATCGAGCGAGGCTCCCCCGGACGTCAGGTCTATAACCGTAAGCTTCCTGTCTTTATGAGCGAATACGGCGGCATCCGCTGGGTCGAGGGCGACAACGAAGGCTGGGGTTATGGCAACTCGGTCACAACCAAGGAAGAATTTTTCGCCCGCTATAAAGGCCTTACCGACGCGATTCTCGATAATCCCTCCTTCATGGGATTCTGCTATACCCAGCTCTATGACGTGGAGCAGGAGATGAACGGCTGCATGACCTATGACCGCAAATTCAAGTTCGAGCCGGAGCTCTTCTATGCAATCAATACCCGCAAAGCGGCGATTGAGGAATAAATCAAATTAAATTGAAAGAGGAAGGTTACCCTTCCTCTTTTTCGTTCTTCGCTTTCAGCTTGACCTTGGTTCCGTCAGCATGCTGAATATAGGTGTTGTCCAAAATTCCGCGCAGCGAGCGGCGGTAGGACTCGATATACTCCTTATGAAGCTGTGCGCGCTCTTCATGCTCTTCTTCGGTGAGTCCCTCGCTCTTCAGCTTTCGGGCAAGGGCGTTGATGCGGTCGATCTTACTCTGTTCCATTCTGTAACTCCGTTTTTCATTGATACTGTTATTGTACAATAAAGCCTGTATTTTGTCAAGATCGATCTTTCCCCCGGATATGCAGACTCCGAAAAGAAGCAGGTTGTAAAAAAGGGAGGCAAAAAGCCTCCCCTTCCTATGTAATTGCGATTAATAGCAGATGCCCTGCCAGAGCATAGCGTTTGCAACCTTGATGAAGCCGGCGATGTTAGCACCTGCAACCAGGTCACCCTCAACACCGTATTCTTTTGCAGCTGCAACAGAGCTGTCGTAGATGTTCTTCATGATCTGCTTCAGCTTTGCGTCAACCTCTTCTGCTGTCCAGCTGTAGCGCATGGAGTTCTGGCTCATTTCGAGACCGGATACAGCTACGCCGCCTGCGTTAACTGCCTTGGAGGGAGCAACAACAACACCGTTTGCCTTGAGGTATGCCATAGCCTCGTTGGTGGTAGGCATGTTGGAAACCTCAACATAATACTTGATGCCGTTTTCGACTATCTGCTTAGCCTCTTCGATGCCAACCTCGTTCTGAGTGGCGCAGGGCATGAGAACGTCAGCCTTAACGCCCCAGGGCTTCTTGCCTGCATAGAAGGGAACACCGAACTTGTCTGCATAGTCCTGAACCTTGTTGCGGCAGGAAGCACGCATTTCGAGCATGAAATCGATCTTTTCCTTGGTGTTGACACCGTTCTCGTCATAGATGTAGCCGTCGGGACCCGAGATGGTTACAACCTTGCCGCCCAGCTCAGCGATCTTCTGAACGGTACCCCATGCAACGTTGCCGAAGCCGGATACTGCGAAGGTCTTGCCCTTAACCTCCTCACCGAAAGAAGCGAGCATGTTCTGGGTGTAGTATACTGCGCCGTAGCCAGTAGCTTCGGGACGGATGAGAGAACCGCCGGAGGTGCGGTCCTTACCGGTGAGAACGCCTGTGAACTCGTTGCGGAGTCTCTTGTACTGACCGAAGAGGTAACCAACCTCACGTGCGCCAACGCCGATATCACCTGCGGGAACGTCGGTGTCGGGACCGATGTGCTTTGCAAGCTCTGTCATAAAGGACTGGCAGAAACGCATAACCTCGCCGTCCGACTTACCGGTGGGATCGAAGTCAGAGCCGCCCTTACCGCCGCCCATGGGAAGGCTGGTGAGCGAGTTCTTGAAGGTCTGCTCGAAGCCGAGGAACTTCATGATGGAGAGGTTTACTGTGGGATGGAAACGGAGACCGCCCTTGTAGGGACCGATGGCAGAGTTGAACTGTACACGATAGCCGCGGTTAACCTGAACCTTGCCTGCGTCGTCTACCCAGCTTACACGGAAGCTGATAGCGCGCTCGGGCTCGCACATACGCTCAACAACGCCTGCCTTAACGATGTCGGGACGGCGCTCAATAACAGGCTCGATGGTAGAGAGAACTTCTGCCACTGTCTGAAGAAATTCGGGCTCGCCGGGATTGCGCTTGCATACGTTCTCATAGACCGATGCAAGATAATCATTTTTGAACTGCATAATATGATCCTCCAAAAATATTTTGAAATGTATGATACAATATTATATATGAAATTTTAGAAATTTACAATACTAAAATCTCATCCTTCATATTATTTTTACATTTTCTTACATTAAACGACTTTTATTTCCAAATTCAGTCCATAGCTCCCAATCAAAGGAATTACTTCTTGATCTTGGAGATTGCCTTGATGACGCCATCGAGGGTGTCCTTGTACTTGCGGAGCTTTTCACGCTCAGCTTCCACAACATTTGCGGGAGCCTTTGCGATGAAGCCCTCATTGCCCAGCTTCTTTTCAAGACGGCTGATCTCGCCCTCAGTATTCGCCTTTTCCTTCTCGAGACGGGCAAGCTCCTTCTCAAAGTCGATCATATCGGCAAGCGGGATATAGACTGTCGCCGAATCGGTGATGATCTGAACCGCAGAGTCGTCGTGGTATTCGTCCACAATGGCAACGGTGGATGCTGAAGCCATTTTCTCAAAGAAAGCGGAAGTCTTGTCGCTGAAGGTGTCCTTTGCCTCGGTGACGATATAGAGCGCAGCGCGTCTGGAGGGCGGAACATTCATCTCGGAGCGGCGGTTTCGGATGGCACGGATGGCGGTGATGAGACGGCTCATGCGCTCCTCGTCAGCAGCGAAATTCAGGGCGGGATTATACTCGGGATAATCGGAGATCATGATGCTCTCGCCCTCATGAGGCAGCGACTGCCAGATTTCCTCTGTGATGAAGGGCATGAAGGGATGGAGCAGCTTGAGGGTGCTTGAGAAGACATAGGAGATAACCTTCTGTGCGGTCAGATTGCTCTCGCTTCCGCGGTCAAAGAGTCTCGGCTTGACAAGCTCAATATACCAGTCGCAGAAGATGTCCCAGATAAAGTCATAAAGCTTTGCCAGCGCAACGCCCAGCTCATAGCCATCAATGTTGTTTGTCACATCAGCAACCAGCGTGTTGTAGAGCGAGAGAATCCACTTATCCTCCAGCGCAAGCTCCTCCTCAGCCGGCAGGGAAAGTTCCTCGATATCCAGATTCATGAGGATGAAGCGAGCAGCATTCCATACCTTGTTGTTGAAGTTGCGGGCAGCCTCGATCTTTTCATCCGAGAAGCGCATGTCGTTTCCGGGGCTGTTGCCGGTAGCAAGGGCAAAGCGGAGCGCATCTGCACCGTAGGTGTCGATGATTTCAAGGGGATCGATGCCGTTGCCCAGCGACTTGGACATCTTGCGTCCCTTGGCATCGCGAACCAGACCGTGGATGAGAACGGTATCAAAGGGAGCCTTGCCGGTGTATTCCAGACCGCTGAAGATCATGCGGGATACCCAGAAGGTGATGATATCGTAACCTGTAACCAGGGTGGAGGTGGGATAGTATTTCTTCAGATCCTCTGTATCCTCGGGCCAGCCAAGGGTAGAGAAGGGCCAAAGTGCGGAGGAGAACCAGGTATCGAGAGTATCGGGATCCTGCTCCATCGGCTTGCCGCACTTGGGGCAGATGGCAGAGGCCTCCTTGGTAACAACCATTTCGCCGCAGTCCTCGCAGTAGAAGGCAGGGATCCTGTGACCCCACCATAACTGACGGGAGATGCACCAGTCGCGGATGTTTTCCATCCAGTGGAAGTAGTTCTTGTCAAATCTCTCGGGAACGAAGCGGATGTCACCCGAGCGAACTGCATCAATAGCAGGCTTTGCCAGCGGCTCCATCTTGACGAACCACTGCTTGGATACCATCGGCTCGATGACATGGTGGCAGCGGTAGCAGGTGCCGACGTTGTGGGTAAGCGGCTCAACCGACTTGAGCAGACCTGCTTCCTTCAGATCCTCAAGGATAACCTTGCGTGCTTCCTCTGTGGTCAAGCCTGCATACTTGCCGCAGTCGAGAACCTCGGGCTCACCTACAGCAGCAGTGCCGCGTGCAACAGAATCCTCCCACTCGGCGCGATCAGCAGCACCGGTCATCTTACCGTCATAGGTAAAGACACGCACCTGAGGCAGATTGTGACGCTGGCCAACCTCGTAGTCATTGGGATCGTGAGCAGGGGTGATCTTAACCACACCGGTACCCTTGGTCATATCGGCATGCTCGTCGCAGACAATCGGGATTTCCTTGTTGATCAGGGGAAGAAGCACATGACAGCCATGGAGATGTGCGTAACGGGGATCCTCTGCATTGATGGCAACAGCCGTATCGCCCAGCATGGTTTCGGGACGTGTGGTGGCAAGCTCAAGCATCTCGCCGGTCTCCTTGACAGGGTAGAGGAGGTGGTAGAAGTTGCCGTTCTGATCCTCGTATTCAACTTCAGCGTCCGAGATGGAGGTCTTGCAGGTGGTGCACCAGTTGACCATACGGTTGCCGCGGTAGATCAGACCCTTCTCATAGAGACGGACGAAAACCTCGCGAACCGCCTCGGAGCAGCCTTCATCGAGGGTGAAGCGCTCACGCGACCAGTCGCAGGAGGAGCCCAGCTTCTTTAACTGTTCGATGATGCGTCCGCCGTACTTTGCCTTCCATGCCCATGCGCGCTCAAGGAAGCCGTCGCGTCCGATGTCGTCCTTGGTGAGACCCTCCGCGCGCATCGCTTCAACGATCTTAGCCTCGGTTGCGATCGAAGCATGGTCGGTGCCGGGAACCCAAAGGGTGGGGAAGCCCTTCATACGCTTGTAGCGGATGAGAATATCCTGCAGGGTGTTGTCGAGGGCATGACCCATGTGGAGCTGACCTGTGATATTGGGAGGCGGAATGACGATCGAGAAGTGAGGCTTCGTGTCATCGCCTGCGGGCTTGAAATAGCCCTTTTCCTGCCACTGCGCGTAGAGGCGATCCTCAAGCTCGGCAGGTGAATAGGTTTTAGCAAGTTCCTTTTTCACTTGAAATCTTCCTTTCGTTTATAGAGAATAATGATTTACGGAAAATAAAAAAATCCCCGTCCAATACAGGACGCGGATGCGCGGTACCACCTGAATTCAGAGCAGAGCTCTGCACTCGTCGGAAGCAGGGAAAATCCCGACTCCCCTCCGCGCTAACGTGCGGTC
The DNA here is from genome assembly GCA_017399105.1 of Clostridia bacterium. Classification (GTDB taxonomy): domain Bacteria; phylum Bacillota; class Clostridia; order Oscillospirales; family CAG-272; genus RGIG1743. The sequence goes on from JAFQEJ010000057.1 coordinate 36,002, forward strand.
ACGTCCGAAGCTACTTGGCAGACACCGTTCGCAGCGGAAGCTCGGGGGCTACTTCACCGTCCTCGGAGCACGGCATTTCAGCTGTGAGCCGCTCTCTGTGGAACCGTCGGTACGGATACTACTCCCCGTCATCGCCGATGGATGATATATAAATATCATACCACAAAAGCGGTCTGCTGTCAAGAAATATTTGCGATTTTTGCGAAAGAAGAGAACTGCCCCAAACGATGAAGCTGGGACAGTCCTTCTGTTTGATTTTTATTTCTCTGCTGTAATCTTTTGGTAGAGAAGCTGTACCGGCATATAAGCGCCGATTTTTCCGGTACTGCCCACCACGCTGTCCGCACGCCGGAGGATGCCACCATAGGTGTAGGATGCATTTTCCTTCGCATAGGGATCAAAGCCGTATGCAATCAGCGCGATATCGCCGTCGGCTTCAATAGTAAGCTCGCGTATGCTTTTGTCAAGGGTCAGTGTAACCGAAAGGGCATTGCCTTCCTCATCATAGCAGAAGAAGCCGCTATTTTCCCTGATGACCGATAGATCATGGGAGGAGAGAACGCCATCCGCGTCAAGGGTGATATCAAGGTCAAAGGACATAGTGGCGGTGTTCCCGTTTACAATGGTTTGACTCGGCGTGAAAAGTCTGCTGTCGCCCTGCAGGACGCGGTAAAGCTCATGACCTAAGAGAATACCCAGATCGCGGGAGGCGGTGTTGGTCAGATGCACTCTGTCGGATGCCATGGTAAACTGATAGCAGGGAGCACCGATGTAGATGTGGTTCTGTGCTTCTGATGCCGCTGACATCTGCGCCAGTGCCGGATTCTGGGTGGCGTGACCGATGTAATTGTTATGCGCCATGGTCTGATAGGAGATGAAGGGGATCTCGCCAAACTGTCCGGTGATTTGGCGGATCATATCAATATAGTCCTGCCTGACCGTGAGCAGACTGTTTCGGTACTCCTTCATATCGGTGAGGTAGTTGTTCTCTCCCTGTATCCAGACGATGGCGAGAACGGCATAATCCCAACCCTTCTCGTCTGCCAGACGTTTGCCGTTTTCAACATCCTTCCTTGCACGCTCAAAAATCGAGCCGCCGGGGGTGTAGGCTGAGATGGGAGTACCTCCGATGCCGGGAGCGGAGATCAGCGTTTTGTAGGGGGTACCCTCCATTCCTGCGGCGCGGTAGGCGTTGTTCAGTCCAAGAATGATGCCCGAGCAGGGCGTTTCATATTCGAGGATGCTTGCCGTCTCCCAGCGAAGCTCTGTGCTGCCGTCACCGCCCGTTTCGCGAAGAGGTTTCAGCTCGGCATAAAATTCGCTTTCCCATCTGTCGGGATCGGCAGCATATTCCTCTTTGGTGATGCCGAAGATATAGCCGAAGTCCTGGGTTCTGACCCGGCTGAACATATAGGCATTCTCGCAGTCAATGGCGGGAAGGCAGCTTTCGGTTGCGTATCCCATAGAGAGCGACTGCCCCAGCACGAGAATGTGGAAAAGGGTATTTGCGCTTGGTGTTTCAGCTTGATTCATGTAGGTTTCCTCCTCCGAAAGGGTATCTGTGTCCGAAGTGAATTGGTTATAACCGATGTCATTACAGCCATATGCACCAAGCAAAAGTGTCAATGCGAGAAATGCTGTCAGCGTGCGTTTGATCCTTTGCCGTAAAGTCATGATTTCCTACCTCCTTGGTATAACAATATTTGGCTGATTCCATTATATCATCGTGTTCACTGTAAATCAAGCCAAATAACGAACATGTTTATGCAGATTCGAACATTTATGTCTGAAAGGGGGCTATTGACAAGAGGGCGCTTTTGCAGTATAATGATGACAGAAATCAACAACAGGAGCACGATTATGACAAACTTTTTCACCGACCGCACATCCGAATTTGATCCTGCAGACATCGAAAAGAACCGCGTTTTCGGCGGACTTTCCTATCTCTGGCTTCTCTTCATCCTGCCGCTCTTTGCCTGCCCCCAGTCGCGCTTTGCAAAATTCCACGCCAACCAGGGACTGGTTCTCTTCATTATCGAAGCGGTGATCAACCTGATTTTCGGTGTCGTTATAAAATTTGTAAAGATTGTTCCCATCCTCGGCGGAGTCGCTGCAGGCATTCTGGGACTGATTCAGGGCATCATCGGGATAGTAGTTCTTGTCCTTGCTATCTACTGCCTTGTCAGAGCTTTCGACGGCAAAGCCGATGAAATTTCCGTGATCGGCAGTATCAGAATTATAAAGTAATAAAGCCGCCCACATCGTATAGCGGGCAATCGCAAAGCTCCATGATCTCACAGCCGTGTTCTTTTAAGAATGCGGCTGTTTTTGCGCCATCGCGATGATAAGAGAGCGCTCCGAAGAAGATCACACAGCCGTCAGCCGTCACACCCGACGCACCGCCAATGAAGCCGGTATCATACCCGGGCAGCTCAATTCCGCCGCTCTCGATGGCAAGATGGGGAATATGCTCCCGTTCAAAGGCTGCAAGCAGCGATCGGTCGGCTGTGATCACAGCTCCGTCGGGAAGGGCAAGGCAGGAGCATCGCGCATATCCCTGCTTCACATACACAACCTTCCTTGCCGCCCTCAGAAGCTCCCCCGCGGCAGCATCGCTCCGACAGAAGGTGATTTCTCCCACACGCAGCGCATTGAATGCCACATCCTTCGGATAACGATCGCCCAGCTTCACTGCGCAGGGGAGCACAGAAAGTCGATGCAAATCGAAAAAAGCACGGTTTTCCCAAAAATATGCATCCTCACAGAGCAGCATCCCGTCGGCACGTCGGTACAGGAGCATATCGGCATGGGAGCAGACAGGCGCAGGCAGTCTCGGATTCTCAGGCAGCAGAATTGCCTCGATATTCAGTTTTTCAAGCACCCCAAGAAAGCGGGACGGCGTTTGGGATGAAATTAAAATCCGTGTCATAAAACTTCCTTTAAAAGCGGAAAGCAGAAGCGATAGAATCGCTTCTGCCTACATTAAACAATATTAACTTAAACCGCGGCGTCGAATAATCAGACAGCACGGGTAACCTTACCGCTGCGCAGGCAGCGAGAGCATACGTTAATTGTCTTATGAGTTCCGTTGACAACAGCCTTGACGCGTCTGATGTTGGGCTTCCAAGCTCTGTTGGTCTTGCGGTTGGAGTGGGATACGTTCAGACCGAACACAACGCTCTTTCCGCAAACTTCGCACTTTGCCATTTTAGGGACACCTCCAATTTATGATCATAAATCGTTTCAAAATTCACAACAGATATTATAACATAGAAGTTGCAGGATTGCAATAGGTTTTCGGAATATTTTTTATCTTTCTCCCGAAAAATCTGCGAAATTCAAAATTTTAATCTTCAAGAGACTTGGTTAAAAGGTCAAAATAGGTATACATATCCACCACCTCGATGTCAAGCTCGGGGCAGAGACGGCGAAGCTCCTCCACCGAATCGTAAATCAGCGTAGGTGACGTCCAGACCGCGCGCACCAGTAAGAACTGCGCCTGACGCTGTTTTCCTGTTGTCCGCAGAGCACCCTTCAGCGAAGCACCGCCCGCTTCACCCGACGAGGTGTTGAAGCCGTTGTAGAGCTCATCCACCGGCATGCCTTTCCAGATATGTGCAGTCTCGGGTTTTCCTCCGTTGCCGTGGAAGTCACAGACAATCACACCCACGCCGTCGGGGGAGAATTTAAGAAAATTGTCCTTGGAAATATCGCTCAGTCTGTCCCAGTCGAGAACCATGGGAGAGAGCGACATGTCAAGCAGGGTATAATACTTCTTGTTGTGCTCGGCAACCATGTCCCAGTGCTCCTCCTTTACCCGGTTGGGATTGAAATAGCCGGCAGCGGAGGCATCGGCGACGAAATAATCGTTTTCGGTGCGCGTGTCGTAATAGTATTCGATCAGATCGGGATAGGTGGTACTCAGGTTGGGATTAATGCCCCATGCCAGCGGAATTTCACCCCGCTTGGAATCGCTCCAGTGCTGAGGCAGATAGAAATACAGGGGGAAGGTGGCATCGTAATCCGCCATGAGGAAGGAGATGTAGGTTTTGTTTTCCGGCTTCCGCTCGGTGGGCTTGTCGTTCTGTGTCAGCGGCTTCAGCTCATACTGGGAGTGGAGACTCTGATTATAAAGAAATTCGGTGGTGGTATTTTGGAAGCAGTTGTAGGGAGTGATCAGCCAGACCGTCTCCCACTCGGTGGGTACAGGCTCGTGGATGCTATTGGTGTGTCTTCCGGTGTTTGCATATTTCTCAAAGTCAAAGAAGCCGGCAACCTCTGTCATCTGCTTTCCATCGGTGAGCTTGTACTGCGTATCCAGCATGATCCTGTAGGTTTCAAGATCAAGTCCCAGCCGCTGATTGGGATCATCATAGGGAACCTCATCTCCCCAGGGAGAGAGATCATAAACGAAGGCTCTGTTGAAAACCGCCCAATCGCGGATGCAGACATATGCGGTATCACCGCTCTCTCGAGTGTTGAAGCAGTCTCTGTAATAGCAGAGGTAGTCGAGCGAGCAGAGCCCCTTTTCGAGATAATTCTCGATTGCAAAGCGGTAAACATCGTTCTTGGCACTGCCTGTCACGCTGCCGTCAAACATACCGCGCAGATCGGTAATAGGCAGCCCCTCATAATATCCGATGAGCGAATCATACTGATCGGGGGAGAGAATCACGCGGTCCTCTACACCTGCAATGGTGGTAGCCAGATTGACGGTGGCGGGGACTGCGGGATCGAAGATAACAATCCCCTTGACATAGGGACGGGTCAGCGTGAGATAGTCCTCAAGGGATTTGATGGTTTCAAGACCGTAGTCCGAGAGCCATCTGCCATCCTCACGCATGATCTTCAGCCAGCTGTCCGAGCCCGAGCCTGCGCGGTTGAGATAGATGCGCTTGTCGCTCTCGCGGTTGAAAATGCCCTGCAGACAGGAGACTGTCAGATGGCTGTCATAATATTCGCTTCCCGCTGTGACGGGAATGTCATAATAATAGATGGTTTCATAGCTTCCTTTGTAGTTGATATCCATGGGAACCTCCACTTTATCTTTGCCGTAAATATAGGTTTCGGCAAAGTATTCGGCAGCCTTCAGCGTTCCGAAGTCATTTGCACCTGTAATGACCAGCTTGCCGTTCTGTATACAGATGATGTATTCATTTGAGGCGAGTGTACCGACCACAGCTATACTTTCCTCGCGATTGGTGCTGCCTACAAGAATTTCATTTTCGGAGATGACAGCAGTCTCTCCCTTTTTCACCCAGTCGGTGGCGATGGTAGGCTCACCCGCACCGATTTCGCGCATGGCCTTGCGAATGGTTACTGCAGCATCGGCAGCGTCGTTACTGCCTGTGTCCGAGCGCAGAATGATGAAATCGGCTGTAATGGAGAGCATCGGTGTATCCGCCCCCTCCGTTTCATCTGTCCCCGAGGGAGATTCATCGCAGCCGGTGATAAAAAAAGCCAATGAAAATAGTATTACGGCGCAGAGCAATGACAGGATGGCAAACAGTTTTTTTCTTGTAAACATGAGCGTCTCCTTTCGTAAAACCGATTGACTATACTTATTATAATATAAGAAATCGCCTTTGTAAAGTCAAATAATATAAAAATGCGCCGTCTCAAAGCGAAACAGCGCATGCTATTTTATTTTGTTTCGTCGTTCTTGCGGATTTCCACACGGCGGATTTTACCCGAGTGAGTCTTGGGAAGCTCGTCCACAAACTCCACTACACGGGGATACTTGTAGGGGGCGGTCATCTTCTTGACGTGATTCTGAAGCTCCTTCTTCAGCTCCTCCGAGGGAGAATACTTCTTGGTGAGCACGATGGTCGCCTTGACAACCTGACCTCTCACCGGATCGGGAACGGCTGTTACCGCGCACTCCAGTACAGAAGGATGGGTCAGCAGAGCAGATTCCACCTCAAAGGGACCGATGCGGTAGCCTGAGCACTTGATGACATCGTCGCCGCGTCCCTCGAACCAGAGGTAGCCGTCAGCATCTCTCCAGGCGAGGTCACCGGTATTGTAGACACCATTCACCCAGGATTTCGCCATTGCCTCGCTGTCGCGGTAATACTGCTTGAAGAGGCCTGTGGGATGTGCCTTGTCGGTGTTCTTGATGACAATGGAGCCGACCACACCGTCCTCGCAGGAATTTCCGTCTTCATCCACAATGTCAATATCGTAAATGGGCGAAGGCTTGCCTGTGGAGCCCGGCTTGATGGGATCCCAGCCGAAGTTGGCGAGGATAACGGTCGTTTCGGTCTGTCCGAAGCCTTCATGAACCTTGAGCCCTGTCGCCTCATAGAAGCGGTTGAAAACCTCGGGATTGAGCGGCTCACCCGCAATGCTGCAGTGATGAATGGTGGAAAAATCGCAGGTTGAGAGATCCTCCTTGATGAGGAAACGGTAGATGGTAGGCGGCGCACAGAAGGTGGTCAGCTTGAGGTGATCGATGGCAGCCAGCATATTGGCAGGCACGAACTTTTCGGTGTCGTAAGCCGCAATGACAGCACCTGCGATCCACTGGCCGTAGATCTTGCCCCAGGCAAACTTTGCCCAGCCCGAGTCGGATTGGGTCATATGCAGACCGTCATCTTCCACATGCTGCCAATACTTCGCCGTGACGATGTGACCCAGCGGATAGGTGAAATCGTGGACAATCATCTTGGGCATACCGGTGGTTCCCGAGGAAAAATACATGAGCATGATGTCCTCGTTCTTTGTCGCCTCCTCGCCTGTGGGCCGGGGGAAGCTGTCGCTCACCTTCTCACACTCGGCAGCATAGTCGAGCCATCCTTCGGGGATGTGATCACCAAGCAGCGCACAGCCGGTGACCGTCTTGCAGTCGGGGAGGGCGGCTTCAATGTGGCGCACAATCTCCTCGTCATCCACCGAGACAATATAACGCACGTCGGCAGCATTGCAGCGGTAGACGATATCCTTGGGGGTGAGCTGATAGGTGGCGGGAATGGCGATGGCACCGATGCGGCAGAGAGCGAGCAGGGTCACCCATGCCTCCACACGCTGCTTGAGCATGAAGAGGACGGTATCCCCCTTCTTGATGCCCTTGGAGACAAAGAAATTCGCTGCCCTGCGGGACATCATGGCAAGCTCGGTGTGGGTGAGTCTGCGCTCCTTCTTCTCGTCATTGTACCAGACCAAAGCCAGCTTTTCGGGAGCGAGGCGTGCATACTCGTCGATGATATCATAGGCGAAGTTGAAGCTTTCGGGGACATTGACCCTGTAATTCGCCTTGAAATCTTCATAGCTGTTAAATTCGATGCGGGGGAGAAATTTATGTAGCAGATTCATGTTTTTGTATCCTTTTCATGCGATTTACTCGTTGATAATCGTAATGAATTTCGCTGTCTTATCGCCCACCGCATGCTGTCTGTGGGGAATCTGAGGATTGAAGTAGATGCTGTCGCCGGCATTCAGAATGTGCTCCTTGTCGCGCAGGGTGACGGCAACCGTGCCCTCGATCACATAGTTGAATTCCTGTCCCTCGTGGGTGACAAGCTCAGCATGCTCGGAGCCGGGCTCGAGTGTGACAAGCATGGGCTCCATGTCGCGGTTGATGTAATTATAGGCAAGCGAAACGAATTTATATCCCTCATAACGCTCCATGCCGATGCCCTCTCCGCCGCGGACGATGGTATAGTCCACCATACGGGGCGCATCACCCACAAGAAGCACTGTGGGGTCAACACCGAGGGTTGCTGCAATGAGATAGAGCTTGCCGATCGGGATATCATCCTCGGCATTTTCATAGGCAGCATAGGTTTTATCATCGACACCGATGTCGCGGGCGATCTGCTCAGCGGGGATCTCGAGAATTTCACGGAGTTCACGGATACGGTCTGCAATCTGCTTGATCTGCGGCAACATTGTATATACACCTCCAAATGGCACTATATAAACCAAAATTATTTTTATTTCTTGTTATTTTCAGCAGGCTTTTTGCCTTTGCTCTTAAAGGAGAACTTGTTTTCATTTCCTTCCCAGAGACGCTTGATGTTGGAGCGGTGCAGGAAGATAACCAGCAACGCAATGAGAATCGATACGATGGTAACCAGCGCACCCGGCTGAGCACCGCCGTGGGTAAAGGGATAGATGCGGTTGAGCAGCAGCGGGAAGATGAAAAGGCACATGACAGAGCCCAGCGATACATAGCGTGTTCCCGCCACGATGCAGACAAAAAGAATAAAAAGAATGAGGAAAACCAGCGGATCAAGGCAGAGCACCATCGCCGCCGTGGTCAAAACGCCCTTGCCCCCCTTGAAGCCGTAATAAATGGGGAAGGAATGACCGAACACGCAGAAGAAGCCGGCAAGGTATGCACCCGATTCACCTGCGATCAGCATGCCGAGCAGCACCGAAACGACCGCCTTCATCACATCGCCCAGCAGCGTAAAGGCAGCCGCCTTCTTGCCGTAGGTACGCATCATGTTGGTCAGTCCGCCGTTTCCGCTTCCGTAGTTGCGGATGTCGTCATGGAATTTATACTTGGAAATGATGATGGCAAAGTTCAGACTGCCGAGAAAATAGGCGATGGCAGCACAGAGAATGATCGCGAGAATATGAGGAATCAGCGGGATCTGATAGCCTCCGGCTGCGGTTTCTTCTCCCAGATAGGCAATCAGCCCAAACTGACGGATCCATTCGTATTTCATGTTGCGTGCTCCTTTTTATCAAACTTCAGTATCGCCGCGCTGGCGAATGATGATCTTGATGGGGGTTCCATTGAAGCCGAAGACCTCGCGAATCTGATTTTCGATATAGCGCTGATAGGAGAAATGGAAGAGCTCGATATCGTTGCAGAAAATCACAAATGTGGGCGGCTTGATGGAAATCTGGGTCATGTAGTAGACCTTCAGACGGCGACCCTTGTCGGAGGGCGGCTGTACTCTTGTGGTAGCGTCGTTGAGCACGTCATTGAGCATACCGGTGGAAATGCGTGTGCACGCCTGATTGTGGACATAATTGATCTGCTCAAAAAGCTTTACCACACGCTGGCCCGTCATGGCAGAGACGAAGATGATGGGCGCATAGGGCATATAGGAGAGATGCAGACGGATATCGTCGGTGAAGGTTTTCGTGGTGTTGTTGTCCTTCTCGATGAGATCCCACTTGTTGACCACGATGATCGAAGCCTTTCCTGCTTCATGGGCAATGCCGGCAATCTTCTCGTCCTGCTCGGTGATGCCCTTGTCGGCGTCAATCATGATCAGACAAACATCGGCACGCTCCACCGCCATCTTTGCACGGAGTACGCTGAACTTTTCGATGCGATCCTCCACCTTGCTCTGACGGCGGATACCGGCAGTGTCGATGAAGGTGTACTTGCCGTATTCATTTTCAAGATGCGTATCGATGGCATCTCTGGTGGTACCGGCGATCTCGGAGACAATCAGTCTGTTCTCGCCGAGAATCTTATTGATGATCGAGCTCTTGCCTGCGTTGGGCTTGCCGATGACAGCAACCTTGATCGAGTCATCCTCCACCGTCTCGCCGTCATCCTCGGGGCAGTAGGAGAGCACCGCATCAAGCAGGTCACCCGAGCCTGTTCCGTGAACGCTGGAGAGGGCAATGGGATCGCACTCAAAGCCGAATTCATAGAACTCATAAAATTCGGGAGGCGGTTCTCCGATGCTGTCGATTTTATTGACTGCAACCACAACGGGCTTGCGGCTCTTGAGCAGCATGCGGGCAATGTCGCGGTCATCCGCGGTTACACCTGCGCGTACATCGCACATGAAAATGATCACATCAGCGGTGTCAATGGCAATCTCCGCCTGCAGGCGCATATATTTCAGAATCATATCGTCGGCGGTAGGCTCAATACCTCCCGTGTCAATGAGGATGAGGCCTCTGCCGTTCCATTCGGTTTCGTAGTAGATCCTGTCGCGGGTTACACCGGGGATGTCCTCCACAATGGAGATGCGCTCACCGGCGAGCTTGTTGAAGAGGGTGCTCTTACCCACATTCGGTCGTCCCACGATGGCAACGATCGGTTTGGACATGATGGTGTTCTCCTTTTCTGTCTTGATATTCCGAGCTGACTTAACAGGGTGCGCCGAGGATGGCTTCTATGACAGCCGCACCGTCATTGTCCACACATTCCACAGAGACGCCCAACGCCTCCTCCACAGCCTCAACCGAGGTGCCGCAGAGAAAAAGATCGCCCTCATGGCGCAGCATCACCGACGGAATGAGCAGCTTATCGCCCAGCTCCCTGCCCCTCAGCTGTTCGATCAGATCGACGCCTGTGACAAGCCCCGCAACCGTGATGTTGTGCCCGAAAAAGTCATTTCGGATAGGATATATTTCACATTTCAAATTATAGCATACTTTTTGAAGTTTTGCAACAAGAGAGCGCATGAAAGGTGCCGCCGCTTCGCCTGTCGCAATCGATAGCGTGCGTTCTTTTTCGAGATCGTAATCCTCGATAAACTCAAATTCGCGGTCAAATTCACCCTGCATGGAGGTCATCAGTCCCACGCCGTTTTCGATCTGCAGATACCCCTCATAGGATTCCTCGTCGGGCAGAGGGAGTCCCGCCTTCAGATACATCTCATCACCGCAGTGGAAGAGCCGTACACCGAGCTTTTCTTTACATTCATCGCCGAATGCCTCTACCTGTGCAATGACAGAGGCACATTCCTCGGAGGTGAAGGGCTCGAGCGGATACAGCCCCTCACGGTGGCAGGTCAGTCCCGCCGGTACAACCGATACGCTGGCGATGGCAGGATGAAGCTCAGCCAGATCACGCATGGAGCGCGCCAGCTCCTCGCCGTCATTGATGCCGCGGCAGAGTACGATCTGTCCGTTGATGGTAATGCCCGCATCGGCAAAACGCTTCAGATAGGAGAGCACCTCGCCTGCGCGCTTGTTCTTCATCATCTGCACCCGCAGCTCGGGATTGGTGGTGTGCACCGAGATGTTTACCGGACTCATATGCATGGCAATGATGCGCTCCACATCGGCGTCGCTCAGATTGGTCAGCGTGATGTAGTTGCCCATCAGAAAGGAAAGCCGCGAGTCGTCATCCTTGAAGTAAAGCGTATCGCGCAGTCCCTTCGGCAGCTGATCGATGAAGCAGAAGATGCACTTATTGCGGCAGGAGTGCTTGGCATCCATAAGAAATGTTTCAAACTCCAGCCCGATGTCGTCATATTCACCCTTTTTGATGGTGACCTCAACAAGCTCAGGCCCGCGGTGCAGCTTCAGCGTGATCTGCCGCTCGGTCAAATAAAAACGGTAATCGAGCACATCGGTGATCTCATGCCCGTTGATCGAGAGCAGAATATCCCCCGCCAATACGCCTGCCTTTGCTGCAGAAGAGCCTTTTGTAACCTCGGTAACCGTAACCATAACAATAAATCCTTAATCAAAAAAATAAACTAATAAAAAATAAACCAATTATCTTTGTGTTCCCTGGAACCCAATGCCCAAAACGAGGCAGCTTCATTTCACAAGCTGTATTGGGAGCGGAAATCCGATCTTTGCTTTTTAACTCCGCTAAAAAATTGGAAGCAATCTTTTAGCAGATAGCTACCAATACTGCTCTGCACGGTGAACCGTCCGCACCTGATAAATTCAGCGGTGCAGCATTTAAAAAATAAACACCTTCAGGTACTTCTGATAAACAAATTCCCTCAAGCAGGATAATATCAGCTTTCAAAAGTACAAGATGTACTTGCATTGGGGCATTTTGAGGACCGATTGTCTGAGATTCATTTCCTAAAAGCAAAATATCTGAAGAGGCAAATACGTTTGCTGCCTCCAATGATACCTCGGCATCACCTTTAATTAAAATTCTTTTTGTCGCTTCCGAGTTCTGCTTTTTTGCTTTTTCAATTATTTCTACAGCATCATCACCGGAGACAATTCCATGATGTTCCGCCACATAAGCCATTCCCACAAATGTCTCTATGCATATTTCATCCACGGTTTTTCCATCTTTAATAAAATGGAATGGTGCATCTATATGTGTACCATTGTGTGCACACATATTAAATGCAGTCAAATTATATACTTCACCTTTTTCCATTGATTGAAGCATCTTTTTCTCTGGTATGGGATCGTTGGGATATACCTGACAACCGAAAACTTCTTGTGAAATATCGAAAATTTTCATTGCTCAAATCTCCACTGCCAATTCTTATAGAATCGATCTCTTTTGCAATAACATAGTAATGAATACATCAAGAAATATCGGCATTATTCATTGCGACCTAATTGTTTTTATGTTTATGCCAAGCTTTAAAACGAGAACATAAATTCGGATTTGATCAAAAAATATGCCCAATTTCCGCCCAAAGCACAAATGCGGGCACCAAAAGAATCAATCCCCGCAAAGTAAAAAGCGGAACGGGCCCGGCATGCAATGCCCAAAAACGAGGGCGTACTCGGTTGTAACGGATAAACTTACCCGTTCGAGTACGCCCTTTGCCGTCTCAGACAGCTATTACGCTTCCTTCTTGATGATTTCCTTACCTGCATAGGTTCCGCATGCTCTGCAAACTCTGTGAGATAAGTTGTATTCACCGCACTTCGGGCACTTTGTCATACCCGGAAGATCCAACTTCCAAACGTTAGAGCGTCTTTTGTCGCGTCTTGCTTTTGAGACCTTTTTCTTCGGTACTGCCATTGTTACCTGCACCTCCTCATGGTTTCAATATACAATATCTTGTTTGACATGGAATTATATATGAAAAAATTTTGACTGTTTGATGTGACTATTCTTTGTTGTCCCCAAAGAGATTCGCCAGCTTTGCAAGCCGCGGATCAATCTCCTTTTTGCTCTCGCAGTCACAGGGATCGATGTTGCGGTCCTTGCCGCAGACGGGGCAGAGTCCCTTGCAGTCCTCGCTGCAAAGATGCTTCGCGGGAAGCTCCAGCAGAATCTGCTCACACAGTGTCTCGTCGATGTCCAGCTTGCCCTGATGAACAAATACATAATCGTCGTTTTCTTCATCCTCAAGCGTCTTCTCAACCGCCACATTTTTATCATAGCGGATGATTGCCTCGCCCTCGAGCTCCTTCAGACAGCGTGCACAGGAGGTCATATAACGCACCTGCGCCTCAAGGCTGAGCGTCATGTAGCCTGCCATGTTGACCACGGCACCGCACACACGGATCGGCTCGCGGAAGGAGATATCATCGATGTCATCCTCAAGCGTCAGCGTGAAATCAAGATCGATTTTATCGCACTCGCCCGAGAGGATGGGCATCATGTCAATCAGCATAAGCGCACCTCATCTGGGATTACAAAATGTCACAAAATATATTATACACAAAGGATGCCTCTTTGTCAAGAGATAGACTGAAATTTTGACTTTATAAGCGCAAAATTCTCAAAAAAGGCTTAGGTTATTGGGTAAAACTGCCGTCAAGATAGCTTTTCAGTGCCTCATCGGTGGTGTCACCGTTGATATTATAGCGCTTCAGCGCATAGAGACTCTGAGGCAGCCCCTTGATTACCGTATTCATCCCCACCTCGGTGGAAAAGGTCATCTTCACGCCAAGCTCGTTCAGCATCGCCTGAGCCAGCTCATCCCAAGCGCCGCCGGGGTAGGCAAGAGCCAGCGGTGTTTCTCCGAGCGCAGACTCGATTTCGTCCATGCTTCGGGTGATGTCGGCGCGAAGGAATTCAATGTAGAAATCCTCGTCCTCATCCTCGAGGCGGAGAATGTTCTCGCGCACCGCATCCTTTCCCTCTTCAAAGGGCGCCCACTGATGCATATCATAGGTGTGACTGCCAATCGTAATCAGCCCCGATTCAACCATCTCAGCCGCTTCCCCCCAGCCAAAATGAGGATTCATGGCATGATCGGTGTCCTTGTAGCTGTCCTTTCCCACCGAAACGCCGATCACAAAGATAGCTGCTGGCGTGTTGTATTTCATCAGCAGCGGATAAGCAAGCTCATAATTGCTTGTATAGCCGTCGTCAAAGGTGATCAGCACCGGATATTCGGGCAGCGCCGTACCGAGGGTGACATAATTGTACAGCTCCTCAAGGGTGATCGGCACATAGCCCCACTCGCGGATCAGCGAAAGCTGACGCTCAAAGGCTTCGGTGGATACCGTCACCGAGCTGTCCCCCTCATCGGCGAGGTGATGATACATGAGCACGGGAAACCTGACGGTATACTTACTCGTATCGTTTGTCACCGAAGCGAAGGATGCCACATGCTCACCCACATTATCGCTTGTCACATAAGCACCGAAATCGTCGGGGATGTACATATCATCATCGCCGAAAATCCGTCCCGCCGCCATATAGCCAAGATTGTTGCGGAAGTGAGTCTCATCGTAGAAATAGCGCATCTCACAGCTTGCGGAGCTGAGGGTGAAGTCCCAGAAATCGGTCACCTTGGCAAGCTCGGTGAAGAAATATTCCACCTGCTCCGGGACGAAGCATTTGAAATGATCGATGTAGACAGGTGCCGAAACCACTGTCAGATTCACGCCGTTCTCCTCACACATGGCTTTGATTCGGGCAACACTGGCCATGGTTTCATCGATTTTGTTCATCTGAATGGTGTAGACCGGATAATCGCCGAAGCCGGGATAAGCTTCCAGATAAGCTTCGGTCGATCCGATGGGCTCGGCATCACGCTTTCGCTTGTCATAGGTGCCGGTTTTTACATTGAACACATCGAAAGTCTGATTCAGATAGGTGTCCTTGATCTTCGATGTAATCTTAGCCGCACCGTAGCGGGGATCAAGGAAAAGATAGCGGGAATAAAAGGCGAGAGGATTCTCCCCATTCGTCTTTGCATGCTGGTTTGAGAGGATGTTGTCGCTCTCCTGATCATAGATTGCACCGTTGAGCAGGAAAACATTCACCACCAGATTTTTTACGGTGTAATGCTCAATCAGGTATGCCGAAATCTGCTCCACATCCAGCATGTCGGCGCCGTACATGATCATGTTGTAAAAGCTTGCGCCTGTATATTCATTGAATGCATCCACCGGAAAGGAGGATGTGGAGGAGCAGCCGATGATGTAGGAATCATACTCCCCGTGATGCTCGTCCAGATAGGCAATCTTGGCGGCGCGGGGATTGTTTGTCATATTATAGGAATACCAATCAAACAGGGGATCGCCGAAGACACCCATGGGATCGGTGAGGATATTGAAGCCCGCAAAGAGCATCACCAAAGCAAGCGCGGTGCATGCAGAGCGGATCAGCCATTTTTTTGCATTCATATTATTAATACTGTTTATAGATAAATTCCGATGCGATGTAGTCGCCGCGGTAAATGCCGAAGACAACCAGCACGATCAGCACAGCAGCAATCACAGCTACCTGCAGAGCGGCAGGACGCTCATCGATGAGCGTGAACATATCTTTGCCCGTAATCTCCTCAGCAAGCTCAAAGAGTGCCAGTGCCAGCGCGCAGATCAGCATGATTATCCAGTCCTCGAAGGTGAGTCCCAGCCCCATCAAACTGCCGTCAAATAGCCTGCCGAACTGCGGATTTGTGAAGAGCAGCGCAAAAAGCGACAGCGCTGTGGTAAAAGTTGCCGCCCGTGTCAGATAGCGTCCTGCCACCACGATCAGGTTGGTGCGCAGAATACCGATCACACGCCATGCACCGATGCCGATGAAGGAAAGTTTTTCCTTTACCCGCAGAAAGAGCGGCTCAAGCAGCAGGGAAGCGGTGATGAGAATGCCGTTCCAGAATCCGAAGGCGATGTATTTGAAGCTTGCACCGTGCCAGATACCGATGAAGATGTAGATGGCAAAGGTAGCTGCCGATGTGGGCAGAATCTTACCCAGCTTGCCGCCAATGCGCTTTCTTGTGAATTTGCCGAATTTTATAAGCGGCTTTGACAGCGAGAGGGGATAAAACACATAATCGCGCATCCAGGAGCCTAGGGTGATGTGCCATCTGCGCCAGTAATCGGCAAGCGAGGATGCGAAGAGGGGGCGGCGGAAGTTTTCGGTCATCTCCACGCCGTAGGCAAGTGAAATACCTCTCGCCATATCAATGCCGCCCGAAAAATCACAGTAGAGCTGGATCGAATAGAGCAGAATCGCCATCAGCACCATCGCGCCGCCGTAGCCCTCGGGATCGCCGAGGATGGCATTCACCGCAACAGCCGCGCGGTCAGCAATGACAAGCTTCTTCAGATAGCCGCGCAGGGCGGTCTGTATGCCGCATTTCAGGTTCAGCGCGATGTCGGGGGAGGGATTGTCAATGGCATCCATCAGCTCATTTCGACGGGAGATCGGTCCCTGCACAATCTGGGGGAAGTATGAGACAAAAAGCAGGTGCCGCGCAAAATTTCTCTCGGCGGGATACTTTTTTCTGTAGACATCGATCACATATCCCACCGATTTGAAGGTGTAGAAGGAGATGCCCAGCGGCACAATCAGCTCCAGCGTGGGAAGCGGAGCACCGAACCCCAGCTTCAGCATGGCATCAGCGGTAAGCACCGCAAACCAATCCCAATACTTCACCGCAAAGAGCAGTCCGAAGCAGAGAAAAATACAGCCTGCTGCCAGCGTCTTGCAGAAGAATTTTGCACGGCTGCTGTCCTCAATCTTCGCGCGTACAGCATCGATACCAAGCGAAGCGCTGTAGGTGAGCAGTCCGCACCCCACAAGATAAACCATCGCCTGCCATCCGCCCGCAAGATAGAAGCCAAGGCTGGCGGCAAGCAGCAGATAGGGACGTGTGCGCTTCGGGATGAGGTAGTAGAGGACAACCGAAGTGACCGCCGCAATGACGAAGGTCGGTGTGGTAAAGGACATATCAGCGGCTGCGCTCGATCAGCGACATGATGGCATCGGCAGAATTGAAGTTTTCGGGGAGAATGTCATCCACATTCAGCTCCACGCCGAATTCGTCCATGATTTCGCCTACCAGAGCCACGATGTCGAAGGAGTCGATTAAACCGTCATCCACCAACGCTTCGGAACGGACATCGATGCCGGGGCAGATGTTTTCGAGAATTTCATAAAGCTTTTCCATAATGTTTCCTCATATATGTATTAGTGTTGATTTTTCTTCGGTTTCATCGGTCACGCCGACGCGGTACTGTAATACCAGCGAGCTGTATCCGTCGGAGATGAATCCGCAGGACAGATAGGTATTCTTTGCCGCAGCATTGTCCTCGGCGCACCAGACCTGCATCTTCTTTCCGGTGCGATTGCGCGATGCAAACTGCACCAATGCTTTGGCATAGCCTTTCCCCCTGCAGTCCCGCCGTGTGGCAAGATGATTGATTTCGCTGCCTCTCACATGAATCAGCGAGGCGATACCAGCCCCATCCGAAATGCCATGGAAGCAGCCTGCCGCAAGCTCCTCTGACAGCACACGCAGGGAAGGAATGCATCCGAGCCGCGGATCGAAATTCTCCTCTAAAAAGGCAGAAACCGCGGTGAGATGTGCGCTGTCAAATGTCAGAATATGTTCCGGAGCTTCACTGTCCGCCGCGCGCTCCGAGGTCAGCCGCATCCGTCTCAGCGAGGGCTCAAAGCCGCATGCAAGGAGCAGCCCCTCAAGCAGATCGGCTCTGCTCTTTCCCTTCGGGTCAAAGACAATTTCGCAGACACCGTCAGAACCGAGTCGGGGGATTTGTGTGGTCGGATCGAAAACGAAGAGCGAAATCACATCAAATCCGCCCCTCCGCTTGGCAAGCAGAGCACCGCCCTCCCATTCATCAAGATAGAGCGAACCGAGCGAAACCTCGCGGGCAAGCTCATCTCCGAGGGGAATGCAGTTGGTGACCGCCCGTCTGCGAAGTGCCATTGAGGTAAGTGCCTTAACCTCGGCATAATCGGTAACCCGTCTCATTGGCTGTTATCCTCTGCATCAGCTTTGATTTCGGCGGCAAGTGCCAACCGATCCAGCTTTCCGTTGGGGGTTGTGGGGAGCTTGTCCCGCTTATGAATGATCGCAGGCATCATATACTTGGGCAGCAGCTCACGGAGCTGTGCTAAGGCTTCCTTTTCCTCGATGCTTCCGATATAGAAGCAGAGGATGCGGTCACTTTTTTCATCAAAAATCGCGGCAGAGAGACGAATCCCCTCGATACTTTCAAAAACGCGCTCAATCTCTCCGAGTCCGATGCGGTAGCCATTGTGCTTGATCTGACGGTCCCGCCTTGCGATGTAGCGGATGCGTCCTTTTTCGTCGATGTATCCCAGATCACCCGTGCGGTAGAGAATGTCACTGTAGGCTGTGACGGCAGGGTTCTGTACAAAGGCGGCGGCAGTCTTTTCGGGATCGTTATAGTAGCCGTAGGAGACGCCGGTACCGCGCACGCAGATCTCCCCCTGCTCACCCACTGCTGTGGGATGCAGATTATCATCGAGAATCATCACCTGCTTGTTGGGACAGGGATAGCCGATGGGAATGTCCTCACCGTCCTCAAAGTGCTCGTCGATTCTGTAGTAAACACAGTCCACCGTAATTTCGGTGGGGCCGTAGAGATTGTAATAAACGGTGTCGGGCAGAGCCTCCCTCCATTGATTCAGCGCCTTTGCAGAGAGCGCCTCACCGCCGAGTGCGACCAGACGAAGGGATGCAGGCTTCATCTTTTTGAGAATGCCCGAGCCCGCAATCAGATGAAATGCCGAGGTCGCCCAGAGAATGCTGTTGATACCGCAGGCGTTCATACGGTCAATGAGCAGTTTGGGGAACATAAAATATTTCCGGGCAAGGATGTGGGTCGTAGCGGCGCACTTCAGTGTGAGATAGATATCCTTCACCGACGCGTCAAAGAAGAAGGGGGTCTGATTGCCCATGACAGTAGTCTCATCCATGCCAAATTCCTCTGCCAGCCAGTCGGTCAGATCGATGACGGCGCGGTGAGGAATCACAATGCCCTTGGGAAGTCCGGTTGAGCCTGAGGTGAAGAGTACATAGACCGGATCAGTATCGATGATCTGTCCCCAGGGGAGTGCTTCGCCGCCATAGGACAGCAGCTCAATGCGCCTGGCAGCAATGCCCATGGATGCCGCAATCTCCTCCAAAAGCGGATTGTTCCCCAGTGTCAGCATCAGCTTCGGCGCGGTCTTTTCAAGAATGGCGCGCAGCCTCACCTCGGGGAGTGTCACATCCACGGGAACATAGAAATTTCCGCTGTAGAGCGCGGCAAAAAATCCCACCGGCGACAGAACAGAACGCTCGGCTGCCACAGCAATCGGCGCACGGAGAATCCCTTCGGTGATCTCCCCGATCTTTACGGCGAGCGCCATGGATGCCTCGCGGAGCCGGTCAAAGGTGAGCTTCAGCTCATCATCTGCGAAGGCAATTTTGTTCGGATACTTCTTTGCGGCAGCTTCCAGATAGGTAAGCACATTGATTTGCGACATAAAAGACCTCACTCTGTCATGGATAAAAGCGAAATACGGTGCAGCGCATGCTGACACCAGGTGAAAAGCAGATTATATGCGGCATCATAATCGTAATCGCCGCCCTGCTTCAGCTGCATTGCACAGGCAAGAATATCACGATCCTCGCCGCTGAGCTCCGAGAGCAGCTCGGCTTTGGTAGCACAGAAGCTGCCGCTCTCAAGGTAATGCAGATTTTGAAGAATAAAAAATGTACCCTTGAAGCTTTGGGGAAGCTTCGCAATATTTTTTTCCCGATCGGCATGAATTCGTCTGTGACAGATTTCGTGATAGAGATTGTTCAGACTGAGCTTTACAAATTCAGCGGTATCCGCTTTGGTAAAGGCAGGCAGCAGCGATGCAAGCTCACCCCAGCAGTCGCGGGTGGAATGAAGCAGATGACAGAGCTCGAGCCTGTTCCAGCAGGCAAGATCCTCTTTCGAGCAGATAAAGCCGCAGGATTGATCATAATGCCCCAGCCCTTCGATCACACCCCGATATGAATCAAGGTCATCCACCGAGAGTCTGTCGATGACAACCATCAGATCAATGTCACTTTCCTCGGTTGCTTCTCCGCGCAGATAACTGCCCTGAAGTCCCACATACAGAAGCCGCTCTCCAAAGCAGGATTTCAGCCCGTCGACTGCCGATGTGAGATAGAATTCGATGTCGATCATGATACCCTCATATATTCTGTCAAAATTCGCGATACAAAATCAGTATACCACATAGAAGAGGAGATGTCAATAAAGAAAGCTCTGCCAAACCGTGGGGACCTGACAGAGCGGAATTCCTTATTTACCCTGAAGCTGAGCAGCCTTCAGCGTGTTCTTGAGCAGCATGGTGATGGTCATGGGACCAACGCCTCCGGGAACGGGCGTGATATAGGATGCCACCGGCTCGACCGTAGCAAAATCCACATCACCGGTGAGCTTTCCGTCCTCGCGGCGGTTCATGCCCACATCGATAACAACCGCCCCCGGCTTGACCATATCGCCGGTGATGAAATCAGCCTTTCCGATGGCAACCACCAGAATGTCGGCACGGCGGCAGACCGAGGCAAGATCCTTTGTTCTCGAGTGGCAGATGGTAACCGTTCCGTTTGCATGGAGCAGGAGCATTGCCTGAGGCTTGCCGACGATGTTGCTTCTGCCGACCACAACGCACTCCTTTCCCGAAACCTCGATGCCCGAACGGGAGAGCAGCTCCATAACGCCGGCAGGGGTGCAGGGAAGGAAATCATAGTCACCGATCATGATGCGTCCCACGTTGAAGGAATGGAAGGCATCCACATCCTTCTTGGGATCGATGTTGGCGATGATCAGCTCCGAATCCAGATGCTTCGGGAGGGGAAGCTGTACCAGAATGCCGTGAATTTTTTCATCCTTGTTCAGTCTGTCCACCAGTGCAAGAAGCTCCTCCTGAGTGGTCTCTTCGGGAAGGGCGTATTCTTCCGATAAGAAGCCCACCTCTTCGCAGGCACGCTTTTTGTTGCGGACATAGACCTTGGATGCGGGATCCTCGCCCACAATCACAACAGCCAGTCCGGGGGTGATGCCGCGGGATGTCATTTCCTTTGTCTGTTCCGCAATCTCAGCACGGATAGCAGCAGATATTTCTTTTCCGTTAATAATGTTAGCCATGTCATTCTCCTTGATTTTCGGTTGTTTGAGTGGAATCCTCCGATTGGGACGATGCTTCGGGGGCGTTATCGGCAGAAGCTTCTTCTGCGTTTTTTTCGGTTTCTTCTGCTGTGGGGACAGCCTCTTCCGTCTTAGCCTTTACGCCGTAGTAGGCAGGCTGACTGAAGGGTGAAATTTTCTTCGACTTTGTTTTGCGCAGCATGTAGAAGATTGCCACGATGCCGATGGCAAAGGACAGAAATCCAACAAGCTGAGAGACGCGGACAGAACCGAAGATGTACAGACTGTCGGTGCGCAGTCCCTCGATGAGCATTCTGCCGAAGCCGTACCAGCTGATGTACATGAGGAAGATCTGACCGTTGAATTTCTTCTTTTTGTAAAGCAGATTGATAATCACAAAGCCGAGCACATTCCAGATCGATTCATAGAGGAAGGTGGGGTGTACCGGCATGGTGGGATCCACCTCGATGCCTGCGGCGAACAGCTCCTCCTGATGAGAGAACAGATAGCTGAAGGTGCGATCCGAGTACATGCCCCAGGGCAGGGTGGTGTTGGTGCCGAAGGCTTCCTGATTGAAGAAGTTGCCCCAGCGTCCCAGCGCCTGTGCGATCATGGTGGCAGGACCGATCATGTCGAGAATCTTTGTGAAGCGGATCTTCTTTATCTTTGAGTAGACATAAGCCGCCAGCACACCGCCGATGATGCCGCCGTAAATGGCAAGACCGCCCTTCCAGATGGCAATGATATCCATGAAGGAGGTGTAGCCGCCCTTGGTGAGTACATAATAAAGCCGCGCGCCGACGATGCCGGTGAAGATGACCGCGATGGCAAGATCGTAGATATCATCCTTTTTGACACCCTCCAGCCTGCTGCGCCATAATACATAGCAGACCGCGAGAATCATGGCGGCGGTGATGATGATGCCATACCACATGACCTCATGTCCGAAGATGGTGAAGGCTACCGGATTGATGGCGAGATCCTCAATCCCCAGTGCGGGAAAGGATACGTTGTTCATGATGCCTCCTTACTCGTCCAGCGGGAGGACGGTGGCAAGGGTGTAGCGATCTTCCCTGAATATATCGGCGATGAGCTTGCTTACGTCATCCTTTGTGACCGATGAAATGGCGTCGCTGTAGTCGAGCATGTCGCTGTCATCGAAGATATAGTTTAAGAAATTGTTTGCAATCTCCTCGGTGGAGTCGAAGGACTTGACCAGCTGAGCATAAACTACGCGCTTAGCACGCTCAAAGGCTTCATCCTCAACGCCCTTTGCCTTGACTTCGTTCATATAATCGACAAAGCGTGCAAAGACAGCTTCGGGATCATTGGAATCACCCGAAAGCATAATGAAGGAGAAGCGCTTGTTGTGGTCAGCCTCATAACCCAGGCCGCTGCCGATGAGCTGCTTGCTGTATAGCTCGTTGAAGAGAGCACCGCTGCGGCTGAAGAGCATCTCGCAGATGATCGAGAGAGCGGCACTCTTCTTCATGCGCTCATTTCCGTCGGGGCTGATGGCGGTATCCTTGACGCCGATGGCAAACTGGGGCTTTGAAACCTGCATCTTTGCCGAGAAGCGGGATCGGTAAACCTGAGGCTCCTCCTCGCCGCTGATGCTGTCAATCTCGATGGCGGGAGCTTCGGTGAGCATTCTGTCGGCAACCTCGATGACCTCCTCGGGGGTGATGCTGCCGCAGACGCAGAGCGACATGTTGTGGAGATTATAGAAGGTATTGTAGCACTTGTAAAGCAGATCCGCGGTGATCTCGGAGATCGACTCCACAGTACCTGCGATATCAACACGGACGGTGTTGTTCTTGTAGAGCGACTGCAGAAGCCCCATCATCAGAACCCAGCCGGGATTGTCGTCGTACATGCGGATTTCCTGACCGATGATGCCCTGCTCCTTGCTGACCGTCTCGGGGGTGAAATAGGGATGGGTGACATGATCGAGCAGAATCTCCAGCGACTCGGTAAAATTGTCGGTGCAGGAGAAGAGATAGGCGGTCTTTGTGAAGGAGGTGTATGCATTTGCCGAAGCGCCTGTCTGTGCATAGCGGACGAAGGTGTCCACGCCGTCCTCGTTTTCAAACATCTTGTGCTCAAGGAAGTGAGCGATGCCGTCGGGAACATGGGTGTACTCAGCCTCTCCGTTGACTCTGAAGCAATTGTCAGCAGAGCCGTAGCGGGTGCCGAAGAGGGCATAGCCTGTGGTCAGCTCCTTGGGAATCACATAAATCTCAAGACCGCTCTTGTGGTTGATTTTGTAATATTTCTCGCCGATCTGCTTGTTTTCCTTGATGATCATATTATTCATTTTCCGCACCTCCTGCATTGAGTGTTCCGCGCATAAAGTAAACGGTATCGAGGGTGACGCCCTGAGCCGCAGCCATAACAGCCTCGCGTCCGGTATTCATCACAAGCTCGATGGCATCCTCAGGCGAGGTGGAAAGCCCTGCCAGAGCGCGTCCCAGATACCAGGATTCCAGCGACATGGGCGAATCGGACAGCTCTGTATAGCTGTTGACAATCGAGCGCTTTGCCTTGGCAAGATCGTCCTCGGTGAAGTCGCCGACCTTGACAGCCTCCAGCTGAGCGAGAATTTCATCCTGTGCCTTCTGTTTGTTGGCAACCTCAATGCCCGATGCTACGACCATAATGCCCTTGTGTGCCTCGGGAATGGCAGAGCAGTAGTAGCAGAGTGACAGCTTTTCGCGCACATTCATAAAGAGCTTGCTGACGGTGGAGCCGCCGTAAAGCTCACGCATGAGAGCGAATTCGTGATAGTTTCCGTCCGAGAGCACGCAGTTTGTACGGAAGCCCAGAGACAGCTTGCCCTGTGCCACCGGCTGATCCTCCACAACCTCGCGAGCCTCACCTGCTTTGCGGATAACCTCGGTGGTGAGGGGCGCGGTAACGGTATGAGCACACTTGACAAAGACATCCTTAATGCTCTTGATAAGCGCCTCCTCATCGGTCTTGCCGACGAAGAAGATCTCAATTTTTGCACCCGAAAGCAGTGCCTTGTAGCATGCATAGAGTGACGCGGGGGTGATTGCCTCAATCTCTGCAGCCGTTCCTGTCTCGCTGACGCCGTAAACCTCGCCGCGGCACATCTCTTCCTCACAGCGGCGGAGCGCATAGCGGTTCTTGTTGTTGATCTGCGCCTTGACATCGTCGATGAGCATGCGCTTTTCGCTCTCCACATACTCAGCCTTGAAGCATCCGTCCTCCAGCAACGGAGAGAAGATGATCTCATCCATCAGCTTCAGCGTGCCGTCCAGCACATCGGTGCCGTCGGGGATATAGTCATTTGCCAGCGGACTCGCACAGAATCCCACGATCTGAACCTCACCGCGCTTGTAGTTGCGGGAGTAGATTGTGGTGGAGTAAAGCGTCTCATAGGCGCGATTGAGCGAAGCCATATCGGGATGCGCCACAGTACCGCGCTTGAGTACACGGGGAAGCAGTGCATTCAGCGCCGCACTTTCGCTTGAGAGGGGAGTTATGAAATTGACCGAAATATAGTTGGTCTTGAATTTGTCCTTTTCGATGATGTTGAGAACAACACCGTCGCAGACAGCAATTTTCTTTAAAGCCACAATATCACCTGTCCTTTTTCAGTGAATATAGAATATTAATTTATATCTTACACGATAATTGTTACCTTTTCAACCAATATTGCAACAATTCGGTGAATTTTTATGGAAGCGAGCGCATAACATAACAGAAAACCGGCGTGAACAGGGCGCAGTCGGGCTCCTCAAGCGCGGCATATGCATCCTCCGAGATTGTGACAGCCTTCACTCCCTCGGACAGCGAAATTTCCTCCCTGATGAGCGGCCCGTGTCCTCCGAATATGAGCAGTGACTCCGAGAAGCCGCCTGCCGCAGGATAAGCCTCAGCACCGATATAGGCAGCCGAACGGTCCGCACCTGTGAAGCTCAGCGCGATCAGCGGATGGGTTGAGCGCTCGATCATACTGCGGGGGATGGCTTCGACTGTCATGCCGCAGAGGGAAAATTCCTCGCCCCGTCGGTAGAATTCCACTGTCATCCCTTCCTCCTCTGCAATCACCATGAGGTCGGATAAATACAGGCTCTCCTCCTCGGTTTCGGGCTCTGGCAGGATCAGAAGCTCGATATAATGCTCGCGGGACAGCCTGAAGAGCATTGCTCCATGCCTGCGGTGGTAATGGGTGAGCATCACACCGTCGAAGCGGTCATCGTAAATATGTTCGCTCATGGCTTCGGTGAGTGTGTATATGCCCGAGTAGGAGCCGTCCGAAACATCGCATAGAATGTTCTCGCCGCCATGGGAGAGGCAGATGTAATCCTTGCTGCCCTTGTTCGCGGCGATCAGCCTGCTGTCATGGCGTGTGATCAGAGCAGATGCCGCTGTGCCGAAGCCGTAGAGAAGGACAAACGATGCCATCAGCGCGCACCATCGCCGAAAACTGCCGCTGTCCGAAAGAAAGAGCAGAACCGCACCCACAAGCAGTGCGAGGATGAGCATCCCCGAGAAGGGATAATCAAGCGATATCGATGCATCATGCAGCAATACTCCGCATGAAGCTGCCCCAAGCATACACTGCGCCGACAACCTGCAGATCACGGCAAAAACCGCGGCGAGTGAGCGAAGAGGGGCTGTAATCAGCAGAATCGGTGCCGCGGTGAGAATCACCTGTACGAAGGGGGTGACAATCAGCGTTGCAATCGGCGAGAGCAGACTGATTCTGCTGAAATAGAGGAAAGAAAAGGGAAGCGTGAAGATGACGGCGCAGACAGAGGATACAAGATTGGACAGGATCCCCGATGCGTGCCGCGTGATCCCCTTCGGCAGCTTGGCAAAGAGAAGCTTTTTCATCCCGGGAGCTGCGGCGGTCATTCCCAGTGTCGCCGAAAAAGAGAGCTGCAGACTCGCATCCATCACCGCCCCCGGTGAAAAGGCGCATATGATTGCCGCCGCCAGCGTCAGAGAGGTGGTCTTGTCCCGTTTCATCTGAAGCAGCTCGGTAAGGTAGCAGATGACCAGCATCAGCGCCGATCTGACCACCGAAAGCGGTGCGCCAACCAACAGAGTGAAGAGCAGAATCAACAGTGTCAGCAGTCCCAGCCGCAGCTTTTTACCAATACGCAGCCTTTTCATAATCCGCTCGACCGTGTTCGTTAGAATTGCCAGATGCAGACCGCTCATGGCAAGAACATGCGCCAGCCCCAGCGCTGAGAAGTCCCGATTGATCTCCTCGGGCAGTCTTTCCCTGTCCGCAAGCAGAAGTGCCGCAGTCAGCCTGCTCTCATCCCCGCCGATATACCGCTCGATGATTGTGCAAAGCTCTTCTCTTAAGCGTATGAGCAGCTTGGTTATCCTCCATACACTCTCGCCGGAGGGAGTAACCGAATCGGCTTCAAACTGTACAAACATGCCCCGTGAAGCCATCACACGCCGCTCGGGATAGCCGTTGATGCTCTCGCTGAAGAGAGAAAAGCTGCCCTCCGCCTCAAAGCTCTCAAAGAGGTTGAGATCGAGAGCGTATGAGGAAACAATCCGAATCCTGCCCGAAGTGCTTTGACTGTCAACTGATGTCAGCTTTACCTCATAAACACTGCGATAATCGGCGTAGGAGATGCGCTCGGTCACATAGCCCCCGATGACATGCGTCTCAAGCGTCAATTCCTCTGCCTCCCGCATGGGAAGCGATATGAACAGAATCGACATGGCTGCTCCCAGACTCATCGCAATCACCGTGATCAAAAGCACGCGGAAACAGGGAATTTCACGCCGCCTCAGCAGCATCAGCAGAGCAAGTCCGATCACACCGACGCTCAGCAGAAATACCTTCGGCATCATTGGAAGCGAAAAGAGGGCAAGCTGAATGAGCAGATAGAGCGAGCACAAAAAACAAAGCGGGCGCAGGGCAAAAAATTTCATGCCGATCACGCTCGCTTTCCTTCATCCGTATTGGATCAAAATCCGAAAATGTTAATAAAAAGTTTTTATTTTAAATAGGCTTCAACCCGATTGATTGTGAAACCTTTTGCCGAAAAATTCGTCTCATATTCGGTGACAATATTTCCCTCGTTGTAGGGACTGTTGTGCAGATCGTTTGTCACATTCCGCAGAGCAAAGCCGCATGCCTCAAACTCCTCCAGCGAGAAGTCGAAGAGCACACGGTTGTCTGTTTTGAAGTGAATCTCTCCGTCGTCGGTGAGGATGGATTTATACTTTTCAAGGAAACCGCGATGGGTCAGTCTGCGCTTTGCATAGCCTGCCTTGGGCCAGGGATCCGAGAAATTCAGATAGATGCGCGAGATGTCGCCCTTTTTGAAAACCTCGGTGAGTGTACCCGCATCTCCGATGAGAAAGCGCACATTGGTGAGCTCGGCAGCCTTTGCCTTTTCCATGGCGAGAAGAATGACATCCGAGATTTTCTCTACGGCAATATAATTCCTGTCGGGATGCCGACGGGCGAGCTCGACAATAAAACTGCCCTTTCCGCAGCCGATTTCCAACTCATAGGGCGCTTCAAAGGGAATATCGTCGGCACTGCGGATTAAAATGTCGGAACACGCGGCGATTCGTTCGGCTCCGTGCTTCTTTTTTCTCATTCTCATACTTGCAAAATTCTCCCGTGTTTGTTATAATATAAATGTGCCGAAAAAAACGGCTGAAAAAATATTTAATATGTGAAAATACGACAAAATCCGCCGGTGGATTTTATCTATAACATTATATCAAATTCTTCTTCCTTTTTCAAGAGGAATCATTGAATATACCCGAAAGGAGCGCATCCATGGATTCCGGACGATTTTTAAATGAGCTTGCCGCCGAGCTTCGCAGAATCGGTGTGGACGAAGCTGTCATCACCAAGCGCGTCGGCCAGTTTGAAAAATATTTTGCCACCATGCCGCCCGAGGAAGCCGCCGAAATGCTTGCCGGTCTCGGTGATATTGAGGATCTTGCCCTGAATATCAAGGCACTGAGTACCAAAAAGAAAAAAGCCCCCGATCCCGAGCCCGAACCCGAGCCGGTGAAGCCGCCAGAGGATCTCGGCGTGGGCGATGAATTTGACGTTTTTTCGGAGGAGAGCACGCAGAAGGAGCCTCCCGTTCAGCCCGATCCCGACAAGACGGTTGAATTTGAGCCGGTTCGTGAGAGCGCCCCTGCCCTCGAGGAAGAGACCCGCTACATCGATCTGAACAGCCTCCGCGAAGCTGCCCGTGAGGGAACACTCCCCGGCGCACAGAATACCGATGCGCTGTATGAGGAAAGCCTCCTTTATGATGAGGTGCAGCCTGCCGAGGGCGAAGTCTATTACGGCAGCGAATCGACAGAAGCTCCTGCCGAACCGGTTGATGAAGCCCTGCCGCTGTCTGCTGAAGAGGAGCAAAGTGAGCTTTCCTACAGCGACAGTGAATACCGCCAAGGCGAATATCGCCAAGGCGAATATCGCCATATTGAGCTTGATTTCAACGAGCTCGACGATACCGAGTCGGATATCAGACCTACCGCAAAGGGACAGGCAATCTTCATTGTGGGATCCATTCTCACACTGCCCATTACGCTGCCGCTGATGCTGATTATTCTGATTGCCATCGGCGCGGTCTTTGCCGTCACATCTGTTCTGATTGCACTTTTAATCGCACTTCTGATTGTCATTGTGGTCGCCGGCGTGGTGATTCCTCTTGTGGGCATTATCTTCGGTATTATCAAAGCCTATACAGTCTTCCCCGTGGGACTCTACGAAATCGGTCTTGGCATTACCATCGCGGGCGGTGCCATGTTTGTCGGCATCCTTGTCTACAATCTGGCGGTCAGACTGCTGCCCTTTGCCCTGAAAAAATTCGGCGTATTCTCGAAGTTTCTTCTCCGCAGCATCGGTAAGCTTGTGAAGCGCATCAGAAAGGAGTGTGTCACCCTGTGAAGCCGACCTCAATCATCTTTCTTATTCTTGCCGTGATCATGACGGCAGCAGGTGTGCTTACCTGCAAATATGCAGCCTCCGCAGCCGAAGAGCAGGATATCGCGCTCTACGGTGATGTGGGCGAAGAGGTGGACGGTGCGCTGGTCTTCACCTATGAGGACACGCAGGAAATCAACCGTCTCGATCTGAAGCTGCACGATGTGGATGTGCGTATCCATGCCGGCGCTGATACCGCTGCCATCGAAATGCGCGGCTTTGAAGCAAACAGCTTCGATCTTTCGCTCTCCAACAAGACGCTGACCATCGACAACAATGCCAGCATTCTTTCGCTGCTCCGTATTGCCGATTCGGGTGTCAGCTTTGACGGCTTCCGTCACTACTTCAAGGGCGATTTCT
Organism: Clostridia bacterium; assembly: GCA_017399105.1. Classification (GTDB taxonomy): domain Bacteria; phylum Bacillota; class Clostridia; order Oscillospirales; family CAG-272; genus RGIG1743. Next base: position 65,322 of record JAFQEJ010000057.1, read on the forward strand.
TTACCGACAAAGAGGTTGAACGCAGCATTGATATCTATCTCCCCTCAAAACGCAAGCTGACGAAGTATTCCGCCGAGCTGAAAAACGGCAATCTGGTGATGAATGATGTCCGCGGAAAGACCGATGTGGAAATCATTATGACAGGCGAAGGCTCGCTGACCATGAACAATGTGCGCGTTACCTCATCTGTCATCGCTGAGGTGGAAAAGGGCGATATCTTCTGTGAGGGCATCATCTTCAGCACCGCAGACTTCAAGATTACCGATGAAGGCGACTTCGATTTCATCTATCCGCTCTATCAGGCAAGGGAGTATATCCTCGAAGCCAAAAACGGCGAGGTTACAAATGAGGATACCGACTTCGGCGGTACGGTCAGTGCGTTTATTCCCGAAAATCCGCCTCCTCTGACCGTATATGTGGAAAAGGGAGATATTCATATCATCAAGCCCGAAGCATAAGAACAAATTTTGGCTGACGTACAGTAAAATGCGTCAGCCTCTTTTTTATGTCAATGCCGCCTCCTTCGTCATATCATATGGATGAGGGCGATCACGCTGCCCTCAATTCAAAACAAAGGAGAGTTGCAAATGCGAAGCCTTAATAAACTCGGACGCGGCGAATGTGCTGTGGTGAGCAGACTCAGCGCGACAGGCTCCCTGCGTCGGAGATTACAGGATCTGGGCTTTACCGAGGGAGAGCATGTGGAATGTGTGGCAGTCTCCCCCTTCGGTGATCCCGGAGCATATCTGATTCGCGGAGCTGTGATTGCTCTTCGGGGTGAGGACAGTGCCGCAGTAGAGCTGATAGAAGCGAAGGAGCAGCCATGGGATTGAGCAGTGCGTCCATCGGCAGAGGGGCAGCCTCGGGGGATGATATCGTCAGGCGAAGGAGCGAAACCGACCGCATCATCGCGCTGGCAGGCAATCCCAATGTAGGAAAGAGCACCCTCTTCAATGCCCTCACCGGCATGAATCAACATACCGGAAACTGGCCGGGGAAAACGGTAGCCAGTGCCCGCGGCAGTATGCATTTCGCAGATCGGGAGTACATTCTCGTCGATCTGCCGGGTACCTATTCACTGCTGGCACATTCGGCGGAGGAGGAGATCGCGCGGGACTTCATCTGCTTTGCCGATGCGGATGCCGCAGTAATTGTCTGTGATGCCTCCATGCTCGAGCGCAATCTGAATCTGGTACTGCAGGTGCTCGAGATTACGGGACGGGCGCTGATCTGTCTGAATCTCGCCGATGAAGCCGCGCGGCGCGGGATACATATCGACAGAGAAGCACTGGAGGCGCGGCTGTCCTGCCCCGTGGTGACAACCTCGGCAAGAGATAAAAAGGGGCTGGATACCCTCACCTGCCGCCTTGACGCCCTCTGCGATTCGGAGGGGAGCGCGCCGCGAAGAATTCAATACGGCAGCGAAACCGAGGAGCTGCTTGCAATCCTTGAGGCAAAGCTCGACGGAAAATGCGCTGTCCCTCCCCGTGCCGCCGCTGTCATGCTGCTGACCGATGAGCGCGGTGTCGATGCTCTTTCCCCTCATTTTCGCGGGTCGGAGTCAGAGCTTGCCGAAATCGGTGCAATTCTCGCATCCTTTGCCGATAAAATGGATGCTGTCGCCGACGATATTGCCCGTTCTGTCTCACGCGAAGCCGCATCCATCTGCAGAGGGATTGTGCGTCGTGAAAAATCCTCCGTCACTGCGCTCGACCGCAGAATCGATGCCATTCTCACCGGAAAAATCACCGGATTCCCCATCATGCTGCTGCTTCTGGCGCTGGTGTTCTGGATCACCATCAAGGGCGCCAACTATCCGTCAGAGCTGCTGCGAGGCTTTTTCACCGCCGCCGAAGGATGGCTTGACACCGGACTTGTCTCGGTCGGATGCCCCGATTTTCTGCGGGAGCTGACGGTATACGGCGCATTTCGCGTGCTCGGCTGGGTCGTGGCTGTCATGCTTCCGCCCATGGCAATCTTCTTTCCGCTGTTTACATTGCTGGAGGATTTGGGCTATCTTCCTCGGGTGGCATTCAATCTCGACCGCTGCTTCAAGGGATGCCATGCCTGCGGAAAACAGGCGCTCACCATGTGCATGGGCTTTGGCTGCAACGCCGCGGGAGTTGTCGGATGCCGCATCATCGATTCGCCGAGAGAGCGCATGATTGCCATTCTCACCAATAATTTCGTCCCCTGCAACGGCAGACTGCCCATCCTTGTGAGCATTATCGCCCTGTTTATTGCAGGCAGCGGAATTGCATCGGCGCTGACGCTGACCTTCTTTATCATCCTCGGAATCGTATTTACCCTCATAGCGTCGCGGCTTCTGTCGGCAACACTGCTGCGCGGGATGCCCTCCTCCTTCACACTGGAGCTGCCGCCCATTCGCCGCCCAAAGGTATGGGACACCATTGTACGCTCTGTCTTTGACCGCACGCTCTCTGTTCTCGGGCGAGCGGTAACGGCGGCAGTCCCCGCAGGCTGTATCCTCTGGCTTGCCTCCAATCTGCAGATCGGTGGAGCTTCGCTGATCGCACATATCGCCGCTGCTCTCGATCCCATCGGCAGATTCATGGGTATGGACGGCGTCATTCTCACCGCCTTCCTCTTCGGACTTCCCGCAAATGAAATCGTCATCCCCGTGATGCTGATGATCTACTCCTCGGGCAGACAGCTTGTGGATATCGCGATGACAGAGAGTGTCTTTGAGCTGCTTGCGGCAAACGGATGGAGCACCCTCACAGCCGTCTGTGTTCTGCTCTTTACCCTGATGCACTGGCCCTGCGCCACAACGGTTATGACCATCAAAAAAGAGTCGGGCAGTCTTCTCTGGACGGCGGCTGCCGTACTGCTTCCGACTCTTATGGGAATGCTCTGCTGTGCTCTCACTGCCGCCGCCGCAAGAATGCTTGGGATTGGTGTCTGATCGGCATCCTCAGCTCCTCACTGCCGTCAAGAATGACGATATTCTCCCCCTCAAGGAAGAAATTGCAGGTGGAGCCCCGCCTCCCGCCGACCCCGAATTCCCTTGCTGTGAGGAGGAATTCATCGGTGCTGCTCCATGTCTGTGCACTTTTGTGAGAAAAGAGTGTCTCCCCTTTCCGCAGAGCCTGTGCACACCAGACCATGCTGAGCATCCCGTTATTCTCCTCTGTGATGCGGTATCCCAATTCAATTTGACAGGAACGGCTGCGGAAACGCTTTTTCGGGTCGGAGGAGGCTTCGTATTCCTCTGTAAGCCGGGCGGCAATGCTGCCCTGAATCGCCCCTTCAAATGCTTCCGCATAGCGTCGGCAGAAATCACCGATGCCTGTCGGTTCATCAAAGGCCGGGTAGGAAATAACATAAGCGGCAAGCTTTACTCCTTTGTGGATGAGCCTGCCGCTTTTTGTGATGGTGTTGATTGTCATAGAAGCTCCTGCGGCATGGTTTTTGCTACCATCCTATGCCGGAGCCCTGCCCGTTATGCTTCGCGCTCTCGCCGTGCATCCTCCTCCATCTCGCCGAGCAGCTTCATATAGCCATCCTCTGCCGCATCCTCCGTGGCAGGGGCGTTGTGTTTTTTAAGGAAGCTTCCCCGCGAGAAGAAAAAGGCGGAGATCAGCGTGGTTGCCGGGATGGTGAGCAGAATACCAAAGCTTCCCACCATGATCTGCAGAAGCTCGGTGATGATGCCCTCCCGGTTGAGCAGATAGAGCATGGAGTCGCCGCAGGTGTAGACCAGCAGCAGAATCGAGCAGAAGGAGCTGCCGATGTAAGCAAGCACAAGGGTGTTGGACATGGTGCCGATGATGTCCCGTCCGATGCTGAAGCCCGAGGAGACAAGCTCTCCGAAGGTAGGACGCTTTATCTTCAGCGCCAGCTCATGAAGCGAAGCCGCAATGTCCACCGCTACATCCATGATAGCTCCCACCGCACCGATGATGATTGCGGCAAAAACCACCGCCTTCAGATCCAGCTCGCCGTTGTTTATCTGAAGCAGGTAGATCGACTGCTCGTCCTTGAAGCCGGTCAGCTTCAGCACAGTGTCGCTTGCAAAGGTGAGTACCCCCGAGATCAGCACGCCGAAAATGCAGCCGAGCCCCGCCGACAGGCTCTTGGTGTTGGGGCCGTTCACCAGCACCAGCGTCATGACAATAATGTAGGCGCAGACCGTAAATGCCCAGAAATAGATATCATAGCCTGCCAGCACCGCCGGAATGAAGATGCCGAAGACCGCAAAGCAGGTCAGCCCCAGCGTGATTGTCGTCGCAAGCCCCTTCATCCTGCCGAAAACGAGCAGCAGAATCACAAAAAGCGCGATCAGTACCGCAATGCCGCCCATGCGGTTGAATTCGGCAAAGAACCAGTCGGTGGTCTCCTCTCCCATGTTCATGCGGGTCAGAATCACCCGATCCCCCACCGAAACCTCGCGGGGATTGGCAGGATCGTATTTGCTCTGATTCTGCGTTGCGGTGAGAATGCCGCCCTCCTCGGTTTCGCAGACGAAATAAAGATCGTACATCACCGCATCTGCATCGGTGGGCAGACCGGTCGAAGAATCAATGCGCTCCCCTACCGACCGTACAGTACAGGAAATATATTCCACATCGCTCTCCACAGGGGAAACACCGCGCTGAACAACAAGAAAGAGCAGCGCCGCCACCGTGACCGAAAGAATAAAGAGCAGAATGCGGAGCAGAGATTGTTTGAATTTCATAGGATTTCCTTTCGATATATCATTGAATCCTTTTGGGTATTATAACATACGGGCGCGGTGATTGCAAGAAAAAATCCTCCATATGCCCCGGAATATAATCGGTGGAAACACAATAATACCGGTAAGCTTGATTAACAACGCCAATATAATCCGGAATGTAAATACCGGTGCTGCAGACAGCCGGACGAAGGACAGGGGCTGACAAAAACGAACCATTATTATGTTTTAACAAAAGGAACCCCCTCGGCTCCTTTATTTTTGGTGTCCCGTTCCTTGATTTTTTTCATCCGGCGTGGTATAATGAAACCGATATCTTTCCCGAAAGGTCGTGAGCGCATGGTTCTGACAATCGATATCGGCAATACCAATATCACCTTCGGCAGCTTCGAGGGGGAGACACTGCGTTTTGTCGCACGGATTGCCACCAATGCCTCGCTGACCGAGGATGAATATGCAGCCAAGCTGCAGCAGACGCTGACACTCTACGGCGCGGCAGTAAGCGACATCAAGGGGGCAATCATCTCCTCGGTGGTTCCGCCGCTGAACAGCGTGATGAAAAAAGCGGTCTTCTTCCTCTTCGGAATCGAGCCGATCATGGTAGGACCGGGCATCAAAACGGGTATCAGCATTCATTGCGATACACCCTCCTCGGTGGGATCGGATCTCATCTGTGCCTGCGTTGCCGCCCATTATATCTACGGCAGTCCCTCGCTGATTGTCGATATGGGAACCGCCACCAAAATGATGGTGGTCAACCGTAAGGGCGCCTTTGTCGGCGTATCGATTATCCCCGGCGTTCATATGGGCATGAGAGCACTCGCACAGGGAACCGCACAGCTTCCGCAGGTCAGCCTGGAGACACCGCCCGCGGCACTCGGAAAGAATACGGTGGACAGTATACGCTCGGGCGTAATCTTCGGCAGTGCGGCGCTGGTTGACGGCATGATCGACCGCATCAATGAGGAAGCGGGAGAGCAGCTCCCCGTCTATGCCACAGGCGGGCTTGCACCGATTATCACAGCCCATTGCAGGCATGAGATGACGCTCGACCCCCATCTTGTGCTCAAGGGATTGAATATCCTGTACACCAAAAACAACTGATAAGCCTTTGTGTATTGCTCCCCCGGGAGTTAATATAAATTTTTATGCGTTGTACCGTTTATCGGACGACAGCAAGGAGGAAATTTATGAACACAGCAAAACAGAGAATGTCCACCAGGACCATGGTTCTCGGTGCCGTTCTGACCGCACTGGTGGTCGTATTGCAGATGATGGGCAGCTTTATCCGCTTCGGCCCCTTCTCAATCTCACTGGTGCTCATTCCCATCGTAGTCGGTGCCGCAATGTGCGGTGTCGGTGTGGGAGGCTTTCTCGGACTTGTCTTCGGCATTGTGGTGCTGATGACAGACGCGGGCGCATTTCTCGCAATCAGCGTGCCCGGAACCATTATCACAGTCCTTGTGAAGGGTATTGCCTGCGGAATCGCGGCGGGGATTGCCTATAATCTTGTGGCAAAGTACAACCGCTATGCGGCTGTGGTGGCGGCGGCAATGGTCTGCCCCATCGTCAATACCGGCATCTTCCTTCTGGGAGGCGCCATCTTCTTTCTCGACGCTCTGCGCGAATGGGGTACTGCTCAGGGCTTCACCAATGTGGTATCCTACATGTTCCTGGGTCTTGTCGGCGGAAACTTCATCTTTGAGTTTATCTCCAATATGATTCTCAGCCCGGTCATCGTGCGGATTCTGAATATCGGAAAGAAAGTTTAATACAGAATACATAAAAAATACAGGACACTGATTCTTACATCGGTGTCCTGTTCGTGTTTTTGGGGGATTATACGCTGAGATTGTGACAGAAGCCGCCTTCCCGTGTGACATCCTTCTTTGCCCACTCATGGGAGAAGCCGAGAATCTTGATGCCGCGGTCTACCGTGCAGCGATAGATTTTCTCCATGTCGTTCAGCTCCGGCTGGCTCATGTTGATGCCGTAGAGCCCGGGAAGACCACTGAGCGTTTCGATGTAGTGATCTCCTCTGCCGCAGAAGTGAACGATGCCGCCGTCAAAGCGCTGAAGCAGCTCACCGTCATAGGGAGCGGCAAACACCTCATAGAGCGCGGGCGAAAGATTCATGGCGCTGTCATCGCGCAGAACAATTTTACCCCGGTGGCGCAGTCCGCCCCAGTGAATGTTCATCTCGCTGTTTGCGGGATAGATTTCGTACCACTTTTCGAGAAATGCGCTGTAGGTGTCGGTGATCAGCCGAAGCATTCCGTGAACAAGCTCCTCCTCGTCGTACATGGCATAGAACATCTCACCGCCCCAGAGAAGCTCGCAGATGTCAAGCGGTCCCTGTATATCGGGATGATAAACCTCTACATAGCGGCTGATTTTGGGATAGCGGGCGAGCACCTCGGCGGCATATTCTCCGAACTCAAAGACGCGTCTGCCAAAGCCTCCCATCAGATCGGGGAGTCCCCGCTCGGCAATTTCGCGGATCTTCTCAGTGTCATTCAGTGATCTCGTTGTGGGGAGGGTATTGGTTTCACGGGGCATCTTGAAAATCCCGGCGCCGAAGAGCGAGCTGAGGATACCGGTGCCGTAGTTGGCGCGGATGCAAAGGCTGGAATGGTGACTGCTCAGCATATTGGATACGCTCTGCATCTGAGAGGCAAGCATCAGCTCGTAATCCTCGACGGCATCGTTGATGTTGATATCACGGTGCGCGACCTTTGGGGCGGAGATAAGCTTTCTGTGAGGAATAAAAATATCACCTTCAAAACGGTCATAAAGGAATTCCTTCCAGCAGAAAGCCAGATCCTCTTCGACCTCGGGATTGATTCTCTTTTCAATATCCTCAAGCAGAGCCGTGGTTTCGGAACAAAGATGATTCATATTGCCAACCTCAGTTTTCGTCGTCGGTTACGCTGTGCAGACCGACCACATCTTCAACCGGAAGCGTGAATACCGCTGCGTGAGCATCCGAGTGCATGCCTGCCTTTTCCATGATGGCGCGCATGATGGCATCCTTGTCGCGGTGCTTTGCCACGATGTAGATCAGATCCTTCTCGGCTGCAATCGAGACGCCGAAGAATTTGGTGGTGAACTGTGTTCCCGTACCCTTGCCCGATACGACGGTGCCGCCTCTTGCGCCTGCACTTCTGGCTGCATCCATAACCAGGTCGGAGCTGCCGCCTTCTGCTATAACAACGATCAGTGCGTAATTCATTTCATTCATTTCATTCACCTCTCCGATGATGGGATTTTGTCCGTCGGTCATATACTTCATGCTGGCAGCACCGCCGATGCTTCCTACCGGAACAACAACAGAAATGCCGCTGCCGGGGGAGTCAATGCCCATTTTATAGACCAGTCCGTGGGTGTATTTTCGTGCGTTTTCGCGGGTAGCCATCATCTGAAGCATGACCTTGTCGGTGTCCTCCAGACCTAAGAAATCCAGCATGCTCTGGCTGGCGGTGCCGTGACAAAGATTGATGTGGACCGCTTCGATACCGCAGCTGCGGCAGAATGCAACATTCTGTTCGGCAAAGGGTCTGCGGCAGATGGTAATCATATATTTTAAATCGTTCATTTCGACCTCCAATGAGACATTACTCAATGATGATGTCGTCCATACTCTCCTCGGGTAAGACCTCGAGCTGAGCTTCTTCCTGGGGGGTATGCTTTGACTTGAGCTTGAAGTAGATACCGATGATCTGAATGGTGATCAGAGGCGTCATGGCAACCATGGCAACCACACCGAAGGCATCGGTAACGATATTGCCTCCCGACGCAATGCATACGCCCATGGCGAGCGGAAGCAGGAAGGTTGCTGTCATCGCACCCGATGCAACGCCGCCCGAGTCAAAGGCAATGGCAGTGAAGAGCGGCGGGCAGAAGAAGGTGAGAATCAGCGCGATGGCATAGCCGGGCACCAGCAGATACATGATGTTCATCTGGGTGATGATACGCAGCATCGCCAGCGCAACCGAAATGCAGACACCGATGGAAAGACCCATGGAGATTGCCTTTTTGGGGACAGCACCCGATGTGATTTCATATACCTGACGGTTGAGCACATGGACGGCAGGCTCGGCCTGTACGATGAAGAAGCCGATGAGCGCGCCGATGGGAATGACAATCCAGTTGTAGGAGAGGGCGCCCAGCTGCTGGCCGATGTAGTTGCCTACCGGCATGAAGCCCACATTGACGCCGGTGAGGAAGAGGAAAAGCCCCACATATGTATAAACCAAACCGACTGTGATACGGATCAGCGGCGCGCGCTTCAGATGGAGAACAAAAATCTGGAAAACAAAGAAGAAGAGGATGATGGGCAGCAGCGCCGCAAGCACCTCCTTCATGTATTCGGGGAAGGAGTGACCGAACATGTTCCAGAGCTCGCGGGAGTCGGCAAGCTCGGGAATTTCAACCGGTGTATAGGCAGCATCGTCGGGGCGGTAGATCAGACCCAGCAGCATAACCGCGAGAATCGGACCGATGGAGCCGAAGGCAACCAGACCGAAGCTGCTGTCCTGAGAATCACGTCCTGCCAGCATGGCTGCAACACCGCTTCCGAAGCCCATGATGAAGGGAACGGTCATGGGACCTGTGGTAACGCCGCCCGAGTCAAAGGCAACCGCAAGGAATTCCTTCGGCACGAAGATGGCGAGAACAAAGATCAGAATATAGAAAATGATGAGCAGCAGGTTCAGATTGACTCTGAAGAAGATGCGCAGCAGACCGAGCGCAACAAAGATACCGACCCCCAGCGCAACCGCACCGATGATGATGATATTGGGGATGCCGGGGACCTGCTCGGCAAGCACGGTCAGATCGGGCTCGGATATGGTGATGATGGTACCGACAAAGAAGCCGACAAAAAGGATGAGGGCGATGTTTTTGGATTTTGTCACCGCCGAGCCTACCTGACTGCCGATCGGTGTCATGGCGATATCGGTGCCCAGGGTGAAGAGCCCCATGCCGAAGATGAGCAGCAGCGCTCCGATGACAAAGGCCATCAGAATATCATTCGGAACGGGGATGATGGTGAAGCAGAGCAGAAAGACGATTCCCGTGATCGGCAGAACCGAGGAAAGCGATTCCTTCAGCTTCTCCATGAGGATGGTTTTACTGTGAAACTGCAATTTTTCCTCCCTCCGGTATGACCGGATGTCATTTGTGGTGGTGTATCTGAATCGGGCGTCTCCCGAATGAATAGGAGGTCACGCACCGGGATGATAGTATTCCCTGTACCTGCTGGGCGGAATGCCGTAGCGCTCGGTAAAGGCACGGGCGAAAACCTTGCTCTCGCTGTAGCCCACCGCCTCGGCAATCTGTCCCACCGGAATTCCGTCCATCAGCATTCTGACCGCTTCTGCCATACGAAGTCCGGTTACATACTGATAGGGGGTGATGTTCATGCTCCGCTTGAAGCTGCGGATGAAATGCTCGGTGGAATAGCCGAAGGCAGCGCTGATATGGTCAACAGAAAAACTGTGGTCGGTATAGGATGCGCGGATGGCACGCAGAATCTCGAGCAGTGCCGGATCGGGGACAGAGAAAGCACCCTGCTCAAGGATGTAGCTCTCCAATGCCTGCACCAAACTGATGTAAAAATTGCTGTGCTCATGACCTTCCTGCAATTCGGCGATCAGCGCATCGAGCAGAGCGGAGAGGGCGCGGTCGGGGGTGAATTCGATCAGCTTATCCACAACGACAGGGAAAAGGTCAAAATGATACCAAAGACAGCAGAGGGGATTTTCGGGGGTGTGATTGATGGAGTAGGGCGTGTGGGAGGGAAAAACATAAAGCTTTCCGATGTCGAGCAGTCTGGTCTGCTGCATGTCCGAGTAGGTGATGCTGCCGCCCTTCAGAAAATAGACGCGGCAGAAGCCGGCTGAGCAGCTCTCCTGTACATGCCAATCCTTTCCCAGTGTTCCGTAGCCCTGTGTCTGAAGAATCATAGACTATCCCCCTTTCCTTCTATTATATCGGATCACTTTGTATATTGCAAGAGCAAATATCAATTTTTGTGGTGTTTTCGTTGGATTTTGAGGTTTACAGGACAATTATTTTGAGATAAGATAAAGATAACACAAATCTTCTGCGGAGGTGCGGATATGAACATTACAGATCAGGATAAGGAAATTCTGCGTGAGCTTGCCAAAAAGTATATGAGCTATGCCACGCTGCCCATTCAGAGTGAGAAGCGCGAGCTCTGGCGCAGCCTGAACAAGCTGAATATGAAAAAGCCCATGCTTGCCATTGACCAGATGCCCTGGCACGAGCTGGATGTGGACGGAAGTCTCATCTGCAGGGTGGAGAATCCCTACTTCCGCGGCGTCGAGTGGGGACTGCGCATGGAAATCTACAAGTGGGAGCATCTTCCCGCCGATATGGTGCTCAATCCCTATATTACGCTGAACCGTCCCATCGGCAACACAGGCTACGGTCTTGCATTCCAGTCGGAGCGTGCGGTCAGCGACGAAAAGAGCAACGTCTACGGCTATCACTTCATCAACCAGTTTGAGGAGCCCGAGGATATCGAAAAGCTGAAGGATCCTATCATCACCATCAACCGCGAGGCTGAGGCTGATATCATTGCCACTGCCCATGAGATTTTTGACGGCATCGCCCCCTTTAAGATGGCGGGCTGGATCATGCATGTGGGCATCTGGGACTTCATCTCCCAGTGGATGGGCGTTGAAAATGTCTACATGGAGCTGATGGACCGCCCCGAATTCATGCATGCCCTCATGGAGCGTCTCACCCAGGCGACCATCCGTCAGATCGAGCAGGTGAATGAGCTGGGCATTTACGATATCAATACCAATATGTGCCACTGCTCCTATACCTTCAATGACGATATTCCGGGGGCTGACTGCGACCGCGATAATCCCACCACAAAGGACGGCTGGTGCTTCGGTCTTGCACAGCTCTTCTCCTCGGTATCTCCTTCTATCACCGCCGAGTTTGAGGTGCCCTATATGCAGCGCATCTTCCCCTATTTCGGCTCGGTTTACTACGGCTGCTGCGACAGACTGGATGACAGACTGGATATCGTCGACAGAATGCCCAATATCCGCAAGATCTCCTGCTCGCCCTGGAGTGACCGCGAGAACTTCGCCGCCAAGATCAATCCCGCCAAGTATATCATGTCCAATAAGCCCAATCCCGCCCTGCTTGCCACCGACAGCTTCGATGAGGATGCGGTCAGAGAAGACCTCCGCCGTACCATCAAGGCTGCAAAGGACAACGGCGTCTGCCTCGAGATGATCCTCAAGGATATCAGTACCGTCCGCTATGAGCCTCAGCGTCTCTGGAGATGGTCTGAGATTGCCGCCGAGGAAACCCTCCGTGCGGCACTGTAAAATCAAACAGCAAAAGGCTGCTGTAAGCTCGAATCTGTGAGTTTGCAGCAGCCTTGTTTATTGTCCAAATAAAGGAAATCGGTTATTGATTCATCCCTTCATCCGAAGAGACGGGAACAGTTCAGCCTTCGGCTGAAATGTGGAATCGTATCATCCGAAGAGACGGGAATATTTCAGCCCTTCAGCTGGAAAGATTTGCAGTCCACACATTCATCCTGGGTGGGATTAGCCTCGTGGGATGCGATCTGAACCTTGTCGAGGGAGCAGTAGTTTTCACCGACACAGTGGTATGCACACTGGGTAACGGTACATGCAATGCTCTTGTTTGCGCGGTCGCTGCCGCAGTTTCCGGTTTTGCAGTCTGTCATAATGGTACACCATACCTTTCATGATTTTGCGCTTGAAGCACGGTGTTATTATGTGCAGTGCGGAAGCAAATATGCGCAGGAAACAGAGGAAAAATTTTACTCTTTTTGATCTTCTTCGCTTTCCTCGGTAAGGGAAGCTTCCCCTGTCTGCTCGGTGAGTGCCTCCGAAAGCTCCTCCATCACGGTGCCAATCTCATCCTTATGCTTTCTTCGGCGGAGATGCGTGAGCACAACCAGCGCGATATAGATCAGCGTGCAGATGACAGAGCATGCGGCGCCGAGGACAAATTCGCGGGGCATATACTTGAATTCCACCTGATGCTCGCCGGGGACAAGATCGATGGCAAGCAGGGAATTGATTGCTTTGTAGGGGGTGACCTCCTCGCCGTCCACCGTGACCTTCCAGCCCTCGTCATAGGGGATGGTGGTGAAGAGGGCGGTTCTGCCCTCGGGGATGGTGACGCTGCCCGAGAGATGGGTGTCCGAGAAATCGTCGATGATATAATCGCTTCCGGCAAGCTGCTCCATGACCTCCATGAAGAGCGCATCATCGAAGCTGTAGAAGTAGGAGACGCCGCTCCTTACGTAGAATTTATCCTCCTGCAGGGTCAGCTTGACGATGATTTCATCCTCCTCATAGTCGCCGAAGGTACCGATGGACTGGATGCAGTCGGTGTTGTCGCCGCATACCGTACCGAAATCCTTGCCGTTGATGGTCACATTGCAGTCGCGGGGCCAGGTGGTGGGGAAGTACATGAAGATTTCGTCATCGGTTTCGTTTTCGAGGGTGTAGATGATGCATGCCTTGGAGCCGGAATCCTCGGGCATGATCCGGCGGTGACCGGTGGTGAGGGCGATGTCGCAGTTGGTGTAATCGGTCTTGACATCCACCTTCTTGAAGATCTCCACTTTGTCCTCCGCACCCAGCATGGCGGTGACGAGATCGTTCATGAATTCAAAGGCAGTGTCATCCTCATCCGGCTCAAATTCCTTGATGGCATCCGAAATGCCGTAGGCAACCGAACGGGCGTAGGGATTCTTAAAGGCGGCAAGATCGTCGTCGTATTCGTAGATTTTCGTGTAGTAGGGATATTCCGCATCGATCTCGGAGATCACATATTTGATGCCGAGGAGGGCATCGGTCAGCGGCGTGGAGCCGGCATATCTCGACCAGTGGGACTTGGAGAGCAGACCGAAGTCGCGCAGCAGATCGATGACAGAGGCATTGAGGGTGGAGGTGGAGTTGGAGAGTCCCTTCATGTTGAGCATCATGTTGTCGTTGGACTTGCGGTGCACCGTCTTTTCCATGCGGTAGAAGCCATCATCCGAATCCTGTACCATTTTGACGATGGGTGTGACCCGCTCGGAGAAGTCCACATAGGAGGTGCGGTTGGTGTAAACCACGTCCTCATCCAGCGCGATGGTGTTGAAGAGTCCCGAGATGCATAACTCAAAGCAGACGAAGATGGCGAGGATGGCGCATCCGAATTCCTTTGCGCGGTCGGTTTTGACAAGATAAAGACCGATGATCATGAGCATCAGGCAGATGAAGCTGTACCAGACGAAGGTGAAGTCGTTTAAGAATTCATAGTCCTGCTTCTGGATGAAGAGCAGCATGATGCCGAGGACGCCGCAGATGGCGGTGATCTCCTTGAAGGGGACCTCCTTGATGTAGCGGAAGGCACGGTAGGAAAAGACCACCAGGAAGAAGGAGAAGATAAAGCTGTAGCGGTAGTTGAGCCAGTTGGGCTTCTGGAAGCCGTGCATGATCAGATCGAAGGTGGAGCCGTCGAAGAGGATCACGAGAAGCGAGAGGAGAATGCCGCCGCCGATGCGCTCAGCCGCACGGATTTTACTCTGCATGAAGTAGAGGGGCACCAGAATCAGCGCCAGCGAGCCCACATAGACGAAGGGCAGACCCTCGGGGCGCACCGTGTCATAGGAGCCGGGGAAGAGCTTGACCATGAAATCGAGGAAATCAAAGCGCTGGGTGAACTCCCAGGAGGGATCCGAGAAGGTGGTCTTGCCGAAGGTGAGCGAATAGTAGGCGGGCAGAATAATGATCATCGCCATGCCGAGACCGATCAGCGATGCGGCTGCAATGCCCCCGAAGCTCTTTATGAAGTGCGCCTTTTCATGGACGACACCCGGCTCGCTCGAATCGTAGACGTTGTAGTAGTAGAAGAAGTAGATCACCGTGAAGATGCAGACCATGTAGCCGATGTAGTAGTGGGTCAGCATGATCATGGCAAGGGTGATGATATAGAGCAGAAGCTTTTTGCGGGTGACGAGCTGCTCGATCGAATAGACGAGGATGGGGAAGAAGATCAGCGAATCGATCCACATGGAGTTGTGCTGCTGTACGATGGCATAGGCAGAGAGGGCGTACATGCTGGAGAAGATCACGGTGGAGATGGTGGTGGAGCGTTTGGTGCTGTCCAGATAGAACGCCATGGTCAGACCGCAGGCACCGGTCTTGAGCAGAAAGATGAGCAGCAGCGCCTCGGTGATCATGCCCTTGGGGAAGAGCGCCACAAGGAAAGCGAAGGGGCTGGCGATGTAGTAGGCGTAGATGCCCATGAATTCACCGCCCAGGGCACGGTTCCAGGAGTACATGAGACTGCCGCCTTCGGTGATGATGCGGCGAAGCTCCTCATAGAAGGATACATACTGTCCGTTCAGGTCGAGCACCAGCACCGAGTTTGAGCCGAAGGGCCAGACCTCCATGCAGATGTAAATGATAAACATGATGACAAAGGGGATGGCAAAGGAGAGCGAATAAAGGGTGATCCTCCGTTTTCTCTCTGTCCTTGCGGGATCGGAAATCAGACCGCTCTTCCGATCGAGGGTGACTTGCGCTTGCATAATAACCTCCAAACGATATTTTCAGGGTGATTCAGTCGTCGGGATTGACCTTTTTGATATTCTTTTCCAGCTTGACTCTGGGGACTGTGACATCTCTGCCGCAGCCGAGGCATAGAATGCGGATATCCGAGCCGATCCGCAGGACACGGAATTTGTGCTCGCCGCAGGGATGAGGCTTTTTCATGAGAAGAATATCGCCCACTTCAAACTTGATGATGTCCATAAGCACTCCGATAAAATGTTCATATTCTTTATTCTAACACGAAATGCGGTATTTGTAAACCTTCATTTGCGAATTTTCTCAGTACTTTCCTGCGAAACAGAAATATTTACAATTATGCTTTGACTGAGTTACTTTTATGTGATATAATATATCGATTATAATAAGGAGAATTGTACCCATGAGAATCCTCGGCATAGACCCCGGCATCGCCATCGTCGGATACGGCGTGATCGACTATAAGGCATCCCACTTCACCACCCTCGGTCACGGCGCCATTCTGACCCCCGCGCATACCGCCCCCGAGCTTCGCCTCGAGCAGATCTATACCGAGCTTTCGCAGATCATTGAGCTCTATCAGCCCGAAGCCATGGCGGTGGAGGAGCTGTTCTTCAATACCAACCAGAAGACGGCGATTGTGGTTGCCGAAGCAAGAGGCGTGATTCTCCTCTGCGCCAGAATGCATGGAGTGCCCATCTTTGAATATACCCCTCTTCAGGTGAAGCAGGCGGTGGTGGGCTACGGCAGAGCCGAGAAGAAGCAGGTGATCTACATGGTGCAGCGAATGCTCAATCTGGAAAGGATGCCCAAGCTGGACGATACCGCCGATGCCCTTGCCATTGCCATCTGCCACGCACACACAGGCTCATCCAAAATCAAGGATTTCTATAATCTGAGATAGGTCGCTTGAGGCAGGATGGGGTGAGAGAGGTGCTTGCGAAGCGTTCTCGATGTTGCGATATCTAATCGCTGAGGGAGCGGGACGCCGAGGGCGTCGTCCCCTACGGGTGTGGGCGCTTCTGCAGCGTTCTCGATATTACCATATCTAATTGTTGAGGGAGCGGACCGCCGAGGACGTCGGTCCCTACGGTGTGGGCACTTCTATGGTGTTCTGTTGATTCAAACATCATATTCCATCCATTTCCCAAACATCATCCATATGGCAAACATCATCTCTGTTATCCTACCTCACAAATTTGTTGTAGGAACCGACGTCCTCGGCGGTCCGCCCCCTGACGATTTGCTGTTCCACCACCTCTGTTATCCTACCTCACAAATTTTTTGTAGGGACCGACATCCTCGGCGGTCCGCCCCCTGACGATTTGCTGTTCCGTCACCTCTGTTATCCTACCTCACAAATTTGTTGTAGGGACCGACGTCCTCGGCGGTCCGCTCCCTGACGCTTTGCTGTTCCATCACCTCTGTTATCCTACCTCACAAAGTTGTTGTAGGGACCGACGTCCTCGGCGGTCCGCTCCCTGACGCGCTGCTGTTCCGTCACCTCTGTTATCCTACCTCACCGATTTGTTGTAGAGGACGACGCCCTCGGCGTCCCGCTCCCTGACGATTTGTTATTCCATCATCTCTATAGCCCCAACTCCCGTGATACAAATGATACAAAGCTTATGTAAAGTATCTATACAAATTCTCTCTATAGGAAGTTTACATAAATGATAGATCAAATAGATCACTCCCGTATATCCCGCAATACCCGATCAAATTCAGTTTGGTAGAAATAGTAGAAAGCTTATGTAAAGTATTTATAGGGAATTTTTATAGGAGGTTTACATAGAGAATCTACCATTTCTACTATACCCCGGAGGTTACCATGTTTTATTACATACAGGGCGAGGTCGCCCATACAGAGCCATCCTGCGCGGTCATCGACTGCGGCGGAGTAGGATATAAGCTGACGGTCAGCGGCAATACTGCGGCAAAATGCGCCCTCGGCAAGAAAATGAAGCTCTTTACCCATCTCAGCGTCAGAGAGGACGCAGTGGAGCTCTTCGGCTTCGGCGATACATAGGAGCTTGCCGCCTTCAAAATGCTTATCTCGGTGTCGGGCATCGGTCCCAGGGCTGCCATGTCGATTCTCTCGCAGCTCACTCCCGAGAAGTTCGCCCTTGCCGTCACCACAGGCGATACCAAAGCCATCTCCAAAGCCCCCGGCGTGGGAGCCAAAACCGCCGCCCGTGTGGTGCTCGAGCTGAAGGATAAAATCGCCAAGGATATCACTTCTGCTTCAAGCAGTGCCGATTACGGTGTTGTGACGGCAGATGAGGGCGACAAGCTGTCCGAGGCGGTCAATGCACTGCTGGTGCTGGGCTATACAAAGGCAGAGGCGCTCTCTGTCACAAGGGCACTCGATATCCCGTCCATGTCGCTGGAGGACATCATCCGCGAAGCGCTGAAGAAACTGATGAAGGCATAAGGGGGAGCATCTATGTTTGACGATCTTGAAAAGGATGGCAGCCTTAGCGGCAGCCTTGACGGCAGCCTTAGCGGCTATGACTTTGAGAACCGCATTGTCAGCTCCAATATGTCGGAGGAGGATGCCGAGAGCGAGGTAGGGCTTCGTCCCCAACGTCTGGAGGAGTATACAGGACAGGAGAAGGCAAAGCAGAATCTGAAGGTCTATATCGACGCCGCCAGGGGACGCGGTGAGGTGCTCGACCATGTGCTGCTCTACGGTCCTCCCGGTCTTGGTAAAACCACCCTGTCGAATATCATCGCCAATGAGATGGGGGTCAACATCCGCATCACCTCAGGTCCCGCCATCGAGAAGAAGGGCGATCTTGCCGCATTCCTCACCAATCTGAATGAAAACGATATCCTGTTTATAGACGAGATTCACCGCCTCCAGCGCTCGATTGAAGAGGTGCTCTATCCTGCCATGGAGGATTTTGTCCTCGATTTGATCGTGGGAAACGGACCCTCGGCGCGAAGCATCCGCATCGATCTGCCCAAATTCACGCTGATCGGTGCCACCACAAGAGCAGGTCAGCTCTCAAAGCCGCTGCGTGACCGTTTCGGCGTTCTGCTCAAGCTGGAGCTTTACACCCCCGAGGAGCTGTCGGTCATCATCAAGCGCAGTGCCGCCATCCTCGGCGTGCCGATCACAGACGACGGTGCCTATGAGCTTGCCTCCCGATCCCGCGGTACCCCCCGTATCGCCAACCGTCTGCTCAAGCGCGTGCGCGACTTTGCTCAGGTGAAGGGCAACGGAAAAATTGACCGCGAGATCACAGAGTACGCCCTCGATATGCTGGAGATCGACCGGCTGGGGCTTGACAACATCGACCGCAGAATGCTCGAGTGCATCATCCGCTACTATGACGGAGGTCCTGTCGGTCTTGATACCCTTGCCGCCACCATCGGTGAGGAGTCGGTCACCCTGGAGGATGTCTACGAGCCCTTTCTGCTCCAGATCGGCTATCTTTCGAGAACCCCAAGGGGACGCTGTGCCACCAGAATGGCATATGAGCATCTGGGCATCCCCTACGCAAAGGAAGGCACACAGTCACAGCAGAACAAAAATCAACTGGATCTCTTCACCGATTCCGAAGAGACTGAATAACAACAGGAGATACTTACAATGGGAAAATTATTCGGAACCGACGGCATCCGCGGCATCGCGGGAAAGAATCTTGATGCAGGCATCGCCTACCGTCTCGGGCTTGCCGTATCGGAGGTATTGATAGACAACAGCCAGACCGGCCGTCCCAAGGTGCTGATCGGTATGGATACCCGCTGGTCGGGGGATATGTTTGAGTCTGCCATTGCGGCGGGACTCTGTGCCATGGGAAGCGATGTGATTCTTCTCGGCGTTGTGCCCACCCCTGCCGTGGCCTTTTTGGTCAAGAAGCTGAATGCGGATGCGGGTATCATGATCTCCGCCTCCCACAACCCCGCCGAATACAACGGCATCAAGGTCTTCAACGGAAACGGCTTCAAGCTGTCGGATGAGCTGGAGGCGCGGGTGGAGGAGATTATCCTCGGGGATACCGAGCTTGATCTGCAGACCGGCTCTGACATCGGACGCATTTACGACGAGCGCTCCTATGTGGGCATGTACATCATGCATGTTTCCGAGGTGCTCGAAAAGGAGAAGAATCCCGAATGCAGCGAAGGGCGCCGCGTGCTCTTTGATCTCTCCAACGGCTCGGCAAGCGTGACCGCAAAGAAGATCTTCTCCTGCGGCTGTGCGGGAGGTTTTTCCTTCGATTTCCTCGCCGATACGCCGAATGGCATCAACATCAACGAAAACTGCGGCTCCACCCATATGAACCGTCTTGCCGATGAGGTGGCGGAGGGCGGCTATGATATCGGTATTGCCTTTGACGGCGACGCCGACCGCTGCCTTGTGATCGACGAGAAGGGCAAGCTTGTCAACGGTGACCAGATCATTGCCGCCTTTGCAGACGATATGATGAAGTCGGGCAGCCTCAGAGCCAATGCGGCGGTGGTGACCTCCATGACCAATCTGGGCTTCCATCTGATGGCAAAGGAGCGGGGCATGACTGTCCGCGTGACCGATGTGGGCGACCGCTATGTGCTGGAGGAAATGCTGAGAGGTGACTTCAATCTGGGCGGCGAGCAGTCGGGACACATCATTCTCACCGATTATGCCACCACGGGCGACGGTCAGATCACAGCGGCGAAGATTCTCGCGCTCATGTCGAAATATCCCGAAAAGACCGCCTCCGAGATCTTCTCCTGCATGGTCAATATGCCGCAGGTGTCGATCAATGTGAAGACGCCTAACCGACTCAAGAAAAAGATCATCGCCGATGCAGATGTTGCCGACAAGGTGCGCGAAATCGAAGAGAAGCTGGAGGGCAGAGGAAGAATCATTCTCCGTCCCTCGGGCACCGAGGAGCTGGTGCGCGTTATGCTTGAGGGTGAGGATCAGGATCAGATCAAGAAAATGGGCGCCGAGCTGGCGCGTGTGATAGAGGAGCGCATATGTGGGCTGCTGTAAACTGGAAGGACTATGAACTGCTCGATACCTCGGACGGGGAACGCTTTGAGCGCTGGGGAAATTATACTCTGGTGCGTCCCGATCCGCAGGTCATCTGGAAAAATGCCAAATCGCTGAGCTGGAAGGGAGCTGATGCCTCCTACAGCCGTTCCAAGAAGGGCGGCGGTGCCTGGAGCGAGAACTCGCTCCCCGAGGAGTGGAACATCGGCTACGGCGACCTGAGGTTTATCATCCGTCCCATGGGCTTCAAGCACACCGGACTCTTCCCCGAGCAGGCGGTCAACTGGGACTGGGCTTCAGAGCTGATCCGCGGTGCGGGACGGAAGATCAAGCTGCTCAATCTCTTTGCCTACACCGGCGGTGCAACCGTTTCTGCGGCGATGGCGGGCGCTTCGGTCTGTCATGTGGATGCGGCAAAGGGCATGGTGGCTCAGGCGAAGCAGAATGCGGCAATATCGGGACTTGCAGAAGCGCCCATCCGCTACATCGTGGACGACTGCCGCAAATTTGTCGAGCGTGAGATCCGCCGCGGCAACCGCTATGATGCCATCATCATGGATCCTCCCTCCTATGGCAGAGGTCCCTCGGGCGAGGTGTGGAAGCTGGAGGAGAATATCGACGATCTCATCGCGCTGACCGCGAGAGTGCTTTCGGACGATCCGCTCTTCTTCCTTGTCAACTCCTACACAACCGGACTCTCTCCCTCAGCGATGGGGTATATTCTGAGCTATCGCGTGAAGGGACGCTTCGGCGGTCGGGTGGATTCGGATGAGATCGGTCTTCCCGTGACCTCAAGCGGTGCGGTGCTGCCCTGCGGTTCGTCGGCTCGATGGACTGCGATGAAATAACAGAGAAGGATGCTTTTGTGAACAATACACCATATATCAAGGCGGAGCATGTGAGCTTTGCCTATAAAAACGATGACAGCGGCGATGTGCAGGTGCTGCGCGATGTGAGCTTTGAGATTGCGCGGGGCGAATTTGTGGCGGTGCTCGGGCATAACGGCTCGGGAAAATCCACCCTTGCCAAGCTGCTGAATATGATTCTCTCCCCGAGCGAGGGCAGAATTTATATCGACGGCGAGGAGATTACCTCTCCCGATTTCACCGAGGAGGATCTCTTCCGCATCAGGCGCAAGATCGGCATGGTTTTTCAGAATCCCGACAATCAGCTGGTTGCCACCATCGTGGAGGAGGACATCGCCTTCGGTCCCGAAAATCTGGGCACCACACCTGCCGAGATCAGAGCCCGCGTGGATGAAGCCCTGGCTGCGGTGGGAATGACCGCCTTTGCACGCCATTCGCCCCATCAGCTCTCGGGCGGACAGAAGCAGCGCATCGCCATCGCAGGCATTATCGCCATGCTTCCCGAGTGCATCATTTTTGATGAATCCACCGCCATGCTCGATCCCTCCGGCAGGGAAGAGGTTATGGAAACCATTGAAAAGCTCAACCGCGAGCGGGGCATTACGGTGCTGCACATTACCCATAATATGAATGAGGCGGTGCGTGCCGATCGGATTCTGGTGGTCAATGACGGTCAGATTCTCATTGACGGAAAGCCCCGCGAGGTATTCTCCCATGTGGAGGAGCTGAAGGCGGTGGGGCTTGATGTGCCTCAGGTCACCGAGCTCATGTGGAAGCTGCGCGGACAGGGAATTGCACTTCCCGCGAATATCATAGATGAGGAAGAGGGCGCAGATCTGCTTGCTTCGCTCATCCGAGGAGAACAAAGCAAATGACAACAGAAAATAAAGCGACCTCGATTCGCTTTGAAAATGTTTCTTATATATACAGCCCGGACACCCCCTTTGAAAAGCGTGCGCTCGACTGCATCAACACCGAGATCGAGGGCGGCGTGATTACAGGTCTGATCGGTCATACCGGCTCGGGAAAATCCACGCTGGTACAGCTGATGAACGGACTGCTGAAGCCAACCTGCGGCAAGGTCTATGTGGGCGGCCGCGACATCTGGGAAGATCCGAAGAAGATCCGCGAATTCCGCTTCAGGGTGGGACTGGTCTTTCAGTACCCCGAATATCAGCTCTTTGAGGAGACGATTTACAAGGATATCGCCTTCGGTCCCTCGAATATGGGGCTGGATGAAGCTGAAATCAAGGCGCGGGTTCTGGAATCGCTGGACTTTGTGGGACTTGACGCATCAATGCTGGATAAATCTCCCTTCGATCTCTCGGGCGGACAGAAGCGGCGTGTGGCGATTGCGGGCATTATGGCGATGCGTCCCGAGGTGCTGGTGTTGGACGAGCCGGCAGCAGGTCTTGATCCCAGAGGAAGGGAAGAGATTCTCGGCGGCGTGCACGAGTATCAGAGAAGATCGGGCTCCACCGTCATCATCGTCAGCCACAGCATGGAGGATATGGCAAAATACGCCGACCGTCTCCTTGTGATGAAGGGGGCTGAGGTGATCAAAAACGGCGACTGTCACGAGATCTTTGCCGAGTCGGAGACGCTGACCTCCATCGGTCTCGACGTGCCGCAGATCACCCGCTTTATGAAGGCATTGGCTGCCCGCGGCGTCGATGTGCCTGCCGATATCTTTACCGTGGATGAAGCGGCGGCGGCGTTGCTTCCCCTTCTCAGAAAGGAGGGCGGTGCATCATGCTGAAGGATATTACCTTAGGTCAGTACTTCCCCGGAACCTCGCCCCTGCACAAGCTCGATCCGCGCATGAAGATCATCCTCACGGTCATATATATTGTTGATATCCTTTTTGCCTCCAACATCTGGAGCTTTCTTCTGGTGTCGCTCTTCACCGTGGGACTTGTGCTGATCAGCACCATTCCGCCGAAGATTGTCATCAAGGGTCTGAAGCCGCTGATCTTTATCATCGCCTTTACGGTGATTTTCAACATCTTCTGGACAGAGGGCGATCATCTGCTGCTCTCGGCAGGTCCTGTGAAAATCTATCTTGAGGGCATCATGTACGCCATCTTCATGATTGTGCGCGTTGTGGCACTCCTTGCCGGAACCTGCGTGGTGCTCACCTATACCACCTCGCCCATCGCGCTCACCGACGGACTTGAGCAGCTGCTCTCCCCTCTGAAGAAGCTGAGACTGCCGGTGCATGAGTTTTCCATGATGATGACCATTGCGCTGCGCTTTATCCCCACGCTGGTGGAGGAGACCGACAAGATCATGAGCGCACAGAAGGCGCGCGGTGCCGATTTTGAGAGCGGAAGCCTGATCAGCCGTGCAAAGGCTCTGGTGCCTATTCTGATTCCCCTTTTCGTATCTGCTTTCCGACGTGCCGACGATCTGGCGGTTGCCATGGAGTGCCGCTGCTACCGGGGCGGTGAGGGACGCAGTAAGATGACGGCTCTGCACTTTACCGGACGGGATTTTCTCTGGCTCGGTATATTCCTTCTCTTCGGTGCGGCTGTGATTCTGATTAACCGCTTTGCCCCGGGCATCAGCCTGTAAGCTCATGAAGATTTTGCTCACGCTGTCCTATCTGGGAACGAATTTTCACGGCTGGCAGGTTCAGCCCGGATGCCGCACCGTTCAGGCGACTCTGCAGGAGGCATGCGAAGCGCTCTTCGGCTGTGCCGTCGATATCACCGGCTGTTCGCGCACCGATGCAGGGGTTCATGCCAACCGATTCTGCGCAACCGCTTCACCGAAGGAAGGCAGCTTTACTAACCGTATTCCTGCGGAAAGAATTCCCCCTGCACTCAATGTGAAGCTGCCCCGCGACCTGTCTGTGATCGATGCATATGAGGTCGGCGATGACTTCCATGCCCGCTATGACGTGATCTCAAAGGAATACGAATATCTCATCCGCGACGGGCTTCCTCGCAGTCCCTTTTTTGAGGATCGCGCCTGGCAGATTCCCCGTCCGCTGGATGAAGTGCTCATGAACGAGGCATGTGCTCCCTTTGTCGGCAGGCATGATTTCGGCGGCTTTATGGCGAGCGGCTCGGATATTGCCGATACGGTGCGTACCATCCGGAGCTTTCGCGTTTTCCGCTGCGGAGAGCTGGTTCACATCCGCGTCAGCGCCGATGGCTTCCTTTATAATATGGTGCGGATTCTGACAGGGACGCTGGTCGCTGTCTCGGAGGGGAAGATTTCTGTCGGTGACCTGCCCGGGATTATTGCATCGCGCGACAGAACAAGAGCGGGGAATACAGCACCTGCCCACGGACTTTATCTGAACAACGTCATATATCCCGATTTTTAACGAATGCAGAAAGGAGAGCCACCATGGTACCGCAGTCACCCGTTACAGGCGGCGGAAAAGACCCCGAAAAGGTCAAAAAGGTCAAACGCCGTCCCGAATATGTGATCGAAGAGGTCAGCGAAAATCCCTATTACCTCGCCATATCCAGAAAATACAAATACGCAAAGCTCTTCACCGTGGCGCTGCTCGTCATTTATCTGCTTTTCATGATTTCCACCAGGCGGGACGACATCACCATCGAGAATCTGCGCTATATGTTCAAGTATATCGATGTCTCTCCCGACGGCGAGGAGGCGTCACTGACAGAGCTGCTCTACGATTCGGACAGCGAGCTGACGCTGGAGTTATACCGCGGTGATGTGGTAAGTGCCACCTCAAAGGCAGTCACCATCTACGATGCCGGCGGCAGCAGCGTTATGACCAGTGAGGAAGCCTTTGATAATCCGGTGATCCGCTCCTCCGAAAAGTATCTGATGGTCTATGATCTGGGCGGGGATCATTTCTCGATTTACAACTCCTTTACACAGCTTTATACCGAGAGCTTTTCCTTCCCCATCAGCTGTGCCGACATCAGCGATTCCTCTGCCTTTGCGGTGGCAACCCGCAATCTGGAGTACAAGACCGAGGTGCTCTTCTACGACAAAAACTACAAGGTGGTCAACCGCATCTCCAAGGATAAATATGCAGCCTCTCTCGATCTGAATCCCGAGGGCACCGAGCTGCTGCTGGCGTCCTTCAACGTGGAGGGCGGCGACTATTACACCGAAATCATGCGGCTGAAGGCGGCTGAAACCGAGCCCTCGCTGCTCTTTACCATAAGCGACACGATGCCGCTTGAGATTGCCTATACCTCCGACGGAGGCTTCAGTCTGCTCTGCGACAGGGGCATCTGCTACTACGATGAAAAGGGCGTCAAGCGGGGGGAGATGATCTTCTCGGGACTGCCTGCCGATGTTTACCTGGGCGCAGATTATACGGTTGCCGTATTCAATCAGAACCTGGTGGGATACAATAACCTTGTGCTGGTCACCGACCGCTCGGGCAACACGGTTTACCGCACCTATCTGAAGGGACAGCTTGTGGATATCGATGTGTCGGGGGATGATGTCTTCATTCTGCTGGATGGAAGCGTCGTAAAAATCGCACTGGACAGCGGTCACGAGATATCCGAGGCGGTGGAGAAGAATACCCTTCAGGTGCTTGCGGCAGGAGACGGTGCGGCGGTGATCTGCTATTCCAACAAGGCTTCGGTCTGCACCTTCAGAGAAGGAACCGAAACAGAAACAAGTGAGGAAACAAACTGATATATGAGCATTTTATTTGATCTGATCCTGATCGTCGTTGCCGCAATCTGCATCATTTCGGGTGTCAGACGGGGCTTTATCCGCTCGGTGATCAATATTGTTACACTGGCGGCGGCGGTGATCTGTGCATATATGTTTATGCCTGCCGTATCGGCATATCTCCACGAGGAATTTATCGAGGAATCGGTCAGTGCGCCGGTTGAGGAAGAGCTTGCCGGCATGGCGGGCGGTGATGAGAGCGGTCTTGCACAGCTCTTTGCCGATTCTCCTGCGGCGCTGTCCGAGCTTGTTGGTCGCTACAATACCGAGCTTGCCGATGTGGTTGCTTACTATGAAGAGGCTGTGGCTGAGGGCGCTCAGGAGATGCTTGAAAATCTCTCGCGCTATATCTCGGAGGCGGCGGCAAAAACGGTGTCCGATTTAACGGCATTTCTGCTCATCTTTGCGGCGGTGGTGATTCTGCTGAAGCTTGTGGGCTGGCTGCTCGATCTCATCTTCAAGCTGCCGGTGCTGAGCACGCTCAACCGCGTATTGGGAATTGTATTCGGCATCATCTGCGCCTACCTCTATATGAGCGTGCTGGCGGTGGTGATTGTCAAGGGTATTCCCGCGCTTTCCTCCATCTTCCCCGAGCAGTTTGCCACGGCATCGGTGGAGAACACCATGGTGCTCAAGTGGATTTATGAATATAATATCTTTACGCTGCTCAAATAAGATACAGCCGATTTATGATTTATTCAATATCCCTTCAAATTTTCGGAGTAAAATGAAAATCGTTGGCTTTGTCGACAGTAAAATAATTTTTCTAAACAGGTGATAACAAATGTTAATGTGTGCAAGATGTCACGAACGCGTGGCAGTTGTCTATATAACCAGAATCGAAAACAATCAGACCATCAACGAGGGCGTTTGTTTGAAATGCGCCAAAGAGCTGGGCATTAAGCCGGTCAACGATATGATCGAAAAGATGGGACTCAGCGATGAGGATATGGAGAAAATTGACAATGAGGGGATGTTGAGTATGCTCGCTCCCACAGATGACAGTGAGGATGACGAGGACTGCGGAAGGGCTCCTGCCATTGATTTTCGTAAGCTCTTCAGCAATATGCTCTCCGATTTGCCTCAGAAGGAGGGCGATCCGGCAAAGCAGGACGGTCAGCAGAAGGCGGGTGCCGCACCCAAGCAGATTAAGCAGAAGGGACGCAGATCTCTCGACCAGTACTGCCTTGATCTGACTAAGCGTGCCCGTGAAGGAAAGCTGGATAATATCATCGGACGAGACCGGGAGCTTGGCCGCATGATCCAGATTCTCTGCCGCCGTCAGAAGAATAATCCCTGTCTCATCGGTGAGCCGGGTGTGGGTAAGACTGCCATCGCAGAAGCCCTTGCCCTGAGAATTGCGGCAGGCAATGTGCCCTATAAGCTGAAGAACAAGGAAATCCATCTGGTTGACCTCACCGCCCTTGTGGCGGGTACGCAGTTCCGCGGTCAGTTTGAATCGCGCATGAAGGGGCTGATTGCGGAGGTCAAGAGCCTTGGCAACATCATCCTCGTCATCGACGAGGTACACAGCATTGTGGGTGCAGGTGACGCCGAGGGCAGCATGAACGCCGCCAACATCCTCAAGCCCGCACTCTCCAGAGGTGAGATTCAGGTGATCGGCGCCACAACCCTCACCGAATACCGCAAATATATCGAGAAGGATTCGGCACTCGAGCGCCGCTTCCAGCCCATCATCGTGGAGGAGCCGTCGATTGAAGATACCACGAAGATTCTGCTGGGCATCAAGCATTATTATGAGCTGTAACACGGTATTAAGATTCCCGACGAGACGGTGCGCCGCGCGGTGATTCTCTCGGAGCGCTATATTACAGACCGCTTCCTGCCCGACAAAGCCATCGACCTGCTGGATGAAGCATCCTCCTATCTGGCGCTCCATGCCCCTGTGATCGAGCAGATCGAAGCGATTAAGGCGACGGTTGAAAACACCCGCAGGGAGCGCGAAACGCTTGAGGCACAGCTTGAATCGGGTGAGGTGCCGGATGAGAGTATTTATCAGCGCATTGCCGATCTGAAGGTGCGCGAGCTCAAGGATATGAATACCTTTGGTGCGCTTTCACGCGAGCGCGACGGCATCGTGCTCACAACGGCGGAGCTTGCCGAGGTGATTGAAATCTGGACCGGTGTGCCGGCATCCGATATTACCGAGGATGAATTTATCCGCATTGACAAGCTGGAGTCCCGTCTCAAGGCGCGCATTGTCGGTCAGGATGAGGCAGTTTCGGCTGTTGCCCGTGCCATCAAGCGCAGCCGTGCCGGTGTGGCTTACAAGCGCCGTCCCGTTTCCTTTATCTTTGCAGGTCCCACGGGCGTCGGCAAGACCGAGCTTGTGCGCACCCTTGCAAACGAGCTCTTCAACTCTCCCGAGACGCTGATCAGGCTCGATATGTCCGAGTTTATGGAGAAGCATTCGGTATCCCGTATGGTCGGCTCTCCTCCCGGCTATGTGGGCTATGATGAGGCGGGACAGCTCACCGAGAAGATCAGACGCAAGCCCTATTCGGTGGTGCTCTTTGACGAGATTGAAAAGGCGCATCCCGATGTGCTCAATGTACTGCTGCAGATTCTCGATGACGGCAGAATCACCGACGCTCAGGGCAGAGTGATCAACTTTGAGAATACCGTCATCGTGATGACCACCAATGCAGGCTCCAATCTGGCGCTTGCTCCCGCGGGCTTCGGCATCACAGAAAAGGCAAGCGGTGAGACACGCACCGAAAAGGCGCTCTCCGAATTCCTGCGTCCCGAATTCATCAACCGCGTGGATGAGATCATCACCTTCCGCAGCCTGGATGAGAATGACTTCACATCGATTGCCGAAATCATGCTGGGAGATCTGGCAAAGGCGCTTGCCGAAAAGGAGATTTCCTTCACCTGCACTCCTGCAGCATCGCAGTTCATTGCGAAGAATTCCTTCTCGCGCAAGTTCGGTGCACGCAATATGCGCCGTTATATTCAGCGCACGCTTGAGGATGAAATTGCAAACCGCATCATTGGCAGCTACGGAAAGAAGATCACTGCCATTCTGGTTGACTGTACCGAAGGAAAAGAGAATCTGAATATTCAATGTGAAATGTCATGACAGACAGATGGTATGATAAATCGATCGAATGGGTGATCGAGCATCTCAACACCGATACGGCAAACGGACTCTCCCGCAAGGCTGCATCGGCAAGAGGCATGCGCTACGGCGACAATGTGATCTATCCCATCCCGAAAAAATCCTTCCACACCTATCTTGCTCATATCATCACCGATTTTACCTCCATCCTGCTCATTGCAAGTGCGGTGATTGCCGTGATTTTCGAGCAGGGAACCTCGGCTGCGGTGATTGCGGCGACGCTGGTGATCAATTATATCATCGCCATCTTTACCTATGTGAAGGCACAGCGGGTGCTGGAGAATATGGGACATTTTGCGCTTCCCACCGCAAAGGTCATGCGCGACGGAAAGCTCTATATGGTCAAGCAGGAGCAGCTTGTGGCAGGGGATATTATTTATGTAGCCTCGGGCGATATCGTGCCTGCCGATGTGCGTCTGCTTGAGGGGGAAGGACTGGCGGCGCTGGAAGTTAACCTCACGGGCATTCCCCGCTCTCAGGAGAAGGATGCCGCCTTCATCGATCACCGCAATCTGCCGCCGTCGGGTCAGAAAAACATGCTCTTCGCCTCCACCATCCTCACCTCAGGCTCGGGAAAAGCGGTGGTATGCGAGGTGGGCGAGGATACGCTGGTCTGCAAAATGGGTAAGAACAAGCCCATTGTCTCCCACGAAAAGCTGGGCATTCTGAAGTCGCTGGGGCGCTACTGCGGCATCTGGAGTCTCTGCATGATCGCGCTGATCTTCCTCTTCACCGTGATCTGTCTCTTTACAAACACCCTCGGTCAGGGCGTGTTCCATACCTTTATGACAGGCCTTTCGCTTGCGGTTGCCTCCATGTCCGAGCTTTACACCGCCTTCGGCTATATTATCATTGCCTGCGGTATCTTCAATGCGGTGCATCAGTATAAGGATATCAACTCGGGTGCGCTGATCAAAAACTCCGCCAAGCTGGAGAAGCTGAAGGATGTCACCTGCCTGATCGTGCCCAAGGACGGCACCTTTACGGTTAAGGATCTGAAGATCGACCGCATTTACCGTGACGGGGAATGGTTTACCTCGGGCGATAAGCGGTTTGCCGAACGCTGTGCCGATGTGATCCGCTACGGGGTGATTTCCACCGGCATTTACGGAGCCGCGCGCCTTGTGGCGAACAACGACAGCAGAAACAACATCTATTCCCCCGAAGAGGATGCGCTGATCATGCTGGCGGAAAAGCATCACATGTACAATGTCACCCTCGAGCGGGACAATCCGGTGGTGGAGCATATCTCCATGGGAGAGGAAAGCCGTCTGCATACCACGCTCTTCCGGTCGGGTGCCGATCATATGCTTGCCCTGCGCGGTGAGCCGGGGGAGGTACTTTCACGCTGTACAACCTATACCCACAACGGTGCGATTTATAAGCTGACCACCGAAAAGATGAACGAAATGCTGGTCTCGGCTTCGATGGTTACCAAGCAGGCATACCGCATCGTGGCGGTGGCTACACGGATCTCCCGGTACAATTCGCTGACCCGTCTGGGAGCTGCACAGAATGAGCTGAACTTCGAGGGCTTTCTCGCCATCCGTGAGCCGATTCTGCCCGGAGCCGCGAAAAATGTCGCCATGTGCCGTGCCGCAGGGGTGAAGGTGATCATGCTTTGCGATGATGTGAGTCTCAACAATCGCTATCTTGCCGAGGCGGTCGGTGTGATCAGGAACGAGAGTGAGCGCATTGATGCGGCTGCACTGGCTGATATGAAAATCGGTCTCTTCCGTGCAAATCTCGATCTGTACCGTCTTTATGAGGGAATCAACACCACGCAGAAGCGTCTTCTTGTGAAATATCTGCGCGAAAGCGGCGAGAAGGTTGCTTTCCTCGGTCACGAGCTGGACGAATTGATTCTGCTGAAGGAGAGCGATGTGAGCTTCTCTCAGAGCATTACCATATCCGAGAAGGCGGGCAGGACGGGAGTGGATCTCACCAGCCGCCGTATTCCTGTTTACACGAAAAATTCCAAGGAGAGTGCCAAGAACGGCTGTGAGGCGCTTAAGTTTGAGTCGGACATCATCATTTCCGAGGCTGATAAGAGCGGCAGCGGCGGCTTCAATGCCATCATCCGTGCACTGGGCGTATCGAAGGTGATCTATCTCAACCTCTTCCGCATGCTGAAGTATCTTGTCACCTCCCAGTTTGCACGTCTTTTCGCCGTCTTTATCTGTGCCGCGGCAGGCTTCCCCGGGCTGACTCCGACTCAGATTCTTGTCTGCGGTCTTGTGATGGACATGCTCTCGGTGATGGTGATTTCCTTTGAAAAGCCGGCACGGGATTTTATGCTTTATAAAGTCGATACCGAAAAGCGTCTCAGGCAGCCGCTGCCCTACATTCTTCAGTCGGTGATTTTCGGTCTCTTCTGGGCGGTGCTGATGACCTCTCCCTCGCTGGTTTCCATGATGTGGGAGCTGAATATTCCCGATGCTCAGCTGAGCACCACCGCCTTCATCGGATTCCTGTTGTCTCAGTTTGCCGTGATGACCGAGATCAAAAAGGAAAAGAGCATCTTTGTGGCGAACATCAAGATATCGGGCGTCTACATGCTTACCTTTGCGGCGCTGGTATGCTTCATTGCTGCCTGCTTCCTCATTCCCGCATTCGGTGCGCTCTTCTCTGTTACCGCACTCGATCTGTTCGGCATCTTCGCGGCTGTGCTTCCTTCGATTCTGATGATCATGCTCTTTGAGCTGTACAAAGTTATCAATAAAAATCTGTAATGAATGAAACCAAGCATAGAATTATCTGCGCGTGGAGCGCTCTGCTTGCCGAGCTGCCGATGGAGAAGATTCACCTCGATGATATTCTCGGTATTGCCGAGGTGAGCCGCGATACCTTTTATTATTACTTTGACGGCGTTTCAGGTATGCCTGTCGATATTCTTGAAGAGGAAGCGGATGAAATTCTCGACAAGCTGGACTTAGCCGAGGACGGTGAGGGGGCACTTTATGAGCTGCTTTCTTTCCTGAGGAATCGACGCATGATGCTGATGCGTCTTTATGCATCGGAATATCAGCCTTATGTGACCGAGTTTGCCGATGCGGTGTCCATGAAGCTGGCGCGCATTCTTCTGTCGGGAAAAGGAGAGAGGACTGCCTACAAGGGCTTCGCCTGTGGAATGCTTGCCGACGGCATATCGGGGTGCATCAGGCGTTATATGGCAAATGAGGGTGAGACAGTTCTGATGAGCGACGGCTTTACCGAAATGCTGCTGCATTATGCCGAACATATAGTATGAAACAAAAAAAGCAGAAAGCGTAAAACTTTCTGCTTTTTTCTTCATAATGCGGTTTATTTTTCCAGCTTCTTCTCGATGGCATCGAGGGCGCTGTCCAGATAGTCAAGCTCCATCAGCTCGAGCATACCCTTGTCGCAGAGAGATGCGATCTTGGGATCCAGCGGAATGCGGGCGAGCAGGTCAAGACCGAACTCATCGGCAGCTTCCTTGGTGTGGCTCTCGCCGAAGATGCTGATTTCCTTGCCGCAGTCGGGACACTTGATATAGCTCATATTTTCGACGATGCCGAGGACGGGAATATTCATCATCTTAGCCATGTTGACCGCCTTTGCTACAATCATGGATACCAGCTCCTGAGGGCTTGTCACGATGATGATGCCGTCAAGAGGAAGCGACTGGAATACAGTCAGCGGAACATCGCCTGTTCCGGGAGGCATATCCACATACATAAAGTCCACATCGCCCCAGACAACATCGGTCCAGAACTGCTTGACAGTGCCTGCGATAACAGGACCGCGCCAAACAACGGGCATCTTTTCGTCATTGAGCAGAAGGTTGACGCTCATGACCTCAATGCCGGTCTTGGTCTGAAGGGGGAACATGCCGTCATCACAGCCGGTAACCTCGCCCTTGAGATTGAAAATCTTGGGGATGGAGGGACCTGTGACATCTGCATCGAGGATTGCGGTTTTATTGCCTCTTCTCTGAGAAAGAACAGAGAGCATGGAGGTTACCAGCGATTTGCCGACGCCGCCCTTACCGCTGACGATACCGATAACATGCTTGACCTCGCTGAGTCTGTTGGCAGGCTCGAGCAGGCTTTCTTTGTTTTTGGAGGGACAGTTTGCTCCGCAGGTGGAGCAGTCATGTGTACAGCCCTCAACAGTTTCGTTTTCTGCCATTATAATCACCTCGTAGGAATTTTTACGGTATGAAAGTCATAACGATATTATTATATATCATTTCATCCGGAATATCAAGCGTTTGGGAGATTTATTTACAATAAAAAAACGACATGCCATCGGAAGGATAATGTTGAAATATCACACAAAATTTCACATATGAATGTGTAAAAGATCACAAAATCTCTCATAAATGCGTTTATTCACAAAAAATTATTTTGTAAAATCTGAAAAAACTATAGCATTTTAGTTCGCGATATTGTATAATGGAAATGATAGATAAAAAAACATGCGGTGGCTGTGAAAAACTGCCGCAAATTCTTGTAAAGGGTAGGTTATCTGTATGACAATCAGAGAAATCTGCGATCTTCTCGGTGCCAAGGTTCTCTGCGGCGAAGACAAGCTTGAAAATGAGGTTCATTCTGCCTGCGGCTGTGATATGATGAGCGACGTTCTGGCCTATGTAAAGGATCAGGCTGTGCTGCTGACCGGTCTTGTCAATCCCCAGGTTGTCCGCACCGCGGTTATGATGGATATGAGATGTATCGTCTTTGTACGCGGCAAAATGCCAAACGAAGATATTCTGGAGCTGGCATGTGAAGCCGGTATTGCCGTGCTCTCCACAGATGAGCGTCTGTATGTTGCCTGCGGTAAGCTTTACTGCAGCGGACTTCGCGGAGGAGGTGTGGCAGAATGACCGAGGGAATCCGTTTTCATTATGATGTAGACGGTGATAATTTCACATCGGCGGGCGAGGCTTCGGTGAATGTTAAAAAGAAGCTGCGTCAGATGGGCTTTGATCCCGATGTGATTCGCCGCGTTTCGATTGCCATGTATGAGGGAGAGATCAATATGGTCATCCATGCCGACGGCGGTGAGGCTGATGTTGAGGTGCTCTCCGATAAGATTATCATTACGCTGGCAGACAAGGGGCCCGGTATTCCCGATATTGAGCAGGCGATGCAGGAGGGCTTCTCCACTGCGCCCGACAATATCCGCTCGCTGGGCTTTGGCGCCGGTATGGGTCTGCCCAATATGAAGCGCTATACCGACAGCCTCGAGATCGAGTCGGAGGTCGGCGTCGGTACCACCGTGCGCATGACGGTAAACGTATAACAGAACGGATGCCGTCCTAAATATTACCGCCCTGTTTCTATGTTCCGGAGCGGTCAACAGGAGGTGCGACATGCAATCTAACATACATTCGGTATCGCTTGAGGTCGATAAGTGCAAAGGCTGTACTCATTGTCTCAAGCGATGCCCCACCGAAGCGATAAGAATCCGCGACGGACACGCAGTGATCATTACCGAACGCTGCATCGACTGCGGAGAATGTATCAGACTCTGCCCCTATAAGGCGAAGAAAGCCACCTACGATAAGCTGGAGCAGTTTGATCACTTTAAATATAAAATCGCCATTCCCGCACCGGCACTATACGGTCAGTTCGTCAATCTCGATGATATTGACTATGTGCTCACCGGTCTTCTTCACTGCGGCTTTGACGATGTATTCGAGGTGTCGCGTGCTGCCGAACTGGTTTCGGACTACACCCGCTACTACCTCCACGATCCGCATATTCAGAAGCCTGTGATCAGCTCGGCATGCCCGGTTATCATCCGTCTGATCGCGGCGCGCTTCCCCTATCTGCTGGACAATCTTCTTCCCATGCTGCCGCCGGTTGAGCTGGCTGCCCGCATTGCCAAGAAGGAGGCGAAGGAGAAGCATCCCGAGCTGAAGGATGAGGACATCTGTGCCATCTTCATTTCACCCTGTCCCGCCAAGGTCAGCTATGTGAAGAGCCCCATCGGTGTTGAGAAGAGTGCCATCGACGGTGCGCTCTCCATGTCGGATATATACTTCAAGCTGGTTTCGGCGATGAAGAAGATCAAGAATCCCGAATCGCTCTCCAAGTCGGGCGTGATCGGAGTCAGCTGGGCAGGGGCAGGCGGTGAATCCTCTGCGCTTTTCAACGATAAATATCTGGCTGCCGACGGCATCGAGAACTGCATCGAGGTGCTTGATCAGATTGAGAACGACAACTTCTCGGATCTGGAGTTCATCGAGCTGAATGCCTGCCACGGCGGCTGTGTGGGCGGTGCGCTCACTGTGGAAAATGCATACATAGCAAAGGCGAGACTTCAGAGCCTGCGCCGTTATCTGCCGGTCTCTCAGAACCGTGTTCCCCCTCCTGAAAAGGATGGCAGGGAGGGCGTTCCCGAGGAATTTTTCTGGAGCAGTGCGCCCGAATACAGACCGGTCACCATGCTTGCCGGCGACAAGAGTGCTGCTATGAAGAAAATGATGGATATCGAGCGTCTGACCGAGATGCTCTCTCATCTGGACTGCGGCTCCTGCGGTGCTCCCACATGCCGTGCTCTTGCCGAGGATATTGTCAACGGTGAGGCATCCGAGAGCGACTGCATTATCAAGATGCGCCAGCAGATTCACGATCTCTATGCCGAGCATAAGACGCCCGAATCGGATGACGCCGGACAGGAGGGATGACCAATGACTGTAAAAGAATTAACCGAAGCACTCAGCCTTGAGGTGCTGACTATGCCAGAACCCGATCGAGAGATTACCGGCGGATATGCGGGTGACCTTTTGAGCTGGGTCATGGGCAGAGCCCGGAGCGGTGACGCATGGGTAACCATCATGACCAATATGAATGTGGTCGCTGTGGCATCGCTTGCCGATACAGCCTGCGTGGTTATTGCCGAAGCTGCCGAGATTGATGCGGGAATTGTTGAGCGTGCCGAGAGTCAGGGAATCAATCTGCTGCGAAGTGCAGATCCCATTTTCGCTGCCTGCAGCAGGATCGCGGCTGCCTGCGGTCTGTGATATCATGAGCCGCTATTTCTACGATCTGCACATTCATTCCTGTGCCTCTCCCTGCGCTGACAATGACATGACTCCCAATAACATTGCCGGCATGGCGGCGCTCAACGGACTGGGCATTGCTGCCATCACCGATCACAATACCTGCGGTAACTGCAAAGCTTTTTTTGCAGCCTGCAAGCGGTATGGCGTGGTTCCCATTGCCG
The DNA here is from genome assembly GCA_017399105.1 of Clostridia bacterium. Classification (GTDB taxonomy): domain Bacteria; phylum Bacillota; class Clostridia; order Oscillospirales; family CAG-272; genus RGIG1743. The sequence goes on from JAFQEJ010000057.1 coordinate 101,488, forward strand.
GTATGGAGCTGTCCACATCTGAGGATGTTCATGCGGTATGTCTCTTTCCCGAGCTTGAAGCGGCACTGGATTTCGGTGAGCTTGTGAAAACAAAGCTGCCTAAAATCGCCAACCGTCCCGAGATTTTCGGGGATCAGCATTATCTGGATGAGGATGACGAGATCATTGGGGAGGAAGAGCTGCTGCTTATCAATGCCACCGCGCTCTCGCTGGACGAGGCTGCCGATGAGGTGCGCTCCCGCGGCGGTGTAATTTATCCGGCGCATATCGACAGGGAAGCGAACGGCATTATTACCATGCTGGGTGCGATTCCGCCCGAGCCGGGCTTTGCCTGTGCGGAGCTTGCCGATATGGATTCGCTTGAAAACCATCGGCATTATCTGGAGGCGGTGAATATCGGCTGTGTGCTCTGCAATTCGGATGCACACTATCTCTGGGATATCAACGGAAACGAGCACAGTGTGGAGATCGATGACGAGCCTTACAGCTCCGCTCTGGTCCGTGCACGTTTCATTGAGGCTGTAGCAAAGGGTAAATTGTGATGGATTTACATTTAATTGCAAATAATCACATTTATTGTAAAAATATTACTTTGGAAAAATGAAAAAAATATAGAAATTTACGAAAAGCTATAGAAATTTCGTATGGAATGTAGTATAATATACAGGATATATTACATCAACAATCTGTAAATATATACGGGAGGTTTTCCAACAATGAAAAAGAAGTTGACCACGGTTATGTTCCGCGGTACAAGAGCGCAGGAAGAGCAGCTTGATGCTGTAATCGCCGAGCTCCGCGACACACAGGGCGCTATGATGCCCATTATGCAGAAGGCCCAGGATATCTACGGCTATCTTCCCATTGAGGTTCAGAAGATGATCGCAGTGAAGATGGGTGTTCCGCTGGAAGAGGTCTACGGTATCGCTTCCTTCTATTCCCAGTTCCGTCTCAACCCCACAGGTGAGGTTTCGATCGCAGTATGTCTCGGTACCGCCTGCTACGTTAAGGGCTCGGGCGACATCACCGACCGCATCAAGATCAAGCTCGGCATCGAGCCCGGCAGCACTTCCCCCGACGGAAAGTTCTCGCTTGAGTGCACACGCTGCATCGGCGCCTGCGGTCTGGCACCTGTTCTGACCATCAACAACGATGTATACGGCAGACTTTCCACCGGCGACGTTGACGGCATCCTCGCAAAGTATATGTAATGTTCCGCGGTATAACGGGTAAGCATCATGAAAGAGCTGTCGCTGAACATTCTTGATATCACAATGAATTCGGTCAAGGCAGAGGCATCGCTGATCTCGATCTCCATGGTTGAGGACGAGCAGGGGTGGATGACCCTTGAAATCGCCGACAACGGCTGCGGTATGTCGGAGGATATGGCGGCATCTGTTGCCGATCCCTTCTGCACGACCCGCACAACCCGCAAGGTCGGTTTGGGTGTCCCGCTCCTTAAAATGGCGGCTGAACAGACCGGAGGCGATGTGAAGATTGTCTCTTCCACTGCGGAGGAGGATCACGGAACAACGGTTACCGCTCGCTTTGATACCCGTCATATCGATTTTACACCCATCGGTGACATTGTTGCTACCATCTGTACCCTTATTCAGGGCTCACCGGATATCGACTTTGTCTACAGCCACAAAACGCCGACCCTTGAGGTTTCGCTGGATACCAGAGAGCTTCGGGCAGTGTTGGGCGATGTGTCGCTGGCTGAGTGGGAGATCATTTCCTGGATTGAAGAAAATCTCAGGGAACAATATCAAAACAATTAACAAAATCTGGAGGTTATTGCAAATGAAAACACTTGCAGAGCTTGCTGCTATCAGAGATAAAATGAAGGATAAGGTCGCAATCCGTGAGGGCAGCGATACAACAAGAATCGTAGTCGGTATGGCTACCTGCGGTATCGCAGCGGGCGCAAGACCGGTTCTCTCGGCTTTCGTTGAGGGCGTTAACAATGCAGGTCTTGCAGAAAAGGTTACCGTAACCCAGACAGGCTGCATCGGTATCTGCCAGTTCGAGCCTGTTGCCGAGGTTTTTGAAGAAGGCAAGGAAAAGGTTACATACGTTAAGCTGAATGCCGAGAAGGCACAGCGCATCGTAGAAGAGCATATCAAGGGCGGTAAGGTCGTTACCGAATACACCATCGGTGCTGACAACGCTGCGAAATAAGAATTGGAGGAAAGGTAAAAGATGATTCGTTCACATGTTCTCATCTGCGGCGGTACCGGATGTACATCCTCCGGCAGCGTTGCTATCAAAGAGGCGCTTGAAAATGAAATTGAAAAGAACGGTCTTGCTGAGGAAGTAAAGGTTGTTCTGACAGGCTGCTTCGGTCTTTGTGCTCTGGGTCCGATCATGATCGTTTATCCCGAAGGCACATTCTATAACATGGTTACAAAGGAAGATGTTCCCGAAATCGTTTCTGAGCATCTGCTCAAGGGTCGTCTCGTTGAGCGTCTTGTTTATCATGAAAAGGCTGACGAAACCAATGTTAACACCGCAATGTCTCTCAATGAGACTCGCTTCTATAAGAAGCAGAAGAGAGTTGCTCTCCGTAACTGCGGTCTGATCAACCCTGAAGTTATCGACGAGTACATCGGCGTTGACGGTTACCAGGCTCTTGGTAAGGTACTTACCGAAATGACTCCCGACGAGGTTATCCAGTGCATCCTTGATTCCGGTCTTCGCGGCCGCGGCGGTGCAGGATTCCCCACTGGTAAGAAGTGGCAGCTTGCCCGCAACCTGGTTCAGGACGGCGGCAAGAAGTATGTTGCATGTAACGCCGACGAGGGTGACCCCGGTGCATTCATGGACCGTTCTATCCTCGAGGGTGACCCCCATGCCCTCATCGAAGCAATGGCGATCGCAGGTTATGCAATCGGCGCTGATGAAGGTTATGTATATGTAAGAGCTGAGTATCCTATCGCGATTCACAGACTTGAGATTGCGATCAAGCAGGCTCGCGAGTACGGTCTGCTCGGCAAGGATATCTTCGGCACAGGCTTTAACTTTGACATCTCCCTCCGTCTCGGTGCGGGCGCATTCGTATGCGGCGAGGAGACTGCGCTCATGACCTCTATCGAGGGTAACCGCGGTGAGCCCCGTCCCCGTCCTCCGTTCCCTGCAGTCAAGGGTCTGTTCGGCCGTCCTACCGTTCTGAACAACGTTGAGACCTATGCAAACATCGCACAGATTATCTTAAACGGTCCCGAATGGTTCTCCTCCATGGGTACCGAAAAGTCCAAGGGTACCAAGGTATTTGCTCTGGGCGGTAAGATCAAGAACACCGGTCTCGTTGAGATTCCCATGGGTACAACCCTGCGTGAAGTTATCGACGAAATCGGCGGCGGCATCCCCAACGGCAAGAAGTTCAAGGCTGCTCAGACAGGCGGTCCTTCCGGCGGATGCATCCCTGCTTCGCTCATCGATACTCCCATGGATTATGACTCGCTGCTGGCTATCGGCTCGATGATGGGCTCCGGCGGTCTGATCGTTATGGACGAAGATACCTGTATGGTTGACATCGCACGCTTCTTCCTCGACTTCACAGTTGACGAGTCCTGCGGTAAGTGCACACCCTGCCGTGTCGGTACAAGAAGAATGCTCGAAATCCTCGATAAGATCATCGAAGGCAAGGGCGAGCTCGAGGATATCGACAAGCTGGAAGAGCTGGCTGAATATATCAAGTCCGCTTCTCTCTGCGGTCTCGGTCAGACAGCACCGAACCCCGTTCTTTCCACACTCCGTTACTTCAGAGATGAGTATATCGCTCACGTTGTGGACAAGAAGTGCCCTGCCGGCGTCTGCAAGAATCTGCTCTCCTATGTTATCATCGAGGATAAGTGTAAGGGCTGTACCGCCTGCGCACGCGTATGTCCCGTTAACGCCATCAGCGGCAGCGTAAAGAACCCGCATGTCATCGACACCGCTAAGTGCATTAAGTGCGGCGCTTGTATGACCAAGTGTAAGTTCGACGCCATCATTAAGAAATAAGGAAGGAGCTTGTTTAATCAATGGATACCGTTAATGTAAAAATAAACGGCAAAGAATATTCGGTTCCGGCGGGCAGCACCGTCCTGGAAGCCGCTAAGATTGCCAATATCGATATTCCTACCCTCTGCTACCTGAAGGATATCAACGAGATCGGCGCATGCCGTCTCTGCCTCGTTGAAGTTAAGGGCGCAAGAGGTCTGGTAACTGCATGTGTTTACCCCGTAAACGAGGGCATGGAGATTACCACCAACTCTCCCAAGATCAGAGCTGCCAGAAAGACCAACCTGGAGCTTCTGCTCTCCAACCATGACAGAAGATGTCTCTCCTGCGTAAAGAGCACTACCTGCGAGCTGCAGAAGCTCTGCCAGGAGTACGGCGTTGAGGAAGGTCACTTCACCGGCGTGAAGAGCGAGTATCCCCTCGACGAGTCCTCTGTTGCTATCATCCGCGACAACAACAAGTGTATCCTCTGCCGCCGCTGCACAGCTGCCTGCACACAGTTGCAGGGTATCGGTGCCATCGGTGCCAATGACAGAGGTTTCGATACACACATCGCATCTCCCTTTGAAATGCCTCTTGCTGAGACCACATGTATCAACTGCGGTCAGTGCGTAGTTGCATGTCCTACCGGCGCTCTCTATGAGAGAGATGATACCAAGCAGGTATTCGATGCTATCGCAGATCCCACCAAGCATGTTGCTATCTGCGCAGCTCCCTCTGTTCGTGCTACCATCGGTGAGTGCTTCGGCTACGAGCCCGGTACCGATGTTGAGGGCAAGATGGTTGCCGCTATGAAGGCTCTCGGCTTTGACGGCGTTTACGATATGAATCTTACCGCTGACCTCACCATCATGGAAGAGGCTACCGAGTTCCTTGACAGATTCCAGAACGGCGGCAAGCTCCCGCTGATCACCTCCTGCTCGCCCGGTTGGATCAAGTACTGCGAGCACTACTTCCCCGAAATGACCGAGAATCTCTCCTCCTGCAAGTCTCCTCAGCAGATGTTCGGTGCAATGTACAAGACCTACTACGCACAGAAGGTCGGCCTTGATCCCAAGGATATCTTCTTCGTATCTGTCATTCCCTGTACCGCAAAGAAGTTCGAGGTTAAGCGTGACGGTCAGAATGCCGCAGGTGTTCCCGATGTTGATGTTGCTATCACAACCCGCGAGCTCGCAAGAATGATCGAGACCGCAGGCATCAACTTCAGAGATCTCGCTGACGAGAAGTTTGACCAGCCCTTCGACATCGGTTCGGGCGCAGGCGCAATCTTCGGTGCTACCGGCGGCGTTATGGAGGCAGCTCTCCGTACAGCAGCTGAGGTTATCACCGGTCAGACCCTCGAAAAGCTCGACTTTGAAGAAGTCCGCGGTACAGCAGGCATCAAGCGTGCTTCCTACAAGCTGGGCGATGTTGAAATCAAGGTTGCAGTTTGCAGCGGTACTGCCAATGCAAATCGTCTCCTCAAGGCTGTTGAAGCAGGCGAGGAAAAGGTTGACTTCATCGAGATCATGGCTTGTCCCGGCGGATGCGTCAACGGTGGTGGACAGCCCGTTCAGCCCGCAGTTGTTCGCAATAACGTCAACCTCAGAGAAAAGCGCGCAGCTGTTCTCTACAACGCTGACAAGAACCTTCTGAACATCAGAAAGTCTCATGAAAACAGCGCAGTTAAGAAGCTCTATGATGAGTTCCTTGAGCATCCCGGCAGCCACAAGGCTCACGAGATTCTCCACACTCATTATGTAAAGCGCGGTCTTTAATATTCAGTGATTTATGGCATGGGCGGAGGAAACTCCGTCCATGTTTTCATTATAGGAATTGTTATGGTTAATATATTACTTGAACGCTATACCTTCAACGATCCGATGCTCTATGATACGCTGAAGGAATATATCAAGCCTCAGCATCGTGTTGCGGTGGTTCCTTTTTCCTTTCGCGATAACAGAGTGAAGGGGATTGAGGATTGGGAAAATCTCTACGGTAAAGATCACGGAAAATTTTACGGTGATATTATTGCCGCCTTCGGAACTTACGGGATTGCAGAGGAGCAGATTGAATTCATCAACTATTTCACAGATACGAAGGAATCTGCCCGTCAAAAGGTGGAGGCTGCTGATATTCTTCATTTTCTCGGCGGGCTGCCCGATCGGATGTATGAGCGGCTGGCGGAATTTGATCTGCTTGGGATAATGGCGGCGCATGAGGGCATTGCCATGGGTTACAGTGCAGGTGCGGTGATTCAGCTTGCCGAATATCATCTGTCGCCTGATGAGGATTATCCTGCATTCGGGTATTATCCGGGCATCGGCTATCTGGACGGATTTTATGAAGAGGTACATTATACAGGCAGCGATGTGCAGAAGGCGAGCATAAAAAAGGTTCTTGCCGAGCGGAGAAAGCCGGTTTATGCGACAGGCGGTAATGCAGCTATTGTTGTTGACAACGGAAAAATGATAACTCTCGGTGATGTGGAAGTGTTTTATCCTGCAGACTGAGGTCAGACCGAAAGGAGGCTGTGATGGAAAAGAGAAAAATTTCACCGCTCAAGCTGATCACATGGATTATGGCGGCTTTTATTCTTATTGCATACGGAAATTTTACGGTCAATTCGATTATTTTCGGGTCGGGGATTCATGAGGTATCGGTCGGTATTCTTGCGATTTTTGCAGCAGGCTGTGCGGCTGTGTTCCACGACAGGCTTCCGAAGGTGCTTCGCGTGATTCTCTGTGTCGGCATGTGCGTTTATGTGGCAACCTACAGCGCATTTTCTGTTGCTATCCTCTCAACGGCAGATGCCGATATCACAGCGATGGCAGAGGATGAGACGCCGATTGTGATGGTGTTCGGCTGCCGTACCTACGGTATGACACCGGGAAAACAGCTTCGTGAGCGGCTGGATGCGGCATATGATCTGCTCAGCGCTGACCCCGATGCCATTGCCATTGTCAGCGGCGGTCAGGGATACAACGAGACGGTTCCCGAGGCTGTGGCAATGAAGGGATATCTTGAAGCTCGGGGCATTGACGGTGCGCGGATTTACACCGAGACTGAGTCTTCGTCGACAGAGGAGAATATTATCAACACGCTGGCGCTGATGAAGTCTGAGAATCTGATGGATTATCCCGTGATTGCGGTATCCAGCTATTATCATCTTCCGCGAATATCCTTCCTTGCCGGGCGCGAGGGGCTGGAGGTTGGTGTCTGCGGCAGCGGCAGAAATACAATCATTTCCTTCTTTGATTTCAATCTGGTGAGAGAATACATGGCATATGTGAAGCTGATGCTGCGTTCGATTTGTTAAAAATTCCTGTATTCGTGAAAAACTATTGCAATGAGGCAAATTCTGTTGTATAATTTAACAAGATAGGTATGCTTATCGCATGCGAAGAAATATTATCGATTGAAGAGGTTAATATGGAACAGGTAAGATATGGTATTATCGGTATCGGAAATATGGGTACCGGCCATGCAAATTATCTTTCTGCAGGAAAGATCGAGGGCGCAGTTCTCACCGCTGTCTGTGATATCAGAAAGCAGCGTCTGGACTGGGCAGAAGAAACACTTCCCAAGGATGTGGCGATTTATGATGACTACAAGAAGCTGCTGACAAGCGGTCTCTGTGATGCGGTTATTATCGCAACACCGCACTATCTTCATCCCGTGATCGGCATGGAAGCTTTCGAGGCGGGACTTCATGTTCTCTCCGAAAAGCCCATCGGTGTCTACACAAAGAAGATTGTTGAGTTTATGGAGGCTGCCAAGAAGAGCGGCAAGGCCTTCGGTATCATGTATAATCAGCGCACCAATCCTCACTATCAGAAGATGCGCGAAATGGTTCAGAGCGGTGAGCTGGGTGAGCTGAAGCGCTGCGTATGGATCATCACCGACTGGTATCGTTCACAGGCTTACTATAACAGCGGCGGATGGAGAGCAACCTGGTCGGGTGAAGGCGGCGGCGTTCTGCTCAATCAGTGTCCTCACAATCTCGACCTTTGGCAGTGGATCTTTGGTATGCCCAACAAAATTCGCGCATACTGTGCCTTCGGTAAATATCATGACATCGAAGTTGACGATGATGTAACCGCATACGCAGAATATCCTAATGGTGCCACCGGCGTATTCATCACCACAACCGGAGAGGCTCCCGGTACCAACCGTCTTGAGATCTCGGGCAGCAAGGGTAAGCTGGTCTATGAAGCAGGCAAGCTGATGTACACCAAGCTGGATGTGGATGAGCGTGAGTTCTGCTACTCGACCACCCAGGGCTTCGGTCTGCCTCCCATGAGCACTACTCAGATTGAGTGCGAAGGCCACGGAAAACAGCATGAAGGCATCACACAGAATTTCACCAATCATCTCCTCCACGGCGAGCCGCTGCTTGCTCCCGGTTACGAGGGAATCAACGGTCTGTCGCTCTCCAATGCGATGATGCTTTCCACATGGAAGGATAAGACTGTAGAGCTTCCCAACGACGGCGAGGAATTCTGGGAAGAGCTTCAGAAGCGCATTGCATCCTCCCGTTCCAAGGAAAATGTTGTTGAAGCGGTTGCCGATCTTTCGGGAACCTACGGCAATAAGTGAGAGGTCGCATGATGGCAAACGAAAAGATCGCCGGTCTCGGCTTTCATCATATCGGTCTGAAGGTGGCGGATTTCGAAAAGTCCACAGCCTTCTACACTGCTCTCGGTCTCAAGCCTGTTGCAAGCTGGATTGGCGGAAGCGGTGACCCCATTACCATGTTTGATCTGGGCGATGGCGGCATCCTCGAGCTTTTTGGCGGCGGCGGTGACCACCTGAGCAAAAACGGCAAGTGGGTTCACTTTGCAATGAAGGTGGATTCTGTTGAGGATGCTTATGAAACAGCTCTGGCAGCAGGTGCTGTCAGCGTAACTGCTCCCAAGTCTGTGCCGCTGGACTCCAAGCCTGAGAAGATGACCATTCGTGTCGCTTTTGTGGCAGGTCCCGACGGTGAAGAGCTGGAATTCTTCAAGAAGGAGGCATAAGTATGATCGTACTCTTTGTTTCTATCGAAGTAAAGCCCGAATGTGCAGCTGCATTTGAGGAAATTTCCCGTTACAATCACGAGAATGCTGTCAAGGAAGAGGGCTGCCTCCGCTTTGATGTGCTGCACTCCACTGAGAATCCCAACAAGTATAACCTTTATGAGGTATACAGCGATAAGGCTGCTGTAGACTTTCACAAGACCACCGAGCATTACCGGAAGTGGGCAGCAGAGGTTGAGCCCATGTGTGCATCCCCCAGAAGCAAGGTTGTTCTGGAAGAGGTTGCGTTTACAAAATAAATTTTATTACATAAAGGATGAATCATCATGAAAAGATCATTTGTTAACAAGCTCATCGACGACGCTATCGCTTTTCTCGACGAGTACAAGTTCAAGCTTCCCCCTTTTGCTTACTTCACACCCGAAGAATGGGCTGAGAAGGGTCATGAGTATGACGAGATCAGAATGAACTCCCTTGGCTGGGACATCACTGATTTCGGCAGCGGCGACTTTGAGAAGGTCGGTCTCTTCCTTTTCACACTCCGCAACGGTAATCTGAAGAACCCCGATGATAAGAAGGTTTATGCTGAAAAGATTATGATCGTTCAGGAAAACCAGGTTACTCCTTACCATTATCATTGGTACAAGCAGGAAGATATCATCAACCGCGGCGGCGGAAATCTTATGATCAAGGTTTACGGTGCTGCTGACACCGACCGTGTTATGGAAGATACTCCCGCATTCTCCGATAAAGACGTTGAGATTCAGATGGACGGACGTCACTTCATGGTTAAGCCGGGTACCATTCTCCGTCTCGAGCCCGGTCAGAGTCTGACCAACACCAAGTATCTTTATCACTCTTTCTGGGGCGAAGAGGGACACGGTCCTGTACTTGTCGGCGAAGTTTCTCAATGCAACGACGACTCCAACGACAACCGCTTCTATGAGCGCAACGGACGCTTCCCGCCCATCGAGGAGGATGAGCCCGCAAGATACGTTCTCGGCAACGAGTATCCCCCCGCAAAGGACTAAATGCTCAAGTCGATAGCCTTGCGATTGGTAGAGCTGATAAAGTGAGTTAATAATAATACAGGGCATCCTTGCAGCATTGCGAAGATGCCCTTTTCCTATAAGGGAGATAAAAAATGGCACCCAAATGTTATCTGAGAAGTCTGAAGCTGGTATCAGCGTTTGATGAAATCGAATACATCAAGAGAGAAAAGCGCGTGGCGAACAGCATGTATCCCTTCAAGATGTTCGATGCGAAGGAGCTGCGAAGGGTTGATTTTGAACCGATTACTATCCTCTGCGGAAGCAACGGATCGGGCAAAACCACGCTTCTCAATGTGATCGCTGAGGCGGCAGGTCTGCACCGTCACTCGCCTTTTCATGGAGGGATGTTTTTTGCCGATTATGTTTCTATGTGTAAAATGGATGCAGATGAAATTCCGCGGCAAAGTCAGATTCTCACCAGCGACGATATTTCGGATTATCTCATCAACATGCGTGCGCTGAACAACGGCATCGATAACAGGCGAAATGAGCTGTATGCGGAATATATTGCCCGCAGAGATGATCTCCACCGCAATCTGACCTCGCTTGAAGATTATGATGACTGGAAGGAAAGCATGGATGCGAAATCCAAGACGCCGACTCAGTTTATCAAGGCGCGCATGATGAAAAGCGTGGACATGTTCTCAAACGGTGAGACTGCCATGAAGTATTATCTCGAGCGTATCAGCGAGAATGCGCTCTATCTGATCGACGAGCCGGAGAACAGCCTGTCGCCAAAGCTGCAGCGTGATCTGCTCGATTACATCAGCGCATCGGCACGCTATTACGGTTGTCAGTTTATCATTGCCACCCATTCGCCAATTCTGCTTTCTCTGCCCGGAGCGAAGATATACGATCTCGACGATTATCCCGTTTCGGTGAAAAAATGGACAGAGCTGGAGCATGTCTGTGCGTATTACAGCTTCTTTAAGCAGCATGAGGAGGAAATCCTTGCTGCCAATCCCGACCGCAGGTGGGATGAAGATGACGGATAAATCGGTGAAACAGTCAGAAAAGAGGAAATATTTATGAAATTTTATCCGAGAAGCGAGGAGCTCACCGGTGTGCAGGAGGCCTCGCCCTATTCCCGCAAGAACGACCTGCAGTGCGATTTTGTGATGGTTTACGGTATTCACAACATCAGGGAGCGGATCAAGCCCTGGAAGCGTCAGGGCTATGTGATTCACCTCATGACAGGCGTATCCTGGGGAGATTATCAGGATTATCTGAACGGGAACTTTGACGGAAGGGAGCATCATGATGAGGGGCAGGTGGATCGTCAGGGCAATTCGGTGGACCATCATCCGACAGTGCCTTACATGATTCCCACCATGGCATATGCACGCTTTCTGACCGAAAAGCTGAAGGTGGCGGTGGATGCCGGTGTGGATGCCATCCATCTGGAGGAGCCTGAAATATGGGTGAGATCCGGCTATTCCGAGGCCTTTAAGCGTGAGTGGCTGCTTTATTACAAGGAGCCCTGGCGTGATCCGGCATCCTCCTGCGACGCACAGTATAAGGCGTCGCGGCTCAAGCAGTATCTGTATTCCCGTATGCTGAATGTCCTCTGTTCCGAGCTGAAGGAGTATGCACTGGTCAGGTATGGCAGACAGCTCCGTTTCTATGTGCCGACTCATTCGCTGATCAGTTATACGCAGATTGATATGGTTTCACCTGAATCAATGCTGATCGATCTTCCCGGTGTGGATGGGTATATTGCCCAGATATGGACGGGAACGGCACGGGTGGCAAATCAATATGAGGGCAGAGTCGGTGAGCGTGTTTTTGAGGCTGCATTCCTCGAATACGGTATCATGCAGGAGCTGGTGAGAGGTACAGGGCGCCGTATGTGGTTTCTGCACGATCCTGTGGAGGACAACCGCAACCGTACCTGGGAGGATTACAGCGCCAACTATAAGCGTACAGTGGCGGCTTCTCTGCTTCATCCTGCAGTCTGGCATTATGAGGTTGCTCCCTGGCCCTGCCGTGTCTTCAGCGGAAGCTATGCTACAGAGGATGATAAGAATCGTATTCCCATCCCCGATTCCTATCGCACCGAGCTTCTGACAATCACGCAGGCGCTTCGCGATATGAAGCAGGAGGATGTGAAGCTGGCAGGTGACCGAAAGGAGATCGGTATACTGCTTGCCGATTCTTCCATGTATCAACGCACCTATCCCGACGGTGATTCAATGGCAGAGCGCAATACTGGCTGTGTATGGGATTCTTTCTTCGGTCTTGCGATGCCGCTGCTGAAGAACGGACTGCTTGCCCGTCCCGTGCAGCTTGACAATATCAGAAGAAGCACCGATTATCTCGCTCCCTACAAGACACTGGTGCTGTCCTACGAATTTATGAAGCCTTCGTCTCCCGATATTCATGCTGCCATTGAAGCATGGATCAAAGCAGGCGGTACACTGATCTATGTGGGTGACGGAAAGGATTCTTTCCATGATATTGATATGTGGTGGAAGCCCTATGGACGTCCCGAGTGCCATCTTTTTGAGACGCTGGGGCTGGAGCGTGAGCCGGAGGAGGGCATGTATTCCATCGGTGCCGGCAGGCTGCGTTATGTGAAGGCGGCTCCCTCCGATTTCGCCCGTACCCGCGAAGCCTCGTCTGCATACCGTGAGCTGGTGCGCGAAACGCTTGCCGAATCGGGCATTACATGGAGCTACGGCAACTCGCTTGTCATGGAGCGCGGACCATACACCATTGCTTCTGTTATGAGCGAGAGCGAGGTTACAGAGCCGCTGATACTGGAAGGCTGCTACTGCGATCTCTTCAAAGCGGAGCTTCCCATTGTCGAAAATCCTGCGCTTGGTATCGGAGATGTGGGGCTTTACATTGATCTTGCCAAGGTTAGTGCCTGCACGGATGATAGTGCGATTCTCCTTGCCGCTGCGGCGCGTATCGAGGATTTTAAGCCCTCTCAGCGTATGTGCAGCTTCAAGGCGACAGCACCCGAGGATTCCCGCTGTGTGATGCGTATTCGTACCAAGCGTCCCGTGAAATCGGCTGTGGTATCAAAGGGGGAGATTTCCTTTGAATACGATGCTGTGTCTGACACCACGAGGCTGACCTTCATGAATTCTCCCGACGGTGTGAAGGTGAAGATTTATTATTGAGGTGATAAAGTGGCAAAAATCATTGTTCTTGATGCCGGACACGGACAGTTCGGAAATCCTTACCCAACCTTTGATGGTTGTTATGAGGGAACGCAGAATTATAAGCTTTCTCTGAAGCTGAAGCGTGAACTGGAGGTCCGCGGCTATGAAGTTTTGCTTACCAGACCCGAGATCACCGATGATCCCGAGCTTGCAGTGCGCGGACGTATGGCGGGGGAGCATGGAGCCTGCTTTTTTCTCTCACTTCACTCCAACGCACCCGGAAATGATGTGCCGCCCGATATCTACCCGACCATTCGCGGAACCGAGATCTACTATTCACTCACCGACAAAGAGGGGAATATTCCCCTGGCGAGGGCACTCAATGATGCGGTGGTGCGTGTGATGGAGACCGAGGACAGGGGCATAAAAATCCGCGAATATCCGGGCGTTCCCGAGGATGACTACTACGGCGTACTTCGCTCTTCAGCGAAGAGTGGCTGCAGACGCGCGATGCTGCTGGAGCATGGCTTCCACACCAATCCCGAGGATGCGGCAAAGCTGCTTGACGATGCGATTCTCGAGCGGCTGGCCGTGGCTGAGGCGGAGGTTATCGCGAGGTTTGTATAGGGAACATTGGTTGGCAAAACAATATTCAAGGGACTGTCGCATTTGCATGCGACAGTCCCTTTTTTGGACTCTTATTCGTTGATGATTCTGCCCTCGCCCGATTGAAGAACAAGATCAAAGTATTCATACGGACCGACGTATTTGTAGGTGTATCCGTCGTTTTGGGCATTTGCGTACTCTTCCACTGCCTTGATGAATTCGGACATTTGTGTGGGAGAATTGCGTACAATGCGAAAAGCGGTGAAGCTGATATGACTTTGCATGCTTCGATAAGCGGACTCAGGCGATGAGCCGTCGCCATCCATACCCGAGATGACGGTACCGTTGTAAACAACCATTCTGGTGCCGTTGTTGGAGAAGTTTCCTGCCGGTGTCATCTTGCTGTACAGGTCATATACATCGGTGTTGAAGGGGAGTGCGCCGTTGAGAATGAAGCCGGTCACATCCATGTTGAAGCGCTCCAGATAGGGCTTGTTGTAGTTGATCCATGTCTGTGTTGCTGTGGGAAGCTCTCGCACACCCTTTTTTTGGATGAGCGCTGAAGGATTTACATAGCCTGCACCGCTGTCACCTGCGATAAAGTAGTCGAGATCGGCCTTATTTTTATATACATAGTCGAAAACCATGGGGATACGGTTGCTCAGGTTGGGATTGAAACCCCATCCCATGGCATAGGTACCGTGGGCGGGATCCTTCCAGAAGCTGGGAACCACAGATTTCAACCATGCTGAGGCATCGTAGTCACCGATATAAACGGTGAAGTAACGGGTTTTCTTTTCATAAGTGGGCATCTCGGAGGGATAATTGTTTTCGTAGCTGTCCTCCAGAGGATAGTAGCAGTAGAGGGATGCATTTGTCATGCAGCAGGGATGGGCACAGTCTGCTTCCATCGCGCAGTTGTAGGTGGTGGCAAGCTGAGCAAACTGCCATTCCAGTGCAACAGCTCCGATATTGCCGCGTCCGAGATGCTCGGTGTATTTCATCCACCAGGGGGGAAAGCCTACAACCTGGGTAAAGTTATCGGGGTTACGGTCATAGGCTGTCTGCAGAATTGTGCAGAGCGTCTGATAATCGGTGCCTACCGGCTGTGTGGGATCATCAAAGGGTGCCTCCTTGGCATTGCTGGTCAGATCAAAGCAGAAGACACGGTTCATGACAAAGTAATCGAAGTTATAGATCTGGTTGTAGAAGGCATTGGTAGCCTCAGCCCCTTCGTAGGTAGTGGTACCCGGGACCGTACCTGCACCGTCGAGGATGTATCCTAAAATTTCGTTGGAGCACTTATCCATGTAAAGCTCCAGCGCCCAGAGATAAGCATCACATTTGGTGCTGCCCGATGAGGGAATATTGGTGTCGGGGATGGTGCCGCTGCCGGTGAATTTGCCTACCAGCGACATCTTTTCCTCAACGCCCAGTGAAATCAGCGTGGAGTAAAGGCTGTTCGGTGAGGTGTCGTATTTCACGGGGAGATAGCCGTCTACGCCGCAGATGGTAGCTGCAACATTGGCAGTGGAGGGAACTGCGGGATCCCACGCAACCATGCCGTACTGCCTGATATAAGGCAGGAAAAGATCCCAGAGCACATCTGTATTGTCGATATTGAGAACTTCATAGCTGCTGAAATAATTGCCGTCTTCCATCATGTAGTTCAGCCAGAAGGTATCGTTTGCGTCGATGGTCTGATGGAAAAGAATATCTGTCACGGGAAAATTACGGTTGAAGAGTCCCTGCAGGCAGGTGAAGAGACGTATCGCATCCTGCTCGGTTCCTCCTGCTCTTCCGATCAGTTCGGAAGGAACATTGATGATGGTGTGCGGTATTACGAGGTCATAAGTGCTGCTCTGATCCAATGCACGGATGATGCGCATATCACCGACCTCACCCTTGTAGGTATTGATGTGCGTGTTGATGAAATACTCAACGGCACGATAGGTACCAAGGGCGGAATCGCCGAGTATGACAATTTTTTCGCCGACCGCACGGATGATATAACCCTGCTCGCCAAGCTCTGCTTCGGCTGCGATGCTTTCTTCACGGGTGGTGACGCCTACAAGAATCTCCTTGGTTGGGATACTTGCTTCGTTGCCTCTTTTTACCCAGTCGGTGGCAAGCACAATATCAGAGCCGGTCAGATCATTGATGGCATTGCGGAGGAGAATTGCCGCGTCGATTTCATTTTGCTCGGCTGTGTCTCCGCGGGTGATGACATAATCTGAAATGCCGCCGCTGACCAGCTTGATGACCTCTTCATCGGGCAGCTTTGCCACATCGGGAAGATCATCATTGCAGGATGAGATGACAGAAACAAGTATCAACAGCAGAACGATCAGCGTTGTGAGTCGTTTCATAGGAATACCTCTCTTTTACTTTGAATAACCGGCTGTGATCTTGCGCATGAGATCCAGCTTGCTTTCCATATCGGCAACAAGCTTCAGCTGTGTACGGGCGCG
Source organism: Clostridia bacterium (assembly GCA_017399105.1). GTDB lineage: Bacteria > Bacillota > Clostridia > Oscillospirales > CAG-272 > RGIG1743. The sequence goes on from JAFQEJ010000057.1 coordinate 117,735, forward strand.
GTCGAGATTCTGTCCCTCGCGGCTGGTGGAGAAATAAACATCGCCGTTGAGGTAGTCGCCGAGGAAACGCATGCCGCACTCGAGAGTCAACAGCATCGCAGACTCGGGCAGAAGCTCGCATTCACGTTTTGTGAGTGTGTCGGCAGTCTCAGAAAGAAATCCGCGGGTGAAGTGCTCGTAGAGATTCATATCGCATTCTACCAGCGACAGATCAGGCTCATCCTCGGCGGCAGTGCTGGCACCGAAGCGGATGGCATCACCGAAGTCATAGAGCACCGAGCCGGGCATAACAGTGTCCAGATCGATAACGCAGATTGCCTCATCGGTTGCATCATCAAACATGATGTTGTTCAGCTTGGTATCATTGTGGGTTACGCGAAGGGGAAGCTCACCGGTCGCAAGAGCATCCACTGCCACATGACAGAGTGTTTCTCGGGCGAGAATGAAGTCGGCTTCTGCTTTAACCGAAGCGGCACGTCCCATTTTATCGGCGGCGAGAGCATCTTTGAAGTCATTCAGACGCTTTACCGTATCATGGAACTGGGGAATGCTCTCATGGAGGGTCGCGGCAGGGAAGTCGCCCAGCATATTCTGGAAGCGTCCGAAAGCGGCTGCGGCATTTTCAAAGAGTTCGGGTGTTGCGCTGTCCACCGAATGCGCACCGGGCACTGCCTTGTAGATGCGGATACAGCCTTCTTCTGTCATGAGCATATGCTCACCGTCTTCTGTGGGCATCAGAGAGAGGGTGCCACGATCGGGATCCTTACCCAAGGTGCTGAGCTTGCCGCGGATAAATTCGGTGACCGCAAGGATGTTTTCGGTCAGCTGCTTCGGCTGTGTAAAAATATCGGTGTTGACCTTTTGGAATATGTAGGAGCTGCCATTCGTACAGTTGAGTCTGTATGTGCGATTGATATGTCCCGTATGGATGGGGATGATTTCAACAGGCTTTCCGCCAAGCTTAAATTTTGCTGCGGTAGAGATAATAAATTCGTTTGTCATAATAATTACCATGGCTTTCAGAAATCGAAAGCTTCCTTATTTGGATATTAGAGCCGGTTTTATGGAGCAAGCCATAAAAATATGCGTGAAAATTAATTTTTTACGCTGTACTTCGGATAATAAAAAATGATATATTTTGGATCGTTTTTTCTCCATATTATATATTATACATTTTTTTCATCTGCTGTCAATGAATTTAATGAAAAATTGAGAGGAATGAAACATGCTGTCGGAAAAAGAGGGCAACTTTGTGTTCGATACACAATTTATGTATTGACTTTGGGGCAAAAAAATCGTATAATATAAGGTAGGTAATTATGCAAGCGGCATCAGATTGGAAAGCCGCTTTTTTATCATAAGACAGTATCATTTCCTATGGCAGCTTGCCATTCACAGCAGGGCGGCAGGTGTGTCGGAATAAAATGAAAATTCATTGAATGAAAGTTCAATAAAAACAGAGGAATACACTATGAAAAATAAGCTTGATATTCTTGTGGTCGGCGGCGGCGGACGCGAGCATGCCATCATTAAGACGCTGAAAAAATCACCTCGCTGCGGTAAGCTCTGGGCGGCTCCCGGAAACGGCGGAATCGCTGCCGATGCAGAGTGCATCCCCGTCAAGGCTGACGATGTGGAGGGCATGATAAAGGCCGCGAAGGAATGCGGCTGTGACATCGTTTTTGTCGCGCCCGACAATCCTCTTATGGAGGGTATGGTTGATCGCATGGAGGCTGAGGGCATCCGCGCATTCGGTCCCAGACAGTGTGCTGCCGAGATCGAGGGAAGCAAGGTCTTCTCTAAGAATCTCATGAAAAAATACGGCATTCCCACCGCAGGTTATGAGGTTTTCGATCAGCCTGCCGAAGCGCTTGCCTATATCGAGGCGCAGGGAACCTATCCGGCGGTTATCAAGGCAGACGGTCTTGCACTGGGCAAGGGTGTTGTTATTGCACAGAATCATGAGGAAGCAAAGCAGGCACTCTCTGAGATCATGGAGGATAAAATTTTCGGCGATTCGGGCAGCCGTGTCGTCATTGAGGAGTTTCTCACAGGTCCCGAGGTGTCGGTTCTCGCTTTCACAGACGGCAAGGTGGTCTGCCCTATGGTATCCGCGCAGGATCATAAGCGTGCCTTTGACAACGATAGGGGTCCCAACACCGGCGGTATGGGTACATTCTCGCCCAGCCGCGTTTACACAGAAGAGATCGCAGACCTCTGCATGAAGACCATCTTTGAGCCCACCGTAAAGGCAATGAATGCTGAGGGCAGAACCTTTAAGGGCGTGCTTTACTTTGGTCTGATGCTGACAAAGAACGGTCCCAAGGTCATCGAATATAACTCCCGTTTCGGCGATCCCGAGACACAGGTTGTACTCCCCAGACTTAAGACAGACTTTATTGATATTATTGAGGCTGTTATCGACGAAAAGCTTGCCGATCTCACCATTGAGTGGAGTGACAGTGCAGCGGTATGCGTTGTTCTGGCATCGGGCGGATATCCGGGTAAATATCCCACAGGATTTGAAATTTCCGGTCTTGCAGAAGCTGAGGCTAAGGAAGACATCACCGTATATCACGCAGGCACCAAGCTGGGCGAGGATGGAAAAATTCTCACCTCGGGCGGACGCGTTCTCGGCGTGACTGCGGTTGCGGATGATCTTGACAGCGCCCGCGATAAGGCATATGCAGCAGCCGACGGTATTCACTTTGAGGGTGCATTCTGCCGCCGCGATATCGGCATCAAGAAGTATGACTGATTCTCCCATTGCCGTTATCGGTGCAGGTGCGGCAGGCTTGATGGCAGCCGGTTATGCGGCAGAGCTGGGAGCAGATGTGCTTCTCTTCGAGCGCAACAAAATGCCTGCCAAGAAACTGCTGATTACAGGCAAAGGTCGCTGTAATGTGACCAACAACTGTACGATCACCGAGTTTATGGAAAATGTGCCCACAAATCCTCGCTTTCTCTATGCGGCACTCAATGCATTTGAGCCTGCCGACACCATAGCGTTCTTCGAGGACTTAGGTGTTCCGCTGAAAACAGAGCGCGGCAATCGCGTTTTCCCTCAGTCGGATCGCTCGGCGGATATTGCGGGGGCACTGAAGCGTTATGTCAACAAAAGCGGCAGAGTGAAGCTTGTCCATGAGAGGGTACAGGAAATTATATCCGAGAAGGGCTGTGTGACCTCCATCAAGACCGATAAGGCTGAATATTCCGTTTCTGCCGCGATTCTCGCAACCGGCGGAGCTTCTTATACAGCCACCGGCTCGGATGGTGACGGGTATCGCATGGCGGAGCGGCTGGGACACACGGTGATGCCGCTGAAGCCTTCATTGGTGCCGATTGTCACCGAGGAAAAATGGTGCGCCGAGCTGCAGGGATTATCACTGCGAAACACCGGATGCCGTGTCATCGATACCAAAACGGGCAAATGCGTTTATGAGGATTTCGGTGAGCTGATGTTTACTCATTTCGGCATCACAGGTCCTATGGTGCTCAGTGCGTCCTCACGTCTCGGAGAGCTGACTCCCGGGCGCTATCAGATGAAGCTTGATCTGAAGCCTGCGCTGGATGAGAAGACGCTGGATAATCGCATACTCTCGGATTTTTCCAAATACGCAAACAAGGATTTTATTAATTCGCTCTCCGACCTGCTTCCTTCCAAGCTCATTCCTGTGGTTTGCAGGCTGTCGGGGATCGCGTCCGATAAAAAGGTCAATGCCATTACGCGTGAGGAGCGCCGCGGTTTGCTGATGCTGCTTAAGGGGTTGACCGTTACACTCAAGGCATACCGACCGCTGGAAGAAGCGATTATCACCTCGGGCGGTATCTCGGTGAAGGAGATTGAGCCGGGGACCATGCGCTCCAAGCTGGTGGACGGGCTTTATTTTGCCGGTGAGGTCATCGATGTGGATGCTTATACCGGCGGCTTCAACCTGCAGATTGCCTTTGCTACAGCAAGACTGGCGGCATGGTCGGTGGTCACAGGCTGTTAAAAATCTGAAAGGACTTATTGTCATGATAAAAATCGCAATAGACGGGCCGTCCGGCGCAGGTAAAGGTGTCCTTGCCAAGGCGCTCTCGGCGAAGCTCGGTTATGTTTATGTGGATACAGGTGCACTTTACCGTGCCATCGGACTGCATTTTCACAGGTGCGGCTCGGACGGCAGCGATGTCGCGAGAATTGCTTCCGAGGTTGCAGGTGTTGAGGTGGACATCGCTTATGAAAACGGTGAGCAGCAGGTTTATCTGAAGGGCGAGAATGTCAGCTCGCAGATTCGTCTGCCTGAGATTTCCATGATGGCATCGGCGGTTTCCAAAATTCCAGAGGTCAGAGCGCATCTGCTCGAGCTTCAGCGCGGTATGGCAGAACGACACAATGTGATTATGGACGGACGCGACATTGGTACTGTGATTCTTCCCGATGCCAATGTGAAAATCTTTCTCACTGCGTCTCCCGAAGCCCGTGCCGAGCGCCGTTATAAGGAGCTTATTGAAAAGGGCATCGATACTTCCTATGAGGAGGTTCTCGCCGATATGAAGCAGCGCGACGAAAACGACCGCAGCCGTGATATTGCTCCCGCAATTCCCGCTGAGGATGCGGTGACGCTCGATAACTCAAAGCTGGATATCCCGGGCACTATTCAGGCGGCACTTGCTATTATTCGCGAGAAGGTTGGCGAAGTATGAGAGCTTATGCAGGACTTTATAAATGCCTTGCAGGATTCTTTCGCCGGCTCTTCCGTGTGGAGGCTGTGGGACTAGAAAATGAGCCTCAGGAGGGCGGGTTTATCGTCGCTCCCAATCATCTCTCGCTTTTTGATGTGATTATTGTTGCAGCGACCCTGAAGCATCAGGTGCACTATATGGCAAAGGCGGAGCTCTTTAAAATTCCGCTGCTCAAACAGTTGATTACGACCCTCGGCGCATTCCCGGTTGACCGAAAGGGATCGGACGTGGGAGCTATCCGCAGATGTATATCGCATCTCCAGCAGGGCAATGTGATCGGCTTTTACCCTCAGGGACACCGTCAGCCGGGAATCGATCCCGCAAAGACAGAGGCGAAAAGCGGTATTGCAATGGTTGCCAAGCGTGCGGATGCCAAGGTGCTTCCCATCTGTATCCAGACAAAAGGCTACCGCATTCTCCCCTTCCGCAAGGTCTATCTGACGATTGGAGCACCTATCACTCCCGAAGAGATTAACTTCGGCGGAAGCGGCAAGGAAGAATATGATAAGGCAGCCAAGCACATTTTTGATCGTATTCTTTCGCTGAAGCGGGAGGACATACAGATATGATTACGGTTGCATCGCTTGCCGGATTCTGCTTCGGTGTCAAGCGCGCGGTGGACAGAGTGATCAAGCTTTCAGAAAACAAAGCCCCGGGCGAGCGGATCTTTACCATTGGTAATTTAATTCATAATCCGATTGTGATTGATGAGCTTGCCCAAAAAGGTGTGCACGCACTTCCGCAGGATGAAAGTTTGCTCGATCGGCTGACCGAGCTTTGCAGGGAGGCTTCTCCCGATGCAAAAGTATCGGTGATCATCCGAACCCATGGTGTCAGACGTGAAATCCTCGAGCATGCTATGGTTCTATCTGGAAATAATCCGAGCTTTATCTGCATCGACTGCACCTGTCCTTATGTTCAAAAAATTCATCGAATTGTTGCGGAACAAACAACTCCCGACTCTCGTCTAATCATCATTGGTGATAAAAATCATCCCGAGGTGGACGGCATACGCAGTTGGGCGGCAGGAAATGTGGCAATATTTGCATCCGAAAGTGAAATTGAAGATGAACAAAATTGCCAAAAACAGACAATTGTGGTGTCTCAAACCACCCAAAAGTTAACAGAGTGGAAAAAATGTCAAAATAAAATTCGAAATCTATATACAAATGCGTTAATTTTTGATACAATATGTAGTGTGACTGAAAACAGGCAGACCGAGTGCGAGACGCTTTCCCGCGAGGTCGATTTGATGCTTGTGATCGGCGGCAGAAACAGCTCAAACACCGCCAAGCTCTATGAGGTTGCAAAACGCAATCAGAGCCGCTCCTATTTGATAGAGCGTGCGGACGAGCTCTCGGGCATTCCTATGACGCCCGACATGAATGTGGGAATAACTGCAGGAGCCTCCACTCCGAGCAGTATAATAGAGGAGGTATATCAAACCATGAGTGAAACAATGGAGAATGAAGTCCTTGACTTCGAAAAAATGATCGATGAATCATTTAAAACTTTATATACAGGAGCAGTTGTCAAAGGTATTATAACATGCGTACTCAACAACGAGATTCATGTTGACCTCGGTGCAAAGTCGACAGGCGTTATTGCTTTCGATGAGCTTACCGATAACCCCCAGGCAAAGCTTTCCGACCTGTATAAAGTTGGCGATGAGATCGAGGCTAAGGTCGTTAAGGTCAGCGACCTCGACGGCATCGCAACCCTTTCCAGAAAGCGCATTGAGAAGGATCTGAACTGGCAGAAGATCGTTGAGGCAAGCACCTCCGGCGAGATTCTCGAGGGCAAGATCATTGAGGCTGTCAAGGGTGGTCTCATTATGTCCATCAGCTTTGTACGCGTTTTCATCCCCGCTTCCCAGTCCGGTCTTCCCAAGGACGGCGACCTCAAGACTCTTGTAGGCACCACCCAGAAGTGCAAGATCATCGATATCAATGAGCAGAAGAACCGTGCAGTCGGTTCCATCAGAGCGGTTGCTTCCGAAGAGCGCAAGGCTAAGGCTGAGCAGTTCTGGAAAGAAATCGAAGTTGGCAAGAAGTACGAGGGTACTGTTAAGTCTCTCACATCTTATGGCGCATTCGTTGATCTCGGTGGTGTCGACGGTATGGTACATTCTTCCGAGCTTTCCTGGAGACGCATCAAGCATCCCTCCGAGGTTGTTAACGTTGGTGACGTGATCGTTGTTTACGTTAAGGAGTTCAATCCCGAAACAAAGCGCATCTCCCTCGGCTATAAGACTGAAGAGAGCGATCCCTGGTACATCTTCACCAACAAGTACAGCGTAGGCGATGTTGCTAACGTCAAGATCGTCAGCATGATGCCCTTCGGAGCATTTGCTGAGGTTGTTCCCGGCGCTGACGGTCTGATCCACATCTCTCAGATTGCTAAGGAAAAGATCGCTAAGCCCGAGGATGTACTTACCCTTGGTCAGACTGTCGATGTCAAGATTATCGACATCGACATGGAAAAGCGCAAGATCAGCCTTTCCATCAGAGCACTCGATGAGGACGAGGCAGAAGAGACAGACGCTGAATAATCACAAAACAGCATCCATAAAAGAGGTTCCGCATTTATGTGCGCAGCCTCTTTTTTTGTTGCAAACGTCATGGATTTATGATACAATGAAATAAAAATCATAACCGAGAGGTGATTTGCATGAAAATAACTGTTACGAACCGCTATCTTCATATTCCGATCTGCGAAGCTGCAGAAAATCGCCGTATGAATTTTATAAAAGACGGTCAGGTGTGTTACGGACTTGATATCAAGCCTGCATCCGACAACTATGATTTTGTTGCCAATATCGATCTTGCACGTTTTATGGGGGAAGAACTGGAGCTTGTTATTGAACCTGCCGCTGAAATCAAGCTCATTTTTGCCGATTTTCCTTATCCGAACGGAAATTATTCCGATATCAGGCGTCCGAAAGCGCACTTTACGGTACGTGAAGGCTGGACGAACGATCCCAACGGACTGGTAGAGTATATTTCACCTGCTACCGGTGAGCGCAGCTATCATATGTTCTTCCAGCACAACCCCTGTTCTTATCAATGGGGCAATATGCACTGGGGACATGCTACAAGCACCGATCTTATTCATTGGACGCAGCATGAGATTGCACTCTTTCCCGATGAGATGGGAGCGATGTTCTCGGGAAGTGCTGTTGTTGACAGGGAGAATCGCTCAGGCTTCAAAAACGATTCGGGTGAGGATCCCATTCTGCTCTTCTATACCGCTGCCGGCAATCCCTTTACACAATGTCTTGCATACTCCGCCAATGGGGGTAAAAGCTTTGTAAAATATGAGCACAATCCGATCATTCCTCACATTGCCGATTCAAATCGCGATCCTAAGGTTATCTACTGCGAGGAGCTGGGGAAATATCTGCTTGCTCTTTATTTGACCGAGGATGTCTACGCTATTTTTGCATCGGACGATTTTAAGCATTGGGATGAAATACAGCGTCTCTCTTTGCCCTTTGATAACGAATGTCCCGATCTTTATCCGCTGACCGTCGCAGAAACAGGGGAGCGGAGATGGATTCTTTCGGGGGCACATCACCGTTATTTAGTGGGAGAATTTAAGAACGGCAGGTTTGTTCCTTCCCTCGAGACACGTAGTTTCGTTGAACAGGGATGCCGCTGTGACCGTCCCGGTGAAGATATCTTTACTGCAAACAGCAAATCCTATCTCTATGGATCGATCAGCTATGCCTCGCAGTCTTATTCCGATATTTCGGACGGAAGACGCATTAATGTGGCATGGAATCAGATCAATCCTCAGAACAGGCTTTTCTGTTGTCAGATGAGCCTTCCTATGGAGCATACGCTGCACCTTTCAGGTGGCAATTACTATCTCTGTGCCAATCCTGTTATCGAGGTTGAATCGCTCTGCGAAGCGGCTGACAGCATCACCGTCACCCAAACAGCCGAATATTTTCTCGGTGCTGATGCCTACGATATCACGCTCAATGCTGCAGATGAAAGCTTTATTCTCAGCTTTGCAGGTTTGACACTGGAGATTGATGCGCCTCATAATATGATTCGTGCAAATGGCCAGCTTCTCTCACCGGTTAAGCTGATTCCGGACACCGGAATCCATCTCCGCCTGCTGCTTGATATGCATTCCCTGGAGCTGTTCAGCGGAAAGGGCGAGGTTTGTGCGGCGCTGCCCATCTATATGGATGGCGACAGTAAGCTTCATGTGACGAACCACGGAGATCATCCGATTGAAATTGTGATTAAAAAGCTGAAAAATATTCACTGAAATCTCCAACCGAATCCTTTCCTCGGTTACATAATAGGCAAGATCGCAAAAAGGGAGCTAAACAATGACCGAGCAAAATGTCCTGATTGAGCAGTATGAATCTGAGTATATCGCCAAGGTATACGGCTTTTGCCGCATGAAGCTTGGCGGTGACAGTGAGGCAGCCGATATGGCGCAGGAGATCTCACTGCAGGTGATCCGATCGATTCGCGGCGGGTATCCTGTGGAGAATCTGGGCGCCTTTGTATGGAGCGTCTCCAATCATGTGTTCTGCAACCTGCTCAGATCGCGCAAGCGCAGTCGTGTTGTCTATGGCGCGGATTATATGCCGGTCTATGGCATGATCCCGTCTGAGGATGACCCCGAAGCGGAATGGATCCGCCGCGAAGAGGTTGTACTCCTGCGCCGTCAGCTTGCCATGATGCAGAAAAACTGGCGGCAGACAATCATCCTGCATTATTTTGAGGAGCGCTCCTGTGATGATATTGCAGGAAAGCTGGGCGTGCCGGTCGGCACGGTCAAATGGTGGCTGTACGATGCTCGAAAAGCGATCAGGAAAGGAATGAATCAAATGAATGAAACGTTCGGTGAAAAGAGTTATCGTCCCGGAAAACTGTGTATAAGCTGTCAATATACTCCGGGGGCTGATGGAGAGCCCATGAGCTGTGCGAAGAGTCTGCTCAATCAGAATATCCTGCTTGCTGCTTATAAAAAGCCGCTTACCATCCGTGAGCTTTGCGGTGAGCTTGGTATAGCTGCTCCTTATATGGAGGATGCGGTTGCTTATCTGGTGGAAAACCAACTGATGCGCGAAGCGGAAGCAGAGAAGTACCAGACCGATTTTGTCATTATGCCCGGCGCTAACGGCGAACTGGGAAATCGAATCTATCGTGAGAATTTTCCTGCGTTCGGCAAGGCGCTGTTTGCTTTCCTCGAGGAGCACCGCAAAGAGCTGACCTCGCCTGCCATCAATCCTGCGGGATTCACCTGGGAGCGACTGCTGTGGGTTTATATTCAGGTGATCGTTTGCCATGCAATCGATCATTATCGCATTAAAGTATGTGATGTAGCCTGCGGTGACCGCATCCCATATCGCCCCAACGGTGGCAGATGGATTGCACTTGGCTTTGATGACAGCATCAATCCGAACACGCAGGAATGGCATGATTATCATCCCTCGGATGGTCCGGTTCATCGCAGCGGTGGTGTGCAGGGGTATTTCCATAAATGGAGCGGCACAAGTTCACAGACCTATTTTGATCTGCCCGAAGAAGTATTCGATCTTTGCCGACGATTTGCAGAAGGGAAGCTTGATACAGATGCGCTTACCGAGGAAGATAAGTTTCATTTTGGCATTGCCATCGAAAAGAAGCTTATCACAAGGACGGAGCAGGGCTATCGGCAGAACTACTATTATGCTAATACAGGTGCCTGCAAGCGTCTTATTGCGATAGCGGAAGACTTCTATTCTATTGCAAAGCCTTACTTTGATGCCGCATGGAAGCTGGTGCTCGACATCTATCTTCCCACGATGCCAAAGCATCTCGAATGGCAGAAGGGCAATCTCTTCGCCAACAATTTGAATATGTTCATCAACTGTTCCTATTATGATGCGGTGAAGGAAGGATTGCTGTCCGAGCCGGATGACAACCGATATTGGCTGAGTCTTTTCCTCTTCGATCGCGAAGCAATATAAATACACAAAACAAAAAGGGGCTGTTGCAAATTTTTCATTTGCAACAGCTCAGCCACAAAATTTTCGATATTCAAGGGACTGTCGCATGTAAATGCGACAGTCCCTTTTTGCTTATACCGCGCAGAGCAGATCATAAATCGCCTCATCGAGCTGAATCGGATCAAGCTTCAATCTTGTGCAGAGTGAAGCAAAATCATTGGCTTCTTTCTCATTCATTGTGACATCGGGCACCCGTCTGATTGTGCGTCCATCCTCACGCACTTCAATACCATAGGAGATGTAAAGCTCTCCCGATTCATTTTGATTTCTTCTTTCACTGCGATATATTCAATCTGCATGTTGTCCACCCATCCCTTGTTTTTTGTTGTTACCTTATTTTACCATAAATCGAGCTGAAAGTCAATATCAAAATAGAAAATTTTAACAAAAATAGAAAAATATAGAAATGTTGTAGCAAACAAAAAGACCGCAGAAGCATCGAAATGCAATCTGCGGTCGAAAAAGCAAATGATTGATTAGCCGAGCAGCTTGACGAGGACAGCTTTCTGTGCGTGGAGTCTGTTCTCAGCCTCTTCAAAGATCTCGTTGGCATGTGCCTCGAATACCTTTGCGGTGATTTCCTCTTCGCGGTGAGCGGGCAGACAGTGCTGAACCATAGCATCCTTGGCAGCTACATCCATCACTTCATCGTTGATCTGGTAGCCCTTGAAGGCAATCTTGCGAGCCTCAGCTTCGCCTTCCATGCCCATGCTCGACCAGACATCGGTGAAGATGACATCGGCGCCCTGTGCAGCCTCCAGCACCTTATCGGTCATGAAGAATGAATCGCCGCAGTCAGCAGCAAAGGAGAGCACCTTGGGATCGGGTCTGTAGCCCTCGGGGCAGGCAATCGAAACCTGCATGCCGACCTTCAGACCGCCGACGATGAGAGAGTTTGCCATGTTGTTGCCGTCGCCGATGTAGCACATCTTGAGACCTTCAAAGCCGCCCTTGAATTCGCGGATGGTGAGCAGGTCTGCCAGCACCTGGCAGGGATGACAGTAATCGGTAAGACCGTTGATAACCGGAATGCTGCCGTACTTCGCCAGATCTTCAACTTCCTGCTGTGCGAAGGTGCGAATCATAATGCCGTCGAGATAGCGGGAGAGTACGCGGGCGGTATCTTCAACAGGCTCGCCGCGGCCGATCTGCAGATCGCGGGAGGAGAGGAACATTGCCTGACCGCCAAGCTGATACATGCCTGCTTCAAAGGAGACGCGAGTTCTGGTGGAGGCCTTCTGGAAGATCATACCGAGGGTCTTACCGGAAAGCTTCTTGTGCTCGATACCGTTCTTGCGCTCATACTTGAGCTGAGATGCCAGGTTGAGAATGTCAATGATTTCGGCCTTTGAAAGGTCGGACAGTTTTAAGAGATGGTTCATGGTAATATCCTTTCAAGTTATATTTTGGGTAAGAGAAAGGCTCTCAACCTTCACTCTCAAGAGATTTTTTAAGAATTGTAAGACCGTCGTCGATCTCATCATAGGAGATTGTCAGCGGAGGAAGCAGGCGGAGTACATCCGAGCCTGCGGTCAGTGTGAGAAGACCGTTATCGAAGGCTCTGTGCAGGACATCCTTGGGAGATTCTCCCTTGATCTGAATGCCGATCATGAGACCTCTTCCGCGAATCTCTCCGACATTGGGGAGGTCCCATGCCTTGATTCGGCCGCGGATGTATTCGCCCTTGTCGCGGATCTCGAAGAGAAATTTATCGTCGCATACACGGGAAAGCACTTCCTTTGCGCCTGCCGCAGCAACGGGGTTGCCGCCGAAGGTGGTGCCGTGCTGACCTGCCGAGAGGGTAGCTTCGCACTTTTCACCGACCATAAAGACGCCGATGGGGAGTCCGCCGCCGAGTCCCTTGGCAAGTGTGAGGATGTCGGGGAGAATATCGCTGTACTGATAACCGAACATCATTCCAGTGCGGGCGATGCCGGTCTGTACCTCGTCGAGAATCAGCAGAATATCCTTTTCTTCAGTGATACTGCGAAGCGCTTTCATGTAATCGTCGGTGAGGATATTGACGCCGCCCTCACCCTGAATCGGCTCAGCCATGACTGCACAGACATCCTCGGTGAGCGCTTCCTTCAGTGCATCGAGATTGTTTGCGGGGACATATTTGAAGCCTTCGGTGAAGGGGAAGAAGAAGTCGTGGAAGACATCCTGACCTGTCGCTGCCAGCGTGGTTACTGTGCGTCCGTGGAAGGAGGAGCAAAGGGTGATGATGGTGGCGCGTCCTTTGCCATACTTATCATAGCTGTACTTACGGGCAACCTTAATTGCGCCCTCGTTTGCTTCAGCTCCCGAATTGCCGAAAAATGCGCGCTTCATACCCGATGCTTTCACCAGCATTTCAGCGACCTCACCTGTGGGGGACGAGTAGTAATAGTTGGAGAAATGCTGAATTTTCCAGAGCTGTTTGGTTACGGCGTCAGCCCAGCCTTCATCCACAAAGCCAAGGGAGTTTACACCGATGCCCGAGGTGAAGTCGATATAAACCTTTCCGTCTTCATCGGTGAGTCTTGCGCCCTTGCCGTGAGCAGGAACCAACGGAAGGCGTCCGTAGGTCTGCATCATATATTGCTTATCCAGCTCGATTGCTTTATCGTGTGTCATAAAATCTGCCTTTCTTATAGCTTGAACATGGTGCCGATTCCTTCATCCGAGAGAAGCTCGATGAGGATGGAGTGGGGAATTCTGCCGTCAATGACGATGGTCTTTTCAATGCCGCCCTTGACTGCGTCCACACAGCACTGCACCTTGGGGATCATGCCGCCGCTGATGATGCCTTCTTCGATCAGTCCATCCACTTCGCTTACCTTGATTTCGGCCATCAGCGTATTTTCGTCGTGAACATCACGCATGATGCCTCGGATATCCGTAAGAAGCATCAGGTTCTGCGCGCCCAGTGCTACCGCAATTTTTGCTGCAGCCACATCGGCATTGATGTTATAGACAGGATTGCCGTCCTCGCCGTATGCGACGGTGGAAACAACAGGGATGTATCCCTTGGAGATTACATCGTTGACGATGGAAATATCAATGTCAGTGATCTCGCCCACGTTGCCGTAATCGTGCTCGCCGTCTATCAGCTTCTTTGCTTTGATCAGACCGCCGTCAATACCGCAAAGTCCGACCGCACGGCCGCCGATGTGCTCGATATGGTTGACCAGATCCTTATTGGTTTTGCCGGCGAGAACCATCTGTACAATTTCAACCGTTTCATCATCGGTGTAGCGCATGCCGTTGATGAATTTGCTTTCTTTGCCCACGCGCTTGAGCATGTCCGAAATTTCGGGACCGCCGCCGTGAACCAGCACTACATGGATGCCGACCAATTGGAGAAGCACGATATCACTGATGACTGCAGCCTTCAGCTCCTCACTTGTCATTGCGTTGCCGCCATACTTGACGACTACAGTTTTGCCGTAATATTTCTGAATGTAAGGCAGCGCCTGATTGAGTACACTCGCCTTATCCGAATTGGAAATCAGCATGTTTGGAAATTCCTTTCTTTATGTCGAAGTTGGATTTCGCTCGTATAAAACTTTGTAGAAGTTAAATCAACTCCATCGATTTAACTTCTGTAATCCCCGTTGATTCTGACATAGTCATAGCTGAAGTCGCAGCCCCATGCAGTTGCATTTACATTGCCGCACTTCATGTTAATCTCGATCTGAATGACGTCCTCTACGAGAATCGACTTGGCGATATCTTCATCGAAGGGATGTCCCTTGCCGTTTTCGCAGACGAGAATCTCTCCTGCCTTCGACTTGAAGCGAACATCGACCAGATCTGTATCAAAGGGAACACCTGCATAACCGAGCGCACAGAGAATGCGTCCCCAGTTTGCATCGGCACCGAACATAGCGCACTTCACAAGCGAAGAGCAGATAACCGATTTTGCCAGCGTCTTAGCACCTGCGATATCGCTGAAGTTGTAGAGGTTGCACTCAAGCAGCTTGGTTGCGCCCTCACCGTCGGCAGCAATTGCCATTGCCATGGTACGGCAGAGTGTATTGAGCGCTGCACAGAATGCATCATAAGCCTCACCCTCGCCTGTGATTTCAGCCGCACCCGAGAGTCCGGATGCCAGTACGGTAACCATATCGTTGGTGCTGGTATCGCCGTCCACGCTGACCATATTGAAGGTGTCGGCAATGGCAGCCTTCAGCGCACGGTCGAGCAGTTCTGCAGAGATAGCAGCGTCTGTGGTGATGAAGCCCAGCATGGTGCCCATCTGGGGATGAATCATGCCCGAGCCTTTGCAGATGCCGCCCATTTTGATGGTGGTACCGTTAAATTCATAGCTGAAGCAGTATTCCTTCTTCTTTAAATCGGTAGTCATGATGGCGGTAGCAGCCAGATCACTTGCTTCAGCGGTGATGTCAAGTTCGGCATGCAGCTTAGGAATGCCTGTGAGAATAGGCTCGAGGGGCAGAGGAACGCCGATGACACCGGTGGAAGCAACGATGACTTCTTCCTCAGCGATGCCAAGCTCTTCTGCAAGTGCTTTGCAGGTGGCGTTTGCCTTGTCGTAGCCGTCGGCGTTGCATGCATTTGCATTGCCGCTGTTGCAGATGACAGCGCGAGCCTTACCGCCTGCCAGATGTGCTCTTGTTACGCCAACCGGAGCGGCGAAAACCTTATTGGTTGTATAAACGCCGGCGGCACTGCAGGTCTTGTCAGCCACGATCAGTGCAATATCGCGGCGCTCTGCATTCTTTCTCAAACCGCAGTGAATGCCCGAAGCGCGGAAACCGGCAGGTGCGGTGATACCGCCGTCGCAGGGCTTGATGATGATAGACATAGTAGAAAACTCCTTATATATAAGAGTATGAATTATTTTCAGGTAATATATCCGCCGTTGGGTGCGATCACTTGACCGGTCACATAGGAGGCTGAGTCGCAGAGAAAACGAACACATTCCGCAACCTCAGCAGGACTTCCCAGGCGTCCCATTGGGATCTCATCGGCAAGTGTCTGCAGGTCATCGGGGGAGAGATGTGCATTCATCTCGGTGTCAATCACACCGGGAGCGACGCAGTTCACACGAATGCCCGAGGGGGCCACCTCTTTGGCGAGTGCCTTGGTGAAGCCGATGATTGCCGCCTTAGCTGTGGAATAATGAACCTCACAAGAAGCACCGACCTGGCCCCACATAGAGGAGACATTGACGATGGCACCGCTTTGTTCGCGGATCATGTATGGAAGAACTGCCTTTGTACAGTTCAGCGTGCCCATCAGATTTACATCGAAGAGCCGCTTCTCGGTATCTGCTGTGATGTCGGTGAAAAGTCCAACCACCGATATGGCGGCATTGTTGACCAGTACATCAATCCGACCGGTAAGGGAAAGTGAAAACTTTATAAGAGCAGAAGCTTCTTCGGCATTAGCCACATCCGCCCGAAAGGGATAGGCACTTCCGCCGGAAGCTTTGATAGCTTCCACCGTTTCCATAGCTGCAGCTTCATTCTGCACAAAGTTGATCACAACCTCATAACCGTGAGAAGCAAGCTCCATGGCGCAGGCACGTCCGATTCCGCGGGATGCACCGGTGATAACAGCAACTTTTCGGCTCATATCAGAATGCCGGCGGGACAAAATCGAGACCGCAGGATTCCTCAAGACCGAAGCGCAGATTCATGTTCTGGATTGCCTGACCGGCTGCACCCTTGACCATATTGTCGATGCAGGAGGAAACGATCAGCATATTGGTGCGCTTGTCAAAGTGGAGCGAAATGTCGCAGTAGTTGGACATACGAACATTCTTGAGGTTGGCATAGCTGCCCTTGGGCTGAACGCGGACAAACAGCTCGTTTTCATATGCTGCGGCATAAGCTGCATAGACCTCATCAAATGAAACACCGTCGCGGAGCTTCACATAGATGGAGGATTCAATGCCGCGGTTGACGGGGAGGAGGTGAGGTACAAAGGTGACCTTCATCTCTTCGCCTGCTATTTCGGAGAGGGTCTGCTCGATTTCGGGTGTATGACGGTGCACACCTGCTTTGTAAGCGGCAAAGGCTTCGTTTGTATCGGGATAGTGAGTGCCCTGTGTCAGCGATCTGCCGGCACCGGTAACGCCCGACTTGGAGTCAACAATCACAGTGCCCTTTTCCAGATAGCCGCCGCGGATGGCGGGTGCAAGACCGAGGGCAACGCTGGTGGGATAGCAGCCGGGATTCGCAATGATTTCGGCACCCTTGATTTCGTCGCGGTAGAGCTCGGGGATGGCATAGACAGCCTCATTGTGGAGCTCGGGATGTTCATAACGCTTGCCGTACCACTCGCTGTAATCCTCCTCGTTATGGAGACGGAAGTCTGCACCAAGATCAATGAAAACCGCGCAGTGGGAGAGGCACTTTTCTGCAAACGGCTCGGAAAGACCGTGGGGGAGCGATCCGAAGATCACATCACAGCGGGGAATAATCTCATCTGCGCCCTCGAGGGTCATGTCACAGATACCGCGCAGGTTGGGGTAGATGTCGGATAACTGCTGTCCCTCGAAGGAAACCGAGGAAACGGCAACGATCTCAGCCTGAGGATGTGTTGAAAGGATGCGTACCAGCTCAACGCCCGCATAGCCGGTGGCACCGATGATACCGCATTTGATTTTTTCTTTTGTCATGATCCTGTATCCTTTCCTTTATTCGGTCTTAGCCTTGGTGATGAAATCTTCGACCAGAGAAATCTGTCTTGCAACAGAAGCAGCTGCAGGACCGCCGCGTACCGATCTGCCATTTACGCAGGTGTCGAGATCGATGGCAGCATATACATCCTCATCGAAGATGTCCGAAAGTGCACGGTATTCGTCCAGAGTCAGCTCCTCCAGCGTTTTGCCGTTGTCGGTACAGTAGCCGACAAGCTGACCGACAATCTTATAAGCTGAGCGGAAGGGAAGTCCCTTCTTCACCATATAGTCTGCACAGTCGGTGGCATTGATGAAACCCTTGGATGCTGCGCGGCGGAGCACTTCACTGCGCACTGTCATGGTGTCGAACATCTTTGTAAAGACTTCAAGTGCAATCTTGGTGTTGTCGATGGCATCGAAAATTACTTCCTTGTCCTCCTGCATATCCTTGTTATATGCCAGAGGCAGTGACTTCATCATGGTCAGCAGGGTGGTAAGTGAGCCGTATACTCTGCCTGTCTTGCCGCGTACCAGCTCTGCCACATCGGGATTCTTCTTCTGAGGCATGATTGAGGAACCGGTGGAGTATGCGTCATCCAGATCGCAGAAGCCGTATTCTGAGGAGCACCAGAGGATGATTTCCTCTGAGAAGCGGCTCATATGCATCATCAGTGTAGAGAGATCAAAGGCAAGCTCAAGCACGAAGTCGCGGTCGGACACGCCGTCGATGCTGTTTTCGGTGACAGAATCAAATCCGAGTAGCTCGGCTACACGCTCACGGCAGATGGGATAGGTGGTCGAAGCCAGCGCACCCGAACCCAGCGGCATTACATTGGTTCTGCGCTTGGTATCGCAGATTCTGTCATAATCGCGCATCAGCATGGAAGCATATGCCAGAATGTAATGACCGAAGGTCACCGGCTGTGCGCGCTGAAGATGTGTGTAGCCGGGCATAACGTCGGCGGCATGCAGCTTTGCTTTCTTTGCAATTACTTCGAGCAGATCGAGCACCAGCACTTTGATCTCTTCGATCTGCCCCATCAGATACATGCGGATGTCAAGGGCTACCTGATCGTTTCGGCTTCGTGCGGTATGGAGCCGCTTACCCGCATCACCGATACGGGAGGTCAGCACCTCTTCTACAAACATGTGAATGTCCTCGGCTTCGGGATCGATTTCCAGTGCTCCCGAATCAAGGTCGGCAAGTATGCCGCGCAGGGCGGTGATGATCTTCTCGGAATCCTCTTTGGGGATGATGCCGCACTCTCCCAGCATGGTTGCATGGGCGATGCTGCCTGTGATGTCCTCACGGTACATGCGGCAGTCGAAGGAAATAGAAGAATTAAAATCGTTTACGCGCGTGTCGACGTCCTTTTTAAAGCGTCCGGCCCACATTTTCATAGGAAAATTACCTCGTTTTGGTTGTAATTACAGAAAATTCAATGGATGTGTAAAAAGTCATAAAAGAGGCGGCGTACCGCCCCTTTTATATCGGGTTCGATTACTTGTTGTTTTCGCGCTCGGCGTCCAGCTTAGCCTTAACCTTGATCGGGAGACCGAAGAGGTTGATGAAGCCTTCTGCATCAGCCTGGTTGTAGTCCTCGTCCTCACCGAAGGAAGCGGTCTGTTCATCATAGAGGGTATAAGGAGAAGTTACACCGGCATTGATGAGATTGCCCTTGTAGAGCTTCAGCTTGACATCGCCGGTAACAGTCTCGTTTACCTTGTCAACGAATGCGCAGAGAGCCTCGCGGAGGGGAGTGAACCACTGGCCGTTGTAGGTGAGGTCAGCCATCTTGGGAGCGACCTGAGCGTACATGAAGTGGAAGGTTTCCTTATCAAGGGTGATGGTTTCGAGAACATTGTGAGCTTTGTAGAGGATGGTGCCTGCGGGAGTCTCATAAACGCCGCGGCTCTTCATACCAACCAGACGGTTCTCAACGATGTCAAGGATGCCGATGCCGTTTGCGCCGCCGATTTTGTTGAGTGTTTCAACGAGCTTGACGCAGTCCATCTCTTCGCCGTTGACAGCAGTGGGAATACCCTTCTCAAAGTGGATGGTAACATAGGTGGGAGTGTCGGGAGCCTGCTCGGGAGAAACGCCAAGCTCAAGGAAGCCGTTCTTGTTGTACTGAGGCTCATTTGCGGGAGACTCAAGGTCGAGACCCTCGTGGGAGAGATGCCAGAGGTTCTTATCCTTGGAGTAGTTGGTCTCACGGCTGATCTTCAGCGGGATGCCCTTCATCTCGGCGTAGTCGATCTCTTCGTCACGGGACTTGATATCCCAGATTCTCCAGGGAGCGATGATCTCCATTTCGGGAGCGAATGCCTTAACGGTCAGCTCAAAACGAACCTGGTCGTTGCCCTTACCGGTGCAGCCGTGGCAGATTGCGTCAGCGCCCTCAGCCTTGGCAATTTCAACAAGACGCTTTGCGATGCAGGGACGAGCATGGGAAGTACCAAGCAGATAGTCCTCGTATTTTGCGTCAGCCTTGAGGCAGGGCCAGATGTAGTTTTCGATATAGTCTTTTCTCAGATCTTCGATATAAATCTTGGAAGCGCCGGTTTTGATCGCCTTTTCTTCCAGACCGTCCAGCTCGTCCTTCTGACCGACGTTGCCGGATACAGCGATGATCTCGCAGCCGGGATAGTTATCCTTCAGCCACGGAATAATAATGGATGTGTCAAGTCCGCCCGAGTAGGCAAGAACGATTTTTTTGATTTCTTTTTTCATGATTTTATCTCGCTTTCTATATCATTTCAGCTTATTGATTTTCGATGGTATTATTATACCTCGCTTACTCGAAAAATGCAATCGGCAATATGCACAAATATGCATAAATATTCAGTGCAATTTTATCATATCGAGTGGCTCAGTCAAATACTAATGGCTCGATTTTCTTACTGCTTCACGAATTGTGGTCGGTTTGTGCATCTTGTTCCTGAGGATGAATAAATATTAGCAAATATACTGCATACCGATGAATATCCATGAAAATTTTACTCAGAGTAAAAGTCGCACAAGTGCAAATAATGAATCTGCGGTGCATCGAAGACCGATTGCGGAATCTTCCGATTTGCCGTCCGTTTCGGACTCCGGCAGCCGATTCGGATTCATATTGCCGGAGAATGGAGGTTCAAATGATGAAGCTGTCACATCTGATCCTGACCGGCACGGCACTTGTTCTGGTACTTGCCGCCTTCGGATCTTCCGTTTATGCTAATGACGAGACCAAAGCACACAGTTGGTATTGCAGGAAAAATGACACGCACACCATCCCCGAGCTTGATCCGTCTTTTGAATTTATATACAAATACGATGGTGCATATGCGGATAAAAATGCAGGCGAGGATGACAAGGTGATCTATCTTACCTTTGATGCCGGCTACGAAAACGGCAATATTGCGAAGATTCTCGACACCATGAAGGCTCACAATGCCAAAGGAGCTTTTTTTGTTCTTGAAAATCTTGTAAAGCGCGACACCGAACTGGTGAAGCGCATGGCTGAGGAAGGGCATCTTGTCTGCAATCACACTGCCAGCCATCCCGATATGACTGCCTACACTGACAAATCCCGTTTTGCCGGACAGCTTGAAAAGCTTGAGAAAACCTACACCGAGCTGACAGGCTATGAAATGGCGAGATACTACCGTCCGCCCGAGGGACGCTTCAGCGAGCAGAATCTGCAGTTTGCCAAGGAGCTGGGCTATAAGACGGTCTTCTGGAGCTTTGCATATGCCGACTGGGATAACGATCGCCAGCCCGATACCGAAAAGGCTTTCCGAAAGATTATGGATCATACCCACAATGGTGAAGTGATCCTGCTCCATCCGACCTCGGCTGCCAATGCCGCGATCCTTGACCGGCTGCTCTCGGAATGGGAGTCGCAGGGTTACCGCTTCGGCAGCCTGAACGAGTTATTTGAAAAGAAGACGTAAAGGAAAGCGCAGATTCCTTTCTATCCTGATTATGCTGTCCCTCTGTTTCGGTCTGACACAGGGAGCATCGGCAGTATGGAAGGATTACAGCGACAACACCAATGTCTTCCGCTTCAAGCGCAACGAAGGAATGAAGATTGCCCTCACCTTTGATGACGGACCAAACCATGTGTACACCGAGCAGATCCTCGATATTCTGAAGGAAAACGAGGTACACGGTACCTTTTTTGTCATCGGAGAGAATGCGAAAATTTATCCCGATCTCATTGCCCGTGAAATTGCGGAAGGGCATGAGGTAGGCAATCACACCTACCATCATCCCCATCTGAAAAAGCTCACAAAGGAGGCGGTGAGGCAGGAAATTCTGCTTGGCGAGGAGGCTCTTTATGAGATCGATGACTACAGACCCAAGCTCTTCCGTCCTCCCGAGGGCATGTGCAGTGAGGAAATCATTGCCTGCGCCGAGGAGCTGGACTACAATGTGATCCTCTGGAGCATTGATACCCTGGACTGGGCGCACAATTCGGTGGAAAACATCACCGAAATGATCATGACCAATATCCGTGACGGTGACATCATCCTTTTTCACGATCATGTCACCAAAATCAGCCCAACCCCCGAGGTGCTGAAGATCATCATTCCCAAGCTGAAGGAAATGGGCTACAGCTTTGTAACCGTTTCGGAGCTCATCGGAACAAGATAAAACGCAACAACACATTCCTGTGTTTTCAGATAAGGAAAACCCGTGGCAGTCATCCTGTCACGGGTTTTGTGGTTAATTGAAATATTTACGAAGAGGAAACCTATCCTCAAAGGTGAAGAGCTTCTCGTAAAGCACACCGAATCTGCCGATGAGCCATCCGTTGATCAGCGCGCAGATGACGGTACCTGCTTTGATTCCCTCGAAATGTCCGAAGCCGAAGAAGAGGAAGGAGAGCAGAATGGCAATTACACAGCTTGTGCAGTCATAGACCGTTTTGACACGGCTTAACTTAAAGTTGTACTTAGCCGATAGCTCCATGACGAAAAGCTCGTATGCCTCGGGCGATATGTAGGTGCGGAAAAGCATCGCAACACCTGCGGTGCAGAATCCCATACCGACACAGTAATAGACAATGCGCAGTGCGATTCCCTCTGCGGGGAGTCCGCTCATAAGCAGCATAAATCCATCCAGAAGCAGTCCGTAGAAGAGCGCCGTCAGAAAGGAGATCGGATAGGACAGCTTGAATCGTCTGAGGATGACTGCGGTCAGAACAATCAGCACTGCCTGCAGTGTATATTCAGCCATGCCGAAGCTGAAAAAGGGAAGGATCTGAGACAGCTTCAGATGCAGGAGATAGGCAGGTGCCACGATCATCGACATACCGAAATCGGCAAGCTCCATCAGCGATGTACCGAAGGCGAGAAGGACGATACCGAGCAGATAAGCTGCCTCGGTGTAAAAGACAGTTTTTTTCATAACGTCTCCGTATTGGATTGATTTTGACGTTTGATACAGAAACGGTAAAAAGATGGTGACAGGATTATTTCTGTCTGTTGTAGACCTTCTCAAACCACTGTTCGCTCTCGGGAATGGGACGAACAGGCATCCATTGGGCTTCAATATCACCGCCAGACAGCTTGACGCGGCAGACCAGTCCCGAATGTGTGGTATCGAGCTGTGCATTGCCGTCGATCAGATAAGAGCCGCGGCTGAGACCGCCATGATCGATATAAGCCTTGATGGCTGAGAGATATACATACTGGGTTACCAGCACATCATAGTTGATGCAGAGCTCAATAAAGGATCGTACATCCTTGGTGTGATGGGTCTCGGTGAAGGTGTCCAGCTCGCGCTTTACATCGCAGATTGCCTCGACAACCTGATCTTTTCTGCGGATGAAGGCACCTGCTTTATCCATACGCTCACCGAAGCGGCGGCGCTCTTCGAGAATATCGCAGAGCGACATATTTCCGGGGGCGAACATGGAGAGCATTTCCTCTGCGCAGGAATCGAAGGGCAGGGCGGTGATGTCATAAATCTGTACTCTGTTCTCTGCAATCGAGCGTGCGGCACGCATGGAGCTGACCTGGGTGGAGTTGAGCGCACTTCCTCCGGGACGGCGCACCCCGAAAATACCGGCAGCTTCACCGATGGGATAGAAGTTCGCCAGTGTAGGCGACATGTAGCGCGCGTCACACTCAAGACCGCCGTTGTTGTGCTGTGCACAGACACCGATTTCAAGGGGCTCCTTTGCCAGATCGATGCCGTGATCGAGATAGAGCTGATAAGCCTTGGGATTGAGCTTCATGAGACGGTCGAGGGGCGTTGCCTCAATGGCATCCGACTGGGAGAGATATTCCTTCGCATTTTCGGGATAGCCTACAGCATCAAGTGCGCTGTCATTGGATAAGAAGTCCATGAAAACTCTGCGTCCGCGCATTTTTTCACCATAGACTGCCATATCTACACGGGAGGAGCCTTCGCTTGAGCGCGCGGGATCGAAGGGCCATTCGTAACCCTTGAGGAAGACTGCCGAGAGACGGTCGAGTCCGTCGGGAATAGCGTCGGCAAGAAAGTCATACTCAGTTCCATTCTCATCCACAGAGAAATAACGGGGGAGTACCTGCTGATAGCTGCCCGACAGATTCCATCTGAAATCGAGGGATGCGATGCCGTACTGCGACTCGGTGAGATTGACGCCCGATGCACCTGCCATAAATGCGGCACCATGAGCGCAGGTCTGGGACTGCGGGTAAACACTTGACGCATAGATCGCCGAAGGACCGCCAACGCCATATACAACAGCACCTGCGTTGATGTAGATCAAACCCATGGGATTCTCTTCGGTGACGCAGTCGGCGGAAATTGCTGCCGCACCGACACAGGCGCCCTCGGGAGATTTGAGCATGCCGATGACACGGGCACCGTCGAGAATCGAAATACCGCTTGCCTCAACTGCCGCTTCCAGACACTCGGTCATATACTTCGAGGTCAGCGGCCCGCAGGAGGTGGCGCGTCTTGTCATATCATGGTCGGTACGGTATCCGACAAATTCTCCGTATTCATTCTGAGGAAAGGGAACACCCAGCGATACCAGCTTGAAGAAGGCATTGGCAGAATTTGCTGCTTCCATCAGAGCAAGATCGCCCTGCATGGAGCCGCCCGCAAAGAGTGATTTTGCCATTGCTTCCACCGAGTCGGGATCGCCTCCGGTGAGCTGAAGCTTATAGTAGGTCTGTTTGTCCGAGCCGGTGTTGCGGGAGGTACCCATCTTGATGCCCTCGGTGACGATGATCACATCAACGCCCAGGCGATGAAGCTCGTGAGCTGCATTCAGCGATGCGGCACCGGTGCCGACAACCAGCGCCTCGGCTTTGATGACGGGAATGCTTCGCCCGCCGCGATTCAGTGTCGTATAATCCATAGGGCATCACAGACGGCTGATGTGGAAGCCGCCGTCGGCTCCGATCACATCGCCTGTCGAATAAGCAAAAGCACCTTCGGCAAGAGCAGCAGCCATCAAGCCTACATCTCTCGGCTTGCCCATGCGCTTGATGGGGAGCAGACCGTCCTCGATCATAGCCTCATATTTGTCCTTGACAACCGCGGTCATATCGGTCTCGATGATGCCGGGACGAAGCTCATATACATTGATGCCCTCGGAAGCCAGCCTGTCGGCGTAAAGGGTAGCAGCCATGTGCAGACCTGCTTTGGACATGCAGTATTCACCTCTCATGGTGCTGGAAGTATCGGCAGAGATGGAGGTGATGAAGATCACGCAGCGGAAGCCTTCACCCTGTGCCATCTTTCTGGTCGCATACTGGGTGAGGAAGAAGGTACCCTTCAGATTGATATCCATTACGAAATCAAAGCTCTCCTCACTCATCTCGAGCAGGTCGCCGCGTACTTTGGGCGCAACACCTGCATTGTTGACAAGGCAGTCCAGTCTGCCGAATTTTTCGTAAATACCGTCGATGAGTGCGATACGGTCGGCTTCCTTGCCGATGTCAGCTCTCATATAGATCGAATCGGGGGAGATTTTCTTCAGTTCTTCCATAGCAGCGAGAACCTTTTCGTCTTCTTGCTCGATGCTTCCCACAACAACGGTGAAGCCTTTTTTAGCCAGCTCTGTGGCGATGCCGTAACCGATGCCGCGGATACCGCCGGTTACAAGCGCAGTTCTGTTTTGATACATTATTACTACCTCTCAGTCAGTTTTTTACAGAATATTTCGGAATTTCGCGAAGCAGCGGCAGATAGACCTCGCCGTCCTTCACAGGGCATCCCGCAGACTTGCCTGCGCGCATCAGCTCGGTGCACTTACCGCAGGTAATGCAGCATTTTTTGCGGTCGAGTGCGCCTTTTGTGAGCAAATCTTTTGCAAAATCGGGATAGGCGAAAGCCATTCTGCCAAAGCCTGCCAGATCGTTGATGCCTTCCTTGAGACAGCCCGCCATGACATAGGGGGCAAGATCGCGCAGATAGCTCATGCCTGCTGTGGTGAAGATGATATCAGGAAATGCTTTTTTCATCTCGGCAGTGCCCTTGATCAGTCTTTCCACGCCGACCAGGGGATGCTCGGGCGGTGTGTATTCGCAGCGATTGTTGGGACGGTTGATGTGGGGCTCAAAATAGGGGGAACTCATGGTCAGGTCGATCAGCTTCAATCCCATAGCCTGAAGCTCACCGAGCAGCCTGATCGATTCGGAAAAATCAAATTTCTCGAAATCCTCTCTGTCAACACCGAAGCCATGAGGATAGGCGATATGATCATAAGGCGAATAGCGGGATGCCATTACGGTTTTTGATCCGCCTTCTCTTGCAGCTTCTGCAAAGACTTCGCGCATGAAGCGAGTACGGTTTTCATAACTTCCGCCGTATTTGCCTTCACGCTCGTAGCCCGAAAGAAATTCGCTCATAAGATAGAAGTGACATGACTTGACATCCAGTGAATCAAATCCTGCTTCTACCGCCAGACGGGAGCAGCTCATGAAGTCTTCCTTGATGCGGTCGAGTGTGTCGTCGGTAACGAGGGGATAATCCTCGGGAATGTTGAATTTGGCATCCAGTCTGGGATTGCGGTGCACGACGACAGGCGCGGGTTTACCATCGGGCTTGGAGAAGCGGCCCGAGTGGGTGAGCTGGCAGACCAGCAGAGCGTTCGGATTGACTTCATGGAGTCTGTCGCAGAGGCGCTTATAGTCGTCCAATGTTTCCTTGCAGAGCATCAGCTGATTGGGCGAGGTTCTGCCGTCCCGGCAGACTGCAACAGCCTCAAACCAGACCACCGAAGCTCCGCCTGCGGTAAAGCGCTCGTAACGGCGCCATGTCAGCTCACCGGGGGCGCCGCTGAACCTGCCGTCAAAGCCTTCCATGGGATGCACCAGCAGAGAATTATCCAGTCTGCGGTCTCCGATCATGTGAGGCTTCGCGAATACAGACATATCCTCGGAGATCGGAATTTCTGCATTCAGTGTCTCAATGGCTGCACGCAGATCATCGAGCGAATTCAGCTTATATGGTTCAAATGTTTTTCTGTCCATTTAAAATGCCTTTCAGTTTTATTTTTTGAAAATGCAGGCAGGGGTGCTATGTATTATGCCATGGTTTCGAGCATTTTCAGGGTAACGCCGTACTTGGTGGGCAGTCCGTTCTTGTAGGCTACCATCTCTTCATACATAAATTCACCCATGCGCTCAACCTCATTGCCAAAGCTTCCCGCGATGTGGGGGCTGAGGAAGACGTTGGGGAGCTTGTAGAAATCGCTTCCTTCCACAGGAGGCTCGGGCATGGTGACATCGAGCAGCGCTACTCTGGTGGGGACCTCGCGCATTGCAGCGGCAAGACCTGCCTCATCAACCTGAGCACCACGGCCTGTGTTGATAAAGGTTGCATTGAACTTCATGGATGCAAAATGCTCAGCCTTCAGAATACCCTGAGTCTGAGGATTGTTTGCCAGATGGTTGGAGATGACATCACACTCGGCAAAGATGGTCTCAAGCGAAGCCTTGGTTACACCCAGCTCAGCCGCCTTTTCATCCGACAGGAAGGGGTCGAATACCAGCACATCCAGACGGTATGCCTTCAGCATGTTGATTACAAGCTTGCCGATCATGCCCGCGCCGAGCAGACCGACCTTGGTGTTGTAGTTGCCGCGGAAGGGATTGCCAAAGCCTCTGTTTTCCCACTTTTCACAGGAGGTGTGGCAGAAGCGCTGGAAGTAACCTTTATTTGCCAGAATGATCTGTGCAACGGTGAATTCGGCAACGGGAACTGCATTGGCACCCCATGCGCTGAACACATCGATGCCGCAGTTGAGAAATTCACGGGCAAAGCCCTGAACAGAGCCTGCGCCGTAGAATACAGCCTTCAGAGAGGGGAGATATTTCTTGATCTGCTCCTCTGTGAATCGGGGCATACCCCATGTGGAGAAGATGTAGTCTACCTGAGCAAGATCCTCTGCGCGGGCGATCAGATCTTCTTCTTTGGTAAAAATCACTTCATCGAAAAAATCACATTCCGCATAGAGCTTTTGGCGGATATCGTCAGGATAGACCGGAGTATTGGCATTGGGCGTTTTGGAATTCAAAAATACAGCTTTCATATTGATCCTCCATTGTTAACCAGAGTATTAATTAAATTAATCTTACCATACCCACGACCTTCCGTCAAGCGATGGAGTGGAACATCCAAAAAAATCGACATGTGAGACATAATAAATTTGATATTGGTCGAAAAAATGACACGAAAAAACTGCCATTTGCAGGGGAAATCCCCAATGAAATGACAGTTTTATTATCTAATTGTCCCTTGATTCCACAATGAGCAGATTACCCTCGCGGATGGAGATGTGCGCTTTGTCTGCTGTGATCTTATTACTCACACCGAGGGGAAAATCAGGGGTCAGATCGGTGTCGGCAATTTCATAATAAACGCCGCGCTCGCTGATGCCTTTACATTCTCCCCCAACCGCAAAGACTGACAGTGTATAACCCTCGCAGGCGGGCAATGTGATCTCGGTGAAATGAGGTGCGCTCAGCATATGCAGGCGGCTGTTTCCGTCCCGCATTTCGATTTTTGCTCCTCGCACCGATGCATAGAGCAGCGTCTGCAGATTTGCTACCGTGTGATCCAGCCTGCCGCCAATACCGCCAATGATGAGGATATCTTTCATGCCATGCTCCAATGCATACTTCACACAGAGCATGGTATCGGTATCATCTTTCTCCACGGGATGGCGCATGACGCATTTCACCGGCAGATCCGAGCCCTCGTAGGAATCAAAGTCGCTGATAACCGCATCGGGCGTTATACCCTCGTCGAGAGCAAGCTTCCATCCGTGATCCGCACACAGGATAAAATCATCCTCTTCGGGATGGTAGCAGGAAGTCAGTCCTCCCTCGCAGACAGCGGTGATGATGACGCATCTCATTTTATTTGGTGATGGTAACTTTATTAAGAACCGGCGAAACGTCGGGATCCAGTCCCTTAATCTGGGTCAGCTTCATGGCGAACAGCTGCATGGTCATGGCGAAGAGATAGGGAGATACAACATCCGAGCCCAGTGCGGGAATTTTCAGCGTGAAGGGAGATAAACCTGCTGCCTTGTCACTGTCGGTGAGTACGATGACCTCGGCACCGATGGAGTTCAGCTTTTCAACCATAGCGATGGCATCCTCCAGCATGGGGCCTTCCGCCGCAATCACAAAAGAGAGGGAATTTTCCGAAACCTGCGCCAGCGGACCATGGTAGAAGTCGGAGATTGCGTAACCCTTCATTCTGACCCGGTTGGTTTCGAGTACCTTCAGCGCGCCCTCAAGAGCAATGGGATAGTTGATTCCGCGTGCGAGAACAACCGCATCGGTGAGATAGCGGTAGCGTGCTACGATGCGGTCAATCTGCGAGGGCATGGTGTCGAGCAGCTCGGCAGCGCCTCCCGGAACCTTATCAAGCAGAGCCGAAAGCTCACTGCTGCCGCTCCACTCCGCACAGAGAAGAGCCAGCAGATACATCTGGCTTGTGAAGGTCTTGGTTGCTGCAATGCTTGTTTCCTTACCTGCACCGCAGTAGAGATGATACATTGCTTCCTTCGCCATGGGCGATTCCGCTTCGTTTGTGACAGCAACAACGATGGTGCCGTCCTCTTTCGCCTGTCTCATCACAGAGAGTACATCCTCTGCCTTGCCCGACTGGGAAACGCCGATGACAACCGAATTCTTCAGATTGATCTTGGCGCCGTATTTGGATACAACCGAGGGGGTAGCAAGCGAGCAGGGAATTCCGGCGTATATACCGAGCAGATACTGAGCATAGATACTTGCATGGTCGCTGGTTCCGCGAGCCGCAAAATAGACATGATTCAGACCGCGAGCTTTGATTTCCGCAACCAAGGCACGGATGGTGTCAATGTTGTTTTCCTTGATTTTTGCCAGCACTTCAGGCTGCTGACGGATTTCCTTTTCCAGATTCATCATAGTAGTGTGACCTTCCTTTATATTAAGTAATATTGTTTATGCAGGTTAATATTTGTTCCGCCATTTCAGCCGAACTCAGCCTGTCCGACTCCAATTGCAGATCGGGTAAAAAAGATGCCATGTGCTCCGCCTGCCATGCCGACTGGAATTCGCCTCTGTTGCCGCGTGCGATGTTGCGTCTTCGGCATTCCTCAAGCGGACAGACAAGCTCAACAAGCAGCCGATGCTCTTTGGGAATGATCCGATCGAGCAGTTCGGTGTGAGATCGACCGCATTCGCTGTGAAATTCTGTCAGATCGAGCAGCATGCCGTCGATGATCAGCTTTTTGCCTCGTGCGAGGAAGAATTCCGCTGATTCATACATGAGAACAATTGCCCGTGAGAGGGAAGCAAAATAGTTTTCCTGCCGTGCTCTGTCGCTGAGCATATGCTCAAAGATGTCGTTTGAGAGCAGCATGTAGTCGGGCTCGATCTCTTGTATTGCCCGGGCGACCGAGGTTTTACCCGCGCTTGTAAGTCCGGTGAGAAATATGATCCTGTTTTTCATTAAATCATACCTGTGCTCTTCAGTATAAAGATTCCCGTAAAGAATGTAAATATGCAGCATATCGTCGACAGCAGCAGAATCTGTCCCGCCAGCTCATGGTCACTTTTCATATTCTTTGCCATGATGTAGCTGCTGACCGCCGCAGGACCGCCAAAAAAAATCAGAATGATTCCCAACGATATATCGCGGAAGCCCAGCAGAATTCCGACCACCACTGTCACCAGCGGCAGAAGCGCCGTTTTGACCAGCGAAGCGGCGAGTGCAAGGCTATATTTCTTTTTCAGACTGTCAAGGGTGAAGTTGGCACCCAGACTGATCAGTGCCAGCGGCGTTGCCATGCTGCCGATATAATCGAGGGTCTGAGTGGCGAATTGCGGAAGCTTTATCTTGAGCAGCATCAGCGGAATCGCGGCAACAATGGCGATAATCAGTGGATTTTTTACAATGTCAAGCAGAATGCGTTTTGTCATCTGAACGGGGGTCAGCTTGGTGTCCTGAGGTGCGAATACGCTGAGGATTACTACCGCGCAGATATTGTAGAGAATGATAGTCACAGGCAGGATCAGAGCGATTTTTTCCACACCTGCCTCGCCGAACATGCTTCGCGCCATCATGATGCCGAGAATGGCAGAATTGGAACGGTAGATGCCCTGGATGAAAGCTCCACGCTTATCATTTCCCTTGACGCAGAGCGGTACGATCAGAAAGCCGAGCAGTACGGTAACAATGACACCTGCAACGCAGAAAAGGAGCAGCGGAACATCAAGCATTGCCGAAAGCTCAGCACTCGAAATCTCAGCGAAGAGATAAACCGGCAGCGCAATCTTGAACACGAATCTGTCGCTGTCGGCAACGAATCCTTCGGATAAAAATCCCTTTCGTTTGAGCAGCAGCCCAATCAGCACCAGAAGGAAAATGGGAACCACCGTATTGACCGTGTAAATAAAGCTGTCCAGCATGAGATCGCGCGCCTTTCGCATAAAGAATAGGATATTAATTATAATTATATATCGGATCACGTGATTTTTCAAGGGGCAGAGACGAAAATCCTGAAAAGCCTCAATTTTGTAGAGTGCAGATAAAAATTTTTTGGCATGCCTTGAAATAAGAGACGGCATATGATATAATAAAAGCCAAGCGAAATGAAAACGGCGGGTTGATTGGTGGGTAGAATGGTGGCGAAGAAAAGAAAAGGAAGGAGCGGCGCGGCTGTTCTTGCAGCTCTGATCTGTCTCGCATTGTCGGTGCTTCTTGCTTTTATCGGTGTCGGGCTGAAATATGACCGCCTGGAACGCGAGGCGCAGAACACCGAGAGTACTCACCGCATCAATGCCTTTTACTATAACCACCTCACCTATAAGCAGCAGCTGCTGTACGACTCTATCCTGACCGGCGTTGAGAAGCGTGCCGAGATTACCGAAATGCTTCCCTATGTATATTCAAATGCTGATTTTGCACTGGTTGCCGACTATATCCGCGCCGATCATCCCGAGCTTTTTTATCTGGATTTAGGCGGAATGCAGATGCTGAGCGCCACGCATGCAACCCGTGTGGAGCTGTCCTATCTCTACGATATTGAAACTACCGCAAGGATGCAGAACGAGATTTCGGCTGCTATTCTCCGTCTTACCGCAGATATTGATCCGGTTGATCCCGCAAATGGCGGCGAATTCGAGGCGGAACGCCTGATTCACGATCGCTTTGTTCATTCCTGTACCTATGCGTCGGGGGATGAGTCGGGAAGGAGTACAGTTTACAGTGCCCTTGTACTGGGCAGTGCCGATGCCTACGGTTATGCCGGCGCCATGAAGCTGCTTCTTGAAGAATATGATATCTACTCTATTCTCGTTTTCGGTGAGACTGCCGAGGGAGATCACGTTTGGAATATTGTCTATGCCGACGGAAAATTCTATCACCTCGATGCGCTCTGGAATGATGCCGACCTTGATTTTGCGGAGGATATTGTCTTTCACGGCTATTTTAATCTGAGCAGTGAAGCAATCTCGAAGGATCACACCATGCGCGACGGCGATATCATGCCAGAGGCGGTGGATAACGGCGACTATTACCTCAGCCGCGGACTCTTTATACACAATACCATGGAGCTTGACCGTATCGCCTACCGTGAGATTCTCGGTGCAGGCTATACAGGCAGTGAATTTATCGAGCTCTACCCCGATTTCGATATTGATACCGGGGAATTTCGCGACTGTATCATCGGTGTCATCGGGCGGATCAACGGTGTACAGGATGATTTTATTTTCAAGGAAATTTACCGTGTCTACGAAGCCGCCGAAGGCTCGGGCGCGGTGACCATACAGCTCTATTACGATAAAAAAATCGAAGCCTCAACCGCAGCTCCCGAGGAGGATGCGATTGAAGCCGATGCGGAAGAAAAAATGACAGACTGAAATAAATTGGAGGAATTATATAATGGTAAAAATTGCAATTTTGGGTCTTGGCGTAGTCGGCGGTGGTGTTGCCGATATTATCGCCGATAACTGTAAGCTGATTGAGGCACAGGTCGGTCAGCCTGTTGAGCTGAAATATATCCTGGATATCCGCGACTTTACCGGTCATCCGCTGGAGAAGCTTGTGGTGCGCGATATCGATACCATTCTTGCCGATGACGAGGTTTCAATCGTGATTGAGGCAATGGGCGGCGCGCATCCCGCCTACGACTTTTCGCTGAAGGCTCTTCAGGCAGGCAAAAACGTAGTCACATCCAATAAGCTGGTAGTTGCCGAATTCGGCGCCGAGCTGCTTGAGGTGGCAAAGGAAAAAGGTGTGCGCTATCTCTTTGAGGCATCGGTCGGCGGCGGAATTCCGATTATCCGCCCCATGCTCGAATCTCTGGCAGGCAACGATATCTGCGAGGTTTGCGGTATTCTCAACGGTACCACCAACTATATCCTCACCAGAATGAAGCGCGGCGGCATCACCTTCGATGCGGCTCTCAAGGAAGCGCAGGACGCAGGCTATGCGGAGCGTGATCCTTCGGCGGACGTCGACGGCATCGACTCCTGCCGCAAGATCTGCATTCTCGCAGGCCTTGCCTTCGGTATTCTTCCCGCACCCGAAACGGTCAGCGCAAAGGGAATCCGCAGCGTGACTCTTCGTGATCTTGCCGATGCGGAAGCTGCAGGCTGCTCACTGAAGCTGGTCGGACGTGCATGCAGCTCGGATGAGGGAAAAACCATCAGCGTCGCTCCTTGCTTTGTAAAAGGTACAAATCCCCTTGCCGGTATTGAAGATGTATACAACGGCATTCTCGTCCGCGGCAACGCGCTTGGCGATGTTATGTTCTATGGTATGGGTGCCGGTAAGCTTCCCACTGCCTCGGCGGTTGTTTCGGATATCATTGATATCGCCCGCGGCGGCAGCATGACCGCTCACTGGACGGCAGCTCCCGAAGGAAGCTTTACCGACGGTGAAGATGCAGTTTCCGAATACTGCATTCGTCTTCCACGCAAGCTTGATCAGGCTGCTATCAAGGAAGCTGACGGCGAGTACACCTACATTGTTGAAGTCGCAGGCAGTATGCTTGCAAAGAATTATCCCGATGTCATTGCGGCATATAAGATGATCTGACAGGTCAATTTTCAAGCCCCGGAAGTATTTCCGGGGTTTTTATGTTTGTGTATAAAGCAATCTCTTCCAAAATCTTCTTCCGATTTCTTAATAACGCACAGAGATTGATCATTGTCATTGCACCTACCGTCAGATCCGCGCACTGCCATACAATTCCTTCGGCAGCAGTTGCTCCGATGACGCAGACGGCGATAAAGACAATAGGATAGGCTTTTATAAAACGCTTCTTTCGATCAAGATAGATCAGTGCTTCTCCTCCGTAATAATACCAGCAGATTACCGTCGCGAAAGCAAAGAGCAGAATCGATACTGCCAGTGCTGCGGAGGATGCAATACCTGCACATGAGAATGCCTCAAATACTGCTGCCATGGAATTTTCACCGATGTCGATACCCGAGGTCAGCAGTGCCAGTCCGGTCAGCGTGCAGAGGAGAATTGTGTCGACAAACACCTCAAATATTCCCCAGACTCCCTGTTCGGCAGGCGATACGCGTTCGGCGGATGCGTGTGCCATGGGAGCGGTGCCGCATCCCGATTCATTTGTGATTAGTCCCCGAGCGACGCCAAATCGAAGAGCACGGGCGATCATCATGCCGCAGACACCGCTGACTGCGGGACGCAGCCCGAAGGCAGACATAAAAATTTCTCTGAAGGCATCGGGGAGTGCGCTGTGATTCTGCACAATGATCCATACTGACAGTCCTATATAAAAGAGGGTCAGAAGAGGAATCAGTTTTACTGTTATCTCCTTGATTCCCTTTACCCCGCCACAGATGACCGCAAAGAGAAAAATTGCAAAAATGATGCCGAATATGCGTCGGTCAACAGCGAATACAAGCTCAACTGCGTCGGCAGCAGCTTTTATCTGCATCACGCTTCCCATGGTGAATGCGGTCAGCAGGCAGAAGAGTGCAAATATTCCGGCAGCCGGCTTTCCTTTCATATAATACATTGCACCGCCGAGGAAGCGCGTTCCGTCCCATCGGCGATGCTCCATGGCAAGCACTATTTCGCAGAATTTGACCATCATCGCTACAAGTGCGCTGATCCACATCCAGAAGAGCGCTCCTGCACCACCCGCCGCAATTGCTGCCGCAACACCGGTGATGTTTCCGACTCCCAGCGTTCCGGCAAGTGCCAGAGTCAATGCCGAAAAGGAGGACTTGCCATCTTTTTTACGAAGCAATGTGCCAATGATTCTGCGGGGACAGCGAAATGGGAAGCCTCCCGACTTCAGAATGAAATATCCGCCGCATAAAAAGAGCATTGCCGGTACTGCAGGACCGATCAGATATGTATTTACAAAGGATAATATCGAAAACAGAATAATCCCTCCACATTTTTCTTACAGCATCCTATTCAATGGAGCGCCGAAATATGTGTCGGATTTTAGCACTCTGGGGGGTTACAGTCGCGTGATCAATCTGTTAAATAACTGTTAATTCTCGGAAAAACCCTTGCAATTTTGGTGAAATGTGGTTACAATGATATTGTTGCTTGGCACTCGGATGAATTGAGTGCTAATCCAAACGAGAATTTATAAAACATTATACATTCAGGAGGTACTATCATGACATTGAAACCACTGGCAGACCGTGTTGTCATTAAGATGGTCGAAGCAGAAGAAACCACCAAAAGCGGCATCATCCTCGCAGGCTCCGCAAAGGAAAAGCCTCAGGTTGCTGAAATCGTAGCAGTCGGCCCCGGCGGACTCGTTGACGGCAAGGAAGTTGTAATGACTCTCAAGGTTGGCGACAAGGTAATCACAAGCAAATATTCGGGCACTGAAGTTAAGTGCGACGGCGTTGAGTACACCATCGTCAGACAGAGCGACATCCTCGCAATCGTGGAATAAACTCTGAAAAGCCGAAGGCTTTTCAGAAAAGATTTATGACTTTCGCGTCAGGGACGCGAATTTCCTGCGGAAAGCGTCATAAATCGCTGTCGGATGAAGTCTGAATAAATTCGAAGGCTTCAGAAAAGATTTATGACTTTCGCGTCAGGGACGCGAATTTCCTGGGGAAAGCGTCATAAATCGCTATCAGATGAAGATAGCGCATATTTCAAAGTTGTTTTAATGACAATTTTCAGAAAGGTTAGGTATTAATTATGGCAAAGGAAATTCTTTACGGCATTGAAGCCAGAAATAAACTGCTCGCAGGTGTTGACAAGCTCGCCGACACCGTTAAGATCACACTCGGCCCCAAGGGTAGAAACGTTGTTCTCGACAAGAAGTACGGTTCTCCCCTGATCACCAATGACGGTGTTACCATCGCAAAGGAAATCGAGCTTGAGGATGCAATGGAAAACATGGGTGCTCAGCTTGTTCGTGAGGTTGCTACCAAGACCAACGATGCTGCCGGCGACGGTACTACCACTGCTACTCTGCTTGCACAGGCATTCATCCGCGAGGGTATGAAGAATGTTACCGCAGGCGCTAATCCCATGGTTCTCCGCAAGGGTATCCAGAAGGCAGTTGACAAGGCAGTTGAGTGCCTGGTTGCAAACTCCAAGAAGGTTAACGGCAAGGACGACATCGCAAGAGTCGGTACTGTTTCTTCCGGCGACGAGGTGATCGGTACTCTGATCGCTGACGCAATGGATAAGGTTACCGCAGACGGTGTTATCACTGTTGAGGAATCCAAGACAGCAGAGACCTACTGTGAGGTTGTTGAGGGTATGCAGTTTGACCGCGGTTATCTCTCTCCCTACATGGCTACCGATACAGACAAGATGGAAGCAGTTATTGATGACGCTCTCATCCTGATCACCGATAAGAAGATCTCTAACATTCAGGAAATCCTTCCCCTGCTCGAGAAGATCGTTCAGTCGGGCAGAAAGCTGCTCATCATTGCTGAGGATGTTGAAGGCGAAGCTCTGACCACTCTCGTTCTCAACAAGCTCCGCGGCACCTTCGTATGCGTAGCGGTTAAGGCTCCCGGCTTCGGTGACAGAAGAAAGGAAATGCTCCGCGACATCGCAATCCTTACAGGCGGCGAGGTTATTTCCGACGAGCTCGGTCTCGATCTGAAGGAAACTGAGATGCATCAGCTCGGCCGTGCAAGACAGATCAAGGTTAACAAAGAAAATACTATCATCGTTGGCGGCGCGGGCGAAGCTGATGAGATCAAGAGCAGAATCGCTCAGATCAAGTCTGCTATCGAGGTTACAACCTCTGATTTCGACCGCGAGAAGCTCCAGGAAAGACTGGCTAAGCTTTCGGGCGGCGTAGCGGTTATCAAGGTCGGTGCTGCTACCGAAGCTGAGATGAAGGAAAAGAAGCTCCGCATCGAGGACGCTCTCAACGCTACCAAGGCAGCTGTTGAAGAGGGTATCGTAGCAGGCGGCGGTACTGCATACCTCAACGTTATCGCAGACGTTGCAAAGGTTGCAGAAACTGTTGAAGGCGACGAAAAGACAGGCGTTAAGCTTGTTGTTAAGGCTCTCGAGGCTCCCGTTCGTCAGATTGCTGAGAATGCAGGCTACGAAGGCTCTGTCATCGTCGACAAGATCGTTAACAGCGGCAAGATCGGTTACGGCTTCGACGCTTACAACGAGCAGTATGTTGACATGGTAGAGAAGGGCATCGTTGACCCCACTAAGGTAACCCGTTCGGCTCTCCAGAATGCAGCTTCCATCGCATCCATCGTCCTCACCACCGAGGCGACTGTTGCCGATAAGAAGGAAGAGAATCCTGCACCCGCAGCAGCAGCTCCCGGTATGGGCGGCGGCATGGGCGGCATGTATTAATCGGATATTCCAATATAAAACAAGCGGCAGAAATGCCGCTTGTTTTGGTTTATATGTGTTTTATGCCTCCTGAACCGGACGAGCCCAGATGCCAACCGTGGTGTTGGAGTCTTCAGGGATGCTGAGTATATTCTTCTCGATCAGTGTCTCGAAGACAGTATGTCTGCTGCTTGTGGTCAGACCGGTGAAATAATATGCCTCACCCAAAAGATGCGCGGGGACATGCTTGTCGATCAGCTTGAGGAAGTATTCGGCAATTTTATCGGCATATTTTCTGTAGATCGCATCAGCGCCGTTTACCAGCTTCCAGTAATCAGAGATATCTTTGAAGATAACGATATCGGGATAATATTTTCCGTCGATTTCCTTCACATATCCCTTTTCTGTCGCTGACGCGAGGAAGGCTTTGCAGTTATCGTCGAGATCAGTACAGTCGAGCCCGCCGATGCAGTCGATGATAACCGTGAGATCACCCGGCGTCTCGGCCCAGCATCCAAAGCGATTGGGGAGATTGAAGCGCGCGCCGCCCTGCAGATTACAGATCATATAATTACCCACTCGATTGCCATTGTTGCTGTAGAAGGACATTTTCGGATTGTATTCATCACGGAAGGCCTTACCGATCACATGGAAAAGACGATTGTCCTTCTCAATTCCGCGATCCTTCAGATTATTTTCGATGATTGCTTCTGCGTTATTGCTGTAACCGTCGGCAACGAAGGGCATCAGTGCCCAGCAGACTGCGTTGAAATCCTGCTTGATTCCAAGCTGCTCCACAGCTTCGATCCTGTCGCGGTTGTCGGTCAGATATTCACCGATTTCAGCAGCGTAATCCTCAAGGAAGGTTTCCACCTTCGCATCAATCTTACGCTGAAGGTCACCGTCTATGATGATGAAGTTTGCGATATATTTGCCATCATCGGTCTTCTTCAGCGGCTCACCGAGAAGCATCTCTGCTGTGTCCTCGATGTAGAAGGTAGCCACACCGAGCTCAGCCGCGATTTCAGCTGCGGATTTCGCTCTGTCCTTGCAGCAGACGCAGATGTTCTGTGCAAGTGCGGTGTTCAGCTTGTCGCGTAGGTCGGATTTTGTGGGATCGCCTGATCCGGGGAGCCAGAGAGTGGCGGGTTTTACCATGGTTTCGTTCGCAGTTGTCATCATGTTTTCTTCCTTTCTAATCTTCTCTTTTGCGGAAAACAGCCGCTGCTTGACGCAGTTTACCGTGATGCCCAGACGCTTTGCAATTTCGGAGACAGGCAGTCTGTCAAGGTAGAACATCACCATTACATCACGGTAAATGCGCGACATATAGGCAATCTGCCGCAGTACACGGGCAAGCTGCTCGCTCTCCTCAATCTCATCGAGCAGGATTTCGTCGAAGGTAGGTTCTGACATGGCAATCACATTGAGCTGCATTTCGTCAAGCTCGGACTGCTGTGAGATGAGCTTGTTCTGTTTTCCGTAGTAACCTGCAAGCACATTCGAGGCGATCTTCCATACATATCCCCAGCTGAGCTCCTTCTGCTTTTTCTCGGCAAGGAGCAGCTCTAAAAAGATGCTGTGGCAGATATCCTCGGCATCCCGCTTGTCATAAGCGTGATTGTAGGTCCAGCCATAGAGCTTCTCGATGAATTCGTTTGAGGTGATATTGGCGTTTTCCATTGGTTTGTTCCTTCGTGTCTTGATTGAACTTGTGCACTCGTTACATACAATATAATGTCCGGAAGGAAGAAAAGGTTAGGAGAAAGAAAAAATAAATTCAGATTTTAACAATTAATTCTTCTGTGGTGCGCTTGGGGACATGATGGCGGTTTTCGGCATCTCTGTAATAGGGGGTCTTCTTCTCCCCGGCAGGTGCATCCTCGAGAATGATTTCCTCAGCAGGTATACCAAGCGCAAGGATGAGGTAGGGGTAAATTTCTTCGGGCAGCTTCAGCCCGGAGGCTACATCCTCGTTTACGAAATTTTTAATCATGCAGCCGCCAAGTCCCTTTTCAACTGCAGCCAGCATGATCGTCTGGGCGCTGATTCCGATATCCACCGAGAATCTTTCGATGTTGGGGGCAATCGACTTATCCACGCAGACAATGATGTAAGCAGTTGGGCACTCACCTTCGGCAGGACCGTCATAATCCTTCAGCAGTCTTGCCCAGCCGGTATTTGCACGCAGAAAGGCGCAGGTGTCGGGATCGTTTGTGATGTAGTATTTCAGCGGCTGAATATTCACGCTGGAAGCTGCATAGCGGGCGGTGTCAACCAGATCAACCAGCAGATCGCGGTCAATCTTTGCACTCTCGTCAAACTTGCGGTAGCTTCGGTTGCGGATGGATAATTCCTTTAACATAAATCAATCTCCTTATACAGAAACCGGAGCACGACAGAATCGGCTCCGGTTCGATTTTATTTAATGATGGTTTATCATATTCATGGCAGCATGCTCAATGCGGCGAATGGCACGTTTGGTCTTTCGCTTTGCGGGGGAGGCTCCCATGAGTCCCACAGCCGCGATACCGATCGCTGTGCCGATGACAGCGCCTGTAATCGCCACGCCGGTAACCGTTGTGCAGGCTGTGCTTTTTTGATGGTGCATAGTAATCGCTCCTCTTGGTGGATTTGGACGGTTCTGTCCAAACTCAGTTTTTACGGAGGAGGTGATTTTATGCGCGTTAAAATTTAGCGCTTGATTTCGAAATGAACGGGCAGACCGTCCTTGTACTCGATCTTGGGCTCACCCATGATGAGAGGCTTGATGTAAGCGATGCACGCATCGGTGACATAGTTGCCGCGCTCGTTGATGAATTCATCGGGAACGGTGCGGACTGCGTTGGCGATCTTCTGGATGTCCTCGGAGCCGATGGAAATCTTGTATTCCTCGCCCTCTTCGCGGACAAAGTTCATCATACGTCCGGTCATACCGTTGACAGCACCTTCAACAGCGGCGCGTCCGACAGCAACAGACTCGGAGAGGTCGGTCTCGGAAGCTACATGAGAAGCGCATCTCTGGAGAATGTTCAGCTCAACAGAACGAACCTTGCAGCCAAGCTTGCCCTTGACAGCCTGCTCGAGGGTCTTGCCTGTACCCGAGAGATACTTGTGACCGAAAATATCAACTGCGCCCGACTGAGAGCCTTCGCCTACATAGGTGCCGTCAGCGAGGCGGATTCCTTCGGAAACAGCAACGACAACATTGGGGTGACGCTCGAGAGCGGCCGCAACATCTTCGTAGAATTCATCGTAGTTGAAGGTGCGCTCGGGGAGATAGATCAGGTCGGGAGCAACACCGCAGATATCCTTGGGAAGAGCGGCAGCACATGTGAGCCAGCCTGCATCGCGTCCCATGATCTCAACGATGGTGACAGCCTTCACGGTGTAAACAGCGCAGTCGCGGAGGATTTCCTGCATGGAAGCGGCGATGTACTTGGCAGCAGAACCGTAGCCGGGGGTGTGGTCGGTGCCGGCAAGGTCACAGTCGATGGTCTTCGGAACACCCATGACATTCATCTTCCAGTCATGATTTGCAGAGTAAGCCGAGAGCTTAGCAACCGTATCCATCGAGTCATTGCCGCCGATATAGAAGAAATAGCGGATATCGTTTGCACGGAAAAAGTCGAAGAGCTTTTCATAAACCTCATCCTTTTCGCCGATCTTGGGCAGCTTGAGACGGCAGGAACCGAGAGCTGCGGCGGGAGTGTGCTCGAGGGTGATAATGTCAGCTTCATTTGCGAAAATTTCGCTCAGGTTGCAGATGGTGCCTGCCAGCATGCCTTCCACACCGTTGAAAGCACCATAGAGGGTCTTGATTTCTTCTGCGGCAAGTGCACCGCGGATAACGCCCGCAAGGGTAGCATTGATGGCAGCGGTAGGACCGCCGGACTGACCGACGATAGCATTTCCGATAAGTTTCATGTTCATATCTCCTTATAAAACGATGATTGTAAAAGCGTCAAAAACAAATAAGGCACACACCTGTAAGTGCGCGCCTTTCTTGGTGACCCGTGGGAGAATCGAACTCCCGTTTTCGCCGTGAGAGGGCGATGTCTTAGCCGCTTGACCAACGGGCCATATTCAGTTGTGTTATGAGCGGCGCTCACAACAGTTATATTATACACGAAAGGGTGCAATTTGTCAACAGATTTTTGGAATTTTTATTATGAATCTTTTGTGAACGAAAGACGGCTGCTCGCCAGGGAGAACAGCCGTCATAATTTACTTTTTCTGCTAGTAATTGAGGTATAAACGAAATCTGCGATGAATCATATTGAAAGATAATGACAATTCATCCGGCTCTTATGAGAGCACCTTTCTTTCATTGATCTCCTCGCCCTTGTCAATATAGTCGAGATCGTCGGTGAGGCCAAGATAATCGAAATACTCCTCAAGGCAGTAGCCGAGCTCATACATCTTCGAAGCGTGATAGCGTCCCACATAGCGGAAATGCCAGGGCTCAAAGGAGATGCCGGTAATTTCGGTTTTGTCCTTGGGGAAGCGGAGAATGAAGCCGAATTTGTAGGAATTTGCAGCCAGCCATGCGCCGGAACCGGTGTTTTCAAAGGAAACATCGGCACCGTAGGGATTGTTATGGATATCCACGCAGAGACCGCTCTGGTGCTCGCTGGTGCCGGGAATGGCAACAATGGTAGCTGCTTTGGCGTATGCCTGGTCATCCGGGAGATTGGAATACATGGCAACTCGCTGGTTGAAGAGGGTGACCTGATAATCATAGCTTCGGTAGGCACTGGTAGCTGTTACATCGGTGACACCGTTGGCTCTTGCTTCAATCAGCATGGCTTCCAGCGACTTGGAGGCGTTTTCGCGCAGCTGCTGCATGGCTCTGCCGTCATCACGGGTATCGATCACATCAATGAGATCGGTCGGCTTGTAGGTTTCATCCAGCGGATGCTTTGTGTTGATCAGTGTGAGATATTCGTCCTGATTTTCGGGCTCCATGTACTGCTCATACGCCGAAAGATCGGCTTTGAATTCGAAGATATAGCCTTCCGGCTCGGTCTCGGGCGGCTCTGTTGCAGGCGGCTCGGTCATCGGTGCCTCTGTTTCGGCAGGTTCGGTTTCGGTGATGGCTGATGTGAATTCGGGGAGCGTGTCGGAGGTTTCACTTTCTTTATCCTCCTGTTCATTGTCGCGGCTCCACGGACTGACGGCGAATACAATCAGCAGTGCCAGACCGATGATGGCACAGATACCGAATATTTTCAGAAACTCAGCC
Organism: Clostridia bacterium; assembly: GCA_017399105.1. Classification (GTDB taxonomy): domain Bacteria; phylum Bacillota; class Clostridia; order Oscillospirales; family CAG-272; genus RGIG1743. The sequence continues at coordinate 160,621 of JAFQEJ010000057.1, forward strand.
GTATAATCATTCTTCTTTTTTCGTCTGTTCATGGTATGTACCTCTGCGTCAGCTCTGGTTATCGGCATCCGCCTTGGGCTCGGTGGCAATGCGGATATCGGGATCCAGTGAATCCTCTGGGATGTTGTCGGTGGACTCTGAGTATTTCAGCGTGAAGCAGATGTCGGCATAGATGGGCTCAGAGGGCTTGTTCAGCTTTGCTTCTGTCATACCGGTTACCTCGCGGACGATGGTAACCTTAGCGTTCTCTTTGTCATAGGTCACCGTGATACCGGTCACATAGCTGTCAAAAAATTCAATGGGGACAAAGACCGACTCTCCCGATTTGAAGACGGGTGCGCTCAGCCTTACCGGATTGCCGTTGATGGTGATAACAGGTGAATCGAGTACAAGCTTTACGTTGTCATTGCTTTCATTCTTGGAGATGAGTCGGATTTCGTCCAGATCTCCGGTGGTGGTAAATTCACAAAGCAGGGCGATTTCTGTGATATTGATGTACAGCGTATCATTGATTACAATCGATTCACGCTTTACTGTACGCGAGGTCATATCCTCGTCCTCGTCGGCGCCGATTTGATAAACGATTTCGCTGACAGGCTTTTCATAGGAATAATAGCGCAGCAGGATAATACCAGCCCAGGAAGCAAACACCACCGCGAACATGGCGAGAAAAATGACAAATCTGCCGAAAAAGATGCGGAAGGCATTGCGGCGCTGCTTGCGGACATAGAACTTATGCGCTTCTTTCCGTCTGCGCTGAATCTCAAGCTGTCTCGGATCGATGCGGCGCTGAGCTCTTGCCGCGCGGCGATTGGCCGGGGTTTGGCTTCTTGCCCGCTTCGCTACCGAGGGATTTTGAGATGCGGCGCGCCTTCTCGGATCTGTCTGCGGCGGCTGCACCGGTCTTTGATTATGAGGATGAGGACGCTGATTCCGGGGGGGCTGTGCAGCTTGGTGCGGCTGCTGTCTCTGAGGCTGCTGCCCCCGACCCGGCCGCTGCGCTTGATTTCTAGGCTGCTGTGCGCTCTGCTGTCCGCGGTTCTGCGGTACCGAACCTGCGTGCGGACGATCGGGGCGCGGATGCCCTGTATTCGATTGTGATCTGCCGCGATTACCGTTACGGTTGTTCGGTGTAGCCATTATGCGGATCTCCGTTAATGTTAAAAATTTGAAGGTGGCGCAATATAATCAACTTTTATTATATCATGTTCTGTTGAAAAAATCAAGAGTAAAACTGCTCGCGCCTGAAGAGCATGGCACAGGAGAGCACCGCTATTGCGATGAAGAAGATACATACCGCGATCAGAGCGCCTGTCCCCGAGCTGTTTTTCTCCTCTTCGGCGTGTGTTTGCGTATCGGTTACGGCGGTCTCCTGTTCAGCGGCAAGCGGATTGCTGTCGGCTTCTGTTACAGCTTCTTCAGCCTCTGTTACCGCCGTCGCTTCTTTTTTCTGTGAAAGCAGCCAGGTCAGAGTCTCGCGATCCGAATATGCAGGATTCCATGTGTCGTGGGAAGCTGCCTCGATGATCACAAAATCGATCATACTGCCGCCCGCATCTTCAATGCCGCCGACGATTGCCTGCGTGCCTATGAAGGGAACTACGCCGTCCTCTGTGCAGTGATAGGTTTTGATGGGGACATTTTTATAGAGCTCCGCTTTGGAGGAATCACCGCCGCCGCAGAGGGGAAGCGCTGCCGCCAGCAGCCCGGGATAACGCGCAAGAATATCCCAGGTTCCGTATCCGCCCATTGAATATCCGGTGGCATAAAGTCTGCTCATGTCAGCGCCGTATTCTTCGGCAATATCAAGCATCAGCGAAACAGCACAGGAAAGATAAGGCGATTCGGGGACATCCTCGGTGAAATAAACGCCAATGGACCATGGAACATCCACCCATTGACCCTCTTCGGGGCACTGAGGTGAAATGATGATAGCTTCACTCGAAAGCGTATCATCCGCCAATATATAAGGAAGAATGCCGCCCTGTGCCTGAATCTCATTGTCGCTCCCACGCTCTCCCGCTCCGTGGAGTGAGAGAATCACCGGACATGAGCGCTCAGCATAATCCTCGGGCAGATAGAGCCGATAGGGGAGGGTGCAGCCTCTGCTGTCGGTGTAGGTTGAGGAGATCAGTCGGTCGGCGTAAGCTTCGTATGCAAGCGGTTCAATCTCCCATGCCGCGGCACGGGAGGGTATGCTGAAAAGGAGACTCACCGCAAGTGAAATTGCGGTGAGTACAGATAATACCTTCATTTATGCATCAAGGGTCTTGAGGTAGTCGATGCAGCGCTTGACCTCGGAGAGACCGTCGGGCTGCAGCGTCTCGCTCTCGACAACCATGCGGATGCCCATTTCGATTGCCTTCTCGCGTACTGCTGCCACGGGGGCCTTGCCTTCGCCCAGTGCAAAGCCATGACCTGCTTCGTCGCCATCCTTGAGATGGATGACGCGGATGCGGTTCTGAAGGCGCTCAAGAATCTGGATCGGATCAACCTTTGCATTGAATGCCCAGTAGGTGTCGATCTCAAATTCAAGATTGGTACGCAGCTCAAGCTGTGCGTGAATCATCGAGCCGTCTGCATTGGGATGGAACTCATGAGAGTGGTTATGATAACCGAAAGCAATTCCTTCGGCAGCCAGCATGGGCTGGAACTTGTTTGCCATCTCGACAAATGCATCAATTTTTGCCTGGCAGTTCAGATCGGCACCGGGAACGATGATATTCTTGTTGCCGATGGCTTTGTGATAGGCAACGGTAGCCTCAAAATTGTCGGCAACCTCCTGCCATCCGGTGTGAGTTCCCGAAACCTCGAGTCCGTACTCATCGAGCATAGCGCGGATCTCGGCAGCGGGGATGCCGAAGAAGCCGGCAAACTCCACGAATTTGTATCCCATTGCGGCAACTTCCTTCAGGGCTCTGCCCATTTCCTTGCCGGTGATGTCTCTTACGCTGTATAACTGCAGTCCGTATTCCATAATCATACCTCACTTGGTTCAAATAGTAGGATAATAATCCCATCAAGGCAATTATACAACAGCCGTCGGTATTTTGCAATAGCATTGCCTGATAAATTTTTGCAATTTTCACGAATTTACAGGCATTTTTAAAAAAGTTAAAATTTGAAACGGAAAAAGTTATGAAACCTCTTGACAGCAGGGGCGGAATGTGTTATAATACCAAAGTCAAAAAGAAGCAGAACATGATCCGTTCTCACCCTGCCGTCAAATGAGCGCGCTCGGTCAATGATGTATGACACCTCTTCAGGTGTATTGTCTTTGTGCGGATCCTGTTCACCGCACATTTTTTATTTTACTTTCGGGGGTGCTTTGCAATCAAGAACAACAATTCCAAGGAGCTTCTCATCAACGAAGCCATTTTAAAGGCAAACGGCTTCACCGCGTCGAAAACGGTTCGTGTCGTCGGTCCCGACGGTGAACAGCTCGGTCTGATCGAAGCTGAAACCGCACTTGAAAACGCATATGATAAGGGGCTTGACCTCGTGCTGATCTCTCCTTCGGCTGAACCGCCTGTATGCCGCATCATGGATTACGGTAAGTACCGCTTTGAGCGCGACAAGAAGGAAAAGGAAGCACGCAAGAAGCAGCAGAAGTTCGATATCAAGGAGATTCAGCTCTCCTGCCACATCGATACAAACGACTTTAACACAAAGGTCAATAATGCGCGCCGATTCCTCGGTGACGGTGACAAGGTCAGAGTTGTTGTAAAGTTCAGAGGACGTCAGATGGGTCATCTCGATATGGGACGTGACCTTTTGACCCGATTCGAAGAAGCAACCAAGGAGGCAGGCACGGTCGAGAAGCAGCCCACACTGGAAGGCCGCTTCATGTCCATGCAGATTGCACCAATCAAACAAAACGCATCAAAATGATCGAAATGAAAGGAGTTTCCCACCATGGCTAAGATCAAGACACATAAAGCCACAGCGAAAAGATTTTCCGTAACCAAGAGCGGTAAGGTTAAGCTCAACCACACCTGCCGTCGTCACAAGCTCGGTATTAAGACCGCAAAGCGTAAGAGAAACCTGAGAAAAGCAGGCTACCTCAGCACGTCTATGGCGCCCGCTATCAAGACGCTGATTCAGAAATAATCAAGGGAACACACAGTAACAGGAGGATTTCAAAATGGCAAGAGTTAAAGGCGCTATGATGACTCGCAAGAGAAGAAACAAGATGCTCAAGCTTGCGAAGGGCTACTGGGGCGCGAAGAGTAAGCATTTTAAGATGGCCAAGCAGGCTGTCATGAAGAGCGGCAACTACGCATTTGCAGGCAGAAAGCTCAAGAAGAGAGATTTCCGTTCTCTCTGGATCACCAGAATTTCCGCACAGGCTAAGGTTAACGGCATCAACTATTCTCAGTTTATGCACGGCCTCAAGAAGGCAGGCATCGACCTCAACCGCAAGATGCTCGCTGAGCTTGCAGTTTCCGACAAGGACGCTTTCGCAGCACTTGTTGAAAAGGCTAAGGCAGCCCTCTAATCAAAGATACAAGACCAACCGCACGCGCGGTTGGTTTTTCGTTCACTTAACGCTTTCATTCATTAAAGCATCAAATCAGGCAGGAGATGGATATGAACCGTATAACAAGCAGACGCAACGAGCAGATCACAGAATGTGCCAAGCTGAAGGACAAGAAATATCGTGATGCCACAGGCAATTTTCTGATAGAAGGAATTAAGCTTTTCAGAGAGGCTGTCGCTTCAGGCTGTGAATTTCTGCAGGTCTATGTGGCTGACCGCGCTCTTGATGCCTGTCGGAATGAGCTTACGTTGTTGGATGAAAGGATCATTTTTTCGGTAAGCGACGAGGTATATGAAAAAATTTCCCTCGAAAAGTCGCCTGAGGGCGTTTTATGCGTCTTAAAGCATATTGACAAATTGCACTTTTCGACTACAATATATAATGAAGAAGAAAAAATCTCCCGCTTCATGCTCTGCTCGGTGCGCGACCCCGGCAATCTGGGAACCTGTATCCGAAGTGCGGCAGCGCTCGGTGTGGAGGAACTTGTGCTGACACCCGATTGTGCCGATATTTATAATCCCAAATGTGTGCGCGCATCTATGGGAGCGATTTTCCGTCAGCGAATTCGTACCGTTCCTTCAGCAGAGGATGCGGTGAAGGCACTACGCGACTGCGGTTATACTGTCTATGCTGCAGCTCTCACAGACCGTGCTGTCAAGCTTACCGATGTGACCTGCGGTATGAATACCTGCTTTGTGGTAGGCAATGAGGGGCACGGACTTCCCGATTCTGTGCTGGATGTCTGTGATCACGCTGTTATCATTCCCATGGAGCCGGGTGCCGAATCGCTGAATGCTTCTATTGCGGCATCGCTGCTCATGTGGGAGTGCTACCGAAGCAGACAGCTCTGAGAAATAACCATTAAAATCTGCGGTAAAGGAGAAAATGATATGACCGAACGGATTGAATTGATCTGCGCTATCTGGCTGAGTCTTGCCTGCGGCGCCGGAAGCTCTGCACCCGATCTGCTCTTTGCGAAATACGGCTACAGCGCCGAAGCAATCTGGCGTGCCGAAAAGGAAGAGCTTGCCTCAATCCCCGATCTCGGCGAGAAATATCTGGCGGCACTGACGAATAAATCGGTGGACACCGCGAAATCTATCTATGAATATTGCCTGCGCAACAATGTGGGACTGCTCCCTATTTCATCGCCTCTCTATCCGCAGCGGCTGCGCGCCATCCGTTCAGCTCCTGTCCTGCTCTATTACAAGGGAAGGCTGCCCGATCTTGATGCATCGGTGCTGATTGCTATGGTCGGTACTCGCTCCATGACAGATTACGGCTCGCGTACAGCCTATACGCTTTCTTATGATCTCGCCCGCGGCGGAGCTGTTGTGGTCAGCGGCATGGCGGCAGGTGTCGATTCGGTCTGCCACAGAGGTGCGCTTGATGCAGGTGCACATACTATTGCAGTCTTTGGCTGTGGTATTGATCGGTGTTATCCTTCCGAAAATCGCGAGCTGATGGATGAAATCATCCTGCGAGGCACCGTTATTACGGAATTCGCCCCGGGAACACCGCCTACTGGCAGCAACTTTCCCATCAGAAACCGCATCATCAGCGGTTTATCTCAGGGAACAGTCGTCGTTGAAGCAGATCAGAAAAGCGGAGCCATGATCACAGCAAGAACCGCACTCATGCAGGGAAGAGATATCTATGCTCTGCCCGGAAAAATCGGCGAAAAGAACAGCGTCGGCACCAATCATCTCATTAAAGACGGTGCAAAGATCATCACCGATGCGGACGATATCCTGTCGGAATATCAACATCTCTATCCAACCCAAATCCGCCTCGGCAGACTGCATCACGGAAAGAGCGGCTACGCTTCAGCCTATCCCCGTCGGAATAAAGCTCCGGCACCGGAAAAAAAGGCATCCGACAAAAAAGAAAAAACGCCGGCTCTCGAGGAAAATTTCTTTGAGAAGCGGGTAACAAAGAGTAAAACACCGGTACCCGAAGCGACAAAGCATGCAAAGAATACACCCGATCTCAGCGCTCTTCCCGAAAATCAGCGGAAGATTTACGAAGAACTGATGGCAGCCGGTCGCTCGGCTGATGAGCTTGCAGCCGCATTTGATATGCCGATCGGTGAGATTATGGCTGCGCTTACACTGCTTGAGATCAGCGGATATATCAAAGCGCTCCCCGGCGGTATGTATGTCAGAGCCGATATATAAACAGACAATCACTCACTTAATTCTAAAAGGTGGTAATAATAAATGCCCAAGCACAATCTGATCATTATCGAGTCTCCCTCAAAGGCTCCTGCGATCAAGAACTATCTCGGTTCCAATTATAAGGTAGTCTGGTCAAAGGGACATGTTCGCGATCTGCCTAAAAGCACGCTCGGCGTCGACATTGAGAATGACTTTGAACCTCATTATATCAACATCCGCGGCTGCGGTCCTCTTATCAAAGAGCTTCGCAAGGAAGTAAAGAATGCTAATAAAATCTTTCTTGCAACCGACCCTGACCGCGAAGGTGAAGCCATCGCATGGCATCTTTCCACTGCGCTTAATCTCCCCGAGGAGAGAACCCACCGCATTATCTTTAATGAAATCACCAAATCGGCAGTCAAAGCCGGCGTGAAAAATCCCCGCAAGATCGATATGAATCTGGTCAGCTCTCAGCAGACCCGACGCATTCTCGACCGTATCGTAGGCTATAAGCTCAGTCCCTTCCTTTGGAAAACAGTACGCAGCGGACTTTCTGCCGGACGTGTTCAGTCGGTGGCGACCCGTCTCATTGTCGAGCGTGAGGCTGAAATCAATGCCTTTGTGCCTGCCGAATACTGGAGCATCGCCGCACAGCTCAAGAATGAAGCCGACGAAATGCTCACCGTGAAGTTCTACGGAAATGCCGATGGCAAGATGGAGCTTGCAAACGAAGCGGACACCATGGCTGTGGTTCATACTGTCACGGGAAAGCCTTTCCGTGTGGAATCGGTAAAGAAATCGGTGCGCATGAGAAATCCTGCGCCTCCCTTTACCACATCCACCATGCAGCAGGATGCTTCCCGCAAGCTGGGCTTTCAGTCTCAGCGCATCATGCGTGTGGCGCAGGAGCTGTACGAAGGTATCAGCGTGGGCAGCGAAAACGGCGGTGTGCAGGGTCTGATTACCTACATGCGTACCGACTCGCTCCGTGTCTCTGCTGAAGCTGTAGAGGCTTCCGCCGGTTATATCAAGGAAAAGTACGGCGACGATTACTATCCCGAAGCCCCCCGTGTCTATAAAACCAAAGCAAATGCGCAGGATGCTCATGAAGCTATCCGTCCCTCAAACTTTAATCTTCCCCCCGAAAAGATCAAAAAATCGCTGACCACCGATCAGTATAAGCTTTATAAGCTGATCTGGGACCGTTTTGTGGCAAGCCAGATGGCATCGGCGGCGCTGGATGTGGTTTCGGCTACCTTTGAGTGCGAGGGCTATCGTTTCAAGGCAAGCGGCTATACCGTTCGCTTCCCGGGCTTTATGGCTGTCTATGGAGATGTGGAGGACACATCCGCCAAGGGAACTGACAGTGAGGATGCTCCCGAGCGCACCAAGCTGCCCGAGCTTGCAGAAGGCACCATGATGCAGATGGATGCCATCAATCCTCAGCAGCATTTCACCGAGCCGCCCCCAAGATACACCGAAGGCTCGCTGGTCAAGATGTTTGAGGAGATCGGTGTGGCGCGTCCCAGTACCTATGCTACCACCATCAGCACCATCGTCTCCCGCGGCTATGTGACAAGAGAGGGCAAGACCCTCCGTCCCACACAGCTTGGCGAGATTACCACCAAAATTATGTGTGAGCATTTCCCAAAGATTATTGATTATGAATTCACCGCAGATATTGAGGATAATCTGGATGAAATCGAGAACGGTGAAAACGATATGCTCAGCGTTCTGCGTGAATTCTACGCAGACTTCGATGCCGAGCTGAAGGAAGCGGCAGAGGCAATTCCCGAGGGCAGCATGGAGATCGGTGATGAGGAAACCGATATTGTCTGCGAAAAGTGCGGCAGCAAAATGGTTATCAAAAACGGTCGCTTCGGAAAGTTCGCCGCCTGCCCCAACTATCCGCAGTGCAAAAATACCAAGCCCATCGGCAAGGACGGAAGTGTGGAAGCCGTTGAGGTCAAGCCTGCTCCCGAAGGAATGAAGTGCGAAAAGTGCGGCGCCGATATGGTCATCCGTACCGGACGCTACGGCAGCTTTTATGCCTGCAGCAAATATCCCGAATGTAAATTTACCAAGCAGATTGCCACCGAAATCGGCGTGCCCTGTCCCCTCTGCGGCTCGAAGCTGCTGCTCAAGCGGGGCAAGGGAAGAGCGACTGTCTTCTACAGCTGCGAGAAATATCCCGAGTGCGGATTTTCCTCCTGGGATCTTCCGCTGAATGAGACCTGCCCCGACTGCGGCAAGATGCTCTTTAAGAAGAAGGGCAAGAATCTCATCGTCTGTGCCGATAAAGAATGTGGCTACAAGCGTGAGATTGAAGAGAACGAGGAGAGCGCTGACGATGCAGAATAATGCTGTTACCGTGGTCGGCGCGGGACTGGCAGGCTGTGAGGCGGCTTACCAGATTGCAAAGCGCGGTGTGAAGGTTACGCTTTACGAAATGAAGCCGACCAAAATGACTCCTGCGCACCACTCTGAGAAATTTGCCGAGCTGGTCTGCTCCAACTCTCTGCGCTCAAACCAGACCTTCAATGCCATCGGTCTGCTCAAGGAGGAGCTTCGCCGCATGGATTCACTGATCATGCAGGCTGCTCTTGCTACCGAGGTTCCCGCAGGCGCGGCGCTTGCTGTTGACCGCGAAAAATTTTCCGATTATATTACAAAAGCTATCCGAACTAATGAAAATATTACGGTGATCGAAGAGGAGATTACTTCCATTCCGAATGAGGGAATTATTGTCATCGCAACCGGTCCGCTCACGTCGGATGCACTCTCGGACCATCTTGCCGAGGTGCTGGCATCAAATAAGCTTCACTTTTTCGATGCGGCGGCTCCCATTGTGGACGCTTCGACCATCGATATGAATAAAGCCTATCTGGCATCCCGCTACGGTAAAGGTGAAGCATGCTATATCAACTGCCCCATGACAAAGGAAGAATACGACATCTTCTATCAGGCTCTTATCACAGCCAAGGAAGCACCCCTGAAGGAGTTCGATCGCGAACAGCAGAAGGAGCTCACTGTCTTTGAAGGCTGTATGCCGGTGGAGGTTATGGCAAAGCGCGGCTATGAAACGCTGCTCTTTGGCCCGCTGAAGCCTGTGGGACTTCCCGATCCCAAAACCGGGCGAGATCCCTTTGCCGTGGTACAACTCCGTCAGGAGAATCTGGGCTGCACCATGTACAACCTGGTAGGCTTCCAGACGCACCTCACCTTTGAAGAGCAGAGAAGGGTTTTCCGACTGATCCCCGGTCTTGAGGAGGCTGCTTTTCTCCGCTACGGTGTCATGCATCGCAATACCTTCCTCGACTCACCGCGTCTGCTCTCTGCAGATTATTCGCTGAGAAGCCGTCCCGAGGTCTTTTTCGCCGGACAGATGACCGGTGTTGAGGGCTATGTGGAATCGGCGGCATCCGGCTTTGTGGCGGGGGTGAATGCGGCACGCCGTGTGCTGGAAAAAGAGCCTTTCTTCTTCTCATCTCAGTCGGCTGTCGGAGCTCTCGCACATTATGTATCCAATACCGCTGTCACCGATTTTCAGCCGATGAATGTGAATTTCGGCATCATTGACGAGCTTGGCTACCGTGTCAAAGGCGGCAAGCATTTCAAAAATGTTGCGCTGGCTGAGCGTGCCTGCGCCTATATCGATTCGATTTCAGACGAGATAAAATAAAGGATAGATAAAAATGAAAATTTTAATTGACGCAATGGGCGGAGACAATGCTCCCGGCGAGATTGTCGCAGGTGCTGTTTTTGCAAAATCAGAGCTTGACTGCGAGCTTGTGCTGATCGGTGACAGATCGCAGATTGAAGCGGTTGCCGAAGAGCGTGAACTGTCTCTTGAGGGAATTGAGATTGTACATACGGAGTCGGTCATTACAATGGAGGATTCGCCTCTCGTGATCCGTGAAAGGCTGGATTCTTCTATGGGGATCGGCATCGAAATGCTCAAGCGCGGAGAGGGAGATGCCCTTGTTTCGGCAGGCAATACCGGAGCACTTCATGCAGGCTCCACGCTCTTTGTGCGCCGCATCCCGGGCATTCAGCGTTCTGCCATTGCAACCATTCTGCCCCTTGCCAAGCCTACCATGCTCATCGACTCGGGTGCCAATGCGACTGTAACCGCCGAGCATCTGCTCCAGTTCGGCGTTATGGGTTCAATATATATGAATAATATTTTTGGCATCGAATCGCCCGAGGTGGGGCTACTCAACATCGGTACCGAGGACTGCAAGGGTACACAGCTCCAGCAGGATGCCAATAGGCTTCTCAAGGCTGCCGAGGGCATCAACTTTATCGGCAATATCGAGGGAAGAGATATTCCCTTTGGAAAATGCGATGTGATCGTCACCGACGGATTTACAGGTAATATTGTCCTCAAGCTGATTGAGGGCTGCAGTTCCTACATGATGAAGGAAATCAAGGGCATGTTCACCAAGAATCCCATGACAAAGCTTTCGGCTGCCATGATGAGCGGTCAGCTTGGTGCTTTCAAGCGGAAGTTTGATTCCTCCGAATATGGCGGCGCTCCCTTCCTCGGCATTGCAAAGCCGGTCATCAAGGCGCACGGAAGTTCCAATGCCAAGGCAATCAAAAATGCAGTCCGTCAGGCGATCTCTTACAGCGAAACCGGCATCATTGCCGAAATTGCCGAACAGGTAAAGACTGTAAAATAAAAGGAAAAAGAATTATGTCAACCATTATCAACGAGCCGGATTTTTCCGCACTCGAGAAAACAATCGGATACAGATTTCAAAACCGTGATTATGTTTCTACGGCGCTGACTCATTCTTCCTACTCCAACGAACAGCGCAGCAAGGGCTTCACCGTACAGTGCAATGAGCGGCTGGAATTTCTTGGTGATTCGGTGCTGTCTATCATTGTCAGCGATTATCTATATGCCACCTATCCCGACCTGCCCGAGGGCGACCTCTCACGCATCCGTTCATGCACAGTCTGCGAAAAAGCGCTGGATGGATTTGCACATCAGATCGGGCTTGGAGATTACCTTCTTCTCGGTCATGGCGAGAGTATGAACAACGGCAGAAACCGTCCGTCCATTCTTGCCGATGCATTTGAAGCGCTGATTGCAGCGATTTATCTTGACGGAGGCATTGAAAAAGCGCGCGCTTTTGTGCTTCCTTTTGCCATTTCGGATATCGGATGCGTCATGAAGAGCGGAAGAACCAAGGATTATAAGACACTTCTGCAGCAGATCATTCAGCAGGAGCAGGGCGAGGTTCTCGAGTACATCCTTGTGCGCGAGTACGGACCCGCACATGCCCGTCACTTTGATATTGAGGCAAGACTCAACAGCAATGTGATCGGACACGGCAGCGGAAGCACCAAACGTGAAGCTGAGCAGAATGCAGCAAAGGAAGCGCTCTCGCTCTTTGGCGCCGAATAATGCGTCATATCAATATTCCCATCTTTATTCCGCATCTGGGGTGCCCAAATGCCTGTGTCTTCTGCAATCAGAAGAAAATCTCGGGCAGTGTTGGCTATGACTTTGAGGATGTTGAAAGTGAAATTGAGCGTGCGCTTTCCACCACTTCGTCAGAGGATGAAATCGAGCTTGCCTTTTTCGGCGGCAGCTTCACCGGCATTGACCGAGGTGAAATGCTGAGGCTTCTTGCATTGGCAAAAGGCTATATGCTCTCCGGCAGAATCGGCGGCATACGTCTTTCCACACGCCCCGATTACATTGATCCGGAAATTACGGCGATTTTGAGGGAATACGGCGTGATGACAGTGGAGCTGGGGATTCAGAGTATGAGCGATGCAGTTCTCAGAGCATCTGGGCGTGGGCACAGTGCAGCCGACAGTGAAAAGGCTTGTGCTATGCTGGTAGATGCCGGTATTTCGGTGGTGGGACAGATGATGATCGGTCTTCCCGCATCAACTGCTTCCGATGAAGTTGAAACCGCTGAGCGGATCTGCCGCATGGGATGCAGCGCCTCGCGTATTTATCCCACGGCGGTATTTGCAGGTACAGAACTCGAGGCGATGGTACATCGGCGCGAATATATTCCGCTGACCCTTGAGGATGCGGTTGAGCGATCTGCCGCCGCCCTTGAAGTATTCCTCAGCCACGGGGTGAAATGCATTCGCATCGGACTTTGTGAGGGAAAACAACTGCATGATGAGGACGGTATTGTAGCCGGTATCTCCCACAGTGCGGTAGGAGAACTTGCCATGAGCTGTGTGATGCGGAATCGGATTTTTACAGCTCTGGATTTATATGAGAGTAAAGCTTTAATCGGCAAAACGCTGGTCATTACAGTGGGTCAGGGAATGACCTCCCGTACCGCCGGGCAGAAACGTTGTAATAAAGATGCAATTCGGAATAAATATCATGTAAATAATATTAAAATTGTTGAAAATACCGATGTTTTGGGGTATAATATCAAAATAGATGTTTTTTAATGTGTTTAAATATTTTTCATAACATAAAACGGAGGATATGCTTTGCGACTGAAATCACTTGAGCTGCAAGGCTTTAAATCATTTCCTGATCGGACAAGGCTGGTCTTTGACGCTGATGTCAGCGTAGTCGTTGGTCCCAACGGAAGCGGAAAATCGAATATTTCGGATGCAATTCGCTGGGTGCTTGGTGAGATTTCCTCGAAAAACATCCGAGGAAGCAGGATGGAGGATGTCATCTTCGGCGGCACCGACACCCGCAAGCCCATGAATTTTGCCGAAGTCTCGCTGACCATTGATAATTCGGTGGGAGATGCGCGGCTCGACTATGAGGGCGATGAGATCACGGTCACCAGACGCTATATGCGTACCGGAGACAGCGAATATATGATCAACCGCAAGCCGGTGAGACTGCGCGATATATCCGAGCTTTTCATGAACACCGGTATCGGCCGCTCGGGTTATTCGATCATCGGGCAGGGTAAGGTTGCCGAGATCATCTCTCAGAAGAGCGAAGAACGCAGAATTATTTTCGAGGAGGCTGCCGGTATCTCCAAGTACCGCTACAAGAAGCACGAAGCTGAGCTGAAGCTGAATGGTGTTAACGATAATCTGCTTCGTGTCGGAGATATCATCGCCGAGCTCGAAGGCAGAGTCGGACCGCTGGAAAAGGAAGCTGAGCGCGCACGCAAATACCTTGATCTTTATGAGGTGAAAAAATCCGCCGAGGTTTCGCTCTGGCTCTATGATGTGGGCGAAATTCGAAGGAAGGTCGAGGAGGCGGAGCGAACCTTCGATATCGCCAAGCGTGAGCTGGATATCGCAGATGAAGCACTCTCGAGCCTTGAGGCACAGAACGAGCGCATTTATATCAGTTCTCAGGAAAACAAACTGAAAACCGAAGAGACACGCCGCAAACTCAGCGAGACGGTGGAAAGCCGTCATAAGCTGGAAAGCGCTGCAGGAATCCTCGAAAATGACTGCGGGCATACCGAAGAAAATCTCAAGGCAGATGAACTTGAGCTGAAGCTGCGCCGCGGCGATCTGGCATCGGCTGAGGAAAACAGCCAAAATCTGCGCGGAAGCTTTGAAAACACCGGAGAAACGCTGACCGCTGCTGTGGAAGAATATGAGTCACTTGAGAATCAGCTTGCCGATACCGAAGACGCGCTCCTTGAGGTGAGACTGAAGAAGGAAGCTGCAGAGCGCGGTCTGCAGAGTGCCGAAGCGGCAATCTCCGAGGGCAGACTGCACCTTTCCGAGCTGGAGGGCTCCCGCCGTGTGGATGCCGAGCGCATTACCGAGCTGGAGGAAGAAGCCGAAGACCTGAGGGCTGCCATCGAACTGCTTGACGGCAGAATAATCAAGGCAAAGAGTAAGCTGAATGAATACAAATCCATGCAGGATGCACACAGGGAAGAGCTTCGCAGGCTTGATCTTGATACAGCATCCAAAAAGCAGGAACGTGACCGGACCGCAGAAGAGTTGAATGATATCCGTCTTGCGATTTCAGCATCCCGACAGAAGGCAGATGCGCTGCGCCGCATGGAGGAGCATTTTGAGGGATATGCCCACAGCGTTCGCTTTATCATGGAAACTGCCGAGCGAGGACAGCTTGGAGGCATTTACGGCCCCGTATCGAGGTTGATTTCGGTGGAGCCTCGTTACAGCGTTGCCATCGAGACCGCCCTCGGTGCCAATATTCAGAATATTGTGGTTGAGGACGAAGAAGCCGCAAAGGCTGCCATCGCCCTGCTGAAGAAGCAGAATGCCGGACGCTCTACCTTCTATCCGCTGACATCAATCAAGGCGCAGACCCTTGGCTATTCGGAGAGTGAGCTGAGAAAATATAAAGGCTATATTGGCGTTGCGTCGGAGATTGTGGACTGTGATGACCGTTTTTACTCGGTGATCTCCTACATACTCGGACGAACAGCCATCTGCGATACTATTGATAATGCTACCTATATGGCAAAAGCCATGGGATATCGTCTGCGTATCGTCACCCTCGACGGTCAGATCATCAATGCGGGCGGTTCCTTCACAGGCGGTTCTGCCAAGCGTGACAGCGGTATGCTCACCCGAAATGCCGAGATTGAGCGTATCGCCGATACCATGCAGAGAGATGAGCTTCGTCGCAAAGCTGTCGAGGAAAAGCTTGCTGTCATCGATGCCGAAATCAAGAAAGCAAGCGAAAAACGCGCCGATATGGTGGCGAAGAACGAGCTTGTCTCTGTCATGAATCAAGCTGAGGTTACACAGTGCGGCGTTCTCGAATCCCAGAAGGAGAGCGATGAGCGCAGACTGCATGCAATCGAAGCCGACCTTGCCCGTATCAAGGGACAGGATCGGGGAATTTCAGACGAGTGTGCTAAAATCAATGCGGAAATTGATTCTCACAGTACAGAGATCGAAGCCATTCGCACCGATATGGAAAAGCTGGACTGTGACAAAAAGTCCTGTCTTGATGCGATTGATGCATTTCAGACTCGTAAGAATGCTCTTGCTGTTCGCATTGCCGAGCTGCGCAAGGACACCGAAGCTGCCGAGCGTGCTCTCGATTTCGCCGAAGCTTCCCGTATGACGCTGGCTGAAAAGATCGAATCGCTGGAGCGTGCGGTCTTTGCATCAAACGAAAAGCTGACAAAAGCCCGTGCCGAGCTGGCTCATATGAAAACTGAGATCACAGCTTTAAGCACTGCCGAGGATGAGCTTGCCAAGCTTTCCGAGCAGCTTGCCGGTGAGGATGACGGATTTGAAATCAAAATCAACGAAATTCGTGCAAAAATCAAGGAAAAAACAAGCGATCGCGAGCGGATTTTCCGCGAATATACACGCCTTGAGAGCCTGAAGGATCGGCTTGCGGGAGAGCAGGACAAGATGACCCAGACCATCTGGGAAGAATACGAGCTCAGCTATTCGGCAGCCCTTGAGCTGTCCTATCCCCCGGTCACTGTCGAAAACCGCACCGAAGTTGCCGCACGCTTTGATGAATCGAAGCGCAAGCTCCGTGCTCTCGGCAATGTGAATACCGGTGCCATCGAAGAGTACGCCGAGGTCAAGGAGCGATATGAATTTCTATCCGCCCAGTATAATGACCTGCTCACATCCCGCGAGGATCTGGCAGGCATCATTACCAAGCTGGAGAGCGAGATGCGTGTCCGTTTCACCACGGTACTCGAGGATATCAACCTCAATTTCCGTAATGTGTTCCGCGAACTATTTGGCGGCGGCAATGCCGAGATCAGGCTGACCGATCCCGAGCATGCGCTTGAGTCTGGTATCGAGATTAACGTAGCGCCTCCCGGAAAGATCATCAAGAATCTGATGCTTCTCTCGGGCGGTGAGCAGGCATTTATCGCTATCGCACTGCTTTTCGCGATTCTCAAGGTCAATCCGACACCCTTCTGTCTCTTCGATGAGATTGAGGCTGCGCTGGACGAGGTCAATGTGGCTCGTTTTGCCGAATATGCGCGGCGCATGTCAAAGGATACGCAGTTTATCATCATCACTCACCGCCGTGGTACCATGGAGGCTGCCGATGTGCTCTATGGTGTAACTATGTACGAAAAGGGAATCTCCCGCGTCTTCTCGCTGGATGTCAACGAAGCAGAGGAGCGTCTGGGGGTTAAGCTTTAATACAACCCGAAAGGATAAATAATCATGGGATTTTTTGAAAAACTCAAGGCCGGTCTGACAAAAACAAAGAATACGGTCTTTTCACAGGTCAATAATCTCTTCAAATCTTTTGTCAAGGTAGACGAGAATATGCTGGAGGAGCTGGAAGAAATTCTGATCATGGCAGATGTTGGATATGCTTCCACCGAAGAGATTCTGGATAAACTCCGCGACCGCATCAAGGAGGATCGCATTAACGATACCGATAAGGCTTACGATGCGTTGAAGAAAATTCTCGTCGAGATGATTGGCGAGCCCGAGCCGCTGAAACTGAATACCACTCCTTCTGTTATTCTTGTCATCGGTGTCAACGGCGTTGGAAAGACAACCTCCATCGCGAAGATTGCCAATGTCCTCAAATCACGCGGAAAGAATGTTATGCTTGCCGCTGCCGATACCTTCCGTGCCGGTGCGATTGATCAGCTTCAGGTTTGGGCAGACCGTGTGGGCGTAGAGCTGATCAAACATTCCGAGGGCTCGGATCCCGCGGCGGTGGTTTTTGATGCAGCAAATGCCGCAAAGAAGCGCGGTGCAGATGTACTTATCGTCGATACTGCCGGCAGACTGCATAATAAGAAAAACCTGATGGACGAGCTTTCCAAGATCAACCGCGTCATCGACCGAGAGCTCCCCGACTGTGACCGTGAGACATTCCTGGTGCTCGATTCCACCACCGGTCAGAATGCGGTCAGCCAGGCAAAAGAATTCAAGAACACCGCCGATATCACAGGTCTCGTTCTCACCAAGCTGGACGGTACTGCCAAGGGCGGTATCACCTTCTCGATTAAGAAAGAACTCGATATTCCCGTCAAGTTCATCGGAGTGGGCGAAAAGGTTGACGATCTTGAAGAATTCAACGCTGAAGATTTTGTAAACGCTCTCTTTGAAGCCTGAGGTATCTGTTATGAAAATTCTTCTTGCATCAAGGAATAAAAAGAAAATCAGAGAACTTGAAACATTATTGGCATCTGTGTCGTCAGATAGGATAGAAATCCTTTCCCTTGATGACATTGGATTCCATGATGAGATTGAGGAGACCGGTGAAACCTTTGAGGAGAATTCGCTGATCAAGGCAAATACCGGTGCAGGCTTGGGATATATCACGGTTGCAGACGATTCGGGACTTGTCGTCGATGCTCTTGACGGTGCGCCCGGTGTTTATTCCGCCCGCTATTCGGGGGAGGGAGCCACCGATGAGAAGAACAACGCCAAGCTGCTGGCTTCCCTTGAGGGGCTTCCCGCAGAAAAGAGAAGCGCAAAGTTTGTCTCGGTGGTGGTCTGTGCCTTTCCGGATGGCAGTGAGCCTATTGTTGTGCGCGGAGAGTGCCCCGGCATCATCCTTACAGAAGCAAGAGGAAGCGACGGCTTCGGTTACGATCCGCTTTTCCTTTATGGGAGTGCAGGCAAAACCTTTGCCGAGTTGACTGCCGACGAGAAAAATGCCGTCAGCCACCGCGGACGCGCGATGAAAGCCTTTGCTGAAGCATTCAAGCTTCGCATGCATTCATAAAAATTCCCTAATTTATTGATCAAATCAAGCAAGAAAGGTTACTTCATCCGACTGAATTTTCGGGTGAAGCATGGTAAAATATATGCTGACAAGCAAACAGAGAGCCTATCTGCGCTCACTTGCCGCTCCTATGGATACCATCTATCAGGTGGGCAAGGGCGGCGTCACCGATGTGATGTGCGAGCAGATCGGCGCGGCACTGGAAGCACGCGAGCTCATCAAACTCCGTGTCCTCGATAACTGTGACTACTCCTCCCGTGAAGCGGCTGAGATGATCGCCGAAGCTACCGAATCCGAGGTGGTTCAGGTCATTGGAACCCGTTTTGTGCTCTGGAGAAAATCCAAAAAGAAACCCAAAATCGAGCTTCCGAAATAATGAAAAGAATCGGCATTTATGGCGGTACCTTTGCGCCGGTTCATATGGGGCACATCCGTGCGGCTGAGGCTTTTCTTGAATTTTGGCAGCCTGAGCTGCTCTATGTGATTCCCACCTGCCTGCCGCCGCACAAGCAGGCTGTGAAGGGGGATGATCCTTTTCACCGCCTTGCCATGACTCGCGAAGCCTTTGCATCGGTGAGCGATAGAATTGTCGTATCCGATTATGAGATCAGAGGTGGGAGCTGCAGCTATACTGCGCTGACCATGGCGCATTTTTCGGGAGCAGATGTTAAACTCTGCTTTCTCTGCGGTACCGATATGTTTCTCACTCTTGATACCTGGTTTCGGGCAGAAGATATCTTCACTCTTGCCGAAATTGCACTCATCCGCCGAGAAAATGCGGATGATGAAGCAATCCTGATCAAAAAAGCGGAGTATGAACAGGTGTATGGGGCAAAAATCCATCTGATTGATGCTCCTGTGTACGAAATTTCCTCCACCGAGCTGCGCAGGAAAATCGCTGACGGTGAGGATACAGAGAGTCTTATTCTCCCCGAAATCGCCGACTATATTCGCAGAAATCGGCTCTACACCGAATAAAATCACGATATCCCCGACAAAAATCATAGGAAACAGAAAATGATTGGGCTATTACAGCTGAGAGAAAGAATCAAAGACTATATCGGCGGCAAACGGCTGTCACATACCTATGCAGTCGAAGAAGAAGCCGCAGTACTTGCTGAGCTCTTCGGCATTACAGGTGCAGACAGGCTGCGTCTGCAGTATGCAGCGCTTCTTCATGATATAACCAAGGAAAAGAAGGGCAGTGAACAGGCGGAGCTGTATGCAAAGCTCGGCATTGAGGGGGCTGAGATTGATATTCTCTCCCCGAAAATCATGCATGCCAAGACGGCGGCGGCACTTGTGAAGCTGGATTTTCCCGAGCTTGCCGATGATATGCTCTGCTCGCAGATCTGTTGGCATACTACCGGCAGAGCAGGGATGACACTGGGAGAAAAGCTGCTTTATCTCGCCGATTATATTGAACAGACGCGCACCTTCGATGACTGTGTGAAGCTGCGTCGGCATTTTTACACGAAGATTAAAAAAGCAAAGAATATGCAGGACAGACTTTCTGTGCTCGATGAGATTCTGATCGAATCCTTCGATATGACCATCTGCGCACTCCTGGAGGATGGAGAGCCTGTTTGTACTGATACAATCGAAGCGCGCAACGCCCTGATCTATTCCAAAATGCAACACTGAAGGACAGAGGAATGAACAACAAGCTGAAAAAGAGAAAACCGAAAAAAAACCGCTCATCGTCATGGCTGATCGTCACCCTGACGGTCATCGCTTTGCTCGTATGCCTGATCGGTATGGCGGCAGCCTATCTGATGATGTATAAGCCGGATGTAGATGTGGATGAAAATCCCTTCGGCACCGATACTGATCGTTCTGAGACTGAGGAGCCTGTCGAAACCGAGGACCAGGCAAATACGCCTGCCATCGAAACCGATCCTCTTTATACAGAGCGTGTGGAGGACAAATACAACATTCTTGTCATGGGCAGAGATAAGGTAGCATTGAATACCGATGTGATTATGGTGGTTTCCTACGATGTGAAAAACGGCAATCTGTCCATCCTGCAGATTCCCCGCGACACCTATATCGGTGGCAGCAGAGTGAACGCGCTCCTCGCTCAGTATTACAATGATGCGAGAGCCAAGGGAGCGGATGATCCCCTCTATACAGGCATGCAGAGCGTAGCATCCTCCATCCAGACAAATATGAATATTGTGATCGACCGCTTTGTGCTGGTCAATATCGACAGCTTCCGCAGCATAGTCGACCTGATCGGCGGTGTGGAGATTGATGTCCCCATCGATATGGAATATCACGATCCCGATCAGAATCTGCATATCGACCTGAAGGCGGGCAAACAGACCCTGAACGGCGAAAAAGCTGAGCAGTTCATGCGCTACCGTGCAGGCTATCTTGAGGGTGATATCGGCAGAGTAAATGCTCAGAAGCTTTTCATCTCAGCGTTTATATCCCAGCTTAAAAAGAGCGTTTCTCCCTCGATGATCACCGGTCTTGTCAATGAGCTGATAAACAATGTCACAACCTCGCTCTCGGTTTCCGACTGTGTATATTTCGGCACAAACGCACTGAATCTCGACCTTTCGAAGATCAGCATGATGACACTTCCCGGTGTTGAGGCGAGAGCCAATGTGGACTCAGGCGCATGGTATTACATCATGAAGCGTTATGACACGCTGGCAATTATCAATCGCTACCTGAATGTTTTCACCGATGAGATCACCGATTCGATTTTTGACCGCAACCGCGTCTTTACAGACACCGCAAAGCAGCATATCAACGATATATATTATGCTGCAGCATCGGTCATCACGGATAATACCTACACCGCGTCGGGTATACTTGACGGAGATGATCCCGATATTCCCCTCGATTCGCGCTATTTTCCCTAAAGATTCGCGCAAAAATCAATGAAAATCGAGGAAATGTTCTTGAATATATCCGCATTTTGTGATATAATAAAAGCAGCGTATTGCTGTTTTTATCAGAGAAAATTACCGATATAACAGCAAGCCGGCATCACTGCCGGTTTTTGCTCATTTCATGAACAGAAAAGGAGCCACCAGATGGATCACAATACAGAGAACGAAGTCCTTCAGCAGAGTCTTGTCGGCGCAGATCCGCTGACTCTTGCAAAGGAGATCATTCGCGTCCTCGACACAAAAAATGCAAAGAATATCAAGCTGCTGCATGTGGAGAAGAATACCATCATCGCCGATTATTTCGTCATCTGCACCGGTAACTCCAATACACAGATCCGCGCTTTTGCGGGCGAGCTTGAGTATCGGCTGGGACTGCGTGAGCTTCCCCCTCACAATATCGAGGGTTATGAGGAGGCATCCTGGGTTCTGCTCGATTATTCTTCTGTCATCGTACACATTTTCAATTCCGAGACCCGCAATTTCTACAACCTCGAGAAGCTGTGGAGCGATGCAACCGAGATCGATGTGAGCGATCTTGTAACCGAAAAGTAAGTTATTCCCAGAAAGGATTCGACATAAATGAAATACGATTTCCAATCCATTGAGAAAAAGTGGCAGGAGAAATGGGATAAGGATGCCATCTTCTGCGCTTCCGAAAATACCGACAAGCCGAAATTCTACGGTCTTGTCGAGTTCCCCTACCCCAGCGGCGCAGGTATGCACGTTGGTCATATCAAGGCATACTCCGGTCTCGAGGTGGTCTCCCGTAAGAGAAGAATGCAGGGTTACAATGTCCTCTTCCCCATTGGCTTTGACGCCTACGGTCTGCCTACCGAGAACTATGCCATCAAGACCGGTATTCATCCCCGTAAGGTAACCGACCAGAACATCGAAAAGTTCACCTCTCAGCTCAAGCGCGTCGGCTTCTCCTTCGACTGGACAAGAACGGTTGATACCACCGAAGAGGGCTACTATAAGTGGACTCAGTGGATCTTCCGCAAGATGTTTGATCACGGTCTTGTCTTCCGTGCAAAGACTCTTGTAAACTACTGCCCCAGCTGTAAGGTTGTCCTCTCCAACGAGGATTCCCAGGGCGGCAAGTGCGATATCTGCCACAGCGATATTGTGCAAAAGTCCAAGGACGTCTGGTATCTCCGCATTACAGAGTACGCAGATAAGCTTCTTGACAGTCTGGCTGAGCTTGATTATCTCCCCAATGTAAAGCTCCAGCAGGAAAACTGGATCGGACGCTCCACAGGTGCCTTTGCAAACTTCAAGCTGGCATCAGAAAAGGGTGAGCTGGATGAAGCACTGCGCATCTATACCACTCGCTGTGATACGATGTTCGGTGTAACCTTCATGGTTATCGCACCCGAGCATCCGGTACTTGATACTTATCGCGATATCATCAAGAATAACGATGCTCTTGACGCATATAAGGCTGAATGTGCAAAGAAAACCGAATTTGAGCGTACACAGCTTGTCAAGGATAAGACCGGTGTGAGAATTGAAGGCATCTGTGCAATCAATCCCGCAAACGGCAAGCAGATCCCGATCTATATCTCCGACTATGTCATGATGGGCTACGGTACAGGTGCTATTATGGCAGTTCCCGCGCACGATGAGCGCGATTATGAGTTTGCAAAGAAATTTGGCATCGATATCATCGAGGTCATCAAGGGCGGCGATATCGAAAAGGAAGCCTACACCGGCGACGGTGAAATGGTCAACTCCGACTTCTTAAACGGAATCAAGACCAAGCAGGAAGCTATCGAGAAGATGCTGGCTTACCTGGGAGAGAAGGGTATCGGCGAGAAGGGCGTTCAGTATAAGATGAAGGACTGGGCATTCAACCGCCAGAGATACTGGGGCGAGCCTATCCCGATCGTACATTGTCCTCACTGCGGTGATGTGGGTGTTCCCTATGAGGAGCTTCCCCTCAAGCTTCCGGTTGTGGAGAATTTCGAGCCCGGTGAAGGCGGCGAATCTCCCCTTGCCAAGATCGATTCCTTTGTCAACTGCACATGCCCCAAGTGCGGCGCCCCTGCTAAGCGCGAGACCGACACTATGCCTCAGTGGGCAGGCTCTTCCTGGTACTTCCTGCGCTACTGTGATCCGCACAATGATGAGTGCCTTGCAGATATGGAAAAGCTGAAGTATTGGATGCCTGTTGACTGGTACAACGGCGGTATGGAGCATGTTACCCGCCATCTGATCTATTCCCGTTTCTGGCATAAATTCCTCTATGACATCGGCGTGGTTCCTACCGCAGAACCCTACGCAAAGCGTACCGCTCAGGGTCTCATTCTCGGTCCCGACGGTCAGAAAATGTCCAAATCCCGCGGCAATGTTGTTGATCCTAACGATGTAGTGGACGAATTCGGCGCCGATACGCTGCGTGTCTATATTCTTTTCATGGGTGACTATGGTTCTGCGGCTCCCTGGAGTGAGAGCAGCATGAGAGGCTGCAAGCGGTTCCTCGAGCGTGTGGCAGGTCTTGCCGACATCGCAAAAGGCAGCGGTGTTACTCCCAAACTGGAGTCCAACTTCCATAAGACCATCAAGAAGGTTTCCTCTGACATTGAGGAGATGAAGTTCAATACCGCTATCGCGGCTCTTATGACACTGATCAATGACATCAGCGATTACGGAAGCCTGACAGTGGATGAACTCAAGACTTTTATCCTCATGCTCTGTCCCTTCGCTCCCCATCTCTGTGAGGAAATGTGGGAAGCTCTGGGCGGCGAAGGCTACTGCTCACTGGCTGCATGGCCGACCTACGATGAAGCTAAGACTGTGGATTCCAGCGTTGAGATTGCTCTCCAGGTTAACGGTAAGCTGAAGGGTACACTGGAAATTCCCATGGGTGCCGATAAGGATACTGTTCTCGCATCTGTGAAGGCAGTTCCCGCCATCGCAGCGCTGATCGACGGCAAGACCGTCGTGAAGGAAATCTATGTTCCAAATAAGCTGGCAAACATCGTAGTCAAGGGATAAAAAAGTTGTAAAAACGAAAAAATAATAGCAAAAAATCATTGACAACAGGACTGTTTTGTAGTATAATAATCTGTGAGATTGATATTCTCTTTGCTGAAAGCGGAGGGAGGGAATTAGTAATGGCAGAAATCAAAGTGAAAGACGGCGAAACACTCGACAGCGCGCTTCGCAGATTCAAGAGACAGTGCGCAAGATCCGGTGTCCTCTCTGAACTCAAGAAGAGAGAGCACTACGACAAGCCGAGCGTTAAGCGCAAGAAGAAATCCGAAGCAGCGAGAAAACGTAAGTATAAGTAATTTATACGCGGCAAGTCCGTACGGTTTTAGGGAATGTATCCTTTGGGGTACATTCCCTAAAATATTTTCTCAAAAAGTCTTGACAATGCGGTATCCGTATGTTATAATATACAGGTCACGGGGGCATAGCTCAGCTGGTTAGAGTGCATGCTTGACATGCATGAGGTCACTGGTTCGATCCCAGTTGTCCCCACCATACGAAAGTCTTGTAAACAAAAGTTTGCAAGGCTTTTTTGTTGGCAGCCAAAATAGAAAGAGCTTAACGGGTGATACGTCAAGCTCTTTCTATTTATTCATCCGTGTTATCCGATCGCTTCGAGGAGCTTGTCAAGCTCCTTTTGTGCTTTTTCAGCGACCTTTGCGTATTTGGAAACAAAATCATCCTCTTTGACGAAAGCGTTTTCCATAATATCGGCAAGTCCGCCTACATTTGCTAATTTTCCCATATCAAAGGACATGGTTTCAGCGCAGATCTGAGCCATAGCTTTGGAATCTTCGTCACGAAGCTCCTTTTCAAGCAGCAGAATATCATATTTTGCCTTGATGGAGGTGAAGCGCGAAACCGCAGCCAGTGCTTCTGTCATGGTGCCGACAAAGCTGATATTATCATCGCTGACTGTTACGGGGATCATAGTACAGGTAGCAATCCAGTAGTTGCCGGGATTAATGTAGTCCTTCTGGCTTTCGTCTCCCTTGGGGAAGGGAACAAAGCCGTAATCATCCTCCATATCGCGGAAGAGCGACAGGTCACATCCTGCCACATAAGCAAAGAGTGAGCGGTTTTCCTTGAAAGCATCCACACCGGGATAGCCCACATTAAAGACCACACCATCGCCGGTGAAGTAGCTGCGTACATTTTCAAGGAGCGTGACATTCTTTTCATCTGTATGTACCAGCTTAAAGGAACCTTCGCTGTCTTTCTCCAGAATCTTGCCGCCGGCAGCGAAATAGTTCACGTAACCGCCCGTCTGAAGCGGAATAAAGTCGTCGGCAATCTTGAATTTTCCGTCGCTGTTCAGATCCTGTTCCTGATCCTTGTACATGCCATACATGCGCTCCATGGTCCAGGTGCCGTCATATACATACTGATAGGGCTCCTCCATATTGCGGTCCTTCAGCAGCTTCTTGTTGAATACATAACCCGAGATAGCCGTTACCGAACGGTTTGTGATATCGCCTGTTGCCATGTAAACCTTGTCATTGATGCAGAGATCGGAGATGGTGTATTTGTTCCACCACTCTGCGGTCAGATCGATTTCATCGATGGCATTCATATCACGGATCATACCGGTCTGTGCGATATGCCAGGCTACATTCGCCATGGATGCCAGTCCCATATCGTAGATATCCTCCTGGGAGGATACGGCGTTTTTGATATACTCACCTGTGACAGTATCATTTTCGGGGATGGTGTAATCGATCTCGATACCGAAATAATCTTCAATCATGGCATCTCGTTGGTAGAGTGCATCATTCACACTGTCACCGTTTTCTTCCTCCAGCGGCGCCTGGGGGACAACAATTGATGCGTTGAAGGTGTCGGAGGCAATCACACGGTAGGTTTTTCCGTCATAGTCGCCCCGCTCAAAGAGGGAGAGAACATTGCTCTTGTCAATGACTGTTTCTTCCTGGACGGGAGCAGTTGTTTCGCCATTGGAAGGCTTTGTGTCGTTTGTTTGGCCATCACCCGCATCACTGCTGCAGGAGCAAAGCAGAAGGAGTATGGCTAAAAGTGCTGATAGATTTCGTTTCATAATATTCACCTCATAGAATGTTTTATGATAACAGTTTCATTGGATTATCGCACATGACAGCATCAAGCTGAGCCTGTGTGATGCCTGCCTTGATCAGCTTGGGGAAGCTGTTTTCAAAGATGTCGCCATAACCCGCGCCGCCGTATTTCTTCAGGCGTACCTTCCAGCAGGTGTCCATCGAGAGAAGGAGCTGTTTTTCATATCCGCGCTCGAACATGGCGACTACATCAAGCACACGCTGATCGTCACCGATGATGCCCGGGAAGTTCATGCCGAACTGATCGAAGGATACCCATGCGCCCCGCTTGATTGCCTCGTCTACGGGATGAGCCATTGTCCAGTGCCCCATGACGATCTTGGTGGGATCTGCGCCCTCTTCTTCAGCGACATCAAGTGCCTCAAAGGGGGCGGAATGAATGATCAGCGGAGCTCCGGTTTCTCTCTGCGCGATCATGGCAGCGTGAAGGAGAATATTGTTGGTATTGACATCATACTGCAGTCCCAGCTCACCGAGTACGCCCGGTTTGATTCCCGTGCCGTCTACGCCATCAAAAAATTCAGCGATCATCAGATCGGCAAGCCGATTCGCTCCGCGCTCTCCAAGGATAATTTCCTGTGTCTTGGGATCGATGGAAGGGAAGTAATAATAGGTGCCGCCCATCACGATATTGATGCCGCTCTTTTCGGAGATCTCGCGCAGGGCAAGGGGATTACGTCCCAAATCAAGCGTAGTTACCTCAAATACGGTTTTTCCGCCTGCCGCCTTGAAAGTCTCAAGCTCCTGCACCATATCGTCAACATTATCGAAAATGATGTTATCTTTGTAGCCGAAGACAATGGTGTGCAGATCCTTAACGATTTCACTGCGGTTTTCGACTGTGATTTTCTCGTCACTCATCTTTTCTTCGCCATAGGATTTGAAGTACACGCGGGTTGTATCAACAATCAGGTGTTCATGAGTCAGTGTGGTACCGATTTCGGAAACAGGAATCGGACCGCGCACCGTTTCAACAGTTGTTCTCATAATGAATTCCCCCTTATTTCAATCGAATTCTGAGTGTTATTGTCTGGTTGGCATCGACATGGAGCTTTTTCGGATCGCATACTGAAAGCGTTTCTTCTGTAAGATTACAGATATAGGCTTCGGAGATTTCATGCCCGCTCAGCGCGATTGAAGCGATGCTCTCTCTGCCGCCGCACTCCCGGATTCGCAGGATGAAGCCCTCTCCATCTTCTGCGGATTTGAAGCAGATCGGACGCAGGTTGGAATCTCCCAATGTCAGGGTGACGGGAGAATAGCTTCCTTTCAGCAGCATCGGTTCATGTACAAAGCTGTCGGCGAAGGCTTCGGCAGATACCTGCTTGCCCGATGTGATCGAATAACGGTAGATTACCTCGCCAAGCTGTGATGCCGCGAAATTGGTGCGGCAGTTATTGTAGGCGATCATCGATGTGATATGAGCATTTTTGATGTCGCTCTTTTCAATGAAAGGCTTGGTATAATCGATGGGATTCAGATGATGATGCGCCTGCGAAACCGCTGTGGGATGCAGTCCGCCGAAGGAGACAATATGCGCTTCTGCCATGGCAAGTGTGATGGTGTCCTCCGATTTAACCGCTGCATAGCGATTGGCTGCATACTGATTGGTATTGGCACCTTTTACAATGTCATCAAAGGCTCTGACTTCGCAGTCTGTACCGCCAAAAACAAATTCCGGGCTATCTGCTGCAAAGGGAAAGTTTATAAACATCTCACGAAGAGGCGTGCGGTCGAGAATCAGCCGATAGGCAAAATCGATACGTTTTAGGGTGTGATAAAGTGTGACCTCTGCTGTAATCTGCGGTGCTCCCTTGCAGGCGGCTTCGATGACAATGCTGTCTGCGATCGGACCGGATTTGCGCCGATATACCGAATTCGTATGCTGCACGCTGAGCGAATCGTCCCGCACGTCGCGGAATATAACCGATCCGACAGGCATGGAGCCGTCGGTGATATCCCGTCCCAGCTCACGGTCGAAGATACGGATGATGCCCTTATCGCTGAATTCCACACGGTAGTATCGGTTTTCGATGGCACCTGCTTCGCGGATAATATCATCCGCAGGTGTGACGCTGTCCGCAAGATCATCGATTCCCATTCCGACAGCATTGATTGTTGCTGTGTATTCGTACAGCTTCTGTCCCGGCAGGAGTGTTGCAAAGGCATCGGTTACCCCGTAAACCGGCAGCAGCGGATTGGTTACTTCATCGCATTGGAGGACACTGCTTTCGATCAGCTCGGTTGAGAGCAGCTGTGCGATGCCGCCATTGGGGGTCGGAGAGAAACAGCTCAGGCGATTTCCTTCTGTGGCTGCTGTACTGCTGACATAGTCACAGATTCGCGCTGCATCATAAGCATATTTCACCTTCATCAGCCGATTGTATTCATTGGCATTGCCGAAGGGCGCTGACATGCCGAAGCAATGCTCATCATAATGCAAAATTCCGCGGTATATCTCGCCAAATGGAGCGGAATTTGAGCTCCCTGTCAGCGCGGTCAGCTTTTCCAGATTCAATGCCCGTGCCTTGGTGCGTGTATTCATCGCAGTCACCGCTGCATCGGTCAGCGAAAGGGTTGTGTAGTCGGTGTGGGGAAGCTCACCGCGAACTGTCGGAAGCGTCATTCCCGCACAGTCTGCTTCGAGGGCTTCAAAGAACATCGCGTTGGTTGCGACAACAAGCTTTACATCGGTATGCTCCTCATTCCAGCGGCGGACAATATCCGAAATTCCCATTCGGGGCGGCTCATTGTCCGAGCCATGATCGATATAGCGCATCACCGTGTAGGGAGAGCCCTTGTCTTCGATTTCACCGAGAAATTTGCTCAGATTCGCTTCGATGTCCTCGTATGTATCATGCGCTACCAAAGCGGTCTTGTCATTGCCAAACCAGCCGTATCCGTCCTGATACCAGACGAACATCTCGCCGCCCGAGATAGACTGCCATTTGAAGGCAGATGGATGTCCCCAGGGATTGACAGAACGCTCATCCCAGTATTCGTGCTCCATAGGCGGGACTGCTCCCGTGATATCTCCCCAGCGGAAGTACATGGGAAAACCGGCGAAGAGATACTTTACTCCTGTCTGTGACAGTGCTGCGATCATGCCGTCACTCATGCCGGGCATATCGGTGAGCGCCGCCGACTTGATTTTTACGTCGCATTCCCTGGCAAAAGCCGCCGAGGGATACATTGCGCGGGCAATTTCCTCCGGCGTGCAGATGCCATCGATCAGATTTGCATAAAGCGCGGGAAGCTCAATTCTTCCTTCCTTCACATAAACCTTCATCCGCTCACGGTTAAGGTCCGAGGTGTGGCGGAGATAATAATCCAGTGACCAGAATTCCTCCACGCTGTAGCGATAACGCGCTTCCCAGGGATAGTCGGCGGTTTTGTCGCAGAAATCGAGGATGCTGTCGTAATAGCCGCAGTAGACCTCCAGCAGCTCGTCAATATAGTGCGTATAGCCCAGATCGTGATGGGTTGTGGGCACAAAATAAACTGTTTTGATCATAATTAACTCCTGTTTATAACTGTATTGCGAACCAGCACTTCACCTGTGGGGATGCATCGCCGGAAATTGATGTCATTTTTTCCTTCGATCATGTCCATCAGCATATCCACAGCTTCGGTGCCCATTCGGTTTTTTGCAATATCAACCGTGGTGAGAGGAGGAACGGACAGCTGAGAGGGGAGAATATTGTCTACCGCACAGACAGAGATTTGCTCCGGAATGGAGATCCCCCGCATTGCAAGGCTCTGCATGGCGAAGATGGCCATCAGATCAGCGGCACAGAAGATGGCATCCGGTTTGATCTCCGATTTCAGCAATCTGCCGATTGCCTGATTGATCGATTCAAAGTTTACCTCAGCAGATGTGGCAAGCGAAGGGCAGCAGGGGATACCGTGCTTTTCCAGTGCTCCCATATAGCCGTTGAATGTGGAAATATAAAATTCATGTACGCTGCTGTTTCCGATAAAAGCGATTTGTTTATGACCGGTTTTAATAAGATAGGATACCGCTTTTGCTGAGGCGTCGGCATAGTCACAGCAGATACAGGGATATCCCGATTTTTGCTTGTGAGAATCGAGTACAACAAAGGGCATCGCAGCTCTTGTCAGCTCTTCTGCGACTTCAGCACGAATATTCTGGAGGAATATCACACCGTCTACATTATGCTGATCTACCGCCTGCTTCAGCGTTGACGACGCATATTCCTGCAGAATATCGCAGAGAACCAGATTGTATCCAACTTCTCCGCATCGGCTGAGTGCTCCCATAATGGCACTGTTGTAAAACATGTCATCAAATGCACCTTCACCGGCTCTGTGATCGGCGACGATGAAAATGTTGAAGCTCTTGTTGAGAATCAGCTTTCTTGAATTCAGGTTGGGGGTATAATTGTTTGACCGTATGATTTTTTTGATATGACTGCGTGTGGCATCACTGACACCAGGGCGGTCATTGAGTACAATGGATACCGCCGATGCGGATACTCCCGCAAGCTTTGCAATGTCATGAATGGTCATTCGTTCTTTTTGCATGATATTTCCTTTATTTGAGGGGATTACACATACTAAATCGATCTATTTCTGCTCGTATTGTAGCACAACAACCAAAAGAAGTAAATCGGTTTAGTTTGATTAGTAATTAATTTACCTCGAATTCATATTTATACAGTATTTATGTACAGCTCGCAGTCATCTGTTAAACAAATGTGAATATTCATAGTTCATTTACAACTCCTTCATGTAATATTATATTAAAATATGTTAATATATAGTGATTTATATATTAATGCTGTATAAATGACAGCCGGAGGCTCAAATGGAGCAGAAACGAAAAAAGTGGATGAAATTTCGTCATCGCGTGGTTCGCAACATCGCGGCGGTATTCGTTCATCCCTACTGCCGATGGAAATACGGCGTAAAAATTAAAAAATTTGCAGACCAGGGTGACCGTCAGTATCTGATTTTAATGAATCATCAAACCGTGTTTGATCAGTTCTTTACGGGGATTGCCTTCCACGGTCCGGTATATTATATCGCTACCGAGGATATTTTCTCAAACGGATGGGTTTCATCGCTGATTCGTTATCTGGTGGCACCGATTCCGATAAAAAAGCAGACGATGGATGTGTCGGCTATCCTTAATTGCCTGCGTGTGGCAAAAGAAGGCGGTACCATCGCCCTTGCTCCCGAGGGAAATCGTACCTACAGTGGAAAGACAGAGTACATGAGCCCTGCGATTGCTCAGCTTGTTAAAAAGCTGGGGCTGCCCGTCGCACTTTTCCGCATTGAAGGCGGCTATGGAGTTCAGCCAAGATGGAGCGATGTTCTTCGCAGGGGACGCATGCATGCCTATGTATCCCACGTGATTGAGCCGGAGGAATATAAGGAGCTTTCAAACGATGCTCTTTTTGAGCTGATCCGAGAGGGGCTGTATGTCAACGAAGCAGCTCCCGATGCAAGCTTCTATCATAAAAAGAATGCAGAATATCTCGAACGCTGTATCTATGTATGTCCCTTCTGCGGTCTTTCTGAATTTGAAAGTCATAGTGATCTGATCACATGCAAAACTTGCGGTCGACAGGTTCGCTATCTTCCTACCAAGGAGTTTACGGGGCTTGGCTTTGATTTTCCCTTCCGCTTTGTAAATGACTGGTATGAGTATCAGAAGGAGTTTATCAATAACCTTGATACCAAATTGTACATAGATACCCCCCTGTACCGTGACTGTGCGCGTCTTTCCGAGGTGATTATCAACCAGAGAAAGATCATGCTTCGAAAGGACGCGTCTATCGCTCTCTACGGCGATCGTATCGTCATCGATGAGGGAAGGGAAGATGAGCTGTGCATGCACTTTTCCGATCTGTCGGCAGTGTCGGTACTCGGACGCAACAAGCTCAATATCTATCACGGTGAGCATGTCTATCAGTTCAAGGGAAGCAAGCGCTTCAATGCGTTGAAATATGTCAATATTTATTTCAGGTATAAAAATATTGTAAAGGGTGATAGTAATGTCAAATTTCTGGGACTTTAGTGTATGGGGCAGTCTGAATTTGATTGCCGTCCTGCTGTTCAGCCTTCTTGCTGCGAATGTATTGAAAAATACCATCAAGCCGCTGAAGGTGTCCCTGATTCCTACATCGGTGCTTGGAGGTTTGATTCTGCTTGTTTTCGCGGGCATTTATGATTTAATTTCGGGCGATGTGATGTTCGAGACCGCTTTCTTCGGCGGCAATGGCTATACTACCCTCGAAATTATTACATATCATACCCTTGCCCTCGGCTTCATTGCATCCTCCTTCAAGACAGCAAACGGCAAGTTGACCAAAAAGCGTACTGTTGAGATTTTCAATACCGGCGTTACAACCGTTTCAACCTATCTCATTCAGGCTGTTTTCGGTATGGGCATTACGCTGGCAGCGACTCTTGTGATGAAGGATTTCTTTGCTGCAGCCGGAATTCTGCTCCCCTTTGGTTACGGACAGGGAACCGGACAGGCACTCAATTACGGTACAATTTATGAGAATGAATTCGGCTTTGTCGGCGGAAAAACTTTCGGTTTGACCATCGCTGCCTTTGGCTTCCTCAGTGCCAGCATCGGCGGTGTCATCCATCTGAATTTGCTGAAGCGTCGGGGAAAGATCATTGTTTCCACCGAGGAAGAGGGCAGCCTCCGCTCCGAGCAGGTGCAGTCGGAAAATGAAATTCCCATGCAGGGAAGCATGGATAAGATTACCGTCCAGATCGGACTTGTTATGGCGGCATATATGTTGGCATTCTTGTTGATGTTCTTACTCGGCAATCTGCTTCCCGGCATGAAATCTGTGATCTACGGTTTCAATTTTCTGCTTGGTGTTCTTACTGCGACACTGGTGAAGCTGGTTTTGAATTTCTTCCGCCGCCGTAATATTATCAAGCGTGAATATATCAACGATTTTCTTATGACCCGTGTCAGCAACTTCTTCTTCGATGTTATGGTTGTTGCGGGTATTGCGGCTATCCGTCTCGGTATCCTTGAGCGTTATTGGGGTATTATCCTCATTCTCGGCGTTGTGGGACTGGTGATCACTTATGCCTATAACTACTATATCGCAAAGGTTCTCTTTCCCGAATATACCGAAGAGCAGTTTCTGATGATGTATGGTATGCTTACCGGTACTGCCAGCACAGGTATTATCCTTCTGCGCGAGCTGGACGGTGACTTTAAAACACCTGCTGCCGATAACATGGTCTATCAGAATTTCCCCGCTATTGTTTTCGGCTTCCCCATGATGCTGCTGGCAACTCTCGCACCGGTTAAGCCTGTACTTACCTTCGGAATCCTTGTCGTATTTTTGGCCGGAATGAATCTGATTCTCTTCCGGAGTAAAATTTTCAAATTCGTGAAATAAGCCCTGAGCGGTGTCGATCATTCGGCATCGCTTTTTTAGTGATGGTGTACAAATAAGCAATGGGAATTTTTGTGAAAATACATATTGAATATAACCTTGAAATATGATATAATGAATATACAAAATAAAATGGTAACGTTACCAAAAAACGCGGCGCGCAGTGATTTGAGTAATGTTACCTGTTTATTGAGACAAAAATGGTAACGTTACCAAAAATATTGTTCAAAAAGGAGTTGCAAAAAATGAAAAAATGTAGTAAACTGTTAGCAATGGTTCTCGCGGCATTGATGCTGCTTTCATCGGTGACTGCCTGCGGAGAGGGTGATTCTTCAAACACGAAGGAAACAACGGGGGGTGTTGTCACCGATGCTCCCGAAACCGAAGGTGAGACCAATCTTGCTCAGGCAAGAGCAGGACTGACTTCCAATCTGCCCGAAGCAAACTTCGATGGACGTGAATTTCGATTCTATAACAGAGATTGGGGAATCAAGTTTTTATACGCTGAGGAACAGGATGGCGAGGTTGTCAACGATGCAATCTTTGCAGCCAACTCTGCTGTAGAGGAAAAATACGGCGTTGATATTGTCGCTGTTGATTCCGGTATGGGCGATGTGGATCACATTGCTGCAGTAAAGCGAATTATTACGTCAAACGATGATGCATTTGAAATCGCGTTCGGTCACGATATGCTGACTCCTCAGGCATCTCTTGAGGGATATTTCCTCAACATTTACGATATTCCTCATCTGGATCTGACTCAGCCCTGGTGGTCTCAGCCCGGTCTGAAGGAGTTTACCGTGAATGATGTCTGCTACCTTGGCCTCGGTTCGATTTCATACATGTCGCTGGATCAGGCAAGAATCATCTATATCAATGAAGATCTGGCGGAAGAGTATCAGATAACGCTTCCCTATGAGGATGTGCTTGCCGGCACCTGGACGCTGGATAAGCTGGTCGGCATGACAAAAGATTTTTATGAGGATCTGAATGGCAACAGCGAGCTTGATGCAGAGGATCTTTACGGCTTCAGCACAGAGGGCGGCTGTTACGGTTATCTTGAAAACTTCGGCATCAATGTCATCGGAAAAGATGAAGATGAACTGTTGAAGGTCGGATTCGAAATGGAAAAAATGACCGATGTTATCAGCTGTGTATATCAGTGGCTCTGCGAGAGCAAGGGAGCGCATATGACGGATGATGCCAATAAGTATGAAACTGAGCTGTTTACTGCAGGAAGGCTGCTGATGGGACATTTCTCGCTTGGAGGCCTTTTAAAGGATGTACGGGAAACTAATATTTCCTACGGTCTTGTCCCGATGCCAAAATATGATGAAGCACAGGAAAATTATGTTACCTCGACTGTTGAGCATCCCTTTATATTCCCCTCGGATGCGACAGAAGATAAGCTGGATTTTGCCGGCTTTATTGTAGAAGCAATGAGCCTTGAAGGATACAAGAAGATCTTCCCGGCATATTATGAGATTGCTCTTCAGAATAAGTATTTCGATAATCAGTCGGTGGAAATGATCAAAATTATCAATGAAACCGCTTCCATGAGTTTTTCCTTTGTATATGATACGGTCGGTATGGCTCTTCCTATTTATCATATGATGAGTTATACAACTCCTTCGGATAATTTTGCATCCTTCTACAAAGCTCGTGAAAAACAGTTTGAGAAGATGATCGACAGAATCATCGATTCCTTTATAGAGTAAAAAATGATTTAACAAGTGAGGTACTATGGCAACCCTATCGGATATCGCAAGAGAAGCCGGCGTCTCGGTGAATTTGGTCTCCTATGTTCTGAAAAAGACCACACCGCCTAAAAGCGAGAAGCATAAACGCATTCTCGAGATCGCCCGCAATATGAATTATGTCCCCAACCGCATCGCATCGGCGCTGATTACAGGCAGAACGAGAAATATCTCACTTGTCTGCGGTCCCGAGTTTCAATCGGTGGCGAAGGAGCATTTCTTTCTCCATTTCATGAATATTCTCAGTGCCGAGCTGACAGCCCACGGTATGGGACTTTCAATCTACAACACCGCCGACGAAGAGCAGCTGAAGCATGTGCTGCTTGACGGTGCATCCGATGCGCTGATTTGGTATATGCCGCCCATGCCGCCCTCTATCCGGTCGTTGATCCTCGAGAGGAATATCCCCTGTGTCATGCTGCTGGGACAGGATGACGAGCTTGATTGGATCGATATTGACGATTTTACCGGTGAGTACAGACTTCTCGAGGAGCTGTGGGCGAAGGGACACCGCCATATCGCCTTTGCTGAGATCGGTGTCGGAAAATCTCCGCGTTTGCAGGCATATGAAGCCTTCTGTGCCAACAAGAAAATTGAAACGCCAAAGGTGATCCGCCTGATCGGACGGGAAGCCGTCCATTATGCTTATCTCAAGCACCGTATTCTCACCGAAATTAAGGAATGCAGTGCACTGGTGCTGTGCAAGGATACACTTGCCATAACAGTATGTGATATTCTCGAGGATGCGGGGATTTCGGTGCCCGATGATATCAGCATTGCCGGTTATGACGACCTGCCCGAAGCTGCAGGTTATCCCATTCCGCTGACTACTGTCAGACAGGATGTGGAGGGCTTTACCTCACTGATCATCGAGCATCTCGGAAAACGCATTGCAGGCGAAAAATGCAAACTGAAATTCATGATGCAGCAGGAACCGATCCTGCGTGCTTCTGTCAAACAGATATGGTAAGGAGAAACCCTATGAAATCTATGGGATGTCAGCATATAACCTTGACCGGAGATACCGGAAAGCTTATCAAACATGTTACCGACCGCTTTTTGATCGGACTTCGCGAGAGCAATCCCGCAATCCTAACCATGCTCCGTGACCGCGATATCAAGCCCTATAGGGCGATGCTCAACTGGTCGGGCGAGTTTGCCGGTAAATACCTCACCGGTGCCGCCTGCTGTTACCGCCTGAATCCCGATGAAGTTCTGCTTGCCGAGATTGGAGCCTTTATTGACGAGCTGCTGACCTATCAGGATGAGGACGGATATCTGGGCTGCTTCTCAAAAGAGTGCAGACTGACCGGTGCTTTCTCTCAGACTCCTGATGTGATCGGACATACCTGGGACTCATGGGCGCATTATCATTTGATGTACGGTCTGCTCCTCTGGTACGATATCACCAGAAATGAAAGCTATGTCAAGGCAGTCGAAAAGATGGCTGAACTTTTCATGAATACCTTCTATAACGGAAAGAAAACCATTCTTTCCACCGGTCATCCTCATACCAATCTCGCAGTCTACCATATTTTTGCTATCCTGTACTCCCGCACAAAGGATCAGCGGTATCTGGATTTTGCAAGGTTGGTGGAGGCTGATACAGAGGGCGAGGGTTCGCTTCACTTTCTTTCCTCCGCAGACAAAGGGCTCAGCTTCTGGCAGTTTCCCAACCGCCGCTGGGAAGGCCTGCATGTCATGATGGGATTTGCTGAGATGTACCGCATCACAGGTGAAGAGCGTTATCTGCGGAATGCATCGCTGATTCTTGAATCCACAATCATCACCGATGTTCATAATACCGGTGCCTTCTCGACAAACGAGGAGGCTATCGGCTCCCCGTACAGACAGGGACCGATTGAAACATGCTGTGTTATTGCCTTTAACGCCCTTGCCATCGAGTTGTATCTGCTCACGGGAAAGCTTGAATATATCGATTTTCTTGAGCGTTCCCATTATAATGGTGTCATGGGATACTTCCATCCCTCGGGTAAGTGGTCGACCTATGATACGCCCATGGACGGAACAAAATGTGCCAACTATCACTCGATCAATTTCCAGTGTCGTCCCGGTTCTCCTGAGCTCAACTGCTGCTCGGTCAACGCTCCTCGCGGCATTTCGGAAATCGGACGCTGGATGATCTGTGAAGATGGAGAATACTGCTATCTTAATACATACGAAAGTTGTGAAATCTTCACCTCCGCCGGGGCTAAGATCATCGTCAGCGGTGATTATCCCGCATGCGGCAGCGTAAAAATCAGCTGCAGCGGCATGACAAAGCCGATTGCCCTTCGTATTCCTACCTGGGCAGCCGACGCAGAGGTCATCGTGAACGGCAGCTCCTGCACAGCGACAGCAGGCGAATATCTGAAGCTGGATTTTGCTGAAAGTGCCGAAATGATTCTCAATCTTCATTTTGTACCTCGTTTTGAAGAAGGTGGAGAAGATCTGACAGGGAAGTTCTCTCTCTTCATCGGTCCTGTTCTCTACGGTATGGATAATGCTGACAATCCCACGGTTGATTTTGAATCTGCCGTGATTGGTAAAGACGATGTGCTTTCCTGCAAGCCTCAGCGCATGAAGGACGGCAGCATTCGACTCATTCTTGCCGACGGTGTGGTACTGAAGAATTTTTTCCATCTCGGCGATGAGGGCAGCTTCTACAAAACCTGGCTGAATATTCAATAAGTTAAGGAGAACAAATCATGAAAGATATAATTAAATGGTACGATTCTGATCTGAATCTCCGCCTTATGCTGGGCATGCGTTACTGTGAGCGCATCCTTGCAGCTGAGCTGGATATGCGTCCTCATTTTGCCTATACACGCGACCGCTCCAATGGCGAGGGCTTCGCTCACGGCTGTCCCGGAACGCTGATGCAGCACGCGATCGGACGCGGCATTGATCTGATGTATAACTACGAAAAATACACCGGCACCAAGATCTCTCCCGAGGTTGAGACTGCCTATGTACGTCATTTCTATGCACATCTCGATGAAGACTACGGTATGTGTCTCGAATTCATCAATGAAAAGGATCCCTGGCGCATCGAGCTTCACAATGTTCGCGAGACGATTGAATCTCTCACCCTGCTCCTGGAGCTTCGCCACGACGGAAGGGCTTATGAGGAGATGGAAAAAATTTACCGCGGCATTGCAGATATTGTCAGCGATGACGGCAGACGCTACGATCCTGAGATCGCAAAAGCCAACGGTGTCCTTGAAAAGTTCACCGGCTCCATCGGCGCGCCTCAGCCTATGACTGCAGGCAGACTCACAGGTCCGCTGACTCAGTGGTATAAGCTGACAGGAGACCGACGCGCTCTCGAAATAGCAGGCAGATTTGCTCTCGGTACTCTTGATTGCTTCGCCGATGACGGTGAAATGTACGAATCGGCGGGTACGCATATCCACTCCATCACTTCTGCACTCTCGGGCGCGGCAGAGTATGCAGTGCTCACCGATGATACTGAGATGCTTGCAAAGATGGTTCGTCTCTTTGAGAATCCCAAGGGGCTTCCTGTCATCATGACAGACTTTGGCTGGATCAAGGAGCAGATCCGCATCCCGGGACAGGTTCAGGGGGAGGTCAATCAGATCGGCGATATGGTCACCTTCTGTCTCTATCTGGGTGATTATTATAAGGATCCCAAGTGGTTCTCCCGTGCAGAAACCTTCATGAGAAGCGGTGTGCTCCCCTCACAGGTTCTCCGTCACGATTTCATCAATCCTACCCCCAACCCCGAGAGCGATCACCGCAGAGATATCCCTGCGCGTATTCTCGGCGGATATGGCTTCCCCATGCCCGCATCCCATCTTGAAAACGAAGGCTCTCCCATTAATACGCTCGATATTACCCAGGGCGCCAATCAGGCGATCTGCCGCTTCATGGAAAAGATTGTTACCGTTTACTGCGGTATGATCAGCGTAAACCTTCTCTTCTCGACCGATACTTCCGATGCAAAGGTGATCAGCGCACTGCCGCTGAAGGGTGAGATTACCGTCATCCCCAAGAAGCGCGGCAAGCTTCGTATTCGTATCCCCGAGAATGTGGATTACACCACAATCAGCGTGGATATCGACTGCACAAAGGCAG